>NZ_JAZBJP010000041.1:0-58893 GCF_036352915.1 Streptomyces bugieae
ACCCCACCCCCCGTCGCCGCCCGCCCCCGCCGCGCCGCCGCGCCCGGCCGGGCGTCCGGCCGCGTTCCGCGACACCGCGGCCTTCCACCTGGCCAACAGCCAGAACCTGTGGAACGGCCCCCAGGAACCCGCCGGCCCGGCGCCCACCCCGCCGCCGGGCGGCCCGTCCGCGGCCCCGCACCAGCCCTGGCCCACAACTCCCCGCCCACCACGGGGAGTTGTCCCCGGCCCGGCACCCACCCGCCGGTTCCCCGCCGGCCGCCGCCCCGCCGGCCGGGTGCTCGCCGCCGCGGCCTGCCTCGTCCTGGGCATCGGCCTGCTCGGCGGCGCCGCGGCCGGCAGCTGGCTCACCGACGACCCCCAGGACGCCCCGCCCACCGCCCAGGCCACCTTCGCCAAGGGCCGCGACGCCTGGCGCAACACCCCGGTCGACACCCTCTTCCCCCGCACCGTCGAGGGCCTGGGCGTCGGCCCCGGCGGCGCCGACCGGACCTGGACCCGGATCGCGGTCGCCCCCGACAGCGACTGCACCGGCGCCTACGACCCCAAGCTCGCCCAGGCCCTCGCCCGGGCCGGCTGCGTCCGCCTGCTGCGTGCCACCTACCTCGACGCCACCCGCTCCAGCGTCATCACCGTCGGCGCCCAGACCACCCGGACCGACCCGGCCGGCATGCTCGCCCTCAACACCGGCTTCAGCACCAAGAGCCTGGCCGACCGCACCGACCTGATGCCGGTGCCGTACGCCCCCAAGGGCACCCCCGCCGAGGGCTTCGGGCGCCCCCAGCGGGCCAGCTGGACCGTCCGGGTGCTCACCGACGTCCCGGTGATCGTCTACGCGGTCTCCGGCTTCGCCGACGGCCGCGCCGTCACCGAGCCGCAGCCCGCCGAGGCCGCGGTCCGCCCCGGCACCACCACCGCCCCCGCCGAATCCGGGCTCGGCCACGACGCCAAGGACCTCGCCGACCGCATCGAGAACGACTTCCGCACGGCAGCCGGCACCCCCACCCAGCCCAGGGAGGACGCGCCATGACGCAGACCCCGCTGCGCGCGGCCGCCCTCACCCTGGCCTCCGCCGCGCTCACCGTCCTGCCCGCCGTACCCGCCCGGGCCGACGCCATCCGCGCCCAGGAGTGGGGCCTGCAGGCCGTCCACGCCCAGCAGGCCTGGCGCACCACCAAGGGCGAGGGCGTCACCGTCGCCGTCCTGGACACCGGCGTCGACGCCAACCACCCCGACCTCAAGGGCCAGGTCCTGCCCGAGAAGGACCTGGTCGGCTTCGGCGCCGGCCCGGGCGACGCGGCCTGGGCCCGGCACGGCACCGGCATGGCCAGCGTCATCGCGGGCCACGGCCACGGCGCCGGCCGCCAGGACGGCGTGCTGGGCATCGCCCCGGCCGCCAAGATCCTCCCCGTCCGGGTGATCCTGGAGGACAACGACCCGCAGCGCGAACGCGCCCGCACGGAGAAGGCCGGCGCGCTCGCCGACGGCATCCGCTGGGCCGCCGACCACGGCGCCGACGTCATCAGCATGTCCCTGGGTGACGACAGCGAGTCCGCCCACCCCGAGCCGCGCGAGGACGCCGCCATCCAGTACGCCCTCGGCAAGGGCATCTCCGTCGTCGCCTCCGCGGGCAACGGCGGCGACAAGGGCAACCACGTCTCCTACCCCGCCGCGTACCCGGGCGTCATCGCCACCACCGCCGTCACCCGCCAGGGCGACCGCGCCCACTTCTCCACCCGCCACTGGTACGCCACGGTCAGCGCCCCCGGCGACGACATCCTCATGGCCGGCAACAACGACGGCTACCTCTCCGGCTGGGGCACCAGCCCCGCCGCGGCCTTCACCTCCGGCGCCATCGCCCTGATCCGCTCCGCGCATCCCGGCCTGAGCCCCGCCCAGATCCGCCGCCTGCTCACGTCGACCGCGCAGGACACGCCCCAGGGCGGCCGCGACGACGACTACGGCGCGGGCCTGATCGACCCCGCCGCCGCCCTCAGAGCCGCGGACGGCCTCCGGGCCACCCCCCAGAAGCCGTCCCCCGCCGCCTACGGCCACCAGTACTTCGGCCCCGGCCCCACCACACCCGCCCCCGAGGACACCCCGACCAACTGGCTCCCATGGACCACCGGTGCCGCGGGTGTGGCCCTCGTGGCAGCGGCCACCCTCCTCTGGCGAACCCGCCCCAGCCCCCACCGTCCTTAACGTCCCCTCCTACGGGAGGGGACGGGCCGGAGGGGCCGGTTGTGGGGACGTAAAGCGTCAGCAGTCCCCACAACCGGCCCCGGAGGCCCGTCACCGCACCCAAAAACAACCCAGCCCGCCGCAGGCGCCACGGCGAGAACCCCTACGGCGCCGCAGACGGGTACGTGCGAGGCGCCGCAAAGCGCGCAACGGCGAGCAAGCCCCACGGCGGGAAAGCCAGGTACGTACGCGGCACCGCAAAGCGCAACGGCGAGCAAGCCCCACGGCGGGAAAGCCAGGTACGTACGCGGCACCGCAAAGCACAACGGCGAGAAACCACCACGACGGGCCAGCCGAAAACGTCCGCCGAGGCCCCGATACGCTCGGGCACGTGCAGAAGAACATTCCCGACTCGCCCTTCTCCGACGACGACGGGTCCGCCGATCCCGCCCTCGCCGCGGCCCTGGCGGCCTACGGCGCCGACCGGTCCGCCGAGCCCGCGCTGCTGGCCGCCCTGGCCGGCGCCCGCCTCCTCGTGCCGGTCGTCGCGATCCTCGGTGAGGTCGAGACGGGACCCGACGGGCTGCGGCACGAGAAGACCAGCGACATGGCCGTGCCCACCCTCCAGGCCCCGGACGGCCGCCGTGCCCTCCCCGCCTTCACCGGCACGGAGACCCTGCACCGCTGGCGCCCGGACGCCCGGCCGGTGGCCGTACCGCTCCAGCAGGCGCTGCTGGCCGCCTCCCACGAGAAGGCCGACACCGTCGTGATCGACCTGGCCGGCCCGGTCACCTACCAGCTCACCGGCCCCGCGCTGCGCGCCCTCGCCGAGGGCCGGACGACCGCCGACCCGCTCGCCGACCCGGCCGTCACCGAGGCCCTGCGCGCCCTCCTCGCCGCCGAGCCGGCCGTCCTCGCCGCCCGCCTCGCACCGTCCCGGGAGACCGACGGGACCCTCGCCCTGGGCCTGGCCGCCGACGCCCCCACCGCCGAGGTCGCCCAGCGGCTGGCGCAGGCGCTGGCCTCCGACGAGGTCCTGCGCGCCCGGCTCGTACGGGGCCTGGACCTGGCGCTCCTGCCGCCCGGTGCGGCGACCACCGGGGAACCGCTCTACCAGCGCTGACGGGCTCCGTCCCGGTCCCGTGCCACGGCGGTCCGGGTGATCGCCGACGGGCGGGTTCGCCTCCTGGGCCGCACAATGCGAGGAGAGCTCAAGATCCACGCGAGGAGGGCCCACATGGAGAAAACGGAGACCCCTTCGGTCGTGACCCGCACCGTCGTGTCCGAATTCCTCGGCACGCTGCTCCTGGTGTTCTTCGCCGTCGGCTCGGCGGTGCTGGCCGGCGAGTACATCGGCACCTTCGGCATCGCCCTGGCCTTCGGCTTCACCATGGTGGCCCTGGCCTACGCGCTCGGCCCGATCTCGGGCAGCCACGTCAACCCCGCGGTGACCCTGGGCATGCTGCTGTCCCGCCGCATCACCCTCCGTACGGCCGTCGAGTACTGGATCGCCCAGATCCTCGGCGCCGTCGTGGGGGCCGCGCTGCTCTTCCTGGTCGCCAAGCAGGTCCCGGGCCTGCAGACCCACGGGGCCTTCGGCACGAACGGCTGGGGCGACCGTTCGGCGGTGCACCTCAACCTCGGCGGTGCCTTCGTCGCCGAGATAGTGATGACCTTCCTGTTCGTCTTCGTGGTGCTGGCGGTCACCCACCGGGTCGCCGTGATCGGCTTCGACGGCCTGCCGATCGGTCTGGCACTGGCCACCGTCCACCTCATCGGCATCCCGCTGGACGGCACCTCCGTGAACCCGGCCCGCTCCATCGGCCCGGCGCTGTTCGCGGGCGGCGCCGCCATCACCCAGCTGTGGCTCTTCATCGTCGCGCCCCTGATCGGCGGTGCGATCGCCGCGGTGGTCCACCAGGTCACCCACCCGCCGCAGGAACCGGTGCTCGTCGCCGACCAGGTCTCGCCCCGCGAGCCCACCGCTGGCCCCGGCGAACGGGTCTGACCTCGGAGGGCCCGGCGAACCGGCCCACCGAACACGACGAGCCCCGGCCGCACCGGCCGGGGCTCGTCGCGTCGCGCGAAGGGGCGCGGACTAGCCGTAGACCGGCCCGGTGAACTTCTCGCCGGGGCCCTGACCCGGCTCGTCCGGGACGACCGAGGCCTCGCGGAAGGCCAGCTGCAGCGACTTCAGGCCGTCCCGCAGCGGTGCCGCGTGGTACGAGCCGATCTCGGTGGCGCTGGCGGTGACCAGGCCGGCCAGCGCCTGGATGAGCTTGCGCGCCTCGTCGAGGTCCTTGTGCGTCTCGCCGCCCTCGGCGAGCCCCAGGTTGACCGCCGCCGAGCTCATCAGATGCACCGCGACGGTGGTGATCACCTCGACCGCCGGGACGTCCGCGATGTCCCGGGTCATGGCATCGAAGTCGGGGCTCGCCGCGTGCGGGGCGCCGGACGGCTCGGGGGCGTCGGACGGCTGCGGGGTCTGGTCGCTCATGTCTTAAGGGCTTCTTCCTGAGGAGGGGTCGGCTCCAGCCTATGGCCCCCCTCCTCGGGCCCGGCGCCCGGGAGTGTCACCCTTGACGGGCGGCGCCCGCGCGGCGGCGTACGAGTGGGGGCCGGGGCTTGACTCGTGTATTCTGGTGTTCCGACCGGCCGGACACGCATGTGACCGGCCCACAAGTGGAGGCTCCGTTCTCCCACCCGGCCGACCTCAGGTTGGCGGGTCAACGGTCCGGCTGCGCCCCGCGGAGACTTCGCGGCGGTGCTCCAGATCTATGTGGAGCCCCGCCTGTGTCCCGTCCGGGGCATTTTTCATGTACCGGCGCGGTTGGTCACACCGAACAGACGTTACGCGGCAGTCCGCCAGGCCGTCGCGTGGTGCTACCGAGGAGGATCCATCAGCGCCGAGCCCCGCATCAACGACCGGATTCGCGTCCCCGAGGTGCGACTCGTCGGTCCCAGTGGCGAGCAGGTCGGCATTGTGCCGCTTGCCAAGGCCCTGGAGCTTGCGCAGGAGTACGACCTCGACCTGGTCGAGGTGGCGGCGAACGCCCGTCCGCCGGTCTGCAAGCTCATGGACTACGGAAAGTTCAAGTACGAGTCGGCCATGAAGGCCCGTGAGGCGCGCAAGAACCAGGCGCACACGGTCATCAAGGAGATGAAGCTCCGGCCGAAGATCGACCCGCACGACTACGACACCAAGAAGGGTCACGTCGTCCGGTTCCTCAAGCAGGGTGACAAGGTCAAGATCACGATCATGTTCCGTGGTCGCGAGCAGTCCCGCCCCGAGCTGGGCTTCCGACTGCTGCAGCGGCTCGCGGAGGACGTCCAGGAGCTCGGCTTCATCGAGTCGAACCCGAAGCAGGACGGCCGCAACATGATCATGGTCCTCGGTCCGCACAAGAAGAAGACCGAGGCGATGGCCGAGGCCCGTGAGGCGCAGGCCGCCCGCAAGGCGGAGCGCCAGGGTGGTGCTCCCGCGGAGGAGCCCGCCGGGGAGCCCGCCGAGGCGTGATCCATGGGCGAGAGCCCCGGATTCATGCCGGGGCAACCCGCCCCGGACACCAACCGATACATCTGACGCTCCCGCCAGCCGGCCCGTGCCGGTGGGAGCGCCACTGACGAGGAGAGAACGGCGCATGCCGAAGAACAAGACGCACAGCGGTGCCAGCAAGCGCTTCAAGGTCACCGGCTCCGGCAAGGTGCTGCGTGAGCGCGCCGGCAAGCGCCACCTGCTCGAGCACAAGTCGTCCCGCGTGACGCGTCGCCTCACCGGCAACGCCGAGATGGCCCCGGGCGACGCCGCGAAGATCAAGAAGCTTCTCGGCAAGTGAGTCGCCGCGCCCCGCTGACCGGGCGGGGTGCGCGACTCGGACCGGGACTCAATCGATTCGGGCTGTGTGACGACAACCACGGCCCCGCTACAAGGAGTTAACAAGTGGCACGCGTCAAGCGGGCAGTCAACGCCCACAAGAAGCGCCGGGCGATCCTCGAGCAGGCCAGCGGCTACCGCGGCCAGCGCTCCCGCCTGTACCGCAAGGCGAAGGAGCAGGTCACCCACTCCCTCGTCTACAACTACAACGACCGCAAGAAGCGCAAGGGCGACTTCCGTCAGCTGTGGATCCAGCGCATCAACGCCGCTGCCCGCGCCAACGGCATGACCTACAACCGCTTCATCCAGGGTCTGAAGGCCGCCAACATCGAGGTGGACCGCAAGATCCTGGCCGACCTCGCGGTCAACGACAGCAACGCGTTCGCCGCGCTCGTCGAGGTGGCCCAGAAGGCCCTGCCGAGCGACGTCAACGCCCCGAAGGCTGCCTGAACAACACCAGCCTGACGACGTGGCCGTGACGACCGACGCGGTCGTGGCGCCGTCGTGATCGGACCCGCAGGCCCCGGCCTGCGGGTCCGCCGCTTTTCCGGCCCGGGCCGCCAGGCCCCGGCCCCCGCACCGAACCACAGAAGCGAGCCGCCGCCCATGGGCACCCCCGAGCTGATCTCCCCGCGTTCCCCGCGCGTCACCGCCGCCCGGCGGCTGGCCCGCCGCGCCTTCCGCGGCAAGGAGCGCCGGTTCATCGCCGAGGGCCCGCAGGCCGTACGGGAGGCCATCGCGCACCGCACGGACGGCGCCGCCACGCTCATCGAGCTGTTCGCCACCGTCGAGGCCGCCGAGCGGCACCACGAGATCGTCGGGGCGGCCCGCGCGGCCGGGGTCCGGGTGCACCTCGCCGACGACCGGACCATCGGCGACATCTCCCAGACGGTCACCCCGCAGGGCCTGCTCGGCGTCTGCCACTTCCTCGACTCGCCCTTCGAGGAGATCCTCGCCGCCCGCCCGAAGCTGGTCGCGGTGCTCGCCCACGTCCGCGACCCCGGCAACGCCGGTACGGTGCTGCGCTGCGCGGACGCCGCCGGCGCGGACGCCGTGGTGCTCACCGACGCCTCCGTCGACCTCTACAACCCCAAGTCCGTACGGGCGTCGGTCGGTTCCCTCTTCCACCTCCCGGTCGCGGTCGGCGTACCGGTCGAGCAGGTGGTGGCCGGACTCAAGGGCGCCGGCGCACGGATCCTGGCCGCGGACGGCGCCGGCGACCGGGACCTGGACGCCGAGCTGGACGCCGGCTCCATGGGCGGGCCCACCGCCTGGGTCTTCGGCAACGAGGCCTGGGGCCTGCCCGAGGAGACCCGGGCACTCGCCGACGCCGTCGTCCGCGTCCCCATCCACGGCAGGGCCGAGAGCCTCAACCTCGCCACCGCCGCCGCGGTCTGCCTCTACGCCTCGGCCCGCGCCCAGCGCGGCCCCGGCGGCTGCCGCTCCGCGTCACCCGCCTGAGGGGCGTCCACCGGAACGCCCGGCACATCCGAGGCGAGCTAGTAGTCTTGCGTGCCCGGGGGCCCGGAAGGGGGTAACGGGGATGAGTGTGAGGACTTCCGGCATCACAGCACGCGCTGACGGCAGCCCGTCCGACCGACCGCCCGGCGGCCCGCCGCCGGCCCGCGCGGTGGCGTCCACCGCCCCGGAGACCGGGCTCGGGCTCGACCCCGACGACCTTCCGGACGGCCTGGTGGTCGCCGACGCGACCGGCCGGGTCAGCTGCTTCAACGCCGCGGCCGCCAGGATCACCGGCCTCGCCCCCGAGGACGCGCTCGGCCGCCCCCTGGAGGAGGCCCTGCCGCTCCAGGACATCGAGGGCCGCCGGTGGTGGCGGCTGACCGATCCGTACGGCGGCCTGGCCATCCGCCGCGGCCAGCCCGAGCGCAATCTGCTGCTCGGCGGCCGCGAGGTGCTGGTCTCCGCCCGCTACGTCCGCGGCCGGCCGGGCGGGCCGGTCGAGCGGCTGGTGATCGCGCTGCGCGGCACCGAGGCCCGGCGCCGCACCGAGCTCAGCCACGCCGAGCTGATCGCCACCGTCGCCCACGAGCTCCGCTCGCCGCTGACCTCCGTCAAGGGCTTCACCGCCACCCTCCTCCAGAAGTGGGAACGCTTCACCGACGACCAGAAGCGGCTGATGCTGGAGACGGTGGACGCCGACGCCAACCGCGTCACCCGTCTGATCGCCGAGCTGCTCGACATCTCCCGGATCGACTCCGGGCGGCTGGAGGTGCGTCGGCAGCGGGTCGACATGCTCGCCGCGGTGCGCCGGCACGTCCAGGCCCAGACCACCGCGGGCCAGCGGCCGGACCGCTTCCTGATCCGGATGCGGGAACCCCTGCCCGATCTGTGGGCGGACCCGGACAAGGTGGACCAGGTGCTGGGCAACCTCCTGGAAAATGCGGTGCGCCACGGCGAGGGAACGGTCACCATCGAGGTCGGACCGGTAACGGACGCGACCAGCACGGAGGGGACGAGCGTCACCGTGAGCGACGAGGGCCCCGGCATCCCGGAGGAGTCGATGAGCCGCGTGTTCACCCGCTTCTGGCGGGGCAGCAAGCGCGGCGGCACCGGCCTGGGCCTCTACATCGTCAAGGGCATCGTCGAGGCCCACGGCGGCACGATCACGGTCGGCCGGGCGCCCGCCGGCGGCGCCCAGTTCCGATTTAGTCTGCCCGTCGCGGCTCCGGCCTTCCTGGCCTGAGGGGAAGCGGCGGGCGCCCCGCACAGGGGACCTCGGGCCTGCCGCGCGGCCCGTCCCCCTTAGACTTGACCTTTGGCACCTTTGGCGCACAGGCATCGCGGGCGCAGCGCGGGCTCGGCGCATACGACCCATGTGATCGAAGAGCCGAGGCGAAGCGAGCCAAGCCAAGCCAGTCCACCGGAAGCACGGGAAGAGATGTCCGCACCCAATAAGTCGTACGACCCTGTCGAGGTCGAAGCCCTGAAACCGGAAGAGATCGCCGCCCGGCTGGACGAGGCGCTGGCCGCCATCGCCGCCGCGGCCGATCTGGAGGAGCTGCGCGAGGTGAAGGTCGCCCACGCCGGCGACCGCTCGCCGCTCGCCCTCGCCAACCGGGAGATCGGCGCCCTGCCGCCGCACGCCAAGGCGGACGCCGGCAAGCGCGTCGGCCAGGCCCGCGGCCGCCTCAACCAGGCGCTCAAGGCCCGCCAGGAAGAGCTGGAGGCGGAGCGCGACGCGCGGGTGCTGGTCGAGGAGGCGGTGGACGTCACGCTGCCCTACGACCGCGTCCCGGCCGGCGCCCGGCACCCGCTCACCACGTTCATGGAGCGGGTCGCGGACGTCTTCGTCGCGATGGGCTACGAGATCGCCGAGGGCCCCGAGGTCGAGGCGGAGTGGTTCAACTTCGACGCCCTGAACTTCGTGCCGGACCACCCGGCGCGCCAGATGCAGGACACCTTCTTCGTCAAGGCCAACGGCGCCCAGGACGACGAGTCCGGCGTCGTGCTGCGCACCCACACCTCGCCGGTCCAGGCCCGCACCCTGGTCGACCGCGAGCCGCCGGTCTACGTCGTCTGCCCGGGGCGGGTCTACCGCACCGACGAGCTGGACGCCACGCACTCCCCGGTCTTCCACCAGATCGAGCTGCTCGCCGTCGACGAGGGCCTGACCATGGCCGACCTCAAGGGCACCCTCGACCACATGGTCCGGGCGCTGTTCGGCCCGGACATGAAGACCCGGCTGCGGCCGAACTACTTCCCGTTCACCGAGCCGTCCGCCGAGATGGACATGGTCTGCTACGTCTGCCGTGGCGAGTCCGTGGGCAACCCCGACCGTCCGTGCCGCACGTGCTCCAGTGAGGGCTGGATCGAGCTGGGCGGCTGCGGGATGGTCAACCCCAAGGTGCTCATCGCCTGCGGCGTCGACCCGGAGAAGTACAGCGGCTTCGCCTTCGGGTTCGGAATCGACCGGATGCTGATGTTCCGGCACAACGTGGAAGACATGCGCGACATGTTCGAGGGCGACGTCCGGTTCACCCGGCCGTTCGGGATGGAGATCTGATGCGGGTCCCGCTTTCTTGGCTGCGGGAGTACGTCGACCTGCCGGCGACGGAGACCGGCCGGGACGTACAGGAAAAGCTCATCGCGGTCGGCCTGGAGGTCGAGACCGTCGAGCGCCTCGGCGCGGACCTCAAGGGCCCGCTCGTCGTCGGCCAGGTGCTGACCATCGAGGAGCTGGAGGGCTTCAAGAAGCCGATCCGCTTCTGCACGGTGGACGTCGGCCGGGCCAACGGCACCGGCGAGCCCCAGGAAATCGTCTGCGGCGCCCGTAACTTCGCCGTCGGCGACAAGGTCGTGGTCGTCCTCCCCGGCGCCGAGCTCCCCGGCGGCTTCAAGATCGCCGCACGCAAGACGTACGGCAAGAAGTCGCACGGCATGATCTGCTCCGGCGACGAGCTGGGCATGGGCGACGACGGCTCGCACGGCATCATCGTGCTGCCGCCGGAGACCGAGGTCGGCACCGACGCCATCGAGCTGCTGGAGCTCGTCGACGAGGTGCTGGACATCGCCGTCACCCCGGACCGCGGCTACTGCCTGTCGATGCGCGGCGTGGCCCGCGAGACCGCCACCGCCTACGGGCTGCCGCTGCGCGACCCGGCGCTGCTGGACGTCCCGCCGCCGAACGCCGCCGGCTACCCGGTCCAGGTCGCCGACCCGATCGGCTGCGACCGCTTCACCGCGCGGACGGTCACCGGCCTGGAGCCCGGCGCCCGCACCCCGCTGTGGATGCAGCGCCGGCTGCAGAAGGCCGGCATGCGCCCGATCTCGCTCGCCGTCGACATCACCAACTACGTGATGCTGGAGCTCGGCCAGCCGCTGCACGCCTACGACCGCGCCACGGTCGAGGGCCCGATCGGCGTCCGCCGCGCCACCCCCGGCGAGAAGCTGACCACCCTGGACGGCACCAAGCGCGCGCTGGACGCCGAGGACCTGGTCATCACCGACAACCGCGGCCCCATCGGGCTCGCCGGTGTCATGGGCGGTGCCAACACCGAGATCGCCGCGCCGGTCACCGACCCGGAGACCGGCCGGCTGCGCGGCACCACCGACGTCGTGATCGAGGCCGCGCACTTCGACGCGATCGCCATCGCCCGTACGGCGCGCCGGCACAAGCTGTCCTCCGAGGCGGCCAAGCGCTTCGAGCGCGGGGTGGACCCGGAGGCGGCGTCGGCGGCGGCCCAGCGCACCGTCGACCTGCTGGTGCTGCTCGCCGGCGGCACCGCCGGGGAAGGCGTGACCGAGGTCGTCTCGCCCCGCGGGCCGCGCACGATCACCATCCCGGCCGACCACCCGGACAAGGTCGCCGGCGTCACCTACGGCCGGGAGACCGTCGTCCGCCGCCTCCAGCAGGTCGGCTGCGACGTCTACGGCCAGGACGAGCTGGTCGTCAGCGTGCCGTCCTGGCGGCCGGACCTCTCCGACCCCAACGACCTGGCCGAAGAGGTCATCCGGCTGGAGGGCTACGAGAACCTGCCCTCCACCCTGCCGAAGCCGCCGGCCGGCCGCGGCCTGACGGAGCGTCAGCGGCTGCACCGCAGGGTCGGCCGGGCGCTGGCCGGTGCGGGCTACGTCGAGGCGCTGAACTACCCGTTCACCGGCTCGCACGTCCTCGACCAGCTCGGCATCGAGCCGGACGACCCGCGCCGCTCGGCGGTCACCCTCGTCAACCCGCTCTCCGACGAGGAGCCCGACCTCCGCACGACGCTGATCCCCGGGCTGCTGGGCACGCTGCGCCGCAACTACGGCCGGGGCACGCACGACCTCGCGCTCTTCGAGACCGGTCCGGTCTTCCGGGCGAGCGGTGACGAGAAGCCGGCCAGCCGGCTGGTCGTCGACCGCCGGCCGACCGACGACGAGATCGCCTCGCTGGACGCCTCGCTGCCGCAGCAGCCGCGGCGCGCCGCGGTGGTCCTCGCCGGCCACCGCGAGCAGCCCGGCTGGTGGGGCGGCGGCCGACCGTCCGACTGGGCGGACGCCATCGAGGCCGGCCGTACGGTCGCCCGTGAGGCGGGCGTCGAGCTGATCGTCCGTCAGGACCAGCACGCGCCGTTCCACCCGGGCCGGTGCGCGGCGCTGATCGCCGTCGTCGACGGCGAGGAGGTCCTCGTCGGCAACGCCGGTGAGCTGCACCCGCGGGTCATCAAGGCGCTGTCCCTGCCGGAGCGCACCTGCGCGATGGAGATCGACCTGGACCGTCTGGAGCGGGCCGGCACCGGCCCGCTGAAGGCGCCCAAGATCTCCTCGTTCCCGGTCGCCACCCAGGACGTGGCGCTCGTCGTCGACGACACCGTCCCGGCGGCGGACGTCGAGGCCGCGCTGCGCGACGGCGCCGGTGAACTCCTGGAGTCGCTGCGGCTGTTCGACATCTTCACCGGTGAGCAGCTCGGGGCCGGCAAGAAGTCGCTGGCGTACGCGCTGCGCTTCCGCGCCGCGGACCGCACGCTGACCGCGGAGGAGGCGTCGGCCGCCCGGGACGCGGCGGTGGCGTCGGCCGTGGAGCGGACCGGAGCGGTGCTGCGCGGCTGATCCGCGCACGAGCCCGGTGGAGGGCGTGGACGGCAACGGCCGTCCACGCCCTCTTCGCGTGCCGCGTCGTTTTGTCGACGATCCGATCCATACACCATCACCCAATCGGGTGGTGATGTACGTTTCGTCGTGGAACGGATACGGAACGTCGCGAGAATCGATCCGGTCGAACCAGAACCACCGGCTGGGGGGACCATCGGCATGATCCGAGCCTGGGCGAGGGCAGGCGCACGCGACGGGGCGAGCCGTGCCCGGCGCGGCTTCGTCCTCGTGCTGCCCGGACTCTGGGTGCTGGGCGTGGTCACCTGGGAGCTCTGCGAGCCGACCGGCGGCCGGCTGCTGCAACTCCTCGCCGCGGCGCCGGCCATCGCCTGTGCGGGTACCGGCCGCCGGCAGTGCGTTGTGCTCGGCGGGGTGTGCGCGCTGGCCGCCCTGGTCCCGTTCGGCGCGAACGACGCCGGCCCCGGCCCGGGTACCCGCGTGATGACCTGCGCGGCGGTCCTCGCGGTGGTCGGCGCCAGCTATCTGACGGCCGGCCGCAGGAAGCGGCTGCTGCGCGAGCTGGAGCGCACCCGCGAGGTCGCCACGGCCGCCCAGCGGGTCCTGCTGCGGCCGCTGCCGCCACGGATCGGCGGGCTGGTCCTGGCGGCCGACCACCTCTCCGCGAGCGAGGGTGCCGTGGTCGGCGGGGACCTCTACGAGGTCGTCGGGACCCGGTACGGCGTCCGGGCGGTGATCGGCGACGTCCGCGGGCACGGCCTCGAGGCCATAGGCACGGTCGGGGCGATGCTCGGCAGCTTCCGCGAGGCCGCGCACGACGAGCCCGAACTCGCCGGTGTGCTCGGGCGGTTGGAGCGGGCGCACCAGCGGCATCTGGGGGAGCGGGCGCGCCGGGCGGACCCGGCGGACGGCGGCGGTGCGGCGGGCCCGGCCGGGGAGGAGTTCGTGACGCTGCTGCTGGTGCAGATCGCCCCGGACGGCGCGGTGACGGCGCTCAACTGCGGGCACCCCTGGCCGTACCGCATCGTGTGGCGGGCGGTGGACCCGGTGACGCCGCTCGCCCCGGGCGAGCCGATGCCGCCGCTCGGACTGTTCCCGCTCCCCGCGGACGAGGCACCGGTGTGCTGCGGGCGGCTGCGGCCCGGGGAGGGCCTGTTCCTGCACACCGACGGTGCGGTGGAGGCCCGGGACCGGGCCGGGGAGTTCTTCCCGCTGACGCAGCGGCTGCACCGCAGCGTGGCGACGGCCGGCGGGGCGCCCGGCCCCTCGCCGGCCGGGGTGGTGGACGACGTACGGGAGGCGCTGCTGCGGCATGCGGGCGGGCGGCTGCCGGACGACGTCGCGTTCGTGCTGCTCTGCGCGGACGGCACGGACCACGATCCGGCCGTACCGATCCCCGCCGCGGGAGTGCACGCCCCGTGGGGAGCGGGGTTCACCACCCTCAACGGGCGCAGCGGGTGAGGAACATGGCGACGCCCGGGTGCCTGATGCCCGGTGAACGGCGAAGGGCCGGCGGACGGTGTCCGCCGGCCCTGGGGTGTGCGGGGTCCGGACTCAGTACGGGTAGAAGCCCGAACCGGACTTCCGGCCCAGGCGGCCCGCGTCGACCATGCGCTGGAGCAGCGGGGGAGCGGCGTACAGGGGCTCCTTGTACTCCTCGTACATGGACGCGGCGACCGAGGCGACGGTGTCCAGGCCGATCAGGTCGGACAGCTTGAGCGGGCCCATCGGGTGGGCGCAGCCCAGCTCCATGCCGTTGTCGATGTCCTCACGGCTGGCGATGCCCGACTCGAACATCCGGATCGCGGAGAGCAGGTACGGGATGAGCAGCGCGTTGACCACGAAGCCGGAGCGGTCCTGGGCGCGGATGGCGTGCTTGCCCAGCACGTTCTGGACCAGCGCCTCGGAGCGCTTGATGGTCTCCTCGCCGGTGGTCAGCGCCGGGATGAGCTCCACCAGCTTCTGCACCGGCGCCGGGTTGAAGAAGTGGATGCCGATGACCTGGTCCGGGCGGGAGGTGGCCACCGCCAGCTTCACCAGCGGGATCGAGGAGGTGTTGGACGCCAGGATCGCGTCCGGGCGGCTGACGACCTGGTCGAGAACCTGGAAGATCTCGGTCTTGACCTGCTCGTTCTCCACCACGGCCTCGATGACGAGGTCGCGGTCGGCGAACTCCCCGAGGTCGGTGGTGAAGCTGAGCCGGTCGAGCGTCGCGTCGCGTTCCTCGGTGGTCATCTTGCCGCGTTCGGCGGCCTTGCCGAGGGAGTTGGTCAGGCGGGTACGCCCCAGCTCCAGGGCCTCGCCGGTGGTCTCGGCGACCATGACGTCCAGCCCGGCGCGGGCGCACACCTCGGCGATGCCTGCGCCCATCTGGCCGCAACCGACCACTCCGACGCGTTCGATGTCCGTCACCTCGTGCCTTTCGCTGATCTTCGGGAGCGGCGGTACGCCGTAAGGGTCCGGCGGCCGCCTCGGCCCCGACGTTACTCCGCGCGGTGCTGGGTCATGGCTTCCGGGGCGGGCATTCTGAGCCCGCAGGACGGGACGAACCGGACAATCTGGGGACTTTTGATGAGACGGATCACACGCAGGGTGTTCGGCAGGGCGGCGATCGGCATGGCGGGCTCACTGCTGGGGGCGGCGGCCGGACCGGCCGGGGGAGCGGCACGGCGCGAGATGCGCGGGATGTGGCTGGCCACCGTCGGCAACCTCGACTGGCCCTCGCGCACGAAGCTGACCGCCGCCGCGCAGCAGCGCGAATTGCGCGCCCACTTCGACGCGGCGGTCGCGCACAAGCTCAACACGGTGTTCTTCCAGGTGCGGGCCGCCGCGGACGCGCTCTGGCCGTCCCCGTACGAGCCCTGGGCCGAGTCGCTGACCGGGCGGCAGGGCGGCGATCCGGGCTGGGACCCGCTGGACTTCGCGGTCCGCGAGGCGCACCGGCGCGGCCTCGAACTGCACGCCTGGTGCAATCCGTACCGGGTCGCCAACCACACCGACCCGGGCCGGCTGACCGCCGACCATCCGGCCCGCCGGCACCCCGAGTGGATCGTGCCCTACGGCGGCAAGCTGTACTACAACCCCGGTCTGCCCGAGGTCCGCACGTTCGTCCAGGACGCGATGCTCGACGCGGTGGAGCACTACTCCGTCGACGGGGTGCACTTCGACGACTACTTCTATCCGTATCCGGTCGCCGGCAAGCGCTTCGACGACGACGAGGCCTACGACACCTATGGCGAGGACTTCGACAACCGGGCCGACTGGCGGCGGGACAACATCGACCGGCTGGTGTACGAGATGGCGCAGCGGCTCGGCGAGGGCGGCCAACAGGAGGGCCGCAAGGTGCGGTTCGGCGTCAGCCCGTTCGCGGTCTGGCGCAACCAGGCCACGGACAAGAACGGCTCCCGGACCCAGGCCGGGATCGAGGCCTACGACGACCTCTACGCCGACACCCGCCGGTGGGTGCGCGAGGGCTGGCTCGACTACATCGTGCCGCAGGTCTACTGGCCGATCGGCACCAAGGCCGCCGACTACGCCGAACTGGTGCCGTGGTGGTCGCGGACCGTCGACGGCACCGGCGTCGACCTCTACATCGGTGAGGCGCTGTACAAGGCGGGCGACAGCCAGCCGGCGGGCTGGAAGAACCCGGCGGAACTCTCCCGCCACCTCACCTTCGCCCGCCGCTACCCCCAGGTCGGCGGGCACGTCTACTTCTCGGCGAAGGAGGTGGCCAAGGACCGGGTGGGCGCACTGGCCCGGGTCGTGCGCGACCACTACGGCAGCGCGGCACGGTCCTAGGGGCGGTGCCCCGGGCCGGTCCGCGCGGCGCGGGTCGGGTGGCGGGGCCGCGGGGCCCCGGTGGGTCCTCGGCCGGTCGGTCGAGGGGGGTCAGCGGCCGGTTTCGACGTCGGAGGTCTTGGCGTGCCGGACGACCGAGTCGGGCCCGGGCGACACGATCGCCTCGTGTCCGTCCTCCGCGCGGACGCGGTAGGGCGGATCGCCGTTCGTGCCCAGTACCTCGACGATTTCCACGACCCGGTCGTGGTGCCCGACGGTCCTGCCGTGCACCACCAGCCGGTCGCCCTTGGTCGCGTGCATCAGGGTCCTCCCCGCTTCGGGCGGCCATGCGACCCGAACGGCCGACGAGGGGACGGCCGAGCGGTTGAACGGCCAACGGTTTCAGGGGTTACGGGCCTGGCGCGGCCCGGACGGCGCGCTATCTGCCATCGCGGCAAGTTTACGTCCGCGGGGGCGCGGCGCACCCGGGGAGCGGGCCGCCGGTTCCCCGGAACCGGCGGCCGGGCCGGGGCGCCGTGCCCGGGCCGGTCACCCGCGGGCCCGCTGGGTCACCACGATGCAGGCCAGCACCGCCAGCGCCGTCAGGGGCGCGGCCGGCGGCAGCCGTTCGCCGAGCAGCAGCACCGACCACACCAGGGTCAGCAGCGGCTGGGCGAGCTGGAGCTGGCTCGCCTTGGAGACGCCGATCACGGCCATCCCGCGGTACCAGACCATCAGCCCCAGGAACTGCGAACCGGCCGCCAGCCACAGCAGCCCGGTGACCGCGTGCGCGGTCAGCCGCAGCGGCTCGGTGGACAGCGCGACCGCCGCGCCCGTCACCGTCACCGGCAGGCACAGCACCAGCGCCCAGCCGATCACCTGCCAGCCCGGCATGTGGCGGGCCAGCCGGCCGCCCTCGGTGTAGCCGGCCGCGCACACCAGCAGCGCCGCGAACAGCAGCAGATCACCCCGGCCCGGGGCGCCGCCGCTCTGCTGCACCGCGAAGCCGAGGACGACGGCGGCACCGACCAGGGACGCCACCCAGAAGGTGCGGGACGGGCGGGCACCGGTGCGCAGGGCCGAGCAGGCGGCGGTGGTCAGCGGCAGCAGGCCGACCACGACGGCCGCGTGGGAGGTGGTGGAGGTCTGCAGCGCCAGGGTGGTCAGCAGCGGGAAGCCGAGCACCACGCCGCCCGCCACGACCGCGATCCCGGCCCAGTGGCGGCGCTCCGGCAGGCGCACCCGGAGGACGGCCAGCGCGCTGCCGGCGAGGGCGGCGGCCAGCACGCTGCGCAGCATCACCACGGTCCAGGGCCCCATGCCCTCCAGCGCCCAGGCGGTCCCGGGGAAGGTGAGGGAGAAGGACGCCACGCCCAGGCCGGCGAGCAGCGCCCCGCGGCCGGCCGGGGTGCGACCGGCCGGCGCGGTGGTCGCAGAAGCGGCGGTGGCGGGGCCGGCGACGGCGGTCGCGGAGGACGGGGCGGGGGCGTTCACCGCTATCGCCGTGGCGGTAGTAGCGCTATCGTTGCTTCTCATGCAAGAGCGTAGCAGCGTGGCTGAGCTGGCCGCGAGCCTGAGGAACGAACTGAAGCGCTACTCTCCGGGAGAGAAGCTGCCGTCGAGCCGGGCCCTCGTGGAGCGGCATCGCGTGAGCCCCGTGACCGTCTCCCGCGCCCTCGCCGAACTCGTCGCCGAGGGACTCGTCACCACCCGGCCCGGCGCCGGCGCCTTCCGGGCCGAGCCCGCCGTCGCGGCCCCCCGGCCGGTCGACACCTCCTGGCAGGAGATCGCGCTCAGCGCCGAACCGGGCGGCGACCAGGTGCCGCGCAGCGTCGACGCGTCGGGCGTGGTGGCCACCCTCGCCCGCCCGGCCCCCGGCGTCATCGAGCTCAACGGCGGCTATCTGCACCCCGATCTGCAGCCCGAACGCGCCCTCGCCGCCGCCCTGGCCCGGGCCGGCCGCCGGCCGGGCGCCTGGACGCGGCCCCCGGTCGACGGCGTACCGGAGCTGCGCGCCTGGTTCGCCCGGGAGATCGGCGGCCCCGGCGGCGCGCTCGCCGCGAGCGATGTGCAGATCACCGCGGGCGGCCAGAACGCGCTGACCGCCGCACTGCGCGCGCTCGCCGCGCCCGGCGCACCCGTACTCGTCGAATCGCCCACCTACCCCGGCATGCTCGCCGTCGCCCGTGCCTCCGGGCTGCGCCCGGTGCCGGTCCCGGTGGACGCGGACGGCGTACGGACGGACCTGCTCGCCGACGCCTTCCGGGCCAGCGGCGCCCGGCTCTTCGTCTGCCAGCCGCTGTTCCAGAACCCGACCGGGGCGGTGCTCTGTGCCGAGCGGCGGCGCGAGGTGCTCCGGGTGGCCCGGGCGGCCGGCGCCTTCGTGATCGAGGACGACTTCGCCCGGCTGCTGGTCCACGACGACGCGGCCGGGCTGCCGCCGACCCTGATGGCGGACGACCGGGACGGCACCGTCGTGCACATCCGCTCCCTGACCAAGGCCACCTCGCCCAATCTGCGGGTGGCCGCCCTGGCCGCCCGCGGTCCGGTCCGGGACCGGCTGCGCGCCATCCAGGTCGTCGACAACTTCTTCGTGCCCCAGCCGCTCCAGGAGACCGCCCTGGAGCTGGTCGGATCGCCCGCCTGGGGTCGCCATCTCCGGTTCATCGCGGGGGAGTTGACCGCCCGCCGGAACGCGCTGACCGCGGCGCTGCGGGACCGGCTGCCGGCCCTCGCCGGGCCCGGCGCCGCATACGCCGGCATCCCCGGCCCGGACGGCGGCCCGTACGTGCCGTGCGGCGGCTACCAGCTGTGGCTGCGGCTGCCGGACGGTGCCGACGAGGCCGCGCTGACGGACGCGGCGCTGCGCGCCGGGGTGGCGGTCGCGGGCGGCCGCCCGTACTTCGCCGCCGAGCCGTCGGCCGGGCACCTCCGGCTGAGCTTCGCGGCCGCGGCCGGCCCGGCCGAGATCACCGAGGGCGTCCGCCGGCTGCGCACGGCCTGCGGCGAACTGGGGGTGGCCGTCGGGTGACGGCGTCCGGGGGCACACCGGTTCGACGCCGCCGCCGTCCTTCTGGGAATCTCCCGGGATGAACGCGCACGCCCTCGACGGCTACGAGATCTCCACCGACCCGGCCCGCCTGGACGCCGACCTGGTCCACACCTGGCTCGCCACCGACGCCTACTGGGCGCTGGACCGGCCGCGGGCCCTGCACGACCGCGCCGTCGCGGGCTCGCTCAACTTCGGGCTGTACGCGTCCGGTTCCGGCCGCCAGGTGGCGTACGCCCGGGTCGTGACCGATCACGCCACCTTCGCCTGGCTCTGCGACGTCTACGTCTGCCGGGACGACCGCGGCAAGGGGCTGGGCACGGCCCTGGTCGAGGCCATAGCCGACCACCTGGCGCCCAGCGGGCTGAACCGGCTCACGCTCGCCACCAAGGACGCCCACGGCGTCTACGAGAAGGTCGGCTTCCGGCCACTGGTGGCGCCCGAGCAGTGGATGACCCTCGGGCTGATCGACCCGGGACCGCTCGGAATCTGAGGCGGGCCGCTCAGGATCTGCGCAAGCGAGGTCCCGCCGGCCGGTCCTCCTCTTACCATCGGCGAATGAGCGTTCGACTCTCGCTGCTGGCCGCGGCCCGCAGTTCCGCGCTGCTCGCGACGCAGTTCGACGACGACCGCCCGCTCGACGCGGTGGGCTGGCAGGAGGTCGAGCGGGCCGCGCCCGTGCTGTGCCGGCTCGCCGCCGCCGAGCTGCGCTACTGCTCGCCGTCCGCGCGCTGCCGGGAGACCGGGGAGGGGCTGGGCCTGCGCCCGCTGCCCCAACCGGCGCTGCGCGACTGCGACATGGGGCGCTGGCGCGGCCGCACGCTGGGGGAGGTCGCGGCCGCCGAGCCCGCCGCGGTCGAGACCTGGCTGGCCGACCCCCGCTCGGCCCCGCACGGCGGGGAGTCGCTGCTGGCCTTCATCACCCGGGTCGGAGGCTGGCTGGACACCCGCCCGGTCGAGGACGCCGCCGGGCTGCTCGCGGTCGCCGAACCCGGCGTGGTCCGGGCCGCCCTGGTCTACGCCCTCCAGGCGCCGCCGCACGCGTACTGGCGGATCGACGTCCAGCCGCTGTCGGTGGTCACCCTCGCCGGCCGCTCCGGCAAATGGGACCTCCGGCTGGAGGCGTAGAGGCGGCGACACCGGACCCCACCCCCTCACTCCCCGTCACGGACCGTCACCACCCGGAAAGCCCAGCCCGCGAGTTCCGCTGTCCGGGGCATGGACACCCGGTGTGACCTGCGCGAACGGTGCCGGCCGGGGCGTTGGCCCCGGTCATGGGCGGCGGCCGAGGTGTTCATCGAGGTGCGGGCCGCCGGGCGGGGCGCTTCTCTGTGGGGTATGCACATAAGCCACATTCCTCTCTATGCGCTGGCGGCCGGTGGTCTGGCGGTGTCCGTCCTGCTCTTCGGTGACGGGGACGGTGCGGACGCCGCCACCGACGCGGCGGGCGAGGCGGTGAGCGGCGCCGCGTCCAAGGCGGCCTCCGGGCTCGCGCCGGACGCCTCCGGTGCGGTGACCGTCCAGCCCGAGCGGGTGGCGCCCGGCGGGGCCTTCTCGGTGTACGACGGCGGCATCTGCGCGGGTGGGCCCGCCGAGGCCCGCTTCGACAGCCCCGCCCTCCCGGTCCTGCGGCTGTCCGCCGTGGCGGGCCAGGCGGGCGCCACCGCGGTGCTGCCGCAGGGTGTCGCCCCGGGCACGTACCGGGTCACCGTCGTCTGCGGCGGCAAAACGGCCACCCGGCAGCACCATGCGGTGTACGGGGCGGCCGGCGCCCGGGAGGAGGACGGCGGCGGAGGCAAGGCGGCGAAGACCGCCACCGGCACCCTGACCGTCACGGACGGCGCGCTCCTGGCCACCCCGGTCTCCGACGGCACCGGAGCCTTCTCCGGCGGCCCGGCCCCCGACGACGGCGCCCAGGCGGACGACGTGCTCTCCGAGCGGTCCGGGCCCGACGACTCCGGGCTCTCCGAGCAGTCCGGGCCCGACGACTCCGCGCTCTTTGATGACTCCGGCCGGTACCTCCCGCAGGGCGGCTCGCGCACCGGTCTCGGCGGGGCGGCCGGCCGCGACGGCGACCGGACGGCGGCGGTGCTCGGCGGCCTGGCGCTGCTCGGCGCGGCCGGCTGGGGAGCCGGCGTGCACCGCCGGCGGGCCCGCCGGGCCCGGGGCTGACGGCGGTGACCGGTCAGCCGCCGCCCCGCCGCGGGCTGCTCCTCGGCCTGCTCACCGCCCTCCTCGCGGCCGGCGCCGCCCTCCTCGTGCTCGTCGTGCCGCAGCTGTACGGCCGGGACGCGACCAGCGAGGTCGACGACGGCACCCACACCGTCCCGCGCTCCGAGATCGCCCGCACCCTCAGCGGGCAGCTCACCCTGCCGTTCCGCAGCGGCCCGGACGCGGTGCACTGCTCGGGCGACCTGCGGCCGGTGCGGTCCGCCGCGGTGCGCTGTACGGCGCACTTCCCGATCGGCCGGGACCGCCAGCTGACCGTCGAGGTCACCCGGGTCCAGGACAACAAGGTGACCTACCGCCGGCGCTCCGTTCCCCACTGAGCCCCGGCGGGCCGGCGGCCACCGGGCCGCCGGCGAGTCCGTCCCGTCAGGTGAGGGCGGTGCGCAGCGCGGTCAGCCAGTGGTCGGTGGTGCGGCGGGCCAGGTCGGATTCCGGGGCGTAGGCCTCGAAGAAGTGCCAGGCGCCGGGGACATCCTTGACCTCGACCGGTACGTCCGCCTCCATGAGGCGCCGGGCGTACTCCAGGCCCTCGTCGCGGAGCGGGTCGAGGCCGCAGGTCAGGACGTACGCGGGCGGCAGTCCGGCGAGGTCGGTGGCCCGGGCGGGGGCGGCGTAGGCGGGGGTGTCGGGGCCGCGGCCGGGGCCGAGGTAGGTGTCCCAGGTGCGCGCGATGCCCAGGCCGTTGATGATGCGCGGGTCGCCGATCCGCCGCCGGGAGGCGGTCCGGTCGCGGTCGTCCAGGCAGGGGATCAGCAGGCACTGGAAGGCGATCCGCGGCCCCTGGCGATCGCGGGCCATCAGGCAGACGGCGGCACTCAGATTGCCGCCCGCGGAGGCGCCGGTGACGGCGATCCGCCCGCGGTCGATGCCGAGTTCGTCGGCCGCCGCGGCCATCCACTCCAGCGTGGCGTAGCAGTCCTCGACCCCGGCCGGGTAGCGGTGCTCGGGGGCCAGCCGGTAGTGGACGTTGACCACCACCGCCCCCGCCGCGGCACAGGCGTTGCGCGCCATCGGGCTGGGCCCGTCCAGCTCCCCGTACGCGAAGCCGCCGCCGTGCAGGTAGAGGACGCCGGGCAGTACCCCCTCGGCCCCGGCGGGGCGCAGCACCTGTACGTCGAGGGAGTTGCCGTCCGGCCCCGGGACGGTCAGCTCCCGCACGGTCACCCGCGGGTCGTGGGCCGGCATCAGCGGTGCCATGAGCTGCCGGAAGCCGCTGCGGACCGCGTCGATGTCGGCGTACGGGTCGGCGGGTCGCGGCGCCAACCGGTCGAGGGTTTCGGCCAGTTCGGGGTGCGGACGGACGGCGGTCGTGGTGCTGCGGCTGGGCATGGGTTCCCCGTTCCTGTGTGACATGGCGTGGGCGCTGCGAGATTCCATCATCTCATTGAGATGGTCTCGGTGAGAGGGAAGGTATGGTCTCAATGAGAGGGTGTCAAGGTGAGTGGGAGGCGGCGGAGGATGGCGGAGTACAGCCCGGCGAGATACGTCGTGCTCGGTCTGATCGCCCGGCACGGCGCGATGACGCCGTACGAGCTCAAGTCCCGTGTCGAGGACGACATCCAGCCCTTCTGGCCGATCCTGCATGCGCAGCTGTACCGCATCCCGGCGGAGCTGGCGGGGGCCGGTCTGCTGCGCGAGGAGACCGAGACGGCGGGCCGCCGCCGGCGGATCTTCCACCTCACGCCGGAGGGCCGCGCCGCCCTGGAACGCTGGCTGGCCGACCCCGACACCCCCGAGGCGGAGACCCGCGATCCGGCCCAGCTGAAGCTGTTCTTCGCCGATCTCGGGGCCGCCGCGGACATCGTCGCGCTGGCCACCCGGCAGGCCGAACGGCACCGCGGATGGCTCGCCCACTACGCGTCGCTGCGCGCGGCCCTCGATCCGGCCGAGGGCTCCCGGCAGCGCTCCCGGGCCCGGCTGCTGCGCCTCGGGGTGCTGCACGAGCGGGCCCACGCGGAGTTCTGGGAGTCGGTGGCCGCCGACCCGGACCGGCTGGACGACTGACGACGACAGGGGCGGACGGGCGGGGCCGCTACCGGACCGGCCGTACCGCCGCCGCGTCCCGCGTCAGCCAGGCGTTCGCCGCCTCGACACGGCTGCCGACCCGCAGCTTCGCGTAGACGTGCTCCAGGTGCTTGTCGACCGTGCGCGGACTGATCGCCAGCCGGTGCGCGATCTGCTGGTTCGTCAGGCCCCGGGCCAGCAGGGTGAGTACGGCGGACTCCCGGCGGGTGACCGGCGGCGGGGCGGGCCCCGCCGGGGCGAGCCGGGTGAGGACCCGGGTGAGCCGGCTGCGCAGCAGCGCGGCGGTGGCCACGTCGTCGTCGGAGAAGTCGCTGCCGTCCCGGCTGATCACCACGCACACCTTGCGCGGCGGCTCGTCGGCGCGGCCGGCCGGGAACGACATCGCGAGCTGCTGTTCGGCGCCGAGCGGCCGGTACACGTCCGGGTAGGCGGCCAGCGCGTGGAACTCGCGGCGGGTCTGCAGGGTCGAGCGGCGCATCGGCGTGCCGGGGCCGACGGTGGTGTGCAGCACGAGGGAGTCGGCGGCTGCCTCGCGGTCGAAGGCGTCGCGGATGTCCTGGCTCAGCAGCCCGGCGGGGACGGTGAGCGGACGCTCCGTGGTCCCGGCGTGCGGCGACCAGACGATGCTGTCGCCGGGGACCGCCCCGAGCAGCAGCGGCAGCAGCACCGGAACGAGGGTTTCCTCGTCGACGGCATCGATGACGGCATCCATCAGGAGGTCCACGACGGCGAGGATCCGTCGCAGGCCGACCTCCGCGGCCGGGGTCATGTTTCCAGCGTGCCGAGGGGGCCGGGGCCCGTCAAGGCAGGTCCGCCCGGCCCCCGGGGTGCCACCCGGCCGGCCGGGGGAAGACCGGCCGGGCGCGTCAGGCGCGGTTAACGCCCGACGGCATAGACGCGGTTGACCGGGCTCTCGGCGGCGAGCCGCCAGTGGTGGAGTCCGGCGTCGTCGGCGATCCGCCGCATCGCCTCCTCACCCGCGTGGTTCCCCAGCGCCTGCGGTCCGTGCTGGGCCAGCGCGGACGGCAGGCAGACGGCGACCGAGGCGGCGGTCAGCGCCCGGCCGACGGGGTTGGTGTTCTCCTGGGCGTTGGCCGAGGCGTTCGGTTCGACGATCATGCAGGTGCCGCCGTCGGCCAGCGCGTGCTCGGCGTGCCGCAGCGCGCCGCCCGGGTCGCCGATGTCGTGCAGGCAGTCGAAGAACGTGATCAGGTCGAAGCCCTCGCCCGGGAAGTCCTGTGCGGTGGCGACGTCGAAGCTGACCCGGTCGGCCAGTCCCCGCTCGGCCGCGATGCCGCGGGCGGCCTCGACGGACGGGCGGTGGAAGTCGAAGCCCCGGAAGTACGACCGGGGGAAGGCCCGGGCCATCAGCGTCGTGGAGTAGCCGTAGCCGCATCCGATGTCGGCGACCCGCGCACCGCGCTCCAGCTTCTCCACCACGCCGTCCAGCGCGGTCAGCCACTCCGGAACCAGCGCGGCCGTGTAGCCGGGGCGGAAGAACTTCGCGGTGCCGGCGAACAGCGCCGGGCTGTGCTCCTCCCAGCCGACGCCCTCGCCGGTGCGGAAGGCCTCCATCAGGCTGTCCTCGGTGGCGTACACGGCCTGCAGCATGGTGAAGAACCCGGCGGCGTACGTGCTCCGGTCCGGGTCCGCCAGGACGGCGGCGTGCTCGTCGGGCAGCTGGTAGGTGTCCGTCCCCGGGGTGTAGGTGACGTACTCGCCGGCCACCTGGGCGTCGAGCCATTCGCGGACGTAGCGCTCGATCAGGCCGGTGCGGGCGGCGAGCCGGGCGGAGGTGAGCGGACCGGCGCCGGCCATGGCCGTGTACAGGCCCAGCCGGTCGCCGAGCGAGGTGCACAGCCCGGCCACCGCGGCCCCGCCGTCGGCGATCACCTTCTCCAGGAACCGCTGCACCCGCTCCTGGTCCACGGCGCCGGAGGGGGCGCCGGCGGAGGTCGAAGTCGCCACGTCCCGCACCTCCCGTCGCCTCGATGCGGCCACCAGATCGTCTTCCACTCCACCAGCCCCGCCCCCGCGCGCGCCATACGGGATTCGCCGTATACGGCGGGCCCCGGGCGCCCGCCGACACTGGAAGGGAGGAGGTGCGCCATGCGCAAGAAGATCGACTGCCGCGACTACCCGAGCGAGATGAACTGCTCCCTCGTGATCTCCGGCGAGGAGGAGGAAGTGGTGCGCGCAGCCACCGAGCACGCGATGTCCGTCCACGGCCACACCGACAGCCCCGAGCTGCGGGAACAGATCCGGGCCTCCCTGAAGAACGAGATGCCGCAGCCCGCCTGAGCCGCGGCACCACCCGGCCGCCGGGGACAGCCGCGGCCCGCCGCCGCCCCGCAGGACGGGGCGGCGGCCGCACGTGCGGCAGGGCGAAGGGCCCGGTACCGGCGCGGACACGGAAACGGCATTGCATAAAACTGTTGCAGTCCGTATAGTCATGCCATCGACGAGGAGGGTCCATGACGGTACGAGCGGCAGTGGCCGGTGCGAGCGGATACGCGGGCGGTGAAGTCCTGCGTCTGCTGCTCGCCCACCCCGAGGTGGAGATCGGCGCGCTGACGGCCAACTCGAACGCCGGGCAGCGCCTGGGCGCTCTCCAGCCCCACCTGTTCCCGCTGGCCGACCGCGTCCTCGCCACGACCACCCCCGAGGTCCTCGCCGGCCACGACGTCGTCTTCCTGGCGCTGCCGCACGGCCAGTCCGCGGCCGTCGCCGAGCAGCTCGGCCCGGACGTCCTCGTCGTCGACATGGGCGCCGACTTCCGGCTCGCGGACGCCGGCGACTGGCAGCAGTTCTACGGCAGCGAGCACGCCGGGACCTGGCCCTACGGGCTCCCCGAACTGCCGGGTGCCCGCGCCGCGCTCACGGGGTCCAAGCGCATCGCGGTGCCCGGTTGCTACCCGACGGCCGTCTCGCTGGCCCTCTTCCCGGCGTACGCCGCGGGGCTCGCCGAGAACGAGGCCGTGATCGTCGCCGCCTCCGGCACCTCCGGCGCCGGCAAGGCCCCCAAGCCGCACCTGCTCGGCTCGGAGGTCATGGGCTCGATGTCCCCGTACGGCGTCGGCGGCGGCCACCGGCACACCCCCGAGATGATCCAGAACCTCAGCGCGGTCGCCGGGGAGCGGGTCTCGGTCTCCTTCACGCCCACCCTCGCGCCCATGCCGCGCGGCATCCTCGCCACGTGCAGCGCGAAGTCCCGTGACGGGGTCACCGCCGAGACCGTACGGGCCGCGTACGAGAAGGCGCTCGCCGACGAGCCGTTCGTCCATCTGCTGCCCGAGGGACAGTGGCCGTCGACCGCCGCCGTCCACGGCTCCAACGCCGTGCAGATCCAGGTCGCGCACGACGAGGCCGCCGGCCGCATCATCGTGATCAGCGCCATCGACAACCTCACCAAGGGCACCGCCGGCGGTGCCATTCAATCCATGAACATCGCCCTCGGTCTCGACGAGACCACGGGACTTTCGACGATCGGAGTCGCGCCGTGAGTGTGACGGCAGCCAAGGGGTTCACGGCGGCGGGTATCGCCGCCGGGATCAAGGACAGCGGGAACCCGGACCTGGCCCTCGTGGTCAACAACGGGCCCCGCCAGGCCGCCGCGGGCGTCTTCACCTCCAACCGCGTCAAGGCCGCCCCCGTCCTCTGGTCCGAGCAGGTCCTCAAGGGCGGTACGGTCTCCGCCGTCGTCCTCAACTCCGGCGGGGCCAACGCCTGCACCGGCCCGAAGGGCTTCCAGGACACCCACGCCACCGCCGAGAAGGCCGCCGAGGTCCTCGGCCTGAACGCGGGCGAGGTGGCCGTCGCGTCCACCGGGCTGATCGGCGTCCTGCTCCCCATGGACAAGCTGCTCCCGGGCATCGGGACCGCCGCCGCGCAGCTCTCCGAGCACGGCGGCGAGAAGGCCGCCATCGCCATCAAGACCACCGACACCGTGCACAAGACCTCCGTGTACGAGGGCGACGGCTGGACCGTCGGCGGCATGGCCAAGGGCGCCGGCATGCTCGCGCCGGGCCTCGCCACCATGCTCGTCGTGCTCACCACGGACGCCGACCTCGACGCCGACGTCCTGGACCGGGCCCTGCGGGACGCCACCGAGGTCACCTTCGACCGGGTCGACTCCGACGGCTGCATGTCCACCAACGACACCGTGCTGCTGCTCGCCTCCGGCGCCTCACGGGTCGCGCCGGAATACCCGGAGTTCGCGCAGGCCGTACGGACCGTCTGCGACGACCTGGGCCAGCAGCTCATCCGGGACGCCGAGGGCGCCAGCAAGGACATCAAGGTCGAGGTGATCAACGCGGCGAGCGAGGCGGACGCCGTCGAGGTCGGCCGCTCCATCGCCCGCAACAACCTCCTCAAGTGCGCCATCCACGGCGAGGACCCGAACTGGGGCCGGGTGCTCTCCGCCATCGGCACCACCTCAGCGGCCTTCGAGCCGGACCAGCTGAACGTCGCCATCAACGGCGTCTGGGTCTGCAAGAACGGCTCGGTGGGGGAGGACCGCGACCAGGTCGACATGCGCTACCGGGAGGTGCGGATCACCGCCGACCTCGCCGCCGGCACCGAGTCCGCGGTCATCTGGACCAACGACCTCACCGCCGACTACGTCCACGAGAACAGCGCGTACTCGTCATGACCACCACCCGCAAGCACACCGCGCTGCCCAAGGCCCGCACGCTCATCGAGGCGCTGCCCTGGCTGACCCGCCACCACGGCAAGACCGTCGTCATCAAGTTCGGCGGCAACGCGATGGTCGACGAGGAGCTCAAGCGCGCCTTCGCGCAGGACGTGGTCTTCCTCCGGCACGCCGGACTGCGCCCGGTCGTCGTGCACGGCGGCGGCCCGCAGATCAGCGCCCATCTGGACCTGCTGGGCCTGCCGTCGGAGTTCAAGGGCGGCCTGCGGGTCACCACGCCCGAGGCGATGAACGTGGTCCGGATGGTGCTGGCCGGCCAGGTCCAGCGCGAGCTGGTCGGGCTGCTCAACGAGCACGGCCCGCTCGCCGTCGGCATGACCGGCGAGGACGCCCATCTGATGACCGCCACCAAGCACTACGCCGACATCGACGGCGAGCGGGTGGACATCGGCCGGGTCGGCGAGATCACCGACATCGACCCCGGAGCGGTCCAGGCGCTGCTGGACGACGGCCGGATCCCGGTCATCTCCTCCATCGCCCGCAGCAGCGATGACGGCGACCAATCCGGCGTCTTCAACGTCAACGCCGACACCGCCGCGGCCGCCCTGGCCGCCGCCCTCGGCGCCGAGACGCTGATGGTGCTCACCGACGTCGAGGGCCTCTACGAGGACTGGCCGAACAGCGACGAGGTGATCTCGCGGCTGACCGCCACCCAGCTGGAGAAGCTGCTGCCCGACCTGGCCAGCGGCATGGTCCCGAAGATGCAGGGCTGCCTGTACGCCGTGCGCAACGGCGTCCACACCGCCCGGGTCATCGACGGCCGGGTCCAGCACTCGATCCTGCTGGAGATCTTCACCGACGAAGGAATCGGCACGATGGTCGTGCCGGACGCGGAAACCGAGGGGGAGTCATGAGCCAGGAGGCACACGATCAGGGGCCGGTGACCAACGAGGGCCTCACCCGGCGCTGGCAGGGCGCCATGATGGACAACTTCGGCACCCCGCGCGTCCCCCTCGTCCGCGGCGAGGGCGCCAAGGTGTGGGACGCCGACGGCAAGGAGTACCTCGACTTCCTCGGCGGCATCGCGGTCAACGCCCTCGGGCACGCCCACCCCGCCGTGGTCCGCGCGGTCTCCGACCAGGTCGCCACCCTCGGCCACGTCTCGAACTTCTTCGTCGCCGAGCCCACCGTGGCGCTCGCCGAGCGGCTGCTCGCGCTGGCCGGCGGGCGCCCCGGCCGGGTCTACTTCTCCAACTCCGGCGCCGAGGCCAACGAAGCCGCCTTCAAGATCGGCCGGCTGACCGGTCGCACCCACATGGTCGCCACCGAAGGCGGTTTCCACGGCCGCACCATGGGCGCCCTCGCGCTCACCGGCCAGCCCGCCAAGCAGGCCCCGTTCGCCCCGCTCCCCGGCGACGTCAGCTACGTCCCGTACGGGGACGTGGAGGCGCTCCGGGCCGCCGTCACCACCGACACCGCCCTGGTCGTCCTGGAGCCGATCCAGGGGGAGAACGGCGTGGTCGTGCCGCCGCCCGGCTACCTCCGCGCCGCCCGGGAGATCACCGCCGCCACCGGCACCCTGCTCGTCCTGGACGAGATCCAGACCGGCATCGGCCGGACCGGCCACTGGCTGGAGTCCCAGGCGCAGGGCGTCGAGGCGGACGTCATCACCCTCGCCAAGGGCCTCGGCGGCGGCCTGCCGATCGGCGCCACCCTCGCCTTCGGCCCCGCCGCCGGCCTGCTCACCCCCGGTTCGCACGGCTCGACGTTCAGCGGCAACCCGGTCGTCTGCGCCGGCGCCCTCGCCGTCCTCGACACCATCGAGGCGGACGGCGTGCTCGCGAACGTCAAGCGCGTCGGCGAGCGGCTGCGGGACGGGATCGAGGCGCTGGGCGACCCAATGGTCATCCAGGTCCGCGGCGCGGGCCTGCTCCTCGGTATCGTCTTGGCGGAGCCGCTCGCGCCGCGTGTGCAGCAGGCGGCTCAGGACGCGGGTCTCCTGGTGAACGCGGTCGCGCCGGACGTCATCCGGCTCGCCCCGCCGCTGATCGTCTCCGACGACGAGGCGGACACGTTCCTGCGGAGGCTCCCCGCCGTCCTCAACACGGTCCGCCAAGGGGCCGACGGGGAACAACGATCCGGAGACTGACGAGACCGATGAGCGAGCCGCAGGACAACGAGGTGTACAACGGCGGCCAGGCCGTGCCGCAGACCCGCACCGCCCGCCACCGCCGGATCGTGGACATCCTCAACCGGCTGCCGGTCCGCTCCCAGAGCCAGCTCGCGAAGCTGCTCGCCGACGACGGCCTGTCCGTCACCCAGGCGACGCTCTCCCGCGACCTGGACGAACTGGGTGCGGTGAAGATCCGCAACACCGGTGGCGAGCTGATCTACGCGGTGCCCAGCGAGGGCGGCGACCGCAAGCCGCGCGCCCCGCTGGGCGAGTCCGCCAAGGAGGAGCGGATGCGCCGCCTCTCCGGCGAACTCCTCATCTCCGCCGAGGCGTCCGCCAACCTCGTCGTCCTGCGCACCCCGCCCGGCGCCGCCCAGTTCCTGGCCTCCGCCATCGACCAGGCCGAGCTGCACGACATCCTCGGCACCATCGCCGGCGACGACACCCTGATGCTCATCAGCCGCGACCCCCTCGGCGGCCAGGCCCTCGCCGACCACCTGCTCCGTCTGGCCCAGAAGGCCCGCTGAACCGCCCGCCTCACACCGGCGAGAGCACGTAGCAGCCGCTGGCCCGCCGGAGGACCGGCGTGCCGTCGTAGCGGTCCGCGCGAAAATTCCAGCCGACCGCGTTGAAGAGCAGCAGCGGCTGCTGCGGGGTGCTCTGGCTGACCAGCACCACACCGGCCGGCGTCGCCGTCCACGCCTGCGCCTGTTCGTACCGTGTCCGGGTCCCCGCCGAGGCCGCCGCCCCGGCACGCCGCGCTACGCCACCGGAGGGTGCCGGGCCCGGCCCGCGGGAACGCAGAAGGCCCTGCCGCACCGAAGTGCGGCAGGGCCTTCATCCGGGCCTTTCGGGCCCTTTGCACCGTCGGGACGACAGGATTTGAACCTGCGACCCCTTGACCCCCAGTCAAGTGCGCTACCAAGCTGCGCCACGTCCCGGTGCTGCGGCCGGCCGGTGGAGTCCCGGCCGGGGCGTGCAGAAGAAAAATACCCTGTCCCGCGCCGTGAATCCAAAGCGGGGTCCCCGAGGGGTGCTTCCCGGTCTCACGGCGGGGCGGTGGCTTCCGTGCTTCGATGGGGATATGGGTGAAATATCCGACGGTGCGGGGATCCGGATGCGGCGGGTGTACGAGCCGGTCGAGAAGGCGGACGGGGCGCGGGTGCTGGTGGACCGGCTGTGGCCGCGCGGGCTGTCCAAGGAGGACGCGCGGCTGACGGAGTGGTGCAAGCAGGTGGCGCCCTCCGCGGAGCTGCGGCGCTGGTACGGGCACGAGGAGGAGCGGTTCGAGCGCTTCGCCGAGCGGTACCGCGCGGAGCTGGCGCAGGAGGAGGCGGCCGGGGAGGCGCTGGAGCGGCTGCGGGAGCTCGCCGGCCAGGGCCCGCTGACGCTGCTGACGGCGACGAAAGAGGTGCCGCTCAGCCATGTCGCCGTGCTGGCCGAGGTGCTGGAGAAGGGGCTCTGAGGGGGTGCGAGGTGTGTCGATCCATCCGTCCCGTCACTGACCTGGCGTCGCTGACCTGGGCATTTCCCGGTTCATTGACGAAACATACGGTGGAGTGCATACTTATGCCTATCGAGGAATGCACGTAAGGAGAGACCCGTGACCGAGCGCGTCGTACTCGCCTACTCGGGCGGCCTGGACACCTCCGTCTGCATCGGCTGGATCGCCGAGGAGACGGGCGCCGAGGTCATCGCCGTCGCCGTGGACGTCGGTCAGGGCGGCGAGGACCTGGACGTCATCCGCAAGCGGGCGCTCTCCTGCGGCGCGGTCGAGGCCGAGATCGCGGACGCCAGGGAGGAGTTCGCCGACGAGTACTGCCTCCCGGCGATCAAGGCCAACGCGCTGTACATGGACCGGTACCCGCTGGTCTCGGCGCTCTCCCGGCCGGCGATCGTCCGGCACCTGGTGGCCGCCGCCAAGAAGCACGGCGCCACCACCGTCGCCCACGGCTGCACCGGCAAGGGCAACGACCAGGTCCGCTTCGAGACCGGCATCTCCTCCCTCGCCCCCGACCTGAAGTGCATCGCCCCGGTCCGGGACTACGCCATGACCCGGGACAAGGCGATCGCCTTCTGCGAGGAGAAGGACCTCCCGATCGCCACCACCAAGAAGTCGCCGTACTCCATCGACCAGAACGTCTTCGGGCGGGCCGTGGAGACCGGCTTCCTGGAGGACATCTGGAACGCGCCCATCGAGGACGTCTACGAGTACACCCAGAACCCGGCCACCCCGCGCGAGGCCGACGAGGTCGTCATCACCTTCCACGAGGGCGTGCCGGTCGCCCTCGACGGCCGGCCGGTCACCGTCCTGCAGGCCATCCAGGAGCTCAACCTGCGGGCCGGCGCCCAGGGCATCGGCCGGATCGACATGGTCGAGGACCGCCTCGTCGGCATCAAGTCCCGCGAGGTGTACGAGGCGCCCGGCGCGATCGCGCTGATCACCGCCCACCAGGAGCTGGAGAACGTCACCGTCGAGCGCGAACTCGCCCGCTACAAGCGGCAGGTCGAGCAGCGCTGGGGCGAGCTGGTCTACGACGGCCTGTGGTTCTCGCCGCTGAAGCGGGCGCTGGACGGCTTCATCGACGAGGCCAACCAGTTCGTGTCCGGTGAGATCCGGATGACGCTGCACGGCGGCCGCGCCGTGGTCACCGGCCGGAAGTCCGGCCAGTCGCTGTACGACTTCAACCTGGCGACGTACGACACCGGCGACACCTTCGACCAGTCGCTCTCGAAGGGCTTCATCGAGATCTTCGGCATGTCGAGCAAGCTCGCGGCACGGCGTCAACTGCGGGCGTAGCCCGCCGCGACCCGGCCCGAGCCCGGCTCGTTGGCCTGACGACACTTCGTACGACGGCCGCCTCCCCGCCCAGCGGTGGGGAGGCGGCCGCACCATCCCATCCCTTGCGAGGAGCAGCAGTGAGCAGCAACAGCGGTGACGTCCGGCTCTGGGGCGGCCGGTTCGCCGACGGTCCCGCCGAGGCCCTGGCCCAGCTGTCGGCGTCCGTCCACTTCGACTGGCGCCTCGCGCCCTACGACATCGCCGGGTCCCGTGCGCACGCCCGGGTCCTGCACAAGGCCGGGCTGCTCACCGAGGACGAGCTGGCCCGGATGATCGACGGGCTCGACCGGCTGGAGGCGGACGTCGCCGACGGCTCGTTCACCGGCACCATCGCCGACGAGGACGTGCACACCGCCCTGGAGCGCGGGCTGCTGGAGCGGCTCGGCCCGGACCTCGGCGGCAAGCTGCGGGCCGGCCGGTCCCGCAACGACCAGGTCGCCACCCTCTTCCGGATGTACCTGCGCGACCACGCCCGGATCATCGGCGGGCTGATCGCCGATCTCCAGGAGGCGCTGATCGGCCTGGCCGAGGCCCACCCGGACGTGGCGATGCCGGGCCGTACGCATCTGCAGCACGCCCAGCCGGTGCTGTTCGCGCACCACGTGCTGGCGCATGTGCAGTCGCTGTCCCGGGACGCCGAGCGGCTGCGGCAGTGGGACGAGCGGACCGCCGTCTCGCCGTACGGCTCGGGTGCGCTGGCCGGTTCGTCCCTCGGGCTCGACCCGGAGGCGGTGGCCCAGGACCTCGGCTTCGAGCACGGCAGCGCCGGCAACTCCATCGACGGCACCGCCTCCCGCGACTTCGTCGCCGAATTCGCCTTCATCACCGCGATGATCGGGGTGAACCTCTCGCGGATCGCGGAGGAGATCATCATCTGGAACACGAAGGAGTTCTCCTTCGTCACCCTCCACGACGCCTTCTCCACCGGCTCGTCGATCATGCCGCAGAAGAAGAACCCGGACATCGCGGAGCTGGCGCGCGGCAAGTCGGGCCGCCTCATCGGCAACCTGACCGGCCTGATGGCGACGCTCAAGGCGCTGCCGCTCGCCTACAACCGCGACCTCCAGGAGGACAAGGAGCCGGTCTTCGACTCCTGCGACCAACTGGAGGTGCTGCTCCCGGCGTTCACCGGCATGATGGCCACCCTGACCGTCCACCGCGAGCGGATGGAGGAGCTGGCCCCGGCCGGGTTCTCGCTGGCCACCGACATCGCCGAGTGGCTGGTCAAGCAGGGCGTGCCGTTCCGGGTGGCGCACGAGGTCGCCGGCGAGTGCGTCAAGGAGTGCGAGGCGCACGGCATCGAGCTGGACCAGCTCACCGACGAGCAGTTCGCCAAGATCTCGCCGCATCTGACGCCCGAGGTCCGCGAGGTGCTCAACGTCCCCGGCGCGCTCGCCGCGCGCAGCGGCCGCGGCGGCACCGCGCCCTCGGCGGTGGCGGTCCAGCTCGCCGAGCTGCGCGCCGACCTGGTGCGGCAGCAGGAGTGGGCGGCGGCCAAGCAGCCGCGGTAGGCACCGACGGACCCGTACCGACGAACCCGTACCGACGGCCCGTACCCGGAGAAGACCCCGGGTGCGGGCCGTCGGTGTACGCGGAATGTGTCTCGTGTGAGACGCCAATGTCTCATTCGGCTATCCTATGTCTCATGGCCGTGGATCGTGAACGGGTACTCAAGGAAGCCGCCGCGCTGCTGACGCGCCGGGCGTCGACGTCGATGGACGAGATCGCCCGGGCCGCCGGCATCAGCCGCGCCACCCTGCACCGGCACTTCGCCGGACGGGACGCCCTGATCAGAGCCCTCGAAGAACACGGGATCGCCCGGTTCGCGCAGGCGATGGACACCGCCCGGCTCGACCAGGGCGACGCCCCCGCCGCGCTGCGCCGGCTGATCCGGGAGGCCGAACCGGTCGCCGCCGTCCTCGCCTTCCTCTTCACCGAGAACCAGCTCTTCGAGGACGGCGAGATCAACGCCGGCTGGGCGGAACTCGACGCCCGCATCACCGCCCTCTTCCGGCGCGGCCAGGAGGACGGCGACTTCCGCCTCGACCTGAGCGCCGCCTGGTTCACCGAGGCGTTCTACGGCCTGATCGGTGCCGGCGCCTGGGCCGTCCACGAAGGACGGGTCGCCCGCAACGACCTCACCCACTCGATCGCCGAGCTGCTGCTCGGTGGCATCCGACGGAGCATGGAGAAATGACCGAGACCATAGCGTCAGGCCGGGCCGGTTCGGCCCATGTGGACGACCAGCCCCGCCCGGGACGCTGGCTCGCGCTGGCCGTCCTGGTGCTGGCCGTCCTGCTGGTCGGCGTCGACGCCACGGTCCTCGGCCTCGCCACCCCCTTCCTCAGCGAGGACCTCCGCCCGTCCGGCACCCAACTGCTGTGGATCGGTGACATCTACTCCTTCGTCATCGCCGGACTGCTGGTCTCCATGGGCAGCCTCGGCGACCGCATCGGCCGCAAGAAGCTGCTGCTGACGGGCTCGGTCGCGTTCGGCGCGATGTCGGTGCTCGCCGCCTACGCCACCAGCCCGGAGATGATGATCGCCGCCCGGGCGCTGCAGGGCGTCGCCGGCGCCACTCTGATGCCGGCCACCCTCGCGCTGATCCGCAACCTCTTCCACGACCCCAGGGAACGCAGCCTGGCCATCGGCATCTGGGGCGCGATGGCCTCGGCCGGCATGGCCGTCGGCCCGGTTCTCGGCGGCTTCCTGCTGGGCCACTTCTGGTGGGGCTCGGTCTTCCTCATCAACCTGCCGGTGATGCTGCTGCTGGTCGTGGTCGGCGCCAAGGTGATCCCCGAGTCCCGCAACCCCGACCCCGGCCCCTGGGACATCCCCAGCGTGCTGCTGACCCTCGTGGGCATCGTCGGCGTGGTCTACGCCGTCAAGGAAGCCGCGGTGGACGGCTACCGCTGGGACGTCGCGGTGACCGCCGTCCTCGGCATCCTCGCCCTGGTGGTGTTCGTCCGCCGGCAGCTCACCCTGGAATCCCCGCTGCTCAACATGAAGCTCTTCCACCACCGGGGCTTCTCCGGGGCCGTCCTCGCCGACCTGCTGACCATCCTCGGCCTGTCCGGACTGGTCTTCTTCCTCTCCCAGTTCCTCCAGATGGTGCAGCTGCGCTCGCCGCTCAACGCCGGCCTGGTCGAACTCCCGGCCGCGGTCGGCGCGGTGGGCGCCGGGCTCGCCGCCGGCTGGGTCGCCCGCAAGCTGTCCGTACGGATCGTGGTGGCCGGCGGCCTGGCCATGGTCGGAATCGCGCTGGCCGGCTGCACCACCCTGCACGGTGACACCGGCACCGCCGCGATGTGCGTCATCCTCTTCGTCGTCGGTGTCGGCGCAGGCTTCTCCTTCACCGTGACCGCCGACGTGATCCTCTCCAGCGTGCCCAAGGAGGAGGCCGGCGCCGCCTCCGCGGTCTCCGAGACCGCCTACGAACTGGGCGCCGCGCTCGGCATCGCCCTGCTCGGCTCCATCGTCACCAGCATCTACCGCGGCTTCCCCGCCCCGGCCGGCATCCCCGAGCACGCCGTCGGCGCGGCCCGCGAATCGCTCGGCGGCGCCGTCGAGACCGCCGTCCAGCTCCCCTCCCACCAGGGCGCGGTCCTGATGAGGGCGGCTCAGCACTCCTTCGTGGACGGCGTGGACGCGGCGGCCGCGGTCGGCTCCGGCGTGCTGCTCGCCGCCGCGGTCGCCGCCTGGTTCCTGCTCCGCGGCCAGGAACTCGCCGACAACCGGTAGCCCCGCCACCCGGCCTGCCCACTCCGCCGGACGGCGGTCGCACCCCCGCCCCAGGGCGTGTCCTGTGGATCACTCCGCCCCGCACCCGCGATGATCCACGGGACACGCCCTGGGGGCGACTGTCCCCGCCCGTTCACGCCCGGTACGCGCGCTGGTGACCGGCCGTCAGGCGCGGCTCGTTTGACTCTCCGGTCGTCCCCCTACGGACGGCCCGCTCAGGAGAGTGACGCAGTGCGCGACATCGGACGACGGTCCTTCTTCACCGCCGCGGGGGCCCTGGCCACCGCGAGCGCCATCGGAAGCAATGCCTACGCCACCGGCCACGCCCGCGACGCGGCCACCGCCGACGAATACGTCGACGTCCAGCTCCTCAACATCACCGACCTGCACGGCTATCTCCAGGGCGCCCCGGGCGCCCACTCCGTCATCACCGGCGCCGGCGGGAAGACCTACACCGTGGGCGGCGTCGCCTACATGGCCGCCCACCTGGAGCGGCTGCGCGACGGCCGCTCCAACTCCCTCTTCTTCGCTCCCGGCGACCTCTTCTCCGGCTGGGAGTTCGACGCGGCCGCCTTCGCCGACGAGCCCACCATCGAGGCGCTCAACGCCATGGGCCTGGACTTCGCCTCCGCCGGGAACCACGAGTTCGACAAGTCCGCGCGCTTCCTGACCTCGCACATGGAGGACGGCGACGCCTTCCCGGTCGCCGGCCGCGACGACGACTTCAAGGACTCCACCGGACGCCGCTTCCGGGGCGCGGACTTCCCGTACTACAGCGCCAACATGGTGTGGAACGCCACCGGCGAACGCGTCCTGCCGCCGTACAACATCGTGCACGTGGACGCCGGCGGCGGCCGCCGGCTGCCGATCGGCTTCATCCACCTCACCGCCATCGGCACCGAGTCCTTCCCCGGCTCCTACCAGCCCGGCCTGCGCACCCTGGACGAGCTGGAGACCGCCAACCGCTGCGCCGCCGAGCTGAAGTCACGCGGCGTCAACGCGATCGTGCTGAGCATGCACGACGGCGCGGTGGCCGGCAGCGACTTCTCCAGCGGCAAGAACCCCTCCGGACCCGCCTACGAACTGGCGCTGCGCGCCTCGCCGGACATCGACGCCATCGTCACCGGCCACTGGCACTGCGCCTTCACCATAATGCTGCCCGACCCCGACGGCGAGCCCCGCCCCTTCGTCGAGGCCGGCTGCTACGGCCAGATCATCAACGAGATCAATCTGCGCCTCGACCCGGACACCGGGGCGGTCGTCCGGGACCTGACCACCTCCGTCAACCACCCCAACACCCGCGACGTGGCACCCGATCCGGAGCTGCGGTCGATCGCCTCCTACTGGGCCGGCTACGGCAGCCGGCGGGCCCGCACCAAGATCGGCACCCAGACCGCCTCCTTCACCCGGCGCCGCAACGCGCTGGGGGAGTCGACCATGGGCAACCTCGTCGCCGACTGGGCCCTGTGGGCGGGCCGGCAGCCACCGGGCCCGACGGCCGACCCCGCCGAGCACCCCGACACCCCCGCCGACCTCGCCGTCATCGCGGTCGCCCCGCGCGTCGGCCAGGCGGTCATCGCCGGGGACCTGATCCGTGACGAGGAGTCGGCGGGCACCGTCACCTTCGCCCAGGCCTGGAACGCGGTCGGCTTCGGCGACCCGATCGTCACCGTCACCGTCACCGGCCGGCAGATCCACGACGCCCTGGAGGAACAGTGGGCGCCGACCGCCGGCGGCGGCCTCGGCTTCTCCCCCCTCGCCGTCTCCGCCAACGTCCGCTACACCTTCGACGCCGCCGGCAAGGTCGGCCGCCGGGTGGACCCCGCCGAGGTCCTCATCGACGGCACCGCCCTCGACCTCAGGCGCAGCTACCGCCTCGCCGCGCCTTCCTACACCCTCATCAACCAGGACGGCTTCAGCGCCTTCACCGGCTTCACCGCCCCCGTCCGGCACACCCGCGACTTCGAGAGCTTCATCGCCTTCGTACGGACCCGGAAGCGGCTGGTGCCCGCCCCGCTCAACCGCGTCGCGGTCAAGAACGCCGCCGTACGCGGCGCCCGCACCGGCACCGTCACCCCGCGCCAGCAACTGCTCCAGGACGGCAGCGTGGTGCCGCGTCCCGAGGCGGCACTGCGCACCGCGCGGACCGGCGGCGCCGAGGGCCAGCGCGCCCCCGGCGGCTTCCGGGTGCCCTGCTGACACGCGAGGGGCCCCGTCCGCGGCTGCGGACGGGGCCCCTCGTGATGCCGGTCGGACCGCCGGATCAGGCGGCGGCCCTGGCCTTGGTGGCGTAGATGTCGACGTACTCCTGGCCGGACAGCTCCATGACCTCGCTCATCACCTCGTCGGTCACCGCCCGCAGCACGTAGCGGTCGCGGTCCATCCCGTCGTACCGGGAGAAGTCCAGCGCCTCACCGAAGCGGATCGTGACCGGGGCGATCCGCGGCAGGCCCTTGCCGCCGGGCTGCACCTTGTCCGTGCCGATCATCGCGAACGGGACGACGGGCGCGCCGGTCATCAGGGCGAGCCGGGCGATGCCGGTACGGCCGCGGTAGAGGCGGCCGTCGGGGGAGCGGGTGCCCTCGGGGTAGATGCCGAACGCCTTGCCCTGCTCCAGGATCCGGCGGCCGGTCATCAGGGCCGCCACCCCGCCGTGGCCGCCGTCCCGGTCCACCGGGATCATGCCGGCGCTGGTGAAGAACCAGGCCATCAGCCGGCCCTTGATGCCGGTGCCGGTGACGTACTCGTCCTTGCCGATGAAGTACACCGGCCGCTTGACCACCAGGCTGAGGAAGAGCGAGTCGATGAAGGTGACGTGGTTGCCGGCCAGGATCACCGGTCCGGTCGCCGGAATCCGCTCCATGCCCTCGACCTTCGGGCGGTAAAGGACACGCATGACGAATCCGAGAATCGCCTTGAGCACAATGCGGGACAACGGGCCCTCCGGGTCGTGGCTGGCTGGTGAGCGTCAAGCGGGCGCAGAACTCTGCAGCCCAGGACGATACTCGCGGGTTACTCCCGCGCGCACATCGGGTTCATGAGGTCGATACGCACAGTTGACTCACGGTTGACGTGTGTTACCACCATGTTCCCTCCGGAGTCGTCGTGCGTCTCCCCGGCATGACCCGTCCGTGCCTACGATCAGCCGGGTTCCCCGGGCGCCCGGGCAACACGCCTCGACACGGGCCGGAAAACACCCGGAAGCACTCGAAGCACTCGGAAGCGCCCGGGCGCACCCGGAACGCACCGAACGACGCACAACAAGGAGCGTGGGCATGCAGAAGCGGCAGCAGCCGGGACGGCGGACGGTGCTGGGGGCGGCGGCCCTCGGCGCGGGAGCGGCGGTGTTCGGCGGGACCGGGCAGGCGAGCGCCGCCGGGCGCGGCACGGCGGGCCGGGAACTCCCCGTCCCGCTGATCGTCGGCCACCGCGGCGCCAGCGGCTACCGCCCCGAGCACACCTTCGGCTCCTACCAACTCGCCCTCGACATGGGCGCGGACGTCATCGAGCAGGACCTCGTCCCCACCAAGGACGGCCATCTGGTCTGCCGGCACGAGAACGACATCACCGCCACCACCGACGTCTCCGCACACCCGGAGTTCGCCGACCGCAAGACCACCAAGACCGTCGACGGGCAGCAGCTGACCGGCTGGTTCACCGAGGACTTCACGCTCGCCGAGCTCAAGACCCTGCGCGCCAAGGAGCGCATACCGGGCACCCGGCAGCACAACACCCTCTACGACGGCCAGTGGCAGGTGCCCACCTTCGAGGAGGTCCTCGACTGGGCCGAGCGGGAGGGCCGCAAGCGGGGCCGCCGGGTCTGGCTGCACATCGAGACCAAGCACCCCACCTACTTCCGCAAGCTCGGCCTCGGTCTGGAGGAACGGGTGGCCAAGGCGCTGCGCGCCCACGGCCGGCACCGCCGCAACTCCCCGAACTTCCTGCAGTCCTTCGAGCCCAGCAGCATCCGCCGCCTCGGCGAGCTCGTCGACTGCCCCAAGGTCGTCCTGCTGGGCACGCTCAAGGACCGCCCGTGGGACTTCACCGAGGCGGGCGACCCGCGCACCGTCGCCGACCTGGTCACGCCCGAGGGCCTGAAGTGGATCGCCGGCTTCGCCGAGGGCATCGGCCCGGACCTGACCGTGATCATCCCGCGGGACAAGGACGGCAAGCTCGGCACGCCCACCTCCGTCGTCAAGGACGCGCACGCCGCCGGGCTGGTCCTGCACCCGTACACGGTCCGTAACGAGAACACGTTCCTGCCGACCGACCACCGCCGCGGCACCGACCCCAACGCCTACGGCGACTCCCTCGGCGTCTTCAAGGCGTACCTCGGCACCGGCATCGACGGGCTGTTCTCCGACAACCCGGACACCGCGCTGCTGGCCGCCGCGGAGTTCCGCACGCGCTGACCGGTCGCCCGGCCGCGGACCGGCACCGGCCCCTGACCTCCCCGTGCTCTCATCTGAGTTGGGAATGTCACAGAGGAGCTCGGTGCCGGTCCGTTCCGCTTGCCCCAATTGCCTGCGCAGAATGCTCCCGGCGGCGATTGCCGCCGCCACATTCCGGGGAGTCCGGAAGTCAGGGCACCACGTCCGGGCGCACACCCCTCTCACCCTCGCGCGCCCGGGCCAACCGAATAAGGGGAGGCATACGCGCATGGGCACCAGCGTGACCATCTCTGCGGCGACCGACGAGGACGCCGAGCAGATCCTCAAACTGCAGTACCTCTGTTACCAGTCGGAGGCCGCGCTGTACGACGACTACGGCATCGAGCCGCTCACCCAGACGCTGGCCGCGCTGCGCGCCGAACTGAGCGAGGGCTGCGTCCTGGTGGCCCGGCTCGGCGACGAGGTGGTCGGATCCGTGCGCGGCACCGTCGACGCGTCGGGCACCGCGGCGATAGCCAAGCTCATCGTGCACCCCCGGCTGCAGCGGCACGGCCTCGGCGGCCGGTTGCTGGCCGCGGTCGAGCAGCGGCTGGCCGAGGAGCGCTCGGCCACCCGTTTCCGCCTCTTCACCGGGCACCGCAGCGAGGGCAATCTGCGGCTGTACCGCAGCCACGGCTACGCGCCCGTGGGCACCGAGGAGCGCAGCCGGCGACTGAGCCTGGTCACGCTGGAGAAGGAGGCCGCGGCCGAGGAGTTCGTGGCCCAGGCGTAGCGGCTCGCGCGTCACACGTCGCGGACGTCGCGGACGTCGCGGAAGGGGAACGGGCCCGCGTGAGGGCGGGCCCGTCCACCGCGGAGCGGCCGTCGTGCCGCACGCGCCGGAGGACCGGCCGTCAGGCCGGGCGCGCCCGGCGCAGCCACAGCATCCCGGTGACCGGCAGCAGGACCGGGATGAAGAGGTAGCCCATGCCGTAGTCGGACCAGACCGTGGCGTCGGGGAACGCCGACGGCTCCACCAGCGTCCAGGTGCCCACGATCAGCACGCCCACCAGCTCCGCCGCACAGCACACCAGCGCCGCCCGGCGGGCCCGGTCGCCGCCGCGGACCAGCGAGTAGGTGATGAAGCCGTAGACCAGGCCGGCGAGCGCGGAGAGCGCGTACGCCAGCGGGGCCCGGTCGAAGTCCGTGGCGATCTGGACGACCGAGCGCGACACCGCGCCGACGACCATCACGCCGTACAGCCAGACCAGCAGGATCCCGGGGCCGGTGATCAGCTTTCGCCGGGTGCGCGGCGCGCCCTCCTCGGCGGTGCGGTCGGTCGCCGTCACGTCAGCCTCCCCAGATGTCGAACAGCCGCACTTCGAGCACGGCCAGCACCACGCCGCCGGCAGAGACCGTCAGCGAGCCCCAACGGGTGCGCTCCGTAAGGGACATGAAGCCCGCGGCGGGCACACAGGCGAACGCGCCGATCAGATACGCCACGAAGATCGTCGTGCCCTGCGCGGGCTTCTCGCCGCGCGCCAGCTGGACGATGCCGACGACCAGCTGCACCACGGCGAGCAGCGTCACCACGGCCATGCCGATGAAGTGCCAGTCCATGGTCCGCTGGTCCCGGTAGGCGGCGAAACCGCACCAGGCGGCGAGCGCGAGCGCGGCCGCACCGGTCGCGATCGTCAGGGCATCAAGCATGCCGAGACCCTATTACGGGCCAAAAGGCCCGATGCGCCCGCCCCCGGACCGCACATACGCTCGGTCCCCATGAAGATCCACGCGGACGCACTCCTCTTCGACAACGACGGCACCCTGATCTCCTCCCTCGACTCCGTCCACCGCTGCTGGACCCGGTGGGCCCGGGAGTACCGCATCGCCCCCGAGGACTTCGCCCGGGTCGAGCTGCACGGCCGTCCGGCCGCCGAGATCGCCGCCGATCTGCTCCCGGCCGGGGAGGTGCCCGGCGCGCTGGCGCGGATCGAGCAGCTGGAGGTCGAGGACGTCGCCGGCGGAGTGACGCTGCTGCCCGGCACCCGCGCCCTCCTGGAGAGCCTGCCGCCCGAGCGGTGGGCGGTGGTCACCTCCGCCACCCGGCGGCTGGCCGAGGCCCGCCTCGGCGAGGCCGGCATCCGGCCGAAGAAGCTGATAGCCGCCGACGACATCACCCGCGGCAAGCCCGACCCGGAGCCGTTCCTGCTGGCCGCCCGCCGGCTCGGGGTGGACCCGGCCCGCTGCGTGGTCTTCGAGGACGCCCCGGCCGGGCTGGCGGCGGGCCGCGCGGCCGGCATGACGACCGTGGCGTTGACCACAACCCACCCGGCCGCCGAGCTCCTCGCCGACGTCGTCGTCCCCGACCTGTCGGCGGTATCCGCGCAGGCCACGGACGGGACGGTGGAGATCACCCTGGCCGGATGAGGCGCTGTCCACGGGCCGGTCAGCGAAGTCCGCTATGCGGACACGGTTGATCGGCCCGCACAGCCGTCTGGTTTACTTGCCGCCATGACCACGACGAGCAACCGCACCCCTGCGACCGAGGCGAACCTGACGCCCGGTGCTCGTTGCATGTGTCGAATGTGTGACCGCTGAGGGCCCCCGCCTGAGCCTCGCGCCCCGAAGCGAGACCCCCATGCCGTGCACCGGTCCCCGACCGCGACGGCCGCCCCGCGTCACCGGAACCAGGAGCCGGGCCCCGCGCCCGCCGCCGCTCCCGTTCCCCCCTGCCGCACTCGCAAGAATGCCCCGTGCCCGGTGGCGAGCCGCCGAGCACTCGACAGTGACGGAATTCCCTGTGATCACCACAACGGGCCTGACCAAGGTCTACCGTTCAGGAGACCGCGACGTCACCGCCCTGGACGGCGTCGACCTGCACGTCCGCGAGGGCGAGGTGTACGGCGTCATCGGCCAGAGCGGCGCCGGCAAGTCCACCCTCATCCGCTGCCTCAACCTCCTGGAGCGCCCCACCTCCGGCACGGTCACCGTCGCCGGCCAGGAGCTGACCTCCATCGCCGGGCGCGGCAAGCGCGCCGGCGCCCAGCTCCGCGCCGCCCGCAGCCACATCGGCATGGTCTTCCAGCACTTCAACCTGCTGTCCTCGCGCACCGTCCAGGACAACGTCGAACTGCCGCTGGAGATCCTCAAGGTCGACCGCCGCGAACGCTCCCGCAAGGCCCTGGAACTGCTGGACCTGGTCGGCCTCGCCGACAAGGCCAAGGCCTACCCCGCCCAGCTCTCCGGCGGCCAGAAGCAGCGCGTCGGCATCGCCCGCGCCCTGGCCGGCGACCCCAAGGTGCTGCTCTCCGACGAGGCCACCAGCGCCCTCGACCCGGAGACCACCCGCTCCATCCTCACCCTGCTGCGCGACCTCAACCGCCAGCTCGGCCTGACCATCGTCCTCATCACGCACGAGATGGACGTCGTCAAGACCATCTGCGACTCGGCCGCGCTGATGAAGAACGGCCGCGTCGTCGAGCAGGGCACCGTCGCCGAACTGCTCGCCACCCCCGGCTCCGAACTCGCCCGCGAGCTCTTCCCGGTCGGCGGCGAGCCCTCCGCCGACGACCGCACCGTCGTCGACATCACCTTCCACGGCTCGGCCGCCACCCGCCCGGTGATCTCCGAGCTGGCGCGCACCTACAACGTCGACATCTCGATCCTCGGCGCCGCCATGGACACCGTCGGCGGCAAGCAGATCGGCCGGATGCGGATCGAGCTGCCCGGCCGCTTCGAGGAGAACGTCGTCCCCATCGGCTTCCTGCGCGAGCAGGGCCTGCAGGTCGACGTGGCCGACGTCGCCGACCTCGTCCCCGACACCGCCGCGGCCGTCCCGGCGCCCGCCGCCGCCCCGCTCCAGAAGGAAGGTGCCAAGTGAGCTGGACCGAGATGCAGCCGCTGCTCCACGACGCCACCCTCGACACCCTCTTCATGGTGTGGTGGTCGACGTTCTACGCGGTCCTCTTCGGCATCCCCGTCGGCATCCTGCTGCACCTGACCGACCGCGGCGCCCTGCTGCAGAACGCCGTGGTGAACAAGGTCCTCGGCGCGATCGCGAACATCGGACGGTCCTTCCCGTTCCTGATCCTCATCGTCGTGCTGCTGCCCTTCACCCGGATCGTCGTCGGCACCTCCATCGGCCCCACCGGCGCGGTGGTCCCGCTCGCCATCGCCGCCATCCCGTTCTTCGCCCGCCTCGTCGAGGCCGCGCTGCGCGAGGTCGACCACGGCCTGGTGGAGGCCGCCCAGGCCATGGGCGGCGGCACCTGGACCATCATCTTCAAGGTGCTGCTGCCGCAGGCCCTGCCCGCGCTGGTCGCGGCCGTCACCACCACCGTCATCACGCTGATCGGCTACTCCGCGATCGCCGGTGCGGTCGGCGGCGGCGGCCTGGGCTCCCTCGCCTACAACTACGGCTACCAGCAGTACGAGACCAAGCTGATGGTCATCACCGTCGTCGAGCTGATCGTCATCGTCACCGGCGTCCAGCTGCTCGGTGACCTGGTCGTCCGCCGGCTCGCCGGCCGCGGCACCCGTCCCTCCTCGCCCGTACGCGTCGGCCTGCGCCGCGCCCGCACCGAGGAGCCGGCGGCCGTCACCGAGGCCGCCTGACCCCGAAGCCACCCGCGTCACCCGCACCACCCGAGAGCCCGGACCCTTTGCCGGGCGGACAGCACACGGACACCCCCGTGTGGGAACAAGAAAGAGGCACTCTTCGTGCGCAACACCATCAAGATCACCGTGGCCGTCGCCGCCGCCTCCGCCGTCGCCCTGGGCGCGAGCGCCTGCTCCGCACCCTCCGACGCCACCGCCAGCACCGACAAGAGCGACAAGAACGCCCCGCTCGTCGTCGCCGCGAGCCCCACCCCGCACGCCACCATCCTCGACTTCGTCAAGGACAAGCTGGCGGCCAAGGAGGGCCTCAAGCTCGTCGTCAAGCCGTTCAACGACTACAAGATCCCCAACAAGGTCACCGACGACGGCCAGGTCGACGCCAACTTCTTCCAGCACAAGCCCTTCCTGGACACCTTCAACAAGGAGAACGGCACCCACATCGTGCCGGTCCAGAACGTGCTCATCGAGCCCCTCGGCCTGTACTCCAAGAAGATCCACAAGCTCTCCGACCTCAAGTCCGGCTCGACCGTCTCGGTCCCCAACGACCCGTCCAACGAGGGCCGCGCGCTCAAGCTGCTCGCCGACAACGGCGTGATCACCCTCAAGCCCGGCGTCGGCGCCGACGCCAAGCTCACCGACGTCAAGGACGACAAGGGCATCAAGATCACCGAGCTGGAGGCCGCGCAGACCGCGCCGCGCATCGACGACGTCGACGCCGCCATCATCAACGGCAACTTCGCCATCGGCGCCCACCTCAAGCCCTCCAAGGACGCCCTCGCGCTGGAGAAGGCCAAGGACAACCCCTACGCCAACTTCCTCGCCGTCAAGAAGGGCAACGAGAACGACCCGCGGATCAAGAAGCTGGCCAAGCTCCTGAACTCCCCCGAGGTCAAGAAGTTCATCGAGGACAAGTACAAGGACGGCTCGGTCATCCCCGCCTTCGGTCCCGCCAAGGCCTGAGGCCACCAGCCACCACCGGGCCCCGGCCGCGCACCCCGCGCGGCCGGGGCCCGGGCGCGTGGCACACCCACCGGCCCATGCTGCATGCTGGTGCATTCAAGACGGTCAGACGGCCCGTGACCTCGCGGTGAACCATCCCGCGACGTCCCGGAGCACCCACGGTCAACGGCGTTGGAGCAGCGGCATGACATCCACCTTTCCGGACATCTCCCTCAGCACGGACCGGCTGGTGCTGCGCCCCTTCGAGGAGGCCGACATCCCCGCCCTCGCCGAGATGATGTCCGACGAGCTGGTCACCGCCTGGACCGCGCTCCCGCACCCGTACACCACCGCCGAGGCCCGCGCCTGGGCCACCGGCAAGGCCGCCGCGCTCCGCACCACCGGCCGCGGCCTCGCCCTCGCCGTCACCGAGTTCCTCACCCAGCGCCTGGTCGGCACGGTCCACCTCGAAAACACCGACTGGCGCATCCGCTCCACCGAGATCGGCTACGTCACCGCCCCCTGGGCCCGCGGCGAGGGCTACGCCTCGGAATCCGTCCTCGCCATCGCGCAGTGGCTCTTCCACCACCAGCAGTTCGAACGCCTCGAACTGCGCACCGCCGCCGACAACACCGCCTCCCAGCAGGTCGCCCAGAAGATCGGCTGCATCAGCGAGGGCGTGCTGCGCAACGCCTGGATAGCCCGCAGCCGCACGGAGGACGGCGGCTGGACGGACATCCGCACCGATCTGATCGTCTGGAGCCTGCTGCCCGAGGACCTCGACGGGGTCCCCGGCCGGATGGCCGACGCGAACGGATTCACCTACCCCGAGTGGAACTGACCCACGCCCGCGCCCAGGTCCGTACCTCTCGGGGTACCCTCGGCCTGCCGCGCACCCGCGCGACCAGCGCGGACCTGCGTCCGGCGCACCACAGCGGCGCGCCACCGGCCCGCGGCCACCCCGCGGCCGCCCCCGCCCGCGTACCCACAGCAGACCCAGGAGACTGACGAGCATGGCCGACCGGGTCACGGTGATCGGATGGGACGGCTCTCCGCTGACCGCCGCCGCCCGCTCCGCCCTCGGCGCCGCCACACTCGTGGCCGGCGCCGCCCACCACCTCGCACTGCCCGAAGTCCCGCCGCACGCCGAGCGGATCCGGCTCGGCAGCGTCACCCTGGCCGCCCGCCGGATCGCCCAGCACCGCGGCACCGCCGTCGTCCTCGCCGACGGCGACCCCGGTTTCTTCGGCGTCGTCCGCACCCTGCGGGCCCCCGAGCACGGCCTGGAGGTCGAGGTCGTCCCGGCCGTCTCCTCCGTCGCGGCCGCCTTCGCCCGCGCCGGCATGCCCTGGGACGACGCCCAGATCGTGGTGGCCCACAGCCGCGACCTGCGCCGCGCGGTCAACGTCTGCCGCGCCCACACCAAGGTCGCGGTGCTCACCTCGCCCGGCGCCGGCCCCGCCGAACTCGCCCTGCTGCTCGGCGGCGTCCATCGCACCTTCGTCATCTGCGAGGAACTGGGCACCGAACGCGAGCAGGTGACGGTCCTCACATCCGACAAGGCCGCCGACCACGTCTGGCGTGACCCCAACGTCGTCATCGTCGTCGGCGGTTCACCCGGCGGCGCCGCGGCCCAGGGCACCGGCTGGATCGCCGGCCACGAGGTCGGCCACCCGACCGGACCGCGCGGCTGGGGACTGCCCAACCGCGCCTACGGCGGCGCCCTCGCCGAGGGCGAGACCGTCCAGCTGCGCACCGCCCAACTCGCCCGCCTCGGACCGCGGGTGGGCGATCTGGTCTGGGACATCGGCACCGGCAGCGGAGCCGCCGCCGTGGAGGCCGCGCGGTTCGGCGCCGCGGTCATCGCGGTGGACGCCGACCCGGACGCCTGCGGCCGCACCGCCGCCGTCGCCCGCCGGCACGGCGTCCAACTCCAGGTCGTGCACGGGCGGGCGCCGCAGATCCTGGAGGACCTGCCCGAGCCCGACGTCGTGCGGATCGGCGGCGGGGGAGTGGAGGTCGTCACCGCCTGCGCGGCCCGCCGTCCCGAACGGATCGTCACCCACGCCGCCACCCGCGACGAGGCCGAGCTGCTCGGCCGGGCACTGGCGGACGGCGGGTACGACGTCGAGTGCGCCCTGCTGCAGTCCGTGGACCTGGACACCTCCGTCTGGGTCGAACGCGAGCGGTCCGTGGTGTTTTTGCTCAGCGGGTATCGCGTTCCTCACCCGTGACCAGGAAGGCAACCCGCGCGAGGTAGGCTGGCGGATCGTTGCGCCGCCGTTCCACGTTCGGCTTCGTACGCCAAATATCCGGAAAATGCCGTGGTTTTGGACGAATATGAAGCTGTGAGCGTGGTCGTGCCGCGAGGCGTGCTCGCTCGTTCTAGCTATCGGGGCGTCGGGGCGCCCCGGTCGAGCGTGTCGCACGAGCGGTTGGAAGGAGCACTACCAATGGGCGAGGGGTACGCATGACCGACACCGGCCAGGTCCCGGGCGAGGGACAGCCGGAGAACGCAGGCGGACATCCCGGGCAGCCGCAGCCGGCGGCCGCTCCCTCCCCTGCCGACGCCGGATCCACGGAGCTGCCGGGCATGGTGACCCCTCAGGGCGACTACCCCTACCTCGACCAGGCCGATCCCGGCGTCGAGGACGACGACCTGCTGCTCATGCCGGGTGCCCAGGGCGCCTGGAGCGAGCAGCCCGCGGCCCAGCCGCTGCCGCACGAGACCCACCAGGGCCCGGCCCAGCAGCCGCAGCACGGCGTGCCGTTCGACGCCGCCGCCCAGGCGGCCACCGGTTACGAGCCGATGCCCGCCCAGGCCGGCGACCACGAGACCGGCGGCCGGGACTCCGGTTCCGTCGACCTGAGCGCGGTCCGCATCCCGCAGCCCGCGGCGCCCCAGCAGCCGGACCGGGCCCGCGCGGCCGCGCCCAACCGCCGCCCGCTGCACATGGGCCCGCCGGTTCCCGACGCGACCGGCGGTGTGGTCCGCTCGCTCGCCGACCGCGGTCCCGCCGACGCCCCCGCCCGGCACGCCGCCCCGCCCGCCGGCGCCCCCGAATACTTCGACGCCCCCGTCCCCGCCCCGGCCCCCGTGGCCCCGGAGGCCGCCGCGGCCGCCCAGCAGGTCCCCGGCGCACCCCAGGACGCCCAGCCGGCCCCGGCCCAGGCGTACGCCGCCCCGCAGCCGCAGGCCGAGGCGGCCCCGTACGCCGAGCAGACGTACGGCGGCCAGTCCTACGGCGGCCAGTCCTACGGTGGGCAGTTGTCCCCCGAGCAGACCTACGGGGCCGCCGGCCAGGGCCCGTTGCCGGGTCCGCAGCTCGGCGAGATCCCGGCCCAGATGCCGGCCTGGAACGACGCCACGGCCGCCCCCGCCCCGGCCGCCCCCGCCCCGGCCCCCGAGCCGGTACCGGCTCCCGAACCGGTCGTGACGGCCGCGCCGGCACCGGTGGCCGACGAGGTGCCGGTGGCCGACGAGGTGCCGCCGGTCGAGGAGACCGCAACGGCCGCGGGAGCGGCCCCGGTTGCCGACGCGGCACCGGCGGCGGAAGCGGAAGCGGTCGCGCCCGCGGAGGCCGCCGCCGCACCGGCGGAGGAGACCGCGCCGCCGGTCGCGCAGCCCGTCGCCCAGGACCCCGAGCAGTCCGCCGAACAGCAGCAGCACGCCGAACAGCAGTCCGTGGCGCAGCCGCAGGCACAGCCCCAGCCGGTGGCGCAGCCCGCGGAGGGCGCCGTGGACGGGACCGTGCCGGCCGAGCTCGTCGAGGCCCCGGCGGCGGAGCAGCCCGCCGCACCGGCGCCGGACGCACCGGCGCCGGACGCACCGACCCCGGACGCGCCGGTCCAGGAGGCTCCCGCCCAGGACGCTCCCGCCCAGGAAGTGCCCGCTGCGGACGCTCCTGAGCAGGGCGCGGTCGAGGCCACGGAGGGGCACGACGCGCCCGACGCCGCCGCCCAGCCGCAGCCCGAGGCCGTGGCCGCTGAGTCCGTTGCCCCGGAGGCCGTCGCCCCCGAGGCCGTCGCGGCGCCGCAGGGCCCCGTGGACCTGCCCGGTGCCGCGGACGGCGCCCCCGCCGAGCAGGCGGTCACCCCCGTCGAGCAGGAGCCGGCCGTCATAGAGCCGCCCGAGGCGGTCACCCCCGACACCTCGGCCGCCCCTGCCGCAACGGACGCACCCGAGGGCGCGGCGACCCCGGCCGGCGAGTCCGCGGCACCCGCCGCGGACGCCGCCCCGGACACTCCCGCCGACGCGTCCCCCGAGGCCGCCGTGACCCCCGAGGCCGCCGTGACCCCTGAGTCCGCAGCGACTCCCGAGGCCGCTCCGGACGACGCGGCAGCCCCGGAAGACGTGGCAGCCCCCGTGGCGGAAGAGCAGACAGCCACGACAGAGGCCGCGGAACCGGCCGCAACCGAGGCAGCGCCCGCAGCAGCGGAAGAGGCAGCGGAGCCGACACCGGTCGCGGAGGCCGCCCCGGCGGCCGACCCGGCCCCGGTGCCCGAGCAGCCGCAGGCCGCCGACGAGCAGCCCGCCACCACGGCCGACGTCCCCGCCGAGGCCACCCCCGAGGCGCAGCCCGGCACCGTCCACATCCCGGCCCAGCAGGTCGCCGAGCAGCCGGCCGGCGAACAGCCGCAGGCCGCCGAGCAGCAGCCGCAGGCCGCCGCGGACGACACCGTTCCGCAGGACCGGGAGCAGGACCCCGCCGACACCCCGGCCGCCGCGGCGGAGCCCGCCGAGGCCCCCGTCGACGAGGCCCCCCACCAGCAGGACGCCGAGGCGCTCCTCCAGCGCGGTGAGGGCGCGGACGAGGACCAGCCGCAGGCCGCTGACGAGCAGCCCGCCGCCGCGGAGACCGACCCCGCCGACGGCGCCCCCGAGGCGGAAGAGGTCCCGGCCGGGCCCCCGGCCGCCGGCTACGACGACTCCGAGCGCGCCGCCGTCCACCGCGTGATGCGCGAGCGCCGCGACATCCGCAACGGCTTCCGCAGCGACCCGATCCCCAACGAGGTCCTGCTGCGCGTCCTGGAAGCGGCCCACACCGCCCCCAGCGTCGGCCACTCCCAGCCCTGGGACTTCGTCGTCATCCGGTCCGCCGAGACCCGCGAGAAGATGCACCAGCTCGCCATGCAGCAGCGCGACGCGTACGCCAAGTCGCTGCCCAAGGCGCGCGCCAAGCAGTTCCGTGAGCTGAAGATCGAGGCCATCCTCGAAACGCCGGTCAACATCGTCGTCACCGCGGACCCCACCCGCGGGGGCCGGCACACCCTCGGCCGGCACACCCAGCCGCAGATGGCCCCGTACTCCTCCGCGCTCGCCGTGGAGAACCTCTGGCTCGCCGCCCGCGCCGAGGGCCTCGGCGTCGGCTGGGTCAGCTTCTTCGACGAGCGCGAGATGGTCCGCGAACTGGGCCTGCCCGAGCACCTCGAAGTCGTCGCCTACCTGTGCGTCGGCTACGTCGACGAGTTCCCCGAGGAGCCCGAGCTGCTGCAGGCCGGCTGGTCCAAGCGCCGCCCGCTGTCCTGGGTCGTCCACGAGGAGACCTACGGCCGCCGCGCGCTGCCCGGCGAGAACCCGCACGACCTCCTCCAGGAGACCCTCCAGGGCATCCGCCCGCTGGACGCCAAGGCGCTCGGCGAGGCGTGGGAGCGCCAGAAGCGGATGACCAAGCCCGCCGGCGCGCTCGGCATGCTGGAGATCATCTCCGCGCAGCTGTGCGGCCTGTCCCGCAAGTGCCCGCCGCCGATCCCGGAGCCGGCCGCCGTGGCGATCTTCGCCGGCGACCACGGCGTGCACGCCCAGGGCGTCACCCCCTGGCCGCAGGAGGTCACCGGCCAGATGGTCGCCAACTTCCTGGGCGGCGGCGCGGTCTGCAACGCCTTCGCCAACCAGGTCGGCGCCGAGGTGTGCGTCGTGGACGTCGGCGTGGCCGTCGAACTGCCCGCCACCCCCGGCCTGCTGCCCCGCAAGGTCCGGGCCGGCACCGCCGACTTCACCCAGGGCCCCGCGCTCACCCAGGACGAGGTCCTCAAGGCCATCGAGGTCGGCATCGAGACCGCCCGCGACCTCGTCGCGGCCGGCAACAAGGCGCTGCTCACGGGCGAGATGGGCATCGCCAACACCACCACCTCCGCCGCGCTGATCGCCGTCTACACCGGCGTCGACCCGGCCGAGGTCACCGGCCGCGGCACCGGCATCAACGACGAGACGCACGCCCGCAAGGTCGACGTGGTCCGCCGCGCCCTGGAACTCCACCAGCCCGATCCGGCCGATCCGGTCGGCGTGCTCGCCGCGGTCGGCGGCCTGGAGCACGCGGCCCTGGTCGGCCTGATCCTCGGCGGCGCCTCGCTGCGCACACCGGTGATCCTCGACGGCGTCAGCGCCGGCGCCGCCGCCCTGGTGGCCCGCGCCATCGCCCCCGAGGCGCTGGCCGCCTGCATCGCCGGCCACCGCAGCGCCGAGCCCGGCCACGTCGCGGCCCTCAACAAGCTCGGCCTGCGCCCGCTCGTCGACCTCGACCTGCGCCTCGGCGAGGGCACCGGCGCCCTGCTGGCCCTCCCCGTCGTGCAGAGCGCGGCCCGCGCCATGCACGAGGTCGCCACCTTCGACTCCGCCGGAGTGACGGAGAAGAGCTGATGCGGTGCGGCCGGAACGCGGCCGCCCCGCATGACCCCCGGCCCGCAGCCCCCTAGGCTGTGGGCCGGGGCCGTACGCCCCGAGGGTCGTATCATCCCTGATCAGCCGCTCCAGAGCCGCAGCGACTGAGCCGGTCTCGAACCCGCACCATCCGCACAAGGAGCCGCCCCGCCATGGCCGAGCACGTCGCCGAACACGCTGCCTACCCCGTCGGACTGCGGCTGTCCGGCCGCCGGGTGGTCGTCCTGGGAGCCGGACAGGTCGCCCAGCGCCGCCTGCCCTCGCTCGTCGCCGCGGGCGCGGACGTCGTGCTCGTCTCCCCGTCCGCCACCCCGTCCGTCGAGGCGATGGCCGACGCCGGCGAGATCCGCTGGGAGCGCCGCCGCTACCGCGCCGGTGACCTCGCCGAGGCCTGGTACGCGCTGATCTCCACCGACGACCCCGAGGCCAACGCCGCCGCCTCCCAGGAGGCCGAGGAGCGGCGGGTGTGGTGCGTACGCGCCGACGACGCCGAGGCGGCCACCGCCTGGACCCCGGCCACCGGGCGTAGCGAGGGCGTCACCGTCGCGGTCCTCACCGGCCGCGACCCGCGCCGCTCCGCCGCCGTGCGCGACGCCATCGTCGAGGGCCTGCGCGACGGCAGCATCGCAGCCCCGCACCACCGCCGCCCGCACACCCCCGGCGTGGCGCTGGTCGGCGGCGGCCCCGGCGACCCCGACCTGATCACCGTCCGCGGCCGCCGCCTCCTCGCCGAGGCCGACGTGGTCATCGCCGACCGCCTCGGCCCGCGCGACCTGCTGGCCGAGCTGCCCCCGCACGTCGAGGTCATCGACGCCGCGAAGATCCCCTACGGCCGGTTCATGGCCCAGGAGGCCATCAACAACGCGCTGATCGAGCACGCCAAGGCCGGCAAGGCCGTGGTCCGCCTCAAGGGCGGCGACCCGTTCGTCTTCGGCCGCGGCATGGAGGAGGCCCAGGCACTCGCCGAGGCCGGCATCCCCTGCACGGTCGTGCCCGGCATCTCCAGCACCATCTCGGTGCCCGCCGCCGCCGGCATCCCCGTCACCCACCGCGGCGTCGCCCACGAATTCACCGTGGTCAGCGGCCACGTCGCCCCCGACGACGAGCGCTCCCTGGTCGACTGGGCCGCCCTCGCCAAGCTGCGCGGCACCCTGGTCGTCCTCATGGGCGTGGAGAACAGCGGCGCCATCGCCGCCAAGCTCGTCGAACACGGCCGCCCCGCCGACACCCCGGCCGCCGTCATCCAGGAGGGCACCACCGCCACCCAGCGCCGGGTCGACGCCACCCTCGCCACCCTCGGCGAGACGGTCCGCTCCGAGGGCGTCCGGCCGCCGGCGGTCATCGTCATCGGCGACGTCGTCACCGTCGGCGCGACGACCACGGCCGGCTAGCCGCGACCCCTGCTGCCGGCCGGCCGATTGGCTGCCCCCGGCATTGGAACCCCGACACCGACAAGGCACTATCTCCCCGTGGCAGAAATCATCACCGTCGACGACCCGGACGACCCGCGGCTGGCCGACTACACCGGCCTGACCGACGTCGAACTGCGGCGCCGGCGCGAGCCCGCGGAGGGACTCTTCATCGCCGAGGGCGAGAAGGTCATCCGGCGCGCCCGGCACGCCGGCTACGAGATGCGCTCGATGCTGCTCTCCTCGAAGTGGGTCGACGTCATGCGCGACGTCATCGACGAGGTCCCGGCCCCGGTCTACGCCGTCAGCCCGGCCCTCGCCGAACAGGTGACGGGCTATCACGTCCACCGCGGCGCGCTCGCCTCCATGCAGCGCACCCCGCTGCCCACGGCCGCCGAACTCCTCGCCGGCGCGCGCCGCATCGTGGTCATGGAGGCCGTCAACGACCACACCAACATCGGCGCGATCTTCCGCAGTGCGGCGGCCCTCGGCATGGACGCGGTGCTGCTCTCCCCGGACTGCGCCGACCCCCTCTACCGCCGCTCGGTGAAGGTCTCCATGGGCGCGGTCTTCTCCGTCCCGTACGCCCGCCTGGAGAGCTGGCCCCGGGACCTGTCCGTCGTACGGGAAGCGGGCTTCAAGCTGCTCGCCCTCACCCCTGCCGAGAAGGCCACCACCATCGACGAGGTCGCCCCGCACACGCTGGACCGCGTCGCCCTGATGCTGGGCGCGGAGGGCGGCGGCCTCACCACCGGCGCCCTGCGCGCCGCCGACGAATGGGTCCGCATCCCGATGGCCCACGGCGTCGACTCCCTCAACGTCGGCGCAGCCGCGGCGGTGGCGTTCTACGCGGTGACGTCGGGGCGTCAGGCTTAGGCGGGCGTACGGCGCGAGGGGCGCCGAGGGCCATCCCCGGAATACCGGCCTGCCCCGCCACGTTGTCGGCCCCGAGGGGGCGTTCGCGCCCCTTAGGGGATCTGTTCCCCCAGCCCCTAAGGCCCGCCCACCGCCCCCGGCCAGGCCAAGCCCCGGCTCCGCGCCCGCCCCACGGACGCCACCGCCGGCCCCCGCGCCGCCCTACCGCGCGTCCGCGTCCCCGCCCCGCGCCGGCTGACCTTCACCCGGAGCGGCCGGGCCCCCGGCCGGAGCAAGCGGAGCCAGCCGTTCCATGGCGTCGGCCCCCAACCCCCGGGTCGGCCCCTGGCAGCCCTGCGCCGCCGCGATCCCCAGCGCGACCAGCAGCGTCACCACGACGAACACGATGACCCGCTGGCGCAGCAGCCGGCGGTCGGGGCCGGGCCGGCGTCCGCCGGAGTTCGTACGGACCGGGGTGCGCGAACCGTTTCGCCCCGTCGGCCGCGCCGCCGGACCACGTCGGGCACTCCGCCCCGCGGTACGCGGATTCTTCCTCGCGCCGGTGCCCGCACCCGTACCTGCACCCGCACCCGTACCCGCACCGGAAGCCGGTCCGCCCGGCCGTCCGCCGGCCCCGTCCCGCGGCGCCGGCGGACGCGACGCGTGCGGGCGCGGCGCGGAGCCGCCCGCCGTCCGCCGCTCGGTGCGCTGGCGCGCGTACTCCTCGGCCCGCTGCCCGGTCGGCCGGTCCGACGGACGGTGCTCCGCCCGGCCCCATCCGGCCCCGCTGCCGGACCCGTTGTGCGGAAGCCCTCCCGGCAGCCCCCCGGACAAACCCCCCGACAGGCCGCCCGACAGACCGTGCGCCTCACGGGCCGCGATCTCCTTGAGCCGCAACGACAGCGACAACGTGCTGGGCCGGTCCGCCGGATCCTTGGCCAGGCACGACGCGAGCAGCGGCGCCAGCGCGTCCGGCACCCCGGAGAGCTGCGCCTCCTCGTGCACCACCCGGTAGAGCATGACCTCCGAACTGCCCTGCCCGAACGGGGAGTCCGCGGTGCAGGCGTACGCGAGCGTGGCGCCCAGCGCGAAGATGTCGGTGGCCGGGGTCACCGCGGCCCCGCGGACCTGTTCCGGCGCCAGGAAGCCCGGCGACCCGACGGCCGTACCGACATGCGTGAGCGTGCTGGCGCCGGTCGCCCAGGCGATGCCGAAGTCGATGATGCGCGGGCCCTTGGGCGACAGCAGGATGTTGGACGGCTTCAGGTCGCGGTGCACGACACCCGCGTCGTGGACGGCCAGCAGCCCCTCGGACAGTGCCGCGCCGACGGACGCGACCTGCGCGGGGGAGAGCGGCCCCTCCTCGTTGACCTTGTCGTGCAGCGACGGGCCGGGGACGTACTGGGTGGCGAACCACGGGCGGTCCGCGTCCAGATCGGCCGCGACCAGCCGCGCCGTACAGCCGCCGCGGATCCGGCGGGCGGCGGAGACCTCGCGGGCGAACCGCGAGCGGAATTCCTGATCCTCCGCCAGGTCCGGCCGGATCACCTTCAGTGCGACCCGCTGACCGCGCTTGTCCGAGCCGAGGTAGACCACGCCCATCCCGCCCGCGCCGAGCCGGCGGTGCAACCGGAACGTCCCGACGACACGCGGGTCCTCGCGTCGGAGCCGCATCATCGCCATGTCCGTCCCCTACCTGCGGTGGGAGGCCCCTCCGCTGCCAACCGTCTGACGTGGCACAGCTTACGGATTGACGGCTCGCTGTGCTGAGAGGCCGCGCATGCGTCGGCAACCGGATTGTCGGTGGCGGGTGCGATCCTCGGAGTGCGGAAGGGGAAAGGGGCGTGCGGCGGCCGGGGTTTTCCGCCCGCGTGCTCAATGATCCGTCACATAAGGGGGATTGGCGCGATGAAGGATGATCGAGGGCGAATGCCGGGGATGCCGGATGTCGCTCCGGGCGGCGGACGGCGCCGGCGTACGCGACGGCCGGCGGCTGCCGGACGGCGGGGCGCGGGGGAGCCACCGACGTGAGCGAGGTCACGCATGCGGGCCGCTCCGACCTGCGGTGCGGTGGCCACCCCTGGGGGATGTCCGGGGTCCTCAGGGGTCTTCTCCACCCAGGGGAGTACGTGACGCCCGGTCCCGTCATCCTCCTGGAGGCCGCCCAATAGGTACGACGGCATGACGCCTGGCCTGCGTCGCGTGCCTAGTGTTGTCATCAAGCGGCGGGCGCAGCACTCGTCCCCCGAGGTCAGACGCCCGCCGCTCCAGAGACGACGGGAGCGGACGATGGATCGGACCTCAGGACGGACGGCCCTTCGGGCGCAGGGGCGCAAGGCCGCCGCGGCGCTCGGCGGCCACCAGTCCTCGGGCACCCGCCATCCCCTCGTCGCGGTGGCCATGGTGCTGCCGTTGGCGATCCTGCTCGCCGTCGTCTTCGGCGGCTGGGAAGCCGTCATGACACAGGCGTCGTCCGTTGCCGGAATGCTGGGGCGCTGAGCGGCACTCCAGGCCCGGGAGAGCGGCCCGGGACGGGGACCTCCGGCTGAATACCCCGTGGGGACGGGGGTGCGGCGGACGGCACGAGCGGCCGGGCATCTGGGGAGATGCCCGGCCGTCGAGCTTCCAGCCCACCCACCGAACCACGGCTCCTCCCCCCGAGCGTCCCCACCGCATACGCGCCCCGCCGCCCCGCCCGCCCCTCGCCGCGTACGCATGCCGCCCCGACGCCTTGGCTGCCCTTCCCGCGTACGCCCGCCGGCCTGACGCCCTGCCCACCCCCGCCGCGTACGATCCCCTTCGGGCCCGCCCAGGCAAGGCCCCACACCGACGCAGGCCAGGCGTCATGCCGTCGTACCTATTGGGCGGCCTCCAGGAGGATGACGGGACCGGGCGTCACGTACTCCCCTGGGTGGAGAAGACCCCTGAGGACCCCGGACATCCCCCAGGGG
>NZ_JAZBJP010000042.1:0-56927 GCF_036352915.1 Streptomyces bugieae
TCACGGGAGGGGACGGGCCGGAGGGGCCGGTTGTGTGGACGTAAAGCGTCAGCAGTCCACACAACCGGCCCCGGAGGCCCGTCACCGCACCCAACAACCACCTGGCCCGCCGCAGGCGCAACGGCGAACAACACCCGCGGCGGGACAGCCAAGTACGTGGGCGGCGCCGCAAAGCGCAACGGCGAGAAACCACCACGGCGGGACAGCCAAAAACGTGGGGTTATTCCACAAAGAGCCCCCGCGCAGCGGCCCGCGCATCGAATTCTTCGAGGCGTGCCTGCGCGTCCGGTAGCGCGTCGCACATCGCCTCCAGCAGGACGCGGCCCAGGAGCATGGGGGCGCAGGCGGTGTCGAAGGCCAGGCCGGTGCCGACCGCGGCGGGCAGCAGCAGGTCGGTGTGGCGGGCGACCGGCGCGAAGGCGCTGTCGGCGACGGTGACCACGGTCAGCCCGGCGTCCCGGGCGTAGGCGAGGGCCTCGACGACCTCGCGGGGATGCCGGGGCAGCGCGAAGCACAGCAGGGTGGTGGCGCCGGCCCGCACCGCGGCGTCGATCCGGTCGGGGAGCAGCGTGCCGCCCTCGTCCAGCAGCCGGACGTCCGGGTGGACCTTGCGGGCGAAGTACGTGAACCCGGCGGCCTGGGCGGTGGCGGCGCGCAGGCCGAGGACGGGCAGCGGCCGGGAGGCGGCGAAGAGGCGGCCGGCCTCGATCACCGGCGACGGGTCGGCCAGCGCGGCGGCCAGGTGCCGGAGGTTGTCGATCTCCGCCTGGACGGCCTGCTGGTACTCGTTGGCGGTGCCGTCGTCGCCGGCCTTCTCCGCGGGCGCGACCTCGCGCAGGTGGCGGCGGAGTGCCGGGTAGCCGTCGAAGCCGAGCGCCACCGCGAAGCGGGTGACGGACGGCTGGCTGACGCCGGCCAGTTCGGCCAGTTCGACGCTGGAGAGGAAGGGCGCGTCGGCGGCCCGGCGCACCATGCAGTGCGCGATCCGGCGCTGGGTGGGCGTCAGCCGGTGGCCCTCGAAGAGCTTCTGGAGGCGGGCGGCGGTGCCGGTGTCCACGTCCGTGACCCGGCCGGCCGTCGCGTCCCGCGCCTCCTCGGCCCGGGCCTCCGCGGCCCGCTCCCCCGGCGCACCGCCGGCCGCGCCGCCGGTGCCGCGGCCGTTGTCCCCGTCCCCGCTCATCGCCTCTTCTTCCCGGCCCGGTGCGGGCCTTTTCCTGTGTCGACCGACTGTACGGAATTCCTGGCTCGGAACGGCGCGCGGTACGCCTGACGATCCGGCCGTACGGGATCGTTCCGGCCACCGCCCGCCGGTACGCGGGCCGCCGCGCGCCGGGGCAGGCCCACCACCCGTCCGGCCACGCGCCCGGCCCATGGCACACCGGCCACCCGTCCGGCCACGCACCCGCCCCGTGGCACACCGGCCACCCGTCCGGCCACGCACCCGCCCCGTGGCACACCGGCCACCCGTCCGGCCACGCACCCGCCCCGTGGCACACCGGCCACCCGTCCGGCCTCACGCCCGTGCCGGGCGCCGGTCCGGTACCCGGTCGGGCGCGCGCCCGCGCGGTGGTGCGCCGGCCCGCCGAACCGCCGGCCCGTCCCGTCCGCGTTCCTGCCTGCGCTTCTGCCTGCGTTCATGCCGCGCTCACACCTCCGCCAGTTCGTCCAGCAGCCCCGCCGCCACCGCCACGTCGTCCGTCAGCGGCCGGTCCTCCATGCGCGGGTCGAGCGCCTCGGCGGCCCGGGCGTAGGCGGTGGCGAGCGGCAGACCGGGCTCGGGTTCCAGCGAGCGCATCCGCAACGCCCTTACGGCGGCGACGAGTTCGCAGGCGAGGACCTGACGGTAGTACGTGGCGGCGCGCAGCGTCTGGCGGGCCCCGAGGGAGGCGAAGCTGGCCTGTTCCTCGACGCCGCGGGAGAGCACCGCGTGGCCGAGGGAGGCCGGGTGGGAGACCGCCCGCATCTCGCCGAGCGCCGCGCCGGCCGCGTATTCGAGGATCATCACGCCCGAGCTGGCCGGCGCGGCGTCGCCGAGGAAGGGCCGCAGCCGGGTGAAGTCGGGCTCGGAGAGCGCGGCGAGCCGGGCGGTGGACAGCCGGGCGGTCTGCAGGACGGCCAGCCGGAAGGCGTCCAGGGCGAGGACGACGTGGGCGGCGTAGAAGTTGCCGTGGTGGTAGGCGGCCTGGTCCTCGATGCTGATCAGCGGGTTCTCGCCGGCGGCGTTGAGCTCGACGGTCAGCACGGATTCCAGGGTGTCGGCGGTGTCCAGCGCCGGGCCGTGGATCTGGGGGAGGCAGCGGAAGCCGTACGGGTCCTGGATGCGGCCCAGCGGCGGGCTGGGCCGCGCCGGCACGCCGGAGAGGGTGCGCAGCTGGGCGGCGGCGGCCGCGGAGCCGGGGTGCGGGCGGGCGAGCATGACCGGTTCGGCGAACGGTTCGTAGGAGCCGCCGACCGCGAGCAGGGAGAGCGCGGCGATGGGCAGTGAGGCGGCCAGCAGCCGGCGCAGTTCGTCCAGGGCGAGTGCGGACTGGCCGAGGGTGAGGGCGTTGCTGCTGATCAGGGCGAGCGCGTCGTTGTTGTCGAGGGCGACGGGGGCGGGGGCGCGGCCGCCGGGGGTGCCGTGCCAGGGGTGTTCGCCGGCCAGTGCCAGGCCGGTCTGGGCGAGCGCGGCCAGGTCGCCGGTGCCGACCGCGCCGTGTTCGTTGACGACCGGGTGGGCGCCGGCGTCCAGGGCGGCGATCAGGGCCGTGATGACCGCGGGGTTGAGGCCGGCGCCGCCGGCGAGCAGCTGGTTGGCGCGGACCGCGAGCATCGCCCGGACCTCGCGGCCGGGCAGCGGGTCGCCGATCGCACCGGCGTGGCTGCGCAGCAGCCGGAGCCCGTGGGCGGCGTCGGCGGCCTCGACGTCCTCGGTGCGGTTGGCGCCGACGCCGGTGCTGCGGCCGTAGACGCGTCCGGTGGCGGCGAGCCGGCGGGCGGTGTCCCAGGATTCCGCGGCGCGGGCGAGGGCCTTGGGATCGGGGGCCGCGGGGCGGGCGGCGCGGTCCGCGAGGGCGGCGACGTCGGCGGGGCGCAGCGCGGTGCCGTCGAGGGTGATGCGCCTGCCGGACCGGCGGGCATTGTCCAGCATGTGGGAAATCAAGGGGCTCAACTCCCTCTTATAACGCGCTTTGTGGACCGAATTCCGACACCTGGTTCCGTACGGTGGCCGAGCGGAGAGCGGGAAGAACTCTCGGGTAACCCACGTTGTAACACGGGGTTTACTCCCACCTATTGACTTCTATTCACGTGCCTAAGACTCTGCATGACACTATGCAGGCCGGGCAAGGGGCAGCGGATGATCAAATTCGACGCAGTCAGCAAGCGGTACCCGAACGGCACCACCGCAGTGGACGATCTCTCCCTCGACCTCCCCGAGGGCGGCGTCACCGTCCTCGTCGGATCGTCCGGATGCGGCAAGACGACGACCCTGCGGATGGTCAACCGCATGGTCGAGCCGACCTCCGGCACCATCAGCGTCGGCGGCCGCGACGTCCTGGAGGCGGACGCCGCCGAGCTGCGGCGCGGCATCGGCTACGTCATCCAGCAGTCCGGCCTCTTCCCACACCGTACGGTCCTCGACAACATCGCGACCGTCCCGCTGCTGCTCGGCTGGGGCCGCCGCAAGGCCCGGGCCCGCGCCGCGGAGCTGCTGGAGCTGGTCGGCCTGCCCGCGGACACCGGCAAGCGCTATCCGCACCAGCTCTCCGGCGGTCAGCAGCAGCGCGTCGGGGTGGCCCGGGCGCTCGCCGCCGACCCCCCGGTGCTGCTGATGGACGAGCCGTTCGGCGCGGTCGACCCGGTCGTCCGCACCCAGCTCCAGAACGAGCTGCTGCGGCTCCAGGAGGAGCTCCGCAAGACCGTCGTCTTCGTCACCCACGACATCGACGAGGCGGTCCGCCTGGGCGACCGGATCGCGGTGTTCCGCACCGGCGGCCGGCTCGTCCAATGCGCCGAGCCCGCCGAACTGCTGGCCCGTCCCGCCGATGACTTCGTCGCCGACTTCCTCGGCGCCGAGCGCGGTCTGAAGCTGCTCTCGCTCACCACCCTCGCCGACGTGCCGCACGCGCCCGGCCGGGCGATACGCGCCGACGAACCGGTCGGCGCGATAGGCCGCGACGGCGGGCGCTGGCGCCTGGTGACCTCGCCGCGCGGTGAACCGCTGGGCTGGCTGGACACCGACGCGCTGCCGGCCGGCGGTACGGCCGGCGAGGCGGAGCTGGCCGGGGTCCGGCCGCTGCGGGACACCGATTCGCTGCTCTCGGCGCTCAACGAAGCGGTCTCCTCGCCGGCCGGGGCGGTCGCCCGGGTCACCGCCGACGGCGTCCTGACCGGTGTCACCTCCCGCGACGCCATCCACGACCGGGCCGGCCGCAGCCACGCCGACGCCGCCCGCGCGGCCGCTCCGGCGACTCCGACGGCACCGGCGACTCGGACGGCAGCTACGCAGACCGCGGCCGAGACACCCCACGAGCCCGCCGCCGAGGGCCCCACCCCCGACGACCTCGCGCCCGAGGCCCCGGCCGCCGCGGAGCGCCCCGCATGACCGTCGAATGGGGCTGGTTCCCCGATCACGCCGGTGAACTGACCCGCCTCACCGCGGACCACCTCGCCACCGCCGTCCCCGCCGTCCTGTTCGGCCTGCTGATCGCGCTGCCGCTGGCGGTCCTCGCGCACCGCGTCCGCCCGCTGCGCGGCTTCGTCCTCGGCGCGTCCAACATCCTCTACACCATCCCCTCGCTCGCCTTCTTCGTCCTGCTGCTGCCGGTCACCGGGCTGACCCGCACCACCGCGATCACCGGCCTGACCGCGTACACCCTGGTCGTCCTGGTGCGGAACACCGTCGAGGGCCTGGACGCGGTCCCGGAACGCGTACGCGAGGCCTCGAAGGCGATGGGGACCCGGCCGCTGCGCACCCTGCTCACCGTCGAGCTGCCGCTCGCCCTCCCGGTGATCATGGCGGGCGTACGGGTCGCGACGGTGATGTCCATCTCCCTGGTCAGCGTGGCGAGTTACATCGGGTACGGCGGGCTCGGCCAGCTCTTCACCGACGGCTTCCAGCGCAACTTCCCCACCCCGGTCGTCGCCGGCGTGGTCCTGACCCTGCTGCTCGCGCTGGCCGCCGACGCCCTGCTGGTGACCGTCCAGCGGCTGTGCACCCCCTGGCGGCGCGGCGCGCCCCGGTCCGCCCCCAAGCTGTGGAAGCGAGCGTGACGGCCCGATGCTCGAACTGCTGAAGAACCTGGCGGCCTGGCTGACCGGCCCGGCCCAGTGGGCGGGCCCCGACGGCATCGCCACCCGCGTCCTGGAGCACCTGGAGTACTCGGTGCTCGCCACCCTCGCCGCGGCCGTGATCGCCCTGCCCGTCGGCCTGCTCATCGGGCACACCGGCCGCGGCGCCTTCCTCGCCGTCAACCTCTCCTCCTTCGGCCGGGCGCTGCCCACCGTCGGCCTGGTCACCCTGGTCTTCCTCGCCGGCGGGCTCAGCGTGTGGCCGGTGTACGTCTCGCTGGTCGCGCTCGCCGTGCCCGTGATCATCACCAATACGTACGCCGGGATGGCCGCCGTCGACCCGGAGGTCAAGGACGCCGCCAAGGGCGTCGGGCTGCGCGGCCGCCAGATCCTCTGGCAGGTCGAGGTGCCGCTGGCGCTGCCGCTGATCATGACCGGCATCCGCCTGGCGACCGTCCAGGTCGTGGCCACCGCCACCATCGCCGCCTACGTCAGCTTCGGCGGGCTGGGCCGCTACGTCTTCGACGGCCTGGCCCAGCGCGATCTGGTGCAGGTGCTCGGCGGTGCGGTGCTGGTCGCCGTGCTCGCCGTCGTCGCCGATCTGGCCCTGGGCGGGCTGACCCGGCTGCTGTTCCGCGGCCGCCCGGCCACCGCCCGCTGAACCGCCACGCCCCGCGCCCCGTACGCCCGCCCCTCCCGAGGAGCCCCGCCATGAACCGCCGCACCGCCCTGACCACCCTGCTCGCCGGCGCCTCGGCACCGCTGCTGGCCGCCTGTTCCTCCGGCATCACCTCCCTCAAGGGGAGTGGCGCCGGCGGCGACAGCGGCAACAGCAGCGGTGGACTGGTCATCGGCACCGCCAACTTCACCGAGAACCAGATCCTCGGCTACCTCTACGCGGGCGTGCTGTCCGCGGCGGGCGTCAAGGCCACCGTCCGGCCCAACCTCGGCTCCCGCGAGATCGTGGTCCCGGCGCTGCGCTCCGGCGACATCGACCTGCTCCCCGAATACCAGGGCAGCCTGCTGCTCTACCTCGACAAGAAGGCCACCGAGACCGAGGCCGGAGCCATGCAGAACGCGCTGGCCACGGTGGTGCCCGACGGCCTGGAGGTGCTCCCGTACGCGGCCGCCGAAGACCGCGACAGCTTCGCCGTGACCCGCGAGACCGCCGAGCGCTACGGCCTGAAGTCGCTCGACGACCTGCGCCGGACCAACGGCAAGCTGGTGTTCGGCGCGGCCGCCGAGATGAAGAAGCGGGTGGTCGGGCTGGTCGGCCTCAAGGACAAGTACGGCGTGGAATTCAAGGAGTTCAAGGCGCTGGACTCGTCCGGCCCGCTGGTCAAGGGCGCCCTGAAGAAGGGCGACGTCGACGTCGCCAACGTCTTCACCACCGACGTCGACATCAAGGAGAACGGCTGGGTGCTGCTGGCCGACCCCCGGCACCTGGTCCCCGCCCAGCACATCGTCCCGCTGATCGCCGCCCGCAAGGCCGACACGAAGGTGCGCCGCGCGCTGGCGACCCTCGGCAACGCCTTGACCACCGCCGACCTCACGGAACTCAACCGCAAGGTCGACAAGGACAAGAAGGACCCGGACCGGGTGGCGGCGGCGTGGCTCTCCGAGCGGAAGCTTGGCTGACTTCCCACGTACTTGTCTGCGGCGCCGCGGGTCGTCTCGCCGTTGCGCGCTTTGCGGCGCCTCCCACGTACCTGGCCGTCCCGCCGCGGGTGTTGTTCGCCGTTGCGCCTGCGGCGGGCCAGGTGGGTTGTCGGGTGCGGTGACGGGCCTCCGGGGCCGGTTGTGTGGACTGCTGACGCTTTACGTCCACACAACCGGCCCCTCCGGCCCGTCCCCTCCCGTGAGAGGGAAAGTCAAAGCCGGTGGGGGTGCAGGTAATGCCCACGAGCGTGCGGGCAACGGATGACGCCCGCCCCCAACCAGCTTCGAAACTCCCACTCACGGGAGGGGCTGGACCGGAGGACGAAGTCTGGAGGGCCGGCACCGCACCCGACACACAAACGCCCGCCGCCAGGCGCAACGGCGAGACGAACCGCGGCGGGAAAGCCAGGTACGTGGGAGGGCCGCCTAGCGCGGAGCGACGGCTGAACCCCGTTCGGACAGCCGCGGCGCACACAGAATGCGCTTGCGGCGGACGCGGCGGCCCTCTATCGCCGCGACCGCCAGGCGGGCGGCCTCCTTGGCGATCTCGCCGAGGCCCCAGTCGACGGTGGTCAGCGGTGGGGTGAGGACGCGGGAGACCGGGTGGTCGTCGAAGCCGACGACGGACAGGTCCCGGCCGACGGTCAGTCCGGCCTCGGCGGCGGCCGCGTAGACGCCGTAGGCGATGGAGTCGGAGAAGCAGAAGACCGCGGCGGGCGGCGGGAGCGCGCCGGCCGGGCGGCGGCCGTCGGGGGTGTTGGTGAGTACCCGCCGGGCCACCGCGGTCGCCTCGCCCAGTTCCTGGGGGCAGGGCAGGACCTGGGCGTCGATGCCGAGGCGGTCGGCGGCCTCGCGGACGTAGACGTCGGCGGGGCGGTCGGGGGTGGAGGGGCCGGTGGGGGTGAGGACGGTGATCTGGCGGTGGCCCAGGCCGCGGAGGTAGTCCAGGACCGCGTCGATGCCGGCGCGGTTGTCGAAGAGCACCTCGCCGGCCGTGCGGGCCCGGCTCAGCGCGTCGCCGATGGAGACCACCGGCACCCCCTCGGCGATCGCCGCCCAGCCCTCGGCCGAGGGGTCGACCGGGGAGACCAGCAGACCGTCCACCCGCTGGTCGCGCAGCTGCTTGGCGAGGACCAGTTCCCGCTCGGGGTCGCCGCCGGCGTCGAGGATCAGCGCGTAGCGGTCGCCGGCCAGCAGTTCGCGCCCTATGGCGGCCATCAGTTGCTGCTGCCAGAGGTCCTGGAGGTCGCCGGCGAGCACGCCGACGGTGCTCGTGCGGCCGCTGGCGAGGGCGCGGGCGATCGGGTCGGCCTCGTAGCCGAGTTCGGCGGCGGCCTTGCGCACCCGCTCCTCGGTCTCCTTGGAGACATGCTTGCCGCGCAGTGCGTAGGAGACGGCTGCGGTGGAGAGTCCGGTGGCCTCGGCCACCTCGCGGAGGGTGGTGCGTTTGTTGGGCCTGGCCATGTCCGGAAGCCTACCGAAGGCGGGAGGGACGGCCGGGCCCCATCGTCCGGACGGGGTCGGCGCCGGGAGCGGTGGGGACGGCACTGCTCCGGTGGCGAGGCCGGGAGCGCTCCGGGGCGCGGGCCTTGACACCCTCAGTGGTTAAGCGTTTCACTTAAGCGCATCAGTTAATCGGTTAAGTGAAACGGTTGAGGAGGCTCCCGCACCGTGTCCACCGATGTCCATCAGCATCTCTGGCCGCCCGCGTTCGTGGCGCTGCTGCGGGCCCGCGATGTGCCGCCGCGGCTGGACGGCTGGACGCTGGAGCTGCCCGGTGAGCCGCCGTACGCCGTCGATCCGGCCGACCACGACGTCGCGGCCCGGGTCCGGCTCGCCCGTGCGGACGGGCTGGACCGGGCGCTGGTCTCGCTCTCCAGTCCGCTCGGCATCGAGTACCTGCCGCCCGAGGAGGCCGCGCCGCTGCTCACCGCGTTCCACGACGGCGCGCTGGAGCTGCCCGCCCCCTTCGGCGTCTGGGCCTCGGTCTGTCTCGCCGCTCCCGAACCGGACACCGGGGCGCTCCACCGCGAGCTGCGGCGCGGCTGCGTGGGCCTGCAACTGCCCGCCACCGCCCTGCTGGACGCCGCCGGCTGGGCCCGCTGCGCGCCCCTGCTGGACGTCCTCGCCGGGCTGGACAAGCCGCTGTTCGTGCACCCGGGCGCGGCCCCGCCCGCCGAGGGCACCGCACCCGCCTGGTGGCCCGCGCTGGTCCCGTACGTCCAGCAGATGCACGCCTCCTGGTTCGCGTTCCGGGCCTTCGGCCGGCCGCGCCACCCGGACCTGCGGGTCTGCTTCGCGGCGCTGGCGGGCCTGGCGCCGCTGCACGGGGAGCGGCTGGTGGCCCGGGGCGGCGGCGGGGAGCGGGGCCGGGTGGACCCCGACGCGTTCTACGAGACGTCCTCGTACGGGACCCGGGCGGTGGACGCCCTGGTACGGGCCGTCGGCATCGACGTCGTCGTCAGCGGCAGCGACCGCCCCTATGCCCGACCCGTCGCCCGCCATCACTCTCCACCGGAAGCGCTGCGTGCCGCACCCCTTGATCCGCTGATCCCCGACCTCGGTGCCGAGGCCGCCGTGCACGCCCTGCGCACCGTCAATCCGGCCCGTCTGCTGGGCCCGTCGAAAGGAGTCCGACCATGACGCACGCCGCCTCCCGGGCCGAGGCCGCCGCTGGGGCCGGTCCGGCCGTGGACGCCGGGCAGCCGTTCGCCGCGCTGCCCGAGCGCAATCTCGGCAAGCGTGAACTGCGGTCACTGGTCGACGAGTTGGCGGATCGTCCGGACCTGTGGCGCGGACAGGTCGCGTTCTCCGACACCGAACGGCACTACGCGTCGCTGTACCGCGACGAGTTCGTCGACGTCTGGCTGCTGTGCTGGACCCGGCAGAACGACACCGGCTGGCACGACCACGACCTCTCCTCCGGTGCCGTCCGGGTCGTGCAGGGGGTGCTGACCGAGTCCAATCCGCGGATCGGCGGGGAGCACCTGGCCACCGCCGTCGGCGCCGGCTCGTCGTTCTGCTTCGGCCCGGACCACATCCACCGGCTCACCGGGGCGACCGATGACGCGGTGTCGGTGCACGCCTATTCGCCGCCGCTGTGGCGCCTGGGCCAGTACGACATCACCGAGGACGGCCTGATGCGCCGGGTCTCGGTGTCGTACGCGGACGAGCTGCGGCCGATGGGCGATCCGACGTCGCCGGCCGCGTGAGCCGTCGGCCGGCCCACCCGCCGTTCCCACCGGCTCCGTTACCGCGAATTCCCCGCTTTCCGGCTCCCACCTATTGACCTTCCATTCACCGACACGGATCCTGCATGAATCCATACAGGCGACGACCCGGGGCGGATGCATGGCAGGCGTGGTGGAACGGCGCTCGATCGACGTGGTCCCCGATGACGAACGGCACGGCAGCCCGGTCAGCCAGTTCACGCTCTGGCTGGGCGCGAACCTCCAGATCACCGCCGTGGTCACCGGCGCGCTGGCGGTCGTCTTCGGGGCGAACGCCTTCTGGGGGGTGATCGGGCTGCTGCTCGGCAACCTCCTCGGCGGGGCGGTGATGGCGCTGCACTCCGCCCAGGGCCCGCGGCTCGGCCTGCCGCAGATGATCACCTCGCGGGCACAGTTCGGGGTGCGCGGGGCGGTGGTCCCGCTGGCGCTGGTCATCGTGATGTACATCGGGTTCTTCGCCAGCGGCAGCGTGCTGGCGGGGCAGGCGGTGGGCGAGCTGACGCACCTGGGCGAGACGCCGGGGATCGTGCTGTTCGCGGCGGTCACCGCGGTCGCCGCGGCCGTCGGATACCGCCTCGTCCACGCCCTGGGGCGGATCGCCGGCCTGGTGTGCGCCGTGGCCTTCGTCTATCTGGGCGTCCGCCTCCTGCAGCGCGCCGACCTCGGCACACTGCTGCACGACCACCGCTTCGGGCTGCCGGTCTTCCTGCTCGCCGTCTCGCTCTCGGCCTCCTGGCAGCTGGCGTTCGGCCCGTACGTCGCCGACTACTCGCGCTATCTGCCCCGGCACACCTCGGCCCGCGCCACGTTCTGGTGGACGCTGTCCGGCTCGGTGCTCGGCGCGCAGTGGTCGATGACCTTCGGTGCGCTGGCCGCCGCCGCGGCGCCGGACGCGTTCGTCGGGCACGAGGTGGGTTACGTCGTCGGCCTCGGCGGCGCCGGACTGATCGCCTCCTTCCTGTACTTCGTCATCGCGCTCGGCAAGCTGACCATCAACGTCCTCAACACCTACGGCGGCTTCATGTCGCTGGTCACCAGCGTCAGCGGGTTCCGCGGCCAGCGCGCGCTGTCGCCGCGCGGCCGGGCCGGGTACATCGCCGGGATCATGGTGGCCGGGACGGCGGTCGCCCTGCTGGGCAAGGACTCGTTCCTGACGTCCTTCAAGGACTTCCTGCTGTTCCTGCTGACCTTCTTCACGCCCTGGTCGGCGATCAACCTCACCGACTACTACCTGATCTCCAAGGAGCGCTACGACATCGCCGCGCTCAGCGACCCGGCCGGCCGCTACGGCGCCTGGAACGCCCGGGCGCTGACCGTCTACGCCCTCGGCGTGCTCGCCCAACTCCCCTTCCTGTCCACGCACTTCTACACCGGCCCCCTGGTGGCTCCGCTCGGCGGCGCGGATGTCTCCTGGCTCGTCGGCCTCGCCGTACCGGCCGTCCTGTACGGGCTCGCCGCCCGCCGCGGCGCCGCACCCCTGCCGGCTCCCGCCGCGGCCCCGGACGAACAGGGGCAGCAGAGCCCGGCCGGATCGGGGGGTTAGCCCTACCGCGCCGCGTCCCGGCGGTCCGTACGCTCGCACCATGGCGACACACGACCCCGACCTGCGCAAGGAACTCGACGCGACGCTCCAGACCCGCAAGGAGCTGGGGCCCGAGTACGAGGCGGAGCTGGTGGATTCCTTCCTGGAGAAGCTGGACCACACCGTCGACCGCAGGGTCCGGCGGCAGCTCGCCGAGCAGCAGGTCCAGGTGGCGCGCGGCGGCCGCCCGCCGCGACCGGAGGGCGGCGGGCGCCGTTTCTGGGAGCGGTTCGGGGTCGCCGCCCTCTCCCTGGTGCTGGCCGTCCCGCTGACCGCGATCGGCGTGGTCAACGCCGGGATCCCGGGGCTGCTGGTGTGCTGGGCCGGCATCGTCGGCGTCAACGCCGTGCACAGCGTCGGGGTGCGGAACCTGCTGCTCGGTGGGCGCGGCGAGCGGCATGACGGGGAGTGGGACTGAGCCCGGGAAGGGAAGTTGTGGCGGGGACCGCCGCACCCCGGCCGAGCCGGGGGCGGGACGACGGCGGTCCCCGCCAGGGACGCGTTCCGGGTCAGGGCCGGTCATCGCGTCCGGGTGGCGATCTGGGAGGTCCGGGAGCCGCTCCGGAGGTCCGTATCGCCGTGCACATCAATGTGCCGGACGAGTGTTAAGCCCGTGCTGCCAGCACATGACGCATACGTACACCTTGCGCCGACGGACCGTTTCCTGACGGCCACTTGACGCCGTGGCGGGCACGGCGTGACGCGGCGGCCGCCACCGGGGACGGCCGCCGCGGCCGGTGCTACTTGCCGGCCTCGCGGGCCAGGAAGGCCAGCAGGTCCTGCCGGCTCACCACGCCCTTCGGCTTGCCCTCCACGAGGACGATCGCCGCGTCGGCGCTCTCCAGGACGGCCATCAGGTCGGAGACCGACTCGCCGGAGCCGACCTGCGGCAGCGGCCGGCACATGTGCTTCTCCAGCGGGTCGGTCAGCGACGCCCGCTGGGTGAACAGCGCGTCCAGCAGCTCCCGTTCGACGACGGAGCCGACGACCTCGGCGGCCATCACGTCCGGGTGGCCGGCGCCCGGCTTGACGATCGGCATCTGCGAGACGCCGTACTCGCGCAGCACGTCGATCGCCTCGCCGACGGTCTCCTCCGGGTGCATGTGGACCAGCGAGGGCAGCGCGCCCTCCTTGTGCTCCAGCACGTCGACGACGCGGGCGGCGGTGCCGCCCTCCTCCAGGAAGCCGTAGTCGGCCATCCACTCGTCGTTGAAGATCTTGGAGAGGTAGCCGCGGCCGCTGTCCGGCAGCAGGACGACGACCACGTCGTCCGGTCCGAGCCGGGAGGCGACCTCCAGCGCGGCCACCACGGCCATGCCGCAGGAGCCGCCGACCAGCAGGCCCTCCTCCTTGGCCAGCCGCCGGGTCATCTGGAAGGCGTCCTTGTCCGACACCGCCACGATCTCGTCGGCGACCGTGCGGTCGTAGGCGGTCGGCCAGAAGTCCTCGCCGACACCCTCGATCAGGTACGGGCGCCCGGAGCCGCCGCTGTAGACCGAGCCCTCCGGGTCGGCGCCGATGACCTTGACCCGGCCCTCGCTGGCGTCCTTCAGGTAGCGGCCGGTGCCGCTGATCGTGCCGCCGGTGCCGACGCCCGCCACGAAGTGCGTGATCCGCCCGTCCGTCTGGGCCCACAGCTCCGGACCGGTGGTCTCGTAGTGGGAGCGCGGGTTGTTCGGGTTGCTGTACTGGTCGGGCTTCCAGGCGCCCGGCGTCTCGCGCACCAGCCGGTCCGAGACGTTGTAGTACGAGTCCGGGTGCTCGGGGTCCACCGCGGTCGGGCAGACCACGACCTCGGCGCCGTACGCCCGCAGCACGTTGATCTTGTCCGTGGACACCTTGTCCGGGCAGACGAAGATGCACTTGTAGCCCTTTTGCTGGGCCACGATCGCCAGGCCCACCCCGGTGTTCCCGGAGGTCGGCTCGACGATCGTGCCGCCCGGCTTCAGCTCACCCGACTGCTCGGCGGCCTCGATCATCCGCACGGCGATCCGGTCCTTCACCGAACCGCCGGGATTGAAGTACTCGACCTTCGCCAGGACGGTGGCCTGGATGCCCTTGGTCACGTTGTTGAGCCGCACGAGCGGGGTGTTGCCGACGAGCTCAATCATCGAATCGTAAAACTGCACGGTGGTCTCCGCGGTCGGGGGCACGCTCTCCTGCGCCCGTGCCGCCAGCCTATTGCCCGGGTGGCGCGGAGGACGGAGGAGTTGCGTTCCGTGCGGGAACGGGCAACACCCTGTTGTAGGAGTTCTTGCCGATTCAAGAGCGCGTCGGCCCGCGGGTCCGGCGCGTCCGCACTGCACGGGGAGGTGCCCGGCCCATGCCGATGACGATGTCCAGGGCGAGGGTGGCACGGCGGATCGCGACCGCCGCCGCGGTCGGCGGCGGCGGGGTCGGGCTGCTCGGCGTCGCCGCCGTCGGTGTGCTGCTGACCGAGGTCCGGCTGGCCCGCCGTACGGTCGGCGGCTCCAGCGACATCCCCCCGTGCGCCGATGGCCGCTACGGCGCCGCCTTCGGCCACCCCACCGACCGCCCGCCGCTCCGCCTGGGCTTCCTCGGCGACTCCACCGCCGCCGGCCAGGGCGTGCACCGCGTCTCGCAGACCCCGGGCGCGCTGCTCGCCTCCGGCCTCGCCGCGGTCGCCGAACTCCCCGTCGACTTCCGCAACGTGGCGCTGCCCGGGGCGCAGTCGGACGATCTGGCGCGCCAGGTGGAGCTGATGCTCGCGGACGACACCCGGACCCCGGACGTCTGCGTGATCATGATCGGCGCCAACGACGTCACCCACCGGATGCCGCCGGCGCAGTCCGTCCGCCACCTCTCGGACGCGGTGCGCCGGCTGCGTGCCGAGGGCTGTGAGGTGGTGGTGGGCACCTGCCCCGATCTGGGCACGATCGAGCCGGTCTACCAGCCGCTGCGGTGGGTGGCCCGGCGGCTCTCGCGGCAGCTCGCGGCCGCGCAGACGATCGGGGTGGTCGAGAGCGGCGGCCGTACGGTCTCGCTGGGCGACCTGCTGGGCCCCGAGTTCGAGGCGCATCCGCGGGAGCTGTTCGGGCCGGACAACTACCACCCGTCGGCGGAGGGGTACGCCACCGCCGCCATGGCCGTGCTGCCGACGCTGTGCGCCTCGCTGGGCCTGTGGCCGGACGAGGAGCGGCCGGAGCCCGCCCGGGGCGAGGGCATCCTCCCGGTCGCGCAGGCGGCCGCCGAGGCGGCTTCGGAGGGCGGTACGGAGGTCACCGCCTCCCGCGCACCCTGGGCGCTGCTCAAGCACCGGCGGCGGCGCCAGCTGCCGGACGCGGAGGAGTCGGCGGACCGGCCGTCGCTGCCGCGCTGAGGGTCCGCAGGACGCCGAACGGACACGGGGCCGCCGGGGAATACCCGGCGGCCCCGCGCCGTTCCATAAGCGCTCGCTTAGAAAAGAGGTCCGCATCACAACGCGCACCCCGTGACCTCAGCAGTACGTGCAGGTAACTTCCCTCACAGTCCAGCACCTTCATCCGCCCGTCGCCCGACCACCGCCCCTCAACGAGGCGCAGGGCGCCACTTGATTTCCTGGAGCCGTGATGCCCGAAGCCGTGATCGTCTCAGCCGCCCGCTCCCCGATCGGCCGCGCCTTCAAGGGCTCGCTGAAGGACCTGCGTCCGGACGACCTGACCGCGAAGATCATCGAGACCGCCCTGGCCAAGGTCCCCGAGCTGGACCCCAAGGACATCGACGACCTGATGCTGGGCTGCGGCCTCCCCGGTGGCGAGCAGGGCCACAACCTCGGCCGCATCGTGGCCGTCCAGATGGGGATGGACCACCTCCCGGGCTGCACGGTCACCCGCTACTGTTCCTCGTCGCTCCAGACGACGCGGATGGCGCTGCACGCCATCAAGGCCGGTGAGGGCGACGTCTTCATCTCGGCCGGCGTCGAGACGGTCTCGCGCAGCGTGAAGGGCACCTCCGACGGGCTGCCCGACACCCACAACCCGCTCTTCGCCGACGCCGAGGCCCGTACGGCCGCGCGCGCCGAGCAGGAGGGCGCCGACTGGCACGACCCGCGCGAGGACGGCCTGGTCCCCGACGCGTACATCGCGATGGGCCAGACCGCGGAGAACCTCGCCCGCCTCAAGGGCGTCACCCGCCAGGACATGGACGAGTTCGGCGTACGGTCGCAGAACCTCGCCGAGCAGGCGATCAAGGACGGCTTCTGGGAGCGGGAGATCACCCCGGTCACGCTGCCCGACGGCACGGTCGTCTCGCAGGACGACGGCCCGCGCGCCGGCGTCACGCTGGAGGGCGTGCAGGGCCTCAAGCCGGTCTTCCGCCCCGACGGCCTGGTGACGGCCGGCAACTGCTGCCCGCTCAACGACGGTGCCGCGGCGCTGGTCATCATGTCCGACACCAAGGCCCGCGAGCTGGGCCTGACCCCGCTCGCCCGGATCGTCTCCACCGGCGTCTCGGGCCTGTCCCCCGAGATCATGGGCTACGGCCCGGTCGAGGCCAGCAAGCAGGCGCTGCGCCGCGCCGGCCTGACCATCTCCGACATCGACCTGGTCGAGATCAACGAGGCGTTCGCCGCCCAGGTGATCCCCTCCTACCGCGACCTGGACATCCCGCTGGACAAGCTGAACGTCAACGGCGGCGCGATCGCCGTCGGCCACCCCTTCGGCATGACCGGCGCCCGCATCACCACCACGCTCATCAACTCCCTCCAGTGGCACGACAAGCAGTTCGGCCTGGAGACCATGTGCGTGGGCGGCGGCCAGGGCATGGCGATGGTCATCGAGCGGCTGAGCTGAGCTGTAGCGCAGCGGAAGCGAAGTTCAGCGCGACCACGGGCACGCGCGGCTGAGCTGAGCTGTAGCGCAGCGGAAGCGAAGTTCAGCGCGACCACGGGCACGCGCGGCTGAGCTGGCGAGCCTCTGCGGATGCTTCGGAGGGTGTGCGCCGGGCGGAACGGACCAACTCCCGCCCAGCGCACACCCTTCGCTGTCGTACGGACACGGGCGGCGACGGCGCGTGACCTGCCTCACTCGTTAACAAGATCGCGACCCAATCTCCCCCAGGATTGTGATGAACGTCCTGGGGGAGAAGCGTTGTTGCAGGTCAGCATGGGGGCACCGCATCCCACGAGGCCCATGTCCCCCAGCATTTCGGGACATAGCGCCCGGTGAGCGGTCGCCGACCCCCGGCAGGCTGATGTAGGAAGTCGGAGAACATTCTGCTAACGGGAGTACGCCGGTGAGCGAGCCGCCACCATTGGTGACCCCCGTGAGCGGCGCATCAAGGGGGTCACCCCGGCCGACCGCCGGGGGAAGTCCATGTACCGATGCACGGCCCGAGGGAAGTGGGCCGCCGAACGAAGTGGAGGTCGGCGCATGAGCGTCACCACCCTCGTCCTGCTCGTGGCCGCGGCCGTCGCCGTGGTGCTGGGCGCCGTCGCGCTGGGCACCGCCCGTGCGCTGCGCCGCCAGCTCACCGAGCTGCACGGTGAGCTCGTCGCCGCCCGCCGGGACGCCGCGGCGCGCGCGGAGGCGGCCGAGGCCGCCGCGACCATCCCCGCCGCCCGTACCAGCCCGGCCGAGGCGACCCCGCTCGCGGACATACGCGCCGCCGTCGCCGACGCGCTCGCCGAGGAGCGCGAGCGGGAGCTGGCCGAGGCCCGGGCGTTCTGGGCCGCGCAGGAGGCCAGGGACGCCGCGGACGCCCCCACTCTGCTCGGCCTCGGTGACGAGGGCCCGCTGGACGGCCGCGAGGGCCGGCTGACGCGTGACGGTCGGCCGGAGTCCGAGCGGCTCGACCTCCAGCCGTTCGTGCCCCGCCAGGCGGACCTGGCCGGCCTGGAGCCGCTGCTGGGCCCGGACGCCCTGGAGGCGATGGAGACCCTGGAGTCCGTGGAGGCGCTGGAGGCCCTGGACGCACCGGAGTTGGAGCCCGTCGAGGGCACCGAGTCCGCCGAACTGGCCGCCGCCCGCCGCCGGCACCCCTCGCACCCGGACTTCTCGCCGTCCCCGGTGATCAGCGACTACGAGCGCACCGTGGCGCGTCTGGAGGAGCTGGCGCGGGACGCCACCGCGGTCGCGGACGTCCGCCCGGGCCCGCTGGGCACCCTGGACGTGTACGTCTTCGCCGACGGCACCACGCTCTGTCTGACCCCCGGCCAGCGCGAGGCCGCGGACCGGGTCGCCGACGCGCTGCACGCCGGGCGCACGCCGGTGCTGCTGGGCGGCTCCGGCATCTCCGGCGCCTACGCCCTGACCTTCTCCTGGGGCGAGACCCGCGAGGACAGCGTCTACATCCTCGCCGACCGCGTCATCGCCTCGCTCTGACCACCCTCCCGCCCGTGGCGCGGTGGCCGATGGCGCGGTGGCCGATGGCCGATGGCACGGTAGCCGGCGGCGCGGTAGCCGGTGCCCGGTGGCCGGAATACCGCCCACCCCCACCACGTTGTGGCCCCGCAGGGGGCCCATGCACCCCCTAGGGAAAGTGTTCGCCCGCCCCCCTAGGGACCGCCCCTTAGGGACCGCCCACGGGGCAGGCGCCCACCCCTAGCAGCGCTCCGCCGCCGCCCGTACGCATCGCACGGCCTCCGCCAGCTCTTCGGCGGGGGCCACTTTCGCGTCAGGATCGGGGCCGGTACCGGCCGGGCGGGCGGCCGCGGCGCGTAGCGCCTCGACGAGGTCGTGACCGGCCACCGCGAGCTGGTCGCCGACCGCGAACATCCCGGCGTCCGGGAACGGGCGCGGCGGCTCCGCGGGCCGTTCGATCAGCTGCGCACGGGTCGCCAACTCCCGTGCCAGCGCGAGCCCCTCGGCCGCCGCGCCCTGGCTGAGCCGGCTCTGCGGCAGCGCTCGGAGGCGGTCGGCGAGGGCGTCCACGGCGGTCTGCAAAGGGGTCACGTCAAGCACATCGTGAGCCTATGCGCCACTCCCGGGTGGTTGCCAACGGCGGAAGCCTCAGGCACGGTGTGCTGAAGAACCAGCATCGACCGCGTCCGGAGGCGCCGATGTCTCAGCTCTTCTCCGAAGAGACCCACCGGAACATGCTCTCCCGCATCCCCGAGTGCACGGGACGGGAAATCTCCGAATGGCTCCGCACCGTTGACGAAGGCCCCGCTCTCTTCCGCTTCGACGAAAAGGTCAGCTGGCTCCGTGGCGAGCACAACCTCGCCCACGGGCACGCCAAGGCGATCGTTCACGAACACGACCTCAGGCGCGCCGCGCGGAAGTTCTGATCCGCGATGAGGCGCCGTCCTCAACCCCGAAGGGCCCGCAGGCTGCTGCCTGCGGGCCCTTCTTCGCGGTGCTGCTCACGCCGCGGGGTGCGGTCAGTCGCCCCGGAGGATGGAGATCAGCCGCAGCATCTCCATGTAGATCCACACCAGCGTCAGGGTCAGGCCGAACGCCGCCAGCCAGGACTCCTCGCGCGGCGCGCCGTAGGCGATGCCGTCCTCGACCTGCTTGAAGTCCAGGGCGAGGAACAGCGCGCCGAGGACCACGCCGACGACGCCGAAGAGGATGCCCAGGCCGCCGCTGCGGAAGCCGAGGCCGTCCCCGCCGCCGAAGGCCATGAACAGCACGTTGACCAGCGAGAGCAGGACGAAGCCCAGCGCCGCGATGAGCACGAAGCGGGTGAAGCGGGCGGTGACCCGGACGATCCGCGTCTTGTAGGCGACCAGCATGGCGACGAACACCGCCATCGTGCCCAGCACCGCCTGCATGGGGGCGCCGTTCATCTTCGGCAGGTCGTTGATGAAGCCGCTGAGCGCGCCGAGGAAGACGCCCTCCAGTGCCGCGTACGCGAGGATCAGCGCGGGCGACGGCCGGCGCTTGAAGGACTGGACGAAGCCCAGCACCATCGCGACCAGACCCGCGCCGACGGCGAAGCCGAGGTTCTGGGTCAGGAACAGCCAGCCGACGGTGGCGCCGGCGATGACCGTGCCGAGCGTCAGGCCCGTGCGCGTGACGACGTCGTCCATCGTCATCGGCCGGGTCTGCGGCGCGTACTGCGGCGGTGCCTGGGTGATGGGCTGACCCTGGGCGGACGGGTCGGTGGGGGCCTGTGCGTAGGGGTTGCCGCCCTGCGCGTAGGGGTTGGTGCCGGCGTACGGGTTCGCGGTGGGGCCCCCGGCCTGCGCGTTGAAGCCCGCGTAGCCGGTGTCGCGGCTGAACCCCCGTCGCGAGAAGACCGGGTTGCTGCTCCTCATCTCACTCCTCCATGGCCGCCCTGCGCGGCCTTGACGGCAAGCGTAATGGCTTGGCAAAGACACGTCGCTCGTTCTTGGGCAGGATCTTTCCCCGTACTCGGCGCGACACGTCCTCCGAGAGGAGGACGTCCGGGACGCCGCGGACGTGCCCGGAGAACGCCCCGCTCATGAACCCGGGCACAACGGACGTCACATCCGAGCAGGCAACCGATTCACCGGAGCGGCCGTCTTCCCTTCCGGCCGGAAGCCCCCTGCCGGGCGGATCGGCGGAGATGACACCTGGTCATGATCCGCATGCCGGAGCGCCCTTCCCCGCGCCCCCGGCGGCTCACTGTGCGTAGTGCCATGGGCGCGATTCGTGGTAATCGGGGGGACAGACGGGGCTATTCTGGCGGCAAACAGCAGCGAAAGAGGTTGAGGTCCCTGTGCCTGACGTCTCCGTAGTCGTCATCGTCTACAACGACGCCGACCGGTTGCCGACCGCGGTCCAGTCCGTACTGGACCAGACGCTCCGGGACGTCGAGGTGGTGATCGTCGACGACTGCAGCACCGACCGTTCCTTCGAAGTGGCACAGCAGCTCGCCGCCACGCACCCGGAGAGAGTCAGAGCCTTCCAGCTGCCGGAGAACAGCGGCGCGGGCGGCGAGCCGCGCAACGCCGGCATCCAGCACACCCGCGGCCGCTACGTCATGTTCCTGGACAGCGACGACGTCCTGGAGGTCAACGCCTGCCGGAACATGCTGGAGGCCGCCGAGGCGACCGACTCGGACATCGTTTCCGGTCTGTGCGTCCGGCTGCACAAGGACACCCGCAACCAGAAGCGGGACGAATGGTATTCCTGGCTGTATTCCACGACCCGGACCCTGGAGTCGGTCACGGAATTGCCGGACCTGTTCGTCTGGGACACCCTCTCCACCAACAAGTGCTATCGCCGCGATTTCCTCATCGAACATGACCTGCGATTCCCGAAGGGCATGTTCTACGAGGACCTGATGTTCATCGCCGATGCCTATCTCGCGGCGAAGCGCATCACCCTGATTCCCAATCAGGTCTATTACTGGCACGTATTCGAGCGGGCCGCCGTAAAATCGGTGACGAACCGGCGGCACGAAATGACGAACTACGCGCACCGGCTGGAGATCCACCGGCGCATCGACGCATTGCTGGCCGAGCGCGGGTTGTCCGGAATAAAGCTCGCCAAGGACGTCAAATTCCTCAAGCACGACCTGGTGCTGCATCTGCGCGATCTGCCGTTCCGGGACGAGTCCTACCGCCGCGAGTTCGCCGAACTCTCCCGGGAATACCTCGCGGGCATCGCCCCCGAGGCGTACGAGCGGGTGCCGGCCATCCAGGCCATCTGCGCGTACCTGCTCCAGCGGGGTGACTGGGAGAACCTGATCCCGGCCGTGGACACGCTGATCAACCGCGACAAGGTCTCCTCGCCGCTGGCCGAGCACAACGGCCGGATCTACTGGTGCGGGGGCCACTTCGACGACGCCTTCGGCCGCTCCGTACTGGACGTCACCGACATCGGCTACCACGAGAAGCCGGTCAACCAGCTGTTCCTGCGCAACCAGCTCACCCGTTACCGGGAGTCCGGTGGGGCCGTCTCCCTGGAAGGGCGGATCACCAACCCGCTGGGCGTCATCCCGCCCGGTGCGCGGCTGAAGGGCGAGCTGGAGTTCAGCGCCCGGCGGCGCAGCCTGCAGTCCTTCCGCTTCCCGGTGGCCGAGCTGCGCCACGAGGGTGACGCGGTCCACTGGGCGGCCACCACGGACCTCACCGCCGGGCTGCGCCCGCTGGGCATCGTGGACTCCATCTGGGACGTGCGGCTGCGGCTGGACGTGGACGGGGTGCGCACCACCACCCGGCTCACCGTCGCCGACACCGAGCTGACCGGGTCGCTGCCGGTCCGGCCGCGGCTGACGCGGATGGTCGCCGACCGTCTGCAGCCGCATGCCTCGGCGAAGGGGCATCTGGCGTTCCGGCTGGTCAGCGAGGGCGCGAACGCCGAGCGGATGCAGGAGCTGATCACCCGCGGGGTGCGCGGGAGGCCGGGCACGCTCGCCAAGACCGGCTACCGCAAGGCGAAGGCGCTGCGCAAGAAGGTCACCTCCGGCGACAACAAGCTCCGGGCGTACCACGAGGTGTTCTGCCGGCTGCCCGTCAAGAAGCGCACGGTGGTCTTCGAGAGCCACCTGGGCAAGCAGTACAGCGACAGCCCGCGCGCGATCTACGAGGAGATGCGCCGGCAGGGCCTGGACTTCGAGGCGATCTGGTCGTACGCCGGCTCGCCGAAGGACTTCCCGAAGGGCGTCACGCTGGTCAAGCGCTGGTCGCTGCCGTACCTCAAGGCGCTGGCGCAGGCGGAGTTCTGGGTGGACAACCAGAGCTACCCGCTCAAGCTGACCAAGCGTCCCGAGACCACGTACCTCCAGACCTGGCACGGCTCGGCGCTGAAGAAGATGGGCTTCGACCAGCCCGCCCTCAAGGCGCAGACCCGGCAGCAGCAGGAGGAGCAGCAGCGTTCGCTGGACCGCTTCGACCGCTTCCTGGTCCGTTCCGAGCACGATGTGCACACCCTGGCCAAGGCGTTCCGGCTCCAGGAGAAGACGCTGCTGCGGGTCGGGTACCCGCGCAACGACGCGCTGGTGCGCGCCCGGCAGCGCGAGGAGGAGCTGGGGCGGCGCGAACGCGGGCCGCTGGCGGCGGAGTTGGGCATTCCCGAGGACAAGACCGTGCTGCTGTACGCGCCGACGTTCCGCAAGGCGGGCGGCCGGCACGGACGCTTCGAATTGCCCTTCGACGTCGAGCGGTTCGCGGACCAGTTCGGCGACCGCTACGTCCTGCTGGTGCGCTCGCACTACCTCAATCACGTGGTGCTGCCCCCGACGGTGCAGGGCCGGGTCATCGACGTGTCGGCGCGCCATGACGTGACGCCGCTGCTGGAGCTGGCCGACGGGCTGATCACCGACTATTCGTCGGTGATGTTCGACTACGCGCTGCTGGACCGGCCGTTGGTGTTCTTCACCTACGACTACGACGAATACGTCCACGAGGGCCGGGGGACCTACTTCGATCTGCTGGCGCACGCGCCGGGCCCGGTGGTCCGTACCGAGGACGATTTCCACGAGACGATCAAGTCGTTCGAGACGCAGTCCCTGGAATACGCCCGCAAGCGCGCGGAATTCGTCGCCAAGTTCGGGGAATACGACCGTGGCGACGCCGCCCGGAGCATTGTCGATCAGTTCTTTGCGCAGTGGAGCCGTTGATGACCAAGTCGTACGCAGCCGGGCCGCGGGACATCTTCTTCGTCTCCAACAGCGTCAACGAGATGGGCGGCATCACCAGTTGGTCGCACCAGATGGCGCGCCTGTTCAGCGAGCGGGGCCACCGGGTGCACGTCATCGGCATCGTGCCGGCGCCCGAGGGGCGCGCCCATGAGCTGGCCGACGACGTGCCGTTCAGGGCCACCACGCTGTACCGCGACCACCCGCCGACGGTCCGCCCGGTGCGCGGGCTGAAGGACCGGCTGAACGTCGCCGAGCAGCGCCGCCGGGCCGCCCGGGAGGCCGGGATGCGGGAGCAGGCGGCGAAGATGAGTGCGCTGTTCCGGGCGGCGAAGCCGGGCGGGGTGGTGATCGTCACCCAGGTGTGGGCGATGGAGTGGGTCGCGCTGGCCGACACCGCCGGGCTGACGGTGGTCGGAATGAGCCATGAGTCGTTCGAGACCTGCCGCAAGTCCTCCCGCTTCGGCCGGGTCAAGCGGTTTTACGCGGACGTCGACCGAATGCTGACGCTCACCCGCGAGGACGCCGACCGCTGGATCCGCCAGCGGATGGACAACGTCGGTTTCATGCCGAACCCCCTGCCGTTCTTCCCCGACGTCCCGTCGGACCGCTCCCGCAAGTGCGTGGTCAGCATCGGCCGGCTGCACGAGGAGAAGGGCGTCGACCTGCTGCTGGAGGCGTGGGCGCAGGTCGCCCCGGAGCATCCGGACTGGACGCTGCGGATCTACGGCTCCGGTGAGGAGGCCGAGGCGCTGCGCAAGCTGGCGGCGGAGCTGGGGGTGACCTCGTCCGTCGAGTGGATGGGGCGCACCTCCGACGTTCCGGGGGCGCTGCGGGAGAGTGCGGTGTTCGCGCTCAGCTCGCGGGGTGAGGGCTTTCCGCTGGCGCCGATGGAGGCGATGGCGACGGCCGTGCCGTGTGTGGCGTTCGACGTGGCGCCGGGCGTCCACGAGATCATCACGGACGGCGAGGACGGTTTCCTCGCTCCCCCGGGCAATATCACCGAATTCGCCCGGCATCTCGACACGCTGATGTCGGACAAGGAGCTCCGGGACGCGATGGGCGAAGCCGCCCGGGAGAACATCCAGCGGTTCTCCACCGACGAGATTGTCGGGCGCTGGGAGAACCTCTTCGCTCTCCTGGAGCGCTGAGCCGCCGAACAAAGCACGAGGGCCGCCGGCTTGCCCCGGCGGCCCTTCTCGTTGAAAATTCAGGTAAGCACCCGACTTCGAACCCCGCCTTGGTCACGTGCGGAGTGCCCGGAGCCGGACTTGAACCGGCACGGCCCGTAGGCCAGCGAGGTTTAAGCTCGCCGTGTCTGCATTCCACCATCCGGGCTTGGGGATCCCCCATGCCACCCCAAAGAGGGCAGCACGAGCGTAGCCCGCAGCGCACGACGCAGATCGGCCGCTCATCCCGAGGTTGTCTTATTTTATTGGCAACTGAGGGTGCATCAGCGCTGGGTACAGGCCGTGGGCACATGCCTGGCACCTCCCTTTGCCACGCCCCGCCGCGGCGCAAATCAGTACCCGAATTGACGGAAACTCGACGCCTGCCCGCCGCCCCCGTCACCCGACCGGGACGCCCGTCGCACCGCCCGGTACGCCGCCCCCGCCTCAGGGTTCGTCTCCTCCTCTGGGATGACCGGACGGACCGCGGGTACTGCCCAGGGGTGGTCAAGGACGGTCACAGGGGTTGACGTCCTCCCCCCTTGCGCTGACCCACGATGGAAAGCGTCCGCATGACGTCCGCGGCGTGCCTCCCGGCCGCGCGGCCCCGATGGTCCCTCGTCCCGACAGGAGCTCGTTCCCGTGACCACCACCCACTCCGGTGTCCCGACCGCCGGCCGCACCACCGCGGTGGCCGCCCGCGCCACGGATCTCACCAAGGTCTACGGCCAGGGCGAGACCCAGGTGGTCGCCCTGGACTCGGTCTCCGTCGACTTCCGGCAGGCGCAGTTCACCGCGATCATGGGCCCCTCCGGGTCCGGCAAGTCGACCCTGATGCACTGCATGGCCGGACTGGACTCGATCTCCGGCGGCTCCGCCCGGATAGGCGACGTCGAACTGACCGGCCTCAAGGACAAGAAGCTCACCCAGCTGCGGCGCGACAAGATCGGTTTCGTCTTCCAGGCGTTCAACCTGCTGCCGACCCTGAACGCGCTGGAGAACATCACGCTTCCCATGGACATCGCGGGCCGCAAGCCGGACCGCGCCTGGCTGGACCGCGTGGTGGAGACCGTCGGCCTGGCCGGCCGCCTCAAGCACCGCCCCAGCCAGCTCTCCGGCGGCCAGCAGCAGCGGGTCGCGGTCGCCCGCGCGCTCGCCTCCCGGCCCGAGATCATCTTCGCCGACGAGCCCACCGGGAACCTGGACTCGCGCTCCGGCGCCGAGGTGCTGGGCTTCCTGCGCAACTCCGTGCGCGAGCTCGGCCAGACCGTGGTGATGGTCACCCACGACCCGGTCGCCGCCTCCTACGCGGACCGGGTGGTCTTCCTCGCCGACGGCCGGATCGTCGACGACATGCCGGACCCGACCGCAGACATGGTGCTGGAGCGCATGCTGCGTTTTTCCGGGGGTGCCCCCCAGACCCCCGGCTTCGACGCCAAGGGCCGCACGAGCTGATCAGTAGCCACCCGTACTCCGGACCTCTCCTCCAGGACTGACCCACTCATGTTCCGTACCGCCTTGCGCAACGTGCTTGCGCACAAGGCCCGGCTGCTGATGACCGTCCTCGCCGTGATGCTCGGCGTGGCCTTCGTCTCCGGCACCCTGGTCTTCACCTCGACCATCTCCGACGCGTACCAGGCCAGCTCCCAGAAGGGCTTCGGCCGCGTCGACGTCGCCGTTCAACCGCGTTTCTCCGACGACCACGAGGGCGCGCCCGGCCGGACCCCGCGGCTCGACCGGAAGCTGCTCGACGCGGCCGCCCGGGTGCCCGGCGCGGCCTCCGCCACCGGCACCGTCTCCGGCTTCACCGCCATCGCCGACAAGAAGGGCGCGCTGGTCGGGAACGGCTTCTCCACCCTCGGCGGCAACTACTTCCCCGGCAAGGACGGCACCGACGCCCGCTACCCGCTGCGCGACGGCACCGCCCCCAAGGGCCCGCACGAGTTCGCCCTGGACGCGCACACCGCGGACAAGGCCGGCTACAAGGTCGGGGACACCGTCCGGATCTCCGTCGACGGACCGGTCCGCGAGCAGAAGCTGACCGGAGTCTTCACCACCGACGACGGCACCGTGGCGGCCGGCGGCAGCCTGGCGCTGTTCGACACCCCGACCGCCCAGAAGCTGTTCGCCGCCCCCGGCACGTTCAGCGAGATCGACGTCACCGCCGCACCCGGCACCTCGCAGACGGCCCTGAAGGCCGCGGTCGACAAGGTGCTGCCCAAGGACGGCGCGGAGGCCACCACGGGCCGTCAACTCGCCGACGAGCAGGCGAAGATGATCGCCGAGAGCATGGACGGCATGAAGACCGGCCTGCTGGCCTTCGCCGGTATCGCGCTCTTCGTCGGCGTCTTCATCATCGCCAACACCTTCACCATGCTGGTCGCCCAGCGCACCAAGGAGCTGGCCCTGCTGCGGGCGGTCGGCGCCTCGCGTCGTCAGGTCACCCGCTCGGTGCTGATCGAGGCGTTCGTCGTCGGCGCGGTCGCCGCGGTCACCGGGCTGGCCGCCGGTGTCGGCATCGGCGCCGGCCTGCGCGCCCTGATGAGCGCCACCGGAGCCACCGTCCCCGACGGGCCCCTGGTGGTCTCGCCGTCGACGGTCGCGACCTCGCTGCTGGTCGGCATCGTCATCACCGTGCTGGCCGCCTGGCTGCCCGGCCGCCGGGCCGCGAAGATCCCGCCGGTCGCCGCGATGAACAGCGTGCACGCCACCGCCACCACCAAGTCGCTGGTGGTCCGCAACACCATCGGTGCGCTGTTCGCGGGCGCCGGTGCGGCCGGGGTGCTGGTCGCCACCGGGATGTCCGACGGCAAGGTCGTCATGGGCGGCGGTGCGGCGCTGCTGCTGATCGGCGTGTTCATCCTGACGCCGCTGCTGTCCCGCCCGCTGATCGCGCTGGCCGCGCCCGTGCTGCGCGCCTTCGGGATCTCCGGCGCCCTCGCCCGGCAGAACGCGGTCCGCAACCCGCGCCGTACGGCCGCCACGGCGTCCGCGCTGATGGTCGGGCTGACCCTGATCACCGGTATGACGGTGATCGCGGGCAGCGTGCAGAAGGGCATCGACAAGATGGCCACCGACGCGCTGAAGGCCGACTACGTCGTCTCCATGGCCAGCCGCACGCCGCTCTCCCCCGCCGTCGAGAAGCAGCTGAGCGGCCTCGACGAGGTCACCGCGGTCAGCCCGCTGCGCAACTCCCCGGCCCGGATCGGCACCGGCACCGCGTACCTGACCGGTGTGAACGGCCCGGACTTCGGCAAGCTCACCCGGCTCGACTTCACCCAGGGGGCGCTGGGCGACCTGCGCGGCGACAAGGTGGTCGTGGACGACACCACCGCCAAGGAGAAGGGCTGGCGGCCCGGCTCCCGCTTCCCGGTGACCTACGAGGACGGCAAGAAGGGCACGCTGACCGTCTCGGGCGTCTACCAGGGCAACGAGATGCTGCACGGCGTCCTCCTGGACAACGCCACGCTGGCCCCGCACCAGAAGCAGATCACCGACATGCAGGTGATGGTCAAGACGAAGGACGGCGCCACCGACGCCACCAAGGACGCGCTGGTCACCGCGCTCGGCAAGAACCCGGCGATCTCCGTCTCCGACAAGCAGGACGTCTCCGACGGCATCGCCAAGATGTTCAACCTGATGCTGAACATGCTCTACGGGCTGCTGGCCATGGCCGTGATCGTCGCGGTGCTCGGCGTCATCAACACCCTGGCGATGTCGGTCTTCGAACGCTCCCAGGAGATCGGCATGCTGCGGGCCATCGGCCTGGACCGGCGCGGCGTCAAGCGCATGGTGCGCCTGGAGTCGCTGGTGATCTCGCTCTTCGGCGGGGTGCTCGGCATCGGCCTGGGCGTCTTCTTCGGCTGGGCTGCCGGTGAGCTGATCTCCGGCCATCTGGCGACGTACGAACTGGTCCTGCCCTGGGGCCGGATGGGGATCTTCCTCGCGCTGGCCGCCCTCGTCGGCGTCCTGGCCGCGCTCTGGCCGGCGCGGCGGGCGGCCCGGCTGAACATGCTGGCGTCGATCAAGGCGGAGTAGCCACGGAAGAGCGCGTGTGCCGGGTCCCCGCGCGGGGACCCGGCACTTGCGCTCTTCCGGCCCGGCGGGTCAGCCCGTCCAGGTCCGCGCCCGCAGCGGCAGCCCGGAGGCGCCGGGTTCCGGGGTCCGTACGGCCAGCACCTGGTTGACTCCTATCCGGTTGCGCTCGAACGACAGCGCCGAGGCGGCCATGTAGAGCCGCCACACCCGGGCCCGTCCGAGGGAGGTGAGCCGCAGCGCCGCGTCCCAGTGCCGCTCCAGGTTGGTGACCCACTGGCGCAGCGTCAGTGCGTAGTGCTCGCGGATCGCCTCCACGTCCCGCACCTCGAACCCGGCCTCCTCCAGCTGGGCCACGGTCCGGCCGACCGGGGCCAGCTCGCCGTCCGGGAAGACGTACCGGTCGATGAACTCGTCGACGTGGTAGGTCTCCTCGTCCGCCAGCGGCCGCCGGGCGATCTGGTGGTTGAGCAGCCGCCCGCCGGGCCGCAGCAGGGCGTACAGCGCGTCCGCGTACTCCGCGTACCGGGCGCGGCCGACGTGCTCGGCCATCCCGACCGAGGAGATCGCGTCGAACGGCTCGTCCTTGATCTCGCGGTAGTCCTGCACCCGGATCTCGACCCGGTCGGCGAGCCCGGCCTCGGCGATCCGCTTGCGCGCGTAGGTGGCCTGCTCCTCGGAGAGGGTGATGCCGACCGCCCGTACGCCGTACTCGCGGGCCGCGTGCAGCACCATCGAGCCCCAGCCGCAGCCGACGTCCAGCAGCCGCTGGTCCTCCTGGAGGGCGAGCTTGCGGCAGATCAGGTCGAGCTTGTCGCGCTGGGCGTCCTCCAGGGTCGCGTCCGGCGCCTCCCAGTAGGCGCAGGAGTAGACCATGGACGGGCCGAGCACCAGCTCGTAGAAGTCGTTGCCGACGTCGTAGTGGTGGCTGATGGCTTCCTTGTCGCGCAGCAGGGTGTGCAGCGGTCCGCGGCGCCGGCGCGACTCCTCGGCGGGCGGTGCGGGCGGGACCGGCGCGCCGACCAGGGTCAGCAGTTCCCGGGCGGCGTGGCGGACCTCCGGGCGGGCCAGGGCGCGCAGGACGGCGGCCCGCTGCGGCTTGGGGGCGTCCGAGCCGCGCTCCCAGACCAGTCCGGCGAGCAGGTCGAGCGCGTCGTAGAGGTCGCCGTCGACGTCGATGTCGCCGGCCACCCAGGCCCGGGCCAGGCCCAGTTCGCCGGGCTTGAACAGCAGCCGGCGCAGCGCGCGGCGGTTGCGGAAGACGAGCGTGGGTGCCCCCGGCGGGCCCGACTCGCTGCGGTCCCAGGCGCGGATGCGCACCGGGAGCGGGGCTCCCAGCACCTCCTCGGCGAGCTTGGTGAGCCGTCCAGCGGCGTCGGCCATGTCGCACACCTCCGTGTTGACGAGTCGGGCAAAGAAGTTTCACCCACCACGTAAACGCCAACGGGGCGTCCCGTTAGTCCCGTTCGCTGGTAAGAGAACCTCACCCGGGACGGTTTTCGCCAGAGCGGACACGTTTGCGGACATGCCGAAGGGCGCCCGCCCCACGGATGGCGGACGCCCTTCGGGCTGGTCGGAGTACTCCGGTACCCGACCGGTGGATCAGCTTGCCTTGGCCTTCGGCTTGTCGCCGGAGCCGGCCGCGGCCGGTGCGGGGGCCGGCTTGGCCGCCTCGTAGAACTCCTCGCGGGGGTTCTCCATGGCGCCGAGCGAGACGACCTCGCGCTTGAGGAACATGGCCAGCGTCCAGTCGGCGAAGACCCGGATCTTGCGGTTGAACGTCGGCATCGCCATGCCGTGGTACGCGCGGTGCATGTACCAGGCGAGACGGCCCTTGAGCTTGATCTTCATCTTGCCCATGACGATCATCGCGACGCCCTTGTGCAGGCCGAGACCGGCGACCGCACCCTTGTTGGCGTGGCTGTAGTCCTTCTGCGGGAAGCCCCGCATACCGGAGACCACGTTGTCGCCGAGGACCTTGGCCTGCCGCAGCGCGTGCTGCGCGTTCGGCGGGCACCAGGCGTTCTCGTTGCCGTTCTTGCGGCCGACCAGGTCCGGGACCTGGGCGTTGTCGCCGGCGGCCCAGATGTAGTCGGTGCCCTGCACCTGGAGGGACGGGGCGGTGTCGACGTGACCGCGCGGGCCGAGCGGCAGGCCGAAGCGGGCCAGCGCCGGGTTGGGCTTGACGCCCGCGGTCCACACGATGGTGTTGGAGTCGACCTCGAGGCCGTTGTTCAGCTTGACGTGGCCGTCGACGCAGGAGTCCATGCCGGTCTTGAGGTAGACCTCGACCCCGCGGGACTCCAGGTGCTCCTTGCCGTACGCACCGAGCTTCGGGCCGACCTCGGGGAGGATCTTGTCGGCGACGTCGACCAGCAGGAAGCGCATGTCCTCGCGCTTCACGTTGTTGTAGTACTTCGCGGCGTCGCGGGCCATGTCCTCGACCTCACCGACGGTCTCCGCGCCGGCGAAGCCACCGCCGACGAAGACGAAGGTGAGCGCCTTGCGGCGGACGTCCTCGTCGGTCGTGGAGTCGGCCTTGTCCAGCTGCTCCAGGACGTGGTTGCGCAGGCCGATGGCCTCCTCGATGCCCTTCATGCCGATGCCGTTCTCGGCGAGGCCGGGGATCGGGAAGGTGCGGGAGACCGCGCCCATCGCGATGACCAGGTAGTCGAAGGGCAGCTCGTACGCCTCGCCGACCAGCGGGGCGATCGTGGCGACCTTGCGGTCCTGATCGATGGTGGTGACCCGGCCGGTGAGGACCTCCGCCTTCGGCAGCACGCGTCGCAGCGGGACGACGACGTGCCGGGGGGAGATGCTGCCGGCGGCGGCTTCGGGGAGGAAGGGCTGATAGGTCATGTACGACCGCGGGTCGACGACCGTGACGGTCGCCTCGCCGTAGCGCATCTTCTTGAGGATGCGCCGAGCTGCGTACAGGCCTACGTACCCACCGCCTACTACGAGGATCCTGGGACGCTCCGTGGTGCTCATGCAATCGAGTATCCACCCCCACATGGGGGGTCGCTCGTGAGCCCCTTCACAAGGACCCGAGGGGCATCTGCTACACTCCGCCGGCTTCGTGACGGACGCCATAGCGCGGGCCGGAACCACCGTAGTACGCGAGGCGTTGGACACCCCCGTTGATCAGGGCTTGTAGGCCATCCGGGTGACCCACCACGCCCTGCGGGAGCGCATAGCCGAGCCGTCGGGACCCGCGCATTCTCCGGGTCGAACGGCCCTGAAGCCTTCGAATGAGCGTCGCACCGTCAGATTGTTCGCCCGACAGGAGGTTTTTTCATGTGAAGGATTTCACGAACTTTCTTCCACGGGGCGCCCGAGGAACCCCCTGAGTGCCCCCGAATCCCGCTCGGACGGCACCACGCCCGCTCAAAGAGCCACCCGGCAGAGGCCGTTGCCGCACCTCTGCCGGTCGTCCGTCACGCCGTCCGTCAGGCCGTCCGTGCGGCCCCGCGGCGCCGCGTCCGGGCCTCAGTCCGCGATGCTCCAGGCGATCCCGTCCAGGATGTCGTGCTCGCTGACCACGACCTCCTCGGCACCGGTGCGTTCCATGATCGCGAGCAGGACGAGGGCGCCCGCGCCGATCACGTCGACCCGGCCCGGGTGCATGACCGGGATGGCCGCGCGCTCGGCGTGGGTGGCGGTGAGCAGCCGGTCGGTGATCTCGCGGACCTTCGCCAGCGGGATGCGGGAGTGGTGGATGGCCTCGGAGTCGTAGTGGGTGAGGCCCAGGGCGATCGCGGCGACGGTGGTCACCGAGCCGGCCAGGCCCACCAGGGTGGCGGCCTCGGCCAGCGGGACGGCCTCCTCCGCGTGGTCCAGGGCCTTGGCGATGTCGGCCTTGATGGCGGCGACCTGGGCGGCGGTCGGCGGGTCGCTGATCTCGCCGTTGTGCACCAGGTGCCGTTCGGTCATCCGGACGCAGCCGACGTCGACCGAGCGGGCGGCCCGGACGGAGTCATCACCGAGGACGAACTCGGTCGAGCCGCCGCCGATGTCCACCACCAGGAACGGACGATGAAGATCGGCGCGGCCGGTGAGCTCCTTGGTGGCGCCGTTGAAGGAGAACTCCGCCTCCTGGTCGCCGGTGATCACCTCGGGCTCCACGCCCAGGATGTCCACCACGCCGCGCACGAAGTCCGCGCGGTTCTCGGCGTCCCGTGAGGCCGAGGTCGCCACGAAACGGACCCGCTCGGCGCCCAGGCCCTTGATCACCGCGGCGTACTCCCGGCAGGCCGCGAAGGTGCGCTCCAGCGCCTCCGGCGCCAGCCGCCCGGTGCGGTCCACGTCCTGGCCCAGGCGGACGATCTGCATCCGGCGGTCGAGCTCCTTCAGCTCGCCGGTCGCCGGGTCGACGTCCGCGACCAGCAGGCGGATGGAGTTCGTACCGCAGTCGACGGCGGCGACACGCTTCACTCGGACTCTCCCTCGGTCTCGCTGTCGGTCCCGCTGCACGGGCTCACGCACGGGCCCTTCTTCCACCACTCCGGCAGCATGGCGATCGCCTCGTCACCGAGCGGGTTGACGCCCGGCCCGGCCGCCAGCGAGTGGCCGACGAGGACGTGCAGGCACTTGACCCGGTCGGGCATGCCGCCCGCGCTGGGGAAGCCCTCCAGTACCTCGATGGCGTCCCGCCGCCGGATGTAGTCCTCGTGGGCCGCGCGGTAGGCGGCGGCGAGCTCCGGGTCGGCCGCCAGCCGGTCGGTCATCTCCTTCATCACGCCATTGGCCTCCAGCGTGCCGATCGCGGAGGCCGCGCGCGGGCAGGTGAGGTAGTAGAGCGTGGGGAAGGGCGTGCCGTCCTCCAGGCGCGGCGCCGTCTCGACGACGTCCGGCTGGCCGCACGGGCAGCGGTGCGCGATGGCGCGCAGGCCGCGCGGCGGGCGGCCGAGCTGCTCCTTGAAGGCGGCGATGTCCGCGGCGGTGGGCTCGGTGGGCTCGGTCTGGGGCGGAGGGGTTTCCATGTGCGCTTTCGGTGAGGTGAGGAGTGGAAGGACTGAAGGGCGGAAGGGCGGAAGGGCGGAAGGGCGGTGCGGCGGGGCGGTGCGCGCCGTCCCTGTCGACAGTACGGGTCCGGGCGCGCCGGCGGTACGGGCCGGCGGCACCCCGCGGAGCCGGCGCTACCGCTTGTCGGCCGCGTCGACCGCGTGCCACAGGTTGTCGTACCAGGGGCGCTGCGCGGCCCGCGTCCCCTTGGGGGCGGCGGCGGTGCCGGAGCCGTCCTGGACGATGTATCCGGTCTCGCCCGGCATGACGTAGTGCAGGTGCCGGCGGGCCTGCTGGCGGACGTACTCCGGGTCCTGCCAGCGGGCCTTCTGCTCGCGCAGCCGGTCCAGTTCGGCGCCCGCGTCCCGGGCCTTGCGGCGCTGGTCGGCGATGTCGGAGCGCTGGGAGACGTACTGCCTTATCGGGTACGCGAGCGCGACCACCAGCGAGCACATCACCAGGGCCAGCAGGGCGGCGCGGCCGGTGAGGCGGTTGCGGCGGGCCGGCCGGGCGCGGTAGACGCGGGCGGCGGCCTGCTCGCCGAGCGCCTTGAGTCGGGTCGCGGTCGAGAACCGGTCCGCGGGCACGTCGTCTCCCCTTCACTGACGGACGTCGGTCTGCTTCAAGCAGGTACGTCCCCGGCAACGGTACGGGACCGTCGCCGGGGACGTACGGGGCGCTGGGCGGTCGGCTCGCCCGATCAGCCCTCTCGGGCTCGGGTCAGCCGCCCCGGCGGAACCGCGGGACGCCGAGCTCCGGGGCGTCAGCCCTTGAAGCGGGGGAACGCGCTGCGGCCGGCGTACACCGCGGCGTCGTCGAGGATCTCCTCGATGCGCAGCAGCTGGTTGTACTTGGCGACGCGCTCGGAGCGGGCCGGGGCGCCGGTCTTGATCTGGCCGCAGTTGGTGGCGACGGCGAGGTCGGCGATGGTGACGTCCTCGGTCTCGCCGGAGCGGTGCGACATCATGCACTTGAAGCCGTTGCGCTGGGCCAGCTCGACGGCGTCCAGGGTCTCGGTCAGCGAGCCGATCTGGTTGACCTTGACCAGGAGGGCGTTGGCGGAGCCCTCCTCGATGCCGCGGGCCAGGCGCTCGGGGTTGGTGACGAACAGGTCGTCGCCGACCAGCTGGACCTTGGCGCCGAGCTTGTCGGTGATGACCTTCCAGCCGGCCCAGTCGTCCTCGAACAGCGGGTCCTCGATGGAGACCAGCGGGTAGGCCGCCACCAGCTCCTCGTAGTACTCGGTCATCTCGGCGGCCGAGCGGTCCTTGCCCTCGAACTGGTACTTGCCGTCCTTGTAGAACTCGGAGGCGGCGACGTCCAGGGCGAGCGCGATGTCCTGGCCGGGGGCGTAACCGGCTTCCTTGATGGCCTCGAGGATGAGGTCGAGGGCCTCGCGGTTGGAGCCCAGGTTCGGGGCGAAGCCGCCCTCGTCGCCGAGGCCGGTGGCCAGGCCCTTGGCCTTCAGGACCTTCTTGAGGGTGTGGTAGACCTCGGCGCCCCAGCGCAGGGCCTCGGAGAAGGACTCCGCGCCGATCGGGGCGATCATGAACTCCTGGATGTCCACGTTGGAGTCGGCGTGCGAGCCGCCGTTCAGGATGTTCATCATCGGCACGGGCAGGACGTGCGCGTTCGGGCCGCCCAGGTAGCGGAACAGCGGGAGGTCGCTGGCCTCGGAGGCGGCGTGCGCGACGGCGAGGGAGACGCCGAGGATGGCGTTGGCGCCGAGCGAGCCCTTGTTGTCGGTGGCGTCCAGGTCGAACATGGCCTGGTCGATCAGCCGCTGCTCGGTCGCGTCGTAGCCGACGAGCTCCGGGCCGATCTGCTCGATGACGGCCAGGACGGCCTTCTCCACGCCCTTGCCGAGGTAGCGGTTGGGGTCGCCGTCGCGGAGCTCGATGGCCTCGAAGGCGCCGGTCGAGGCGCCGGACGGCACGGCGGCACGGCCGGTGCTGCCGTCGTCGAGGCCGACCTCGACCTCGACCGTGGGATTACCTCGCGAGTCGAGAATTTCGCGGGCTACGACGACGTCGATGGACGGCACGTTGTCTCCTTCATGGGTGTCTGGAGTTCTGCAGCACGAGCCTAACGGCCCGGGGAGGGTCCGCCTGCCCTTGGCCCGCTCCGTGGGACGGAATAACCCCACAAGCAGCACAAAGGCCCAGCTCACGGGATGTTTGCCGCAATGTTCGCCGAGCGGGGAAAGTCCGGCGGAGCGTCCGGCCGGCGGCGGCGCGGACGGCGGGGTACGGAGAAGCCCCGCCGCGGCGCGCCGGGGGGAGGGGCGCGCCGGACGGGGCCGGTCTCACCAGGGGTGTCCCGGTGCGGGGACGACTCAGACGTGGAGCTTCTGACCCGGGAAGATCAGGTTGGGGTTGCCGCCGATGACGGACTTGTTGGCCGCGTAGACGGCCTTCCAGTGGGTGCCGTGCGCCTTGGCGATCTTGGCGAGGGTGTCGCCGGCCTTGACGGTGTAGTTGCCGTGGCCCTGGTTCTTCTTCGGGGCGGCCGGGGTGCTCTCGTGCTTCGGGGCGGCCGGGGTGCGCTTGACCGCCGCGTCGCTCTTCTCCGGTGCGGACTTGGCGACCGGGGTGCTGCTGTCCAGGTCGGGGGACGGGCCACCGGCGGTCAGACCGCCGGCGCCGGCGCAGGACCAGGCGCCCGGGCCCTGGAGGGCGAGGAGCTTCTCGGCGGCGGCGATCTGCTGGGACTTGGTGGCCAGGTCGGCGCGCGGCGCGTACTTGGTGCCGCCGGCGGCGGCCCAGCTGGAGTTGGAGAACTGCAGGCCACCGTAGTAGCCGTTACCGGTGTTGATCGACCAGTTGCCGCCGGACTCGCACTGGGCGACCTTGTCCCAGGTGGCGACGGAGGCGGCGGAGGCAGAGGTGGCGCCCATCAGCGGGACGGCCACGGCGGCACCGGCGACACCGGCGAGGGTGGCGACGCGGGCGGCCTTGGAGGGACGACGGTGCTTGCCCTTGAAGATCAGCATGGTTCGTTCGTTTCCTCACCGACGCCTACGAGGTGAGCTGTCGGGTTCGGACTGTGAGTCGCCCGGCCGGTGCCATGAGCACCGGGCTTCACCCCAAGCCGGCTGACCCGCTTTCACGGGCCGGGCCGGCGCCTACCTTGGTTCCCCCGCTCCTGCCTACGGCGCTTGCGCGTCAACTGCCTCCGACCACCGGCAGGACTCGGCGTGTGATCGAAGGGGCCCGCTTTGGCGAGCGGTGATGACCGTAATCAGGAACCACCCGGGTGTTCAAACCCCCTCATCTGGACCGAGTTGACCATTTTTGATCACGGAGGGGTCACAAACCCGCAGGTGGGGACCGGTGCGACGGCAGTGGACCCTTCGGGGCCCACCGCCCCACAACGAGACGCTTGTCTCACTTTCGCCAAAGCGGGCCGAAACCGGCGAACTACCCTGCGGACTGCCCGAGATCGAGCTGCTGACCTGGGTGGATCAGGTCCGCGTCGGAGCCGACGACGTCCTCGTTGCGGTCGTAGAGCGCCGGCCAGCCACCCGGCAGCCGGTGCGCCTGGGCGATCGCTGACAGGCTGTCACCCGGCTGCACGGTGTACCCGTCGCCCTCGGCCGGGGGCGTCCGGTGCGCGTCGTCGCCGCGCGAGGCGTGCCGCCCGCCGGAGGCCCGGTCGCCGCCGTCGCCGTCGCCCCGGTCCGCGTCGCCGCGGTGCCGGCCCGAACCGCCCGGCACGCCGTCCGTCGTCGTACCGCCCTGCGATCCGTCGGAGGCCGTGCCGTCCCCCTTGCCCGTACCGGCGCCGTCGCCGGTACCGCTGGCGTCGCTGCCGCTGGTGCCGTCGTCGGAGGGGGCGGTGGTGCCGGACGGATCCTCGCCCCGGTCGCCCGGCGTCGCGTCGCCGGACGGCCCGGACGAGCCGGAGGTCCGGTCGGGGTCGGGGGACGGCGTGCCGGTGCCGGCGGAGTCCGAGGGGTCGGGAGTGGACGGGGACGGCGTGGCCCGCGACGGCTCGTCACCGGCCGGCCCGTCGTCCTCGTCGCCACCGGGGTCGTCGGCCGTCCCGTCGTGCCAACCGGAGGAGCCGGAGCCGGCGGTCCGGTCGTCGTCCGACGGGTCGGGTATCGGGGTGCTGGTGCCGCCCGGGTCGACCCGCGGCACCCGGCCGTCCTTCGTCAGACCGGCGTTCACCGCACAGCTCGGCCAGGCGTCCGGGCCGAGGTCGTCGAGGATCGTCTCGGCCACCGCGATCTGCTGGGCGCGGCTGGCGAGGTCGGGCCGCGAGGCGTAGGCCGCGCCGCCGTGCCGGTCCCACATGTCCTGGGTGAGCTGGAGCCCGCCGTAGAAACCGTTGCCGGTGTCCGAGCTCCAGATGCCGCCGCTCTCGCACTGGGCGACCCGGTCCCAGGTCGCGGTGTCGGCGGCGTGGGCGCCACCGGCGGAGAGCAGAGGCAGTGCGAGTGCCGAGCCGGTCACTCCCGCCGTGACAAAGATGGCCGGTGCTTGACGGGGGCGACGGTGTCGGCCGTTCCCGGAACGCATGCGGATGCCTTTCGCGCGGCGGTTGAGTTGTCGCGATCCGACGGTTTCCTCGGCACTGTGTTCGAGGAGCCGTCGATCGTGGATCGAAAGGTAGCCGGGGTCACGGGTAGTCACAAGTCGGTGTAGCAAAGATCACGCGCAGGTCACGTCCTGACGCTCTGTCACCATCGGCCTCCGTCGCTGGTCAGGGCCGCTCGGACGTGAACTCCACCGGCAGCGACCGCAGTCCGCGCATGATGAGCCCGCCACGCCACCGCAATTCGGCCGGTTCCACCGCAAGCCGGATGTCCGGAAGCCGGGTCAGCAGGGTGGCGAGCGCGGTCTGCCCTTCGAGCCGGGCGAGCGGGGCGCCCAGGCAGTAATGGATGCCGTGCCCGTATCCCAGATGCTGATTGTCACGCCGGGTCAGGTCGAGCAGGTCCGGGTCGGGGAAGCGCGCCGGGTCGCGGTCGGCGGCGGCCAGCACCACCAGGACGGGGTCCCCCTCGGCGATCCGCTGCCCCCCGAGGGTCAGCTCCTCGGTGGCGAACCGCCAGGTCGCCAGCTCCACGGGGCCGTCGAAGCGGAGCAGCTCCTCGACCCCGGTGGTCAGCAGCTCGGTGTCGCCCGCCGCCAGCGACTTCTGCAGCAGCTCGCGCTGGGCGGGGTGCCGGAGCAGCTGGTACGTGCCGTTACCGATCAAGTTCACGGTCGTCTCAAAGCCGGCAAACAGGAGGATGAAGGCCATCGCGGCGACCTCGTTCTCGGTGAGGTGCTCGCCGTGGTCCGAGGCGCGGATCAGCCCGGAGATCAGGTCCTCGTCCGGGGCGGGGGTACCCTCCAGGGTTTCGCGCTTGCGGTGGATCAGTTCGGCGAGATAGCCGCGCATCTTCTTCACGGACCGTGCGACCCCACCGCGCGGGCCACCGCCGTGGCGGATCATCATGCCCGCCCAGTCCCGGAAGTCGTCCTGGTCCTCGCGCGGGACGCCCAGCAGGTCACAGATCGCGTAGATCGGCAGCGGGAACGCGAACTCGTGGATCAGGTCGGCCTCGCCGCGACCGGCGAACCCGTCGATGAGGTGGTCGGTCAGCTCCTGCACCCGGGGCGCGAACTCGGCGACGCGACGGGGCGTGAACGCCTTGCTGACCAGCCGGCGCAGCCGGGTGTGGTCCGGCGGGTCGATGTTGAGCAGATGCGTCATCAGGTTGGCGCTGCGCTCGCCCGGGATGCCGACCTTGCCCTTGCCGTGCGCGGACTCGCTGTGGTGCACCGGGTTCTTGGAGAGCCGGGCGTCGGCCAGCGCCTGCCGCGCCTCGGTGTAGCGGGTCACCAGCCATGCCTCGACCCCGCTGGGCAGCGCCGTGCGGTGCACCGGCGCGTGCTCGCGCAGCCAGGCGTACGCCGGATACGGATCGGACGCGAACTCCCAGGTGAACAGCTCGGGCGCGGGCGGGACCGGCCGGTTGGCCGGGCAGCCCGCGGGGCGGCCCGGAGCGCTGTCCGCGGGCGTGGGGTCCGTAGAGGTGGGGCGGGGCTCGTCGTGCACCCTCTGACCGTAACCGCCCCGGAAGACGCCCCGCGCACGGGCGGCGGGCCCGCCACCGGGGCACCCGGCGGCGCCCTCAGGAGCCGCCCGGATCCACCCCCAGCCCCTCCAGGAAGGCCACCGCCGCCGGTGACGGCCCCAGGGCGCTCCACACCACCCGTTCCGTACGCTCCGGCGCCGGCCGCGCCCGCACGATGTGCAGCCCGGGCAGCTCGGCGGCGATGGCCTCCGGGACCATGCCGATGCCCAGCCCGGCCCGCACCAGCTTCGCCAGGAACTCCACCGTGGTCACCTCGAAGGACACCTCCGACGACAGCCCCGCCGCCCGGAACGCCTCGTCGCGCTGGCGCCGGGCCGCCGACCCCGCCGTGAAGTCCACGAAGGTCTCCCGCGCCAGCCGCGCCAGCGTCGTCCACTCCCGCCCCGCCAGCGCATGCCCCGGCGGCACCACGGCCACCAGCTCCCCGCGGGCCAGCACCCGCTCCCGTACGCCGGACGGGCGGGCGCCGGGCACCAGCCCGACGAAGGCGACGTCCAGCGTCCCCTCCCGCACCTTCTCGATGAGCGGATCGCTCATCTCCATCTGCAGGCCGACCCGCACCTGTGGATAGCGGCCGCGGAAATCGCCCAGCTCACGGGCGAGGTCGACGGCCGCCACGGTCGAGATGGCACCCACCGCCAGCCGGCCGCGCACCTCCCCGGTCGCCGCCGCCACCTCGGCCCGGGCCCGCTCGGCCGCCGCCAGCGCCTGCCGCGCGACGGGCACGAACGCCTCACCGGCGACGGTCAGCCGGACGCTGCGGCTGGTCCGGTCGAAGAGCCGCGCACCGAGCTCCTTCTCCAGCCGGGCGATCTGGTGGCTGAGCGCCGACTGCACGACGTGGCACCGCTCGGCGGCCCGGGTGAACCCGCCCGTTTCCGCCACCGCCACGACATAGCGCATCTGCTGGAGCTCCATGCCCACCGATCCTGCCACCGGCGGAAGGGATCGATCGTGATTCGCGATGGATTCGATGAAAACGATGTGTTGGACTCATCGATGGTGGTGGCCCGAGGCTGGGTGCTGCCCGCCGCCACGGTGGCCGCGGGGCACGAACGGGGAGGTCAGGTATGACAGCCGAGGACACACACGGGTCCGCGCAGGGCCGACCGGGACGGCTCGGCCGCGGCACGCTGCTGCTGATGTCCGTCGCCACCGGGCTGTCCGTCGCCGGCAACTACTTCGCCCAGCCGCTGCTCGACGTCATCGGCCATGACCTGCGGTTTTCGGCGTCCACCGCCGCGCTGGTGGTGACCGTGGCACAGACCGGCTACGGCCTCGGGCTGCTGCTGCTCGTCCCGCTCGGCGACCTGCTGGAGCGGCGCCGGCTGGCCGTCACGCTGTGCGCGGCGACCGCCGTCTTCCTCACCGTGACGGCGAGCGCGACCAACGCCGCCCTGCTGCTGACCGGCACCGCACTGACCGGTCTGACCTCGGTCGCGGCGCAGGTCGTCATGCCGTACGCGGCCACCCTCGCCGCCCCCGAGGAGCGCGGGCGGACCGTCGGCACCGTCATGACCGGTCTGCTGCTCGGCATCCTGCTCGCCCGTACGGCCTCCGGAACCCTTGCCGAGCTGGGCGGCTGGCGCACCGCCTACTGGGTCAACGCCGGGCTGATGGCGCTGATGGCCGTGCTGCTGCGGCTCCGGCTGCCGGCCCTGCGCACCACGGTGGGACTGCGCTACCCGGCGCTGCTGCGCTCCACCCTCGCGCTGTTCGCCCACGAGCCGGTGCTGCGGTGGCGGGCGGCGCTGGGCGCGCTGACCTTCGCGGGCTTCAGCGCGCTGTGGACGGCGCTGGCGTTCCTGATGTCCGGGCCGGCCTACGGCTGGCAGGAGTCCGCCATCGGTCTGCTGGGGCTGGTCGGCGCGGCCGGCTCGCTCTCGGCCTCCGCCACCGGCCGGCTGGCGGACCGCGGCCTGGTCCACCACGCCGCCGGCGCCGCGGCGTTCCTGCTGCTCGGCTCCTGGGGGCTGCTGGCCCTGGGCGGGGCGGGCGGCGCCTGGTCGCTGGCGGCGCTGCTGGCCGGGGTGATCGTGCTGGACCTCGCCGCGCAGGCCCTGCACGTCAGCAACCAGAACCTGATCTACGGCGTCCGCCCCGAGGCCCGCAACCGCCTCAACTCCGCCTACATGACCAGCTACTTCGCGGGCGGCGCGGTGGGCTCGGCGCTGACCTCGGTGGTGTGGTCCGCCGCGGGCTGGGGCGGGGTGTGCGTCATGGGGGCCGGACTGGCGGCGGCCGTGGTGGCGGTGTGGCTGCTGGACCGGCTGGTACGCCGCCGCCGTGCCCGGCCGGCCGGGGCGGGGCGGGAGCAGGAGCCGGCCGCCGCGGCGGTACCGGTCACACGATGACGGTGCCGTCCTCCTCGTCGAGGGCCCGCTTGGCACCGGGGTGGCCCAGGGCGGCGGCCTTGCGGTACCAGGCCCGGGCCTCGGCGGGCTCGCCGGCCTTCTTGTGCAGCTCGGCGAGGCGGAAGGCGCCGTAGGGGTCGCCGGACTCGTACGCCTTGACGTGCCAGGGTCGGGCCTCGTCCGGACGGTCCTGGAGCTCCAGGAAGACGCCGTAGTTGGCGGCGGCGAGCGGTCTGCCCTTGACGGCGTGCTCGTTGAGCTCGGATTCGATCGTGTCCACCGACGGCGGCGCCTCGAAGTTGTCGTACAGCCGCTCCGCCGCCTGCTTGTCACCGGCGTCGGCGGCGCGCCGCAACCAGACCTTCGCCATCTTGCGGTCGGCCCACAGCAGGATCAGGCTGCCGTAACGCCCCGCCGCATCGGCGCAGCCGGCCAGGAGCGCGTCGTGGTAGCTGTCGAAGGCATCGGTGTCGTCCCCCGCGGCCAGCCGCAGATCACCCCAGAGGTACGCCGCCTCCGCGCTTCCGCCCTCCTTGCCGACACCCAGCCAGCGCTCCGCCCGGGCTCGCAGCAGCTTCCCCAGCAGCGTCGCCGCTTCCGTGTCCCCCGCCTCCGCGGCGAGCTCCAGATACGGTTCGGCGGCCTTGCCCTCGCCGCGGTCGGCGAGCATCCGGCCCAGTCGCCCCGCGGACTGCGCCTGCCCGTCGTCGGCCGCCTGCCGGAACCACTCCTCGGCCTCCGCCCGCTCCCCCAGCGACTCGGCCAGTACCCCGAGGTTGTGCAGCGCGGTGCCGTCGCCCGCCTCGGCGGCCCGCCGGAACGCCTCGCGGGCGGCGGCCGCGACCGCCGGGTAGTCGTACGCGTCGTCCGCCCGCGCCACGTCCAGGGCGCAGCCCCAGATCTGGCCGTCCACCGGCGGCAGGGTGTCGTGCCGCTCGGCCGCCTCCAGGAGGAAGGGCGCGACCCGCCAGGTGTCGCCGGTGCCGCGGACCAGGAGACGCAGCCCCCCGTGGCGCCGCTCCGTCGCCCACGCCCGGGCGTCCGCCAGCGACTCCCGGTCCATGCCGGTGACGTCCGCGTAGCCCTCGTGCACCTTGGTCAGCAGGTCCATCGGCAGCGGGCCGCGCAGCCCGCAGCGGGCCAGGTCGAGGGCGGCCCGGACCAGGGCGTGGCCGCGCGGGTGACGGTCGGCGCGGCGGGCCCGCCACCACTCGTCCCAGAGCAGCGGTCCGAGCGTCAGATAGGCGGCCGCGCCTTCCGGGCCGCTGGAACAGAGCGCGTCGACCAGCCGCGGGTCGCCCGCCCGCCCGGCCCGGTGCGCCAGCCGCGCCCGCTCGGCCGGGCTCCACTCACGGGCCAGTTCGACGACGGTCGCCAGGTCCAGTACCCGGCCGTGCGGGGCGTGCCGGTGCTCGTCGTAGGCGTCCTCGCGCATCGTGGCGAGCACGGTCACGCGCAGCGCGGTCAGCTGGGCCAGCAGCCGCGGCTCCAGGCCGCCGCCCCCGCCGCCGGTGTCGCCGAGATGCCCGTCGAGGTCGTCCAGCCACAGGACGTACCGGCCCGCGCGCCCCTGTAACAGGGCGGGCAGACCGCGCAGGTCCGCGCCGCGCGCGGGCGCGAACACCCGGAATCCGGCGAGCCCTTGGGCCATCGCCTCCAGCGCCGTGCGCGACTTGCCGGCGAACGGCTCCCCGAGCACCAGCACCAGACCGCCGGCCTCCCGGGCCCGGGTGACCGCCGCGAGGAGGGCGTCGTCGCGGTCCCGGAGGACGTACGGCGGCAGCTGCGGGAGGGCCGGGATCCGGTGCGTGGGGCGTACGCCCAGCGCGACCGGGTCGACCTCCTCGGCCCGCGGCCAGCTGTCCGGGTCGGGCGGCGCGCCCTGGAGCGAACTGGCGTGGAACGTCAGTGAGTTGATGGAGGTGGCCTGGATGACGTTGCCCTGGAGGCCACCGGTGATGGAGTTGCGCACCCGGGGGCCGGGATGGCCGTCCGGCCCGGCGGCCGGCTCGTCGGTCAACCCGACCGTCAACTCGTCGGCCACCTGATCGGCCGCCGGATCGGTCACCCGGCCGGACAAGCCGTCGGACAACTCACCGGTCAGCTCCGCGCAGATCGCCCGGAGTTCGACCGCGGCCTCGGGGTGCTGCTCCAGCAGGCCGCGCAGACCGGCCTGCCAGCGCGCGGTCACCTCGTCCGGCGACTCCGGTGCCGTACCGGAGGACGGCTCTTCCGGCGTCTGCTGCGGGGCGGCCGTCCCCGCCGGGTCCGGCGCCTCGGCGGGGGCGTCGGCGGGGGCGTCGGCCGCCGCCCGCCGGAAGAGTTCCGAGACCCTCAGCCGGACGTCGGCCCAGGCGTCCGTCGCCATGGCCTGCACCAGCGCGGTCCCCGCCGCACCCGCCAGCGTCACCAACTCCGCTTCCACGCCCGCCCCCTCGACACGCCCTGCACCAACGGTACTAAGGAGTACCGCCCTCCGCGGCCAGCACCGCGTCGCGGTAGGCGCGGGCCGCCGCGCGGAGCGCCGCCTCCGGGTCGGTGCCCTCCGCCTCGGCGCGGACCGCCATGGCCAGGAGCTCGTACCCGACGCCCCGGCCGGCCGGCAGCGGCACGTCCAGGCCCGCCGTGCGCACCCGCGACGCCAGCTTCGCCGCCAGGGCCAGGCCGGGCTGGGCCAGCGGCACGCCCTCGGTCACCGATCCCCGCTGCTTCTCCACGGCCTTGGTGCGTATCCAGTGCGCCTTGACGTCTTCCGGGGTGGCCGCCTCCGCCTCCCCGAAGACATGCGGATGGCGGTGGATCAGCTTCTCCACGATCGTGCCCGCCACGTCGTCGATGGAGAACGGCTCCTCCGGGTCGTCCTGCGCGATCCGGGCGTGGAAGACCACTTGGAGGAGCACGTCCCCCAGCTCCTCGCGCAGCTCGACCCGGTCGCCGGCCTCGATGGCCTCGACCATCTCGTACGCCTCCTCCAGGCCGTACTTGGCGAGGTCCTGGTGGGTCCGGATGCTGCTCCAGGGGCACTCGGCGCGGATCTGGTCCATGACCTGGACGAGGTCGAGCAGCCGGGCGCCGGGCAGGTCGTAGGAGCCGGGCAGGAGCTCCAGGTCGGGCATGGTCTCGCGGCCGGAGCCGGCCAGCCGGGCCAGCCCGTCGGTGAGCGTGCTCTCGCCCTCCGCCGAGGTCAGCACGACGACCGTACGGTCCTCGGGCACGCAGTGGTCGACCAGCTCGCGGGCGGTCGGGACGGCGGTCTCCACCACGATGCCGGCCTCGCGCAGATACGGCAGCTGCGGATGGTCCGGATCGGCGCACAGCACCCGCTCGGCGGCGCGCAGGACCTGCCACGCGGGCCAGGACAGCAGCCCGGGGGCGACCCGGTGGCTGGTGGTGAGCAGGACCAGGCGTCCGGTGCCGGGGCCCTCGGGGCGGGCGGCGGCGCCGGGATCGGCGGCGGAGGCGTCAGCGTTCACGCATCGAACGTAACGCACCCCACCGACAACCCCACCGGCACCGCCGGGCCACGCGGACCTCCCCGCCGGCAGTGCCCGCGCCGCCGCCCGCCCGGATCAGGTCTGCTGCCGCGCCGGGGCGGTGGCGATCCAGGGGTCCTTGGTCTCGCCGAGGATGACCTGCTGGTCGTCCCACCTGCCGAAGCGCGGATTGACGTCGATCCCCATCGACCGGGACGTCCGGGCCAGCGACCGGGCCAGCTTCTGCTGGCCCTGCGGCGTGCCGCGGTCCGCGCCGAGGTGCCGGGCGATGCCGTCGAGCAGCAGCTGGTTGCGGACCGTGCCGTCGACCTCGTCGGGGGCGATGCCCTGCTGCAGCCACATCGCCTTCAGCCGCTCGGCCCCGCCGGCCTGCTTCTCGGCCTTGCCGCGCCACGCCTGGACGTCCTTGCGGGTGACCGTCACCCCGGCGTCCTTCGCGCCGCGTGCCAGCACCTCGTCGAAGATCATGCCGTTGAGCGTGGCCAGGCTGAGCCGGCCGGTGTTCATGATCAGCTGGCCGCCCTGCGGCGACCTGGCCTGCGCGGTCCGTACGTCCCGGACCTTCGCCTGGAGCTGGGCGACGGTGATCCGCTTCCCGTCCACGATGGCGGCGGCACCGGGGTGCGGCTGGCTCCCGCAGGCGGCGAGCAGCGGCGTCGCGGCCAGCAGAGCGGCGGTGGCGGATACGGAGAGCGCTGTCCTACGGCGGAACACATGGCCTCCCGGCAGATCGTGCGACGGAGTCTCGACCTTGAGTGATCGATGCTATGAAGTCGGCGTGGCCCAGGCCACTGCTTCGGCCAACGATCTATGCCGGGGTCGGTTTCTGCGCCCCGCGCCCGGCCCCGCCCGGCCGCCCGCCCGATCCGGGCGGTCCGCGGCCCGCGCCGCCCCACGAACGCCGGGCGTGCCGTGACTCAACGGGCGTCTGTGGCGTTGTCCCCATAGTCCGGCGGGCCCCAACCGGTGAGAAAGGTGGCTGGAGTGGACATCGCGGAACAGGTGCGGACCCTGTTGACGACGAAATTCGGGGTGGATCCCCTCTCCGTGAGCCCGGAGGTCCCGTTGCGGAAGCTGGGGGTCGACTCGCTGGCGCTGGAGGAGCTGCGGCTGCTCATCGAGGACGGTCTCCAGGTCGACCTGGAGGACGTCGAGCTGACGCCCCGGGACAGTTACGGCCAGCTGCTGGCGGCCGTGCACGTGGCGGCCGCGTGAGCCGCCCGGGCCGGGAGCCCCACCCGGTCCCGGGCCGGTACGCGACCGGTCCCGCGCAGCAGCCGTACGCGGCTGCCGTGACCGGTCTGGGCATGCTGACCGCCGCCGGCGCCGGGGCCGGGGCGAGCTGGCGGGAGATCACCCGCACCACCACGCCGTCCGGGGTGCGCCGGCCGGCCGAACTGCGCGATCTGCCCACGGACTTCATGTATCTCGTCGACGGCCTGGACGTCGACGAGGCCCTGGACGTCGCCTCCCGCCGTCTGATGGACCGTTTCTCCCAACTGGCGGTGCTGGCCGCCCGCGAGGCCGTGGCCGACGCCGGGCTGGACCCCGCCGAGTGGGACGGCGACCGGGTCGCGGTCCTCATCGGGACCGCCAACGGCGGGCTCCCCGCCTACGACGAGCAGCACACCACCCTCCTGGAGCGCGGGCCGCGCCGGGTCTCCCCCGTGCTGGCCGCGCTCACCACCGGCAACAGCGCCGCGGCGAGCGTCTGCCGCGACCTGGCCGCCCGCGGGCCGAGCCTCGCGGTGAACACCACCTGCGCCTCCGGCACCGACGCCATCGGCCTGGCGCGGCAGCTGCTGCGGGCCGGCATGTGCGACATCGCCCTCGCCGGCGGCGCCGAATCGGCCTGCTCCCGGCTGCTGGTGGCGAGCATGTGCAAGATGAAGGGCCTCTCGACCCGGCGGGACGACCCGGCCGCGGCCTGCCGCCCGTTCGACGCCGACCGGGACGGCTTCGTCCTGGGCGAGGGCGCCGGCCTGCTCGTCCTGGAGCGGCCCGAGCACGCCCGGGCCCGGGGCGCCCGGATCCGGGCCGAGATCACCGGCTACGGCTCGTCCAACGACGCGTACGCCCCGGTCGCCCCGCATCCCGACGGCGCCGGCGCCGAACGCGCGCTGCGCGCCGCGCTGGCCGACGCCGGCGCGGCCCCCGCCGACATCGGGCACGTCAACGCGCACGGCACCTCGACGGTCCTCAACGATCTGATCGAGGGCACCATGCTGCGCCGGGTGCTCGGCGAACACCCCCTGGTCACCTCGACCAAAGCCATGACCGGCCACACCCTCGGCGCGGCCGGCGCCATCGAGACCGCGTTCACCGTGCTGGCGGTGCAGCACCAGCTGGTGCCGCCGACGGCGAACCTCGTATCGCCCGACCCCGACATCCCCGTCGAGGTGGTGGCCAAGGAAGCCCGGCCGGCGCGGCTGGACTGCGCGGTGAAGACCTCACTGGGGTTCGGCGGGCACAACGCCGCCCTGGTCGTCAGCCGCGGGTGAGCCCACCGCCGGTCCCGGCGTGGCACCCACGCGAAGGAGACGCATGACCAACGAAGCGGTCCACGCCCTGAGGGTGGACGGGCTGTCCTACTCCTACCGTCTGGTGCGGCAGCCGGCTCCCCGGACCGAACCGGTACTGGTGCTGGGCGGCGCGCTGCAGGACAAATACGGCTGGCAGCACCTCGACGAACCGGTGTCACCGCTGGCGAGCCTGATCACCATCGACCTGCCGGGCTCGGGCAACGCCGATCCGCTCCGCCCCGACCAGGGCCTGGCGACCATGTGCCGGGCGGTCGAGCACGTCCTCGACGACCTCGGGGTGTCCCGCGTCAACCTCTTCGGCTACTCGTTCGGTTCGGCGATCGCGTTCGCCTTCGCGCAGCGCCGCCCGCACCGGATCGCGCGGCTGCTGCTCGGCGGTGTGCCGGCGCACATCACCAACGCCCAGCTGGCGTTGTGGCGGCAGGCCGCGGCCCGGATGGCGGCCGGGGAGCCGGAGGAGTTCGTCGATCTGGCGCTGAAGCTGTGGCTGTGCCAGGACGAGAGCCGCTTCGTACGCCACCGCAAGCTGGTGCACCGCTACGTCAAGCGCCTGATCATGCATGCCGTCACGCACATCCCGCACGGCTTCACGGTCCTGGACCGCTCGGCCACCGAGGAGCTGAACCCGTCGGGCGGGCTGACCGGGGTGCCCGCGCTGGTCTTCTGCGGTGAGCACGACACGGTGTCCTCGCCCGCGCAGCAGCGGGCGTTCGCGGCCACCATCGAGGACAGCCGCTTCCTGACCATCGCCGAGTCCGACCACTGGGTCGCCCTCGAACGCGCCCAGGCGGTGGTCGACCTGGTCGTCCGGTTCTTCACCGACCAGCCCCTGGACACCGCGGACTACCTGGTCACCTGCGAGCCGGCCCGGCTCTGAAACGCACGGGCGTCCGGCACCGAAGTCGGCGGTCATGGCCCGCGTGTGACATCACGTGAGGTGTCGCGTGGGAAAAGTCGCCCGAGGAGTGCTGCGCCATGACCGCTGTCCCCGAGGGGCCCGCCGGTGTGCCCGCCGACCCGACCGTCCTCCACCCGATGCCGCAACAGCCCCGGGTCGTCCTGCTGAAGCCGCAGGTCACCTCGACGTGTGGTTCGGCCACCGGTCGATGGTGATGCCCGGCGTCCGCATCGGTCACGACGCGGTCGTCGCGGCCGGCTCCGTGGTCGTCGACGACGTCCCCGACTACCGACCTCGCCGCCCTGGCCCGTCGCGCCGTCAGCCGCGGGCAGCACCTTTACTGCTGGATATGCCCGTAGCGGACGCCGGTGGCGGACACGACCACGAGCGTCTCGGCGAGCGCCCCTAGCCCTGGACCTGGCTCAGCCAGTACAGGGTGCGGCGGAGTTCGGTGGGGAAGGCGTGGTGGGGGCCGTGGAGGCGTTCGGCGTCGTAGAGGAGGCGGGAGAGGGCTTCCTGGGCGGCGCCGCGTTCGCCCTGGGCGAGGAGCAGGTGGCCTATGGAGCGGCGGATTTCCAGGGGGCGGAGGGGGTCGTCCGCGTAGTGCTCGAAGTACGGGAGCAGGGCGCGGTATTCCTCCAGGGCCTGGGTGACCTCGCCGAGCTGTTCGAGGCACTGGGCGGCCTCGTAGTGGAACTGGAGGGCCTGGCGGGTGGCGCCGGCGCCGGATTCCTTGGCGTACTCCTCGGCCAGCAGCCGGAGTTCGGGCAGGGCGCGGCGGTACTGGCCGTCGTCCATGAGGGTCGCGGCGTACTGCTTGCGCAGGGTGCGGACGACCGGGGAGTGCGCGCCGTGCCGCTCGGCGGCGGCCGGGAGGATGTTGCCGAGGATGTCCACGGCGTGGGTGATCCGGCCCTGGTCGAGCAGGTTCTTGACCTCGTCGACGGCGGCGGCGACGTCCGGTCCGGTGGAGGGGGGAGCGGACGGGGGCGGGGGCACCAGGGGGGGGGCGGCGGAGGTCCAGGCGCCGGGCGGGCGGGAGGTATGGGGCGCTGCCGGTGGCGGGCCCGGTTCGTCGGGGCCCGGGTTCACGGCGCCGCCGGACGTCAGCGCACCCGAGAGGGCGGACACCCGGGGGTCGGCCGGGGCGGCGGGTGGGGGCGGTGTCGCGGCCCGGGGGGTCGAGAGGGCGGTGGAGGTCGGGGGGTGGGCGGAGCGGAGGGGCCAGGGGGCCTGAGGGTGGCGGAAGGGACGGGTGGGGTCCATGGGGGCGAGCGGTGCGGGCGGGTTCGCCGGGGAGCCCACCGTGGCGGTGGGCAGGAGCGGGGCCAGGGCCTGGTAGACCTCCTGCGCGTCGGCCGGGCGGGCCTGGGGGTCCTTGCGCAGGAGGTGCAGGACGAGGGCTTCGAGGGCCTCGGGGACATCGGGGCGGAGCTTCCGCACCGGCACGGGCTCCTCGTGGAGATGGCGGTGGAGCACTCCGAGCGCCGTCGACCCGGCGAACGGCACCTCGCCGCTGAGGAGTTCGTGCAGCAGGACACCCAGCGCGTAGAGGTCGGTGTACGGGCCGACGGCTCCGCCCATGGCCTGCTCGGGGGCCATGTAGGCGGGGCTGCCGATGGGCGAGCCGGTGTGGGTGAGGCGGGTGGTGTCGGTGTCCAGCGCGGAGGCGATGCCGAGGTCGAGGACGACCAGGGAACCGTCCGGGCGGATCATGACGTTACGGGGCTTGAGGTCGCGGTGGACGATCGGCACCGCGTGCACGGAGGCGAGCACGGCGCAGAGCTGGGCGGCGACCGACACCGCCCAGGGCCAGGGGTAGGGGTCGTGCTCGGCGAGGTGGTCGGAGAGGTCGGCGCCCTCGACGTACTGCATGACCAGATAGAGGTCCTCGCCGTCGCTGCCGGCGTCGTGGACGGTGACCAGCCCGGGGTGGTCGACCTGCGCGGTGACCCGGCACTCGCGGACGAAGCGGCGCCGCATCTCCTCGCCGTCGGGGGTCCCGGCCACCCGGTCCGGGCGCAGCAGCTTGACGCCGACCCGGCGGTCCAGCCGGCGGTCGTAGCCGATCCAGACCTGGCCCATCCCGCCCTGCCCGAGCAGCGCGGAGAGTTCGTAACGGTCGCCGATGACCCGGCCGTTCACCGCCCTTCCTCCTTGCGGAGGTAGTCGCTGAGTTCGTCGAGTTCGGCCCGCACCCGGTCGATGCGCTGCGGCTGCGGACGCTCCTGGGGCGCGGGCGCGGGGAGGTACGGGGCGGGCGCGGGGTGGTGGCCGGGCGCCGGCGGCGGGGGCAGCCGGGTCTCGGTCACGGCGTACGGGTTGGCCGGGCGGGGGCCCTGGTACGGCTGGGTCTCCCGGCTGTGGAAGGCGCCCGGTGGAGCCGGCTGCGGCGGGCCGTAGGGCTGCGCGAGGGGCGGGATGCCCGGGATGCCGGCGAGGCCCGGGTAGGGCGCCGGGGCGTGGCCGGCACCGGGTGCGGCGGTGCGCCGGGCACGGGTGTCGACGACGAGGTAGTAGGCCACGGCCGCCGCGATCTGCATCAGCAGCAGGCCCACCCCGACGTTGGTGCGCCAGTCCGTCTCGGCGTAGCTGGTGATCAGCACGCACGCGCCGATCACCGCCACCAGGTCACCGCCGAACAGCCACCAGCCCAGCTGCCCGCGCTGCACGATCGCGGCCCGCAGCATCGGCACCCAGGCCAGCAGCCCCAGGCTGAGCACCGCGGTGGCCACGAACACCACCCGCAGCAGGATGACCGTGCCCTGCGCCGGCGGACGGTGCGGGGGGTGGGCCGGGACGGGGCCGTGCATCACTGCTCCTGACGGATCGGTTCGTGGCCGGTGGGGCCGTGCTGGCACGGCGGCCTGGCACGCCGGCGGTGGTGCGCCCATCGCCGCACGTGCCTTGCGAGCGTATATACGACACCGGCCGCGCGTGCGGGGTTGTACGGAATGGGCCGGGGCGATGTGCCGGGCCCATTCTGCGACCTCCGGCGGGCCGCGGAGGCCCTCAGGGCCCGCCCTTTCGCCGGTCCGTCCGCTATACCCGATCCGTCCGTCGGTCGGGGGCGCTCGGTGCCGGAGAACGCACCGGGCCGCGCGCCCCACCGGCCCGTCAGTCCGGCCTGACCGACCCGTCCGTCAGTCCGTCGTAGAGGCCCTGCACCAGTTGTTCGCCGAGTCGGGTGGCCTGGCGCAGGGTGCTCTCGAAGGCGGCCAGGTCGCTGAACCGGCTGCCGTAGCGGCGCTGTTCGGCCAGCGGGAGCCGGGGCAGCTGGAGGCGGCGGACGTCGAGCCGGGTGGCGGTGGAGGCGTAGCTGCTGGCCTGGCGGTTGTTGGCGGTGCCGCGCAGGAAGCCGGCGAGGAACCACGGGTCGAGGGCGGCCGGGTCGGGGCGCAGCAGGGTGAGGTTGCGGCCGAGGGCGGCGCCGGCGGTGGCCGCGTCGACGACCCGGGCGATGGTGCCGCCGCCGAGGACCGGGACGACGACGTCGCCCTCGCGGATCAGGACCGGTTCCTCGGCCGGCCCGGAGGCGGGCGTCTCGGGCAGGGCGCCGGAGGGGGCGCCGCCGGCGATGACGTCGTGGTCGGTGAGGACCGGGGGCGCGTCCGCGCCGTCGGCGGGGGCGGTGCCGGGGCCGCCGGTGCGCAGCACCAGGGCGCCGGAGCGGGCGAGTTCGCCGACGGTGGTCAGCGGCCAGCGGGCCGGTCCGGCGTCGGCGTCGGCGGGCCGCGGGGTGAGCTGGGTGGTCCGGACGAGGGTTGCGGTCAGCCGGTCGTGCACCTCGGCGAGTGCGGCCGGGCCGCCGGCCGCGGCGGGCGGCGGGAGGTGCCGGGCCGGGGCCAGGTCGACGTCGTCGTCGAGGAGGTCGATGGCGGCCAGCGAGCGCCGGACGCCGGGCCGTTCCTCGATGCCGCCGTCGCGGTCGAAGGCCCGCCAGGCCTCCACGGCGGTGTCCCGGACGGTCTGCCAGTCGGGCCGGTCACGGCCGGCGGCCGGGCCGGCGGCGGGGCCCGCGGTGTCGACGACGAGGAGTTGCGGGGTGGGCGGGGTGGTGCCGCCGGGCTTGCGCAGCACCCACAGGTGCAGCGGGACGCCGTTGGGCGGGGCGGCGCCGGCCGGCAGCGCGATGACCGCGCGCAGTGCGCCGCGGCGCAGCAGATCGGCGCGGATCCGGCGGCCGGAGCGGCGGGACGCGGCGGCGGGCGGCATCAGCACGACGGCGGTGCCGCCCTCGCGCAGCCGGGCCAGGGCGTGCTGGACCCAGGCGAGTTCGGATTCGGTGCGGGCCGGGAAGCCGTACTCCCAGCGCGCGTCGTAGGCGAGTTCGTCGTGGCCCCAGTTGCGTTCGTTGAACGGCGGGTGGACGAGCACGGCGTCCGCGGTGAGTTCGGGGAAGGCGTCGGCGCGCAGGGTGTCCGCGGCACGCACCCGGACCTCGGCGGCGGGGGCGCTCAGGGCGAGGCGGAGCGCGGTGAGCGCGGCGAGGTCGGGGTCGGACTCCTGGCCGTGGAGGGTGACGGCGGTGCCGTCGGTCTCGTCGGCGGTGCGCTCGCGGGCGGCGGCGAGCAGTGCGCCGGCGCCGCAGGCGGGGTCGAGGACGGTGGCCAACGGGCCGGCCACGGCGGCGAGTTCGGCCATCAGCGCGGCCGGTCCGGGCGGGGTGAGGGTGTATTGCCGGGGGTTGGCGTCGAGGTGGCGGCCGAGCAGGAAGGCGTACGCCTCGGGGGCGCCGTCCAGGACCGCGAGCTCGCCGGTGGACCGTACGAGCGCGGCGGAAGGGGCGAGCGCCTCGCGGGTGAGGCCGCGGACGGGGTGACCGGGGCCGAGCCGGGCGACGAGCACGGAGTCGAGCATCGCGGGCAGCACACCGGTCAGCTCGGTGTCGTCGGCGGCGCCGCGCAGCTGCTGCCAGGCGGCGGGCCGGTCGTGCGCCAGCAGCAGGACGGCGCCGGCCTGGCGGAGCGCGGCGGCGGCGCCCGCGGGGTGTCCGACGAGCTGCTGCCAGACCCGCTCGCGCAGCGGGACCTCGGCGAGTTTGCCCTGGTCGCGCAGCCATTGCTCGATGTCGCGGAGGGCGAAGGCGGGGCTGGTCTCGGTGCCGCCGACGGGCTTGGGGAAGTCGGCGTGGCGGCGCCGCCAGTTGCTGACCGCGGCCCGGCCGACGCCGGCGAGCCGGGCGATGCCGGCGGCGGTCACCTCGGTCGGGCGGCCGTCCGCCCCCTGGTCCGCTGACGCGTTGTGCGGCACCTGGCTGACTCCCATTCCGTGAACCCCCGACCTCCTGTGACCCCCGACGCTGTGTCGGCCAGCATACCCATCCGTCAAGATCCTCCCCCTTCACAGCGTGAACTAATCCTCTTCGCTCATTCATGTTGACTCGGTTCACAGCCTCTGCTGTTATTGACCCATCACCGCAACGGTCTTCGATCCACCAGCCCGGAAGGGGCTCCCACGCATGTCCCAGCAGATGCACTTCCAGCCCGCCCCGCAGGGGCACGCCGCCCCCCAGCAGGCCCGTAACGGTCTCGGCATCGCCGCCCTGATCCTCGGCATCATCGGCGCGCTCAGCGGCATCCCGATGATCCTGTTCTGGCTGGCCGGACCCCTGGGCATCCTGGCCCTGATCTTCGGCCTGGTGGGCATGAGCCGGGCCAAGAAGGGCCAGGCCACCAACAAGGGCGTGGCGATCACCGGCACGATCCTGGGCGCCCTCTCGATCATCCTCGCGGTCGTCGGGGTCATCGTCACCCTGATGGCGGTCAACAAGGCCGTCGACGAGGTGCACAAGGAGTACGAGAAGCAGTCGGGCAGCAGCAGCAACATCAAGGACCTCGGCGCGGGTGCGGCTGCGAAGTACAACAACGGCCTCGAAGTGACCGTCTCGAAGCCGACCCCGTACACGGTCGACAAGAACACCCTCATCAGCGGCCACACCGAGGGCAACAAGGCCTGGAAGGTCACCGTCACCCTCAAGAACACCGGCACCAAGGCGGCCACCAACCCCCTCATGACGACCGAGGCGGAGGCCGACGGCAAGAAGGCCGAGGAGGTCGACGACGACAAGCACGGCATCCTCCACCACGACTGGGAGAAGCAGCTCGACCCCAAGGAGTCCGACAGCGTGGAGATGGTCTTCGACGCCCCGCCGACCGCCAAGCAGCTCGACATCAAGATCACGCCGGACCTGCTGCTCGACCCGGCGAACTGGAAGCTGGCGCTCTGACGCCACGGGGTCTTGCCCCTTCCTCCTCCCCCTCCCGGCCCGGTACCGCGACCCGCGGTGCCGGGCCGGCGCCGTCCGGCGGGCGGGAACGGACCGTGCCGGCGCGGCGTCTGACTCACTGCCCGACGGGCGCCCGGCCTCCGGGCCGGCCGCGTCAGGTACCTTTCCGGCAGTTGAGAGTGAGTGAGGACCCTGATGGACACGGCCGCCGCAACGGCCGGGGGTGCCCCCGGACGGGACCTGGGGCAGGACGGCCACACCGTGCCACCGCCCCGGACCGCCGCCGACCCGGCCGCGACCGCCACCCCCGGGCCGCCCGCCGGCCCCCTCCGGAGCACCGCCCGCCGCCTGCTGGACCGCACGGCGCCGCTGCGGGTCCCCCGCCTCGACCCGTACTGGGCCGCCCTCCTCTTCTTCCTCGCCTTCGCGCTGCTGGCCCTGCACCGCTTCCAGACCCTGTCCACGTCCTCCTGGGACCTGGGCATCTTCGAGCAGGCGATACGCGGCTACGCCCACTTCCGGGCGCCGATCGTCGACCTCAAGGGGCCCGGCACCAACATCCTCGGCGACCACTTCAGCCCCGTACTGGTCCTGCTCGCCCCCCTCTACCGCGTCTTCCCCTCCTCACTGACCCTGCTGATAGCCCAGGCCGCGCTGTTCGCGGTGTCCGTCATACCGGTCACCCGGGCCGCGGCCCGCGCCCTCGGCCGCCTCCCCGGCCTCGCCCTCGGCATCGCGTACGGCACCTCCTGGGGCCTCCAGAAGGCCGTCGACTTCGACTTCCACGAGATCGCGTTCGCCCTGCCGCTGCTGGCCTTCGCGCTCGAAGCGGTGCTCCGCGGCCGCTGGACCGCGGCGGTGTGCTGGGCGGCGCCGCTGGTCCTGGTCAAGGAGGACCTGGGCGTCACCGCCGCCGCCATCGGGGCGCTCGCCCTGATACGCACCCGGAGGGCCAGCCCCCTCCCCATCGCCCTGGTCGGCTTCGGCCTCGGCGCCGCGGCCCTCACCCTCGGCGTCCTCATCCCCGCCTTCAACGGGTCCGGCTCGTACGACTACTGGAGCAAGTTCGGCGCCGACGGCGGCGGTGCGACGATCCCCCTCGACACGGCGCTGCGCACCACCCTGTGGGTGCTGCTCCCCACCACCGGGCTGCTCGCCCTGCGCTCCCCCCTCCTCCTGGTCGCGCTGCCCACCCTGGGCTGGCGGTTCCTCTCCCACGAACCCCACTACTGGGGCATCGACTGGCACTACAACGCCGTCCTGATGCCGGTGGTCTTCCTCGCCCTGATCGACGCGCTCCCCCGCGCCCGGGTCTCCGCCCGCCCCTGGCTGCGCTCCTACGCCCACCACCTGCCGGCCGCCGTCCTCGCCGCGGCCCTCGCGCTGACCGCCAACCTGCCGCTGGCCCGGCTCACCGAGTCCGCGACGTACCGCACGCCACCGGACGTCGCGGCCGCCGCACGGCTGCTCTCCCGGATCCCCGACGGCGCCACCGTCGAATCCGACATCCGCCCCCTGAGCCGCCTCACCGACCACACGCGGGTCTTCTGGCTCGGCAACACGGGGGGCTTGGCGCCCGACTACATCGCGGTTCAGCTGCGGGACGGGCACACGGTGCGCCAGGCGGTCGCGGATGCCGTTGCTCGGCATCCGCGGGCGCACTATGTCGTTCTCGGCGGGGCGGCGGATGTCCTGCTGCTGCGGAGGACTTCGTCCCGCTGACCCGTACGTTGTCGGCTTTCCCGCCGTGAGGGTTGCTGTTTCTTCCGCCTTCGGCGGGGTGGGGTTGTTGGGCCGGGGGCGCCTGGTGGTGGGGGGTGCGGGTTCGGCCCTCCGGCGCCTGTTGTGTGGACTGCTGACGCTTTACGTCCACACAACAGG
>NZ_JAZBJP010000043.1:0-56511 GCF_036352915.1 Streptomyces bugieae
CCTGCGGCGGGCTGGGTGGTTTGTGGGTGCGGGGACGGGCCTCCGGGGCCGGTTGTGTGGACTGCTGACGCTTTACGTCCACACAACCGGCCCCTCCGGCCCGTCCCCTCCCGTGAGAGGGGAAGTTAAGGACGGTGGGGGTGCACGTGACGTCCACGTGCCGACAACACCACGCCCGCCGCCAGGCGCAACGGCGAGACGTCCCGCGGCGGGAGAGACGGGTACGTACGGGGCGCCGCAAAGCGCAGCGGAACGGTACGTGGGGCTACTGCCGCCGCAACAGGCGGGACGCCCCCGCTGCCACCGTTGTTGCCAGGACCCAGCCCGCCAGGATGAGGATCGCCGCTGCCCATTGGGCGGTTCCTCCTGGTTTCCAGGCGGCGTCCTGGTTGAGGTCTATGACGGGGAGGAGGAGGTCGAGGGAGTAGAGGTACGGGTTCCAGGGGGGTGCCTCGCCCGCCTTGAGGGGTGGGGGCGGGGTCGTCGAGAAGTAGGCCGTGCCGATGGCCCAGAGGATGGCCATCCAGACCGCGGCGCGGCCGGGGCGGTAGCCGTAGGCGACGGTCCAGTCCTGGAGGAAGCCCCACGCCTTCGCGGCCAGCGGCAGCGTCTCGCGGCGGCGGCGCTGCTTGGCCAGCAGGACCTCGCGGGCGTCGGAATCCTCGCCGCTGGCGCGCAGCGAGGCGGCGAGCATTTCGTAGGGCTCGGGCGCGTATTCGGGGGTGGCCGCGGCGACCCACTGGAGGCGCAGCGCCAGCGGGAAGTGGCCGCGCGGGATCAGCGTCTCGTACGCGAAGCCGGCCATCCACAGGCCGCCCAGGCCGGGCCAGCTCGCGGATTTGTCGACGAGGTTGACGACCCGGGCGCCGGAGAGGATCACCCGGCCGCGCTGCGGCCGCTCGCCGAGGAAGCGCAGCTCCGGCGTCTGGATCCGGCGCAGCGACAGCTCCTGGTCGGACTCCATGACGAACCGCGCGTGCTCGAAGTCGACCGCGTCGCCGAACCGGCCGTCGTCCAGCCGCATCCCGCCCTCGCACTCGAAGCGCTGCATACGGGTGCCGCGGGGCGGGGTGTTGGTGATGCCGTACGGGGGAGTGGTGCCGCTGGAGAACGGGGAGTTCGCCAGGCCCGCGGCGGTCAGATAGAGGGTGCGCTCGACGGTCAGCTGCGGGGCGTTCAGCGCCCGGCGGCCGAACGGGTTGCTCAGGTGGCTGCCGCGCAGGCTCAGCGACACCCCGACCGTGGCGCCGCGCAGCGACAGCTCGCCATAGGACTCCAGCATCTCCGCCTGCAGGTCCTGGGCCACGGTCAGGCCGTCCGCCATGATGGACCGGCCCTGGCGGTCCTTGTGCACGACGGTCTGGTTGAGCATGAGGTCGGTGCCTATGTGGGCGTCGGTGAGGCGGATGCCGGACTGCACCACGCACCGCGGCAGATGCAGATCGCCCTCGGTGTGCAGCCGGGCGGCCTCCAGCCGGGGTATCGCGCAGTTCACCATCCGCAGCGTGCTGAACCGGCTCTCCGGCAGCACCACCTCGGCCTCGAAGCGGCAGTCCCGCAGCTCCACGAATGGCTTGATCGTGCCGCCCGCCACGTCGAGAGTGTCCGTGATGTACGCGCCGGTCAGCTTCAGCGCCGACACCCGGCCCGGCTGCGCCGGCGGTCCGTCGAGCAGCAGCAGCGCCACCACGCGGGCCCGCACCCGGCGCTCCGGGCCCCACAGGTGCTGCCCGTGCGGATCGTCGCGGACCGGGTCCCCGATGTGCAGATCGCAGGTGCTGCCGTTGCGGAACGCCTGCCACATGCTCCACTCCGCCGAGGTCAGCCGCAGGTCGGCGGGCGCGTCGCCGTCCCTGGTCTCCGTCACTGTGTCCCCCTTGCCATTCCGTGGTCCGCCGCGGCGCGTGCCTGCCCCGCCGTCTTCGCGTGTCGCAACCTGTTCGGACGCATCCCGTGCGCCGGTCCGCGCGCGTCCCACAGCCGCTCCCGCAGGTCTCCCCGTACGCCGCTACGTGGCCCTTGCCCGCCCGGTGACCGGTTGAACACGCGTGGTCAGGGCCAACTCCGGTCAACTTCAGGGCGCCGGGTCACCCTGCGTCCGGCCCCCGCGTCGCTGTGTATCACTGAGTGATACGGGCGGCCGGGCGCAGGATCGGGTCTGAGACACTGGGGGCGTGATCTCCCGAATCGATCTGCGCGGTGACGCCCTTCCCGAGGGCGGCGCCCTGCGCGACCTGCTGCCCCGTGCCGAGTTCGACGTGGAAGCCGCCCTGGAGAAGGTGCGGCCGATCTGCGAGGACGTGCATCATCGTGGCGACGCGGCGCTGATCGAGTACGCGGAGAGGTTCGACGGGGTCACGCTCGACCAGGTCCGGGTGCCGGCCGCCGCGCTGACCCGTGCCCTGGAGGAGCTCGACCCGGCCGTGCGCGCGAGCCTGGAGGAGTCCATCCGGCGCGCCCGCATCGTCCACCGCGCCCAGCGCCGCGCCCCGCACACCACCCAGGTCGTCCCCGGCGGCACGGTCAGCGAGAAGTGGGTGCCGGTCGAGCGGGTCGGGCTGTACGCCCCGGGCGGCCGCTCGGTCTACCCGTCGTCCGTGATCATGAACGTGGTGCCGGCCCAGGAGGCCGGTGTCGAGTCGATCGCGCTTGCCTCCCCGGCCCAGGCCGACTTCGGCGGGCTGCCGCACCCGACGATCCTCGCCGCGTGCGCGCTGCTCGGCGTGGACGAGGTCTACGCGGCCGGCGGCGCCACCGCCGTCGCGATGTTCGCGCACGGCACCGAGTCCTGCCCGCCCGCGAACATGGTCACCGGCCCCGGCAACATCTGGGTCGCCGCCGCCAAGCGCTACTTCACCGGCAAGATCGGCATCGACGCCGAGGCCGGACCGACCGAGATCGCCATCCTCGCCGACGACACCGCCGACGCCGCGCACGTCGCCGCCGACCTGATCAGCCAGGCCGAGCACGACCCGCTGGCCGCCGCGGTCCTCGTCACCGACTCCGTGGAGCTCGCCGAGGCCGTCGAGAAGGAGCTGGAGCCGCAGGTCGCCGCGACCCGGCACGTCGACGACCGGATCGTCCCGGCGCTGTCCGGCAGGCAGTCCGCGATCGTCCTGGTGGACGGCGTCGAGGAGGGCCTGCGGGTCGTCGACGCGTACGGCGCGGAGCACCTGGAGATCCAGACCGCGGACGCGGCCGCCCTCGCCCAGCGGGTGAAGAACGCCGGCGCGATCTTCGTCGGCCCCTGGGCGCCGGTCTCGCTCGGGGACTACTGCGCGGGCTCCAACCACGTCCTGCCCACCGGCGGCTGCGCCTGCCACTCCTCGGGACTGTCCGTGCAGTCGTTCCTGCGCGGCATCCACATCGTCGACTACACCAAGGACGCGCTGGCCGAGGTCGCGCACCACGTCGTGACGCTGGCCGAGGCCGAGGACCTGCCCGCACACGGGGCGGCCGTCAAGGCCCGGTTCGGCTGGAAGGTCCCCGAAGGCAAGTGACGCGAACGAAGCAAGGCACCGCACCCATGACCCGCAACTCCGCAGTGGCCGGCCTGGACGACCTCCCGGTGCGCGACGAACTGCGCGGCAAGTCCCCTTACGGCGCCCCGCAGCTGGACGTCCCGGTACGGCTGAACACCAACGAGAACCCCTACCCGCTGCCCGAGCCGCTGGTCGAGCGGATCGCGGAGCGGGTGCGCGAGGCCGCCCGCGACCTCAACCGCTATCCGGACCGGGACGCGGTCGAGCTGCGCACCGAGCTGGCCCGCTACCTCACCCGCACCGGCCGGTACGAGGTCGGCATCGACAACGTCTGGGCCGCCAACGGCTCCAACGAGGTCATCCAGCAGCTGCTGCAGACCTTCGGCGGGCCGGGCCGCACCGCGATCGGCTTCGAGCCCTCGTACTCGATGCACTCGCTCATCGCGCGCGGCACGGGCACCGGCTGGATCTCCGGTCCGCGCAACGACGACTTCACCATCGACGTGCCGGCGGCCGAGCGCGCCATCGCCGAGCACCGCCCCGACGTCGTCTTCATCACCACCCCCAACAACCCCACCGGCAACGCCGTCCCGGCCGAGGCGGTGCTCGCCCTGTACGAGGCGGCCCAGGCGGCCAAGCCGTCGATGGTCGTGGTCGACGAGGCGTACATCGAGTTCAGCCACGGCGACTCGCTGCTGCCGCTGCTCGCCGGGCGGCCCCACCTCGTCATCTCCCGCACGATGTCGAAGGCCTTCGGCGCGGCCGGGCTGCGCCTCGGCTACCTCGCCGCGGACCCGGCGGTGGTGGACGCGGTCCAGCTCGTCCGGCTGCCGTACCACCTCTCGGCGGTCACCCAGGCCACCGCGCTGGCCGCGCTGGAGCACACCGACACCCTGCTGGGGTACGTCGAGCAGCTCAAGCAGGAGCGCGACCGGCTGGTCGACGAACTGCGCGCCATCGGCTACGACGTGACGGAGTCGGACGCCAACTTCGTCCAGTTCGGGCGGTTCGACGACGCCCACGCGGTCTGGCAGCAGATCCTCGACCGCGGCGTGCTGGTCCGCGACAACGGCGTACCGGGATGGCTGCGGGTCTCCGCGGGCACCCCGGCGGAGAACGACGCGTTCCTCGACGCGGCCCGTGAACTAGTGAAGTTCGTGGGGGACACCCCCACACCCCTGAAGGAGCAGAGCGCATGAACCGCGTCGGGCGCGTGGAGCGCACCACGAAGGAAACCTCCGTGCTCGTCGAGATCGACCTCGACGGCCGGGGCGAGGTCGACGTGTCGACGGGTGTCGGCTTCTACGACCACATGCTCGACCAGCTCGGCCGGCACGGCCTGTTCGACCTCAAGGTCAAGACCGACGGCGACCTGCACATCGACACCCACCACACCATCGAGGACACCGCCCTCGCGCTCGGTGCCGCCTTCAAGAAGGCCCTCGGCGACAAGTCCGGGATCTACCGCTTCGGCAACTGCACCGTCCCGCTGGACGAGTCGCTCGCCCAGGTGACCGTCGACCTCTCCGGCCGCCCGTACCTCGTGCACACCGAGCCCGAGAACATGGCGCCGATGATAGGCAGCTACGACACGACGATGACCCGGCACATCTTCGAGTCCTTCGTCGCCCAGGCGCAGATCGCCCTGCACATCCACGTCCCGTACGGGCGCAACGCCCACCACATCGTGGAGTGCCAGTTCAAGGCCCTGGCCCGGGCCCTGCGCTACGCCAGCGAGCGCGACCCGCGCGCGGCCGGGATCATCCCGTCGACCAAGGGAGCCCTGTGAACGGCCTGTCGACCGTCTTCATCCTCCTCGGGCTCTTCCTCCTCGGCGGCGTCTACTCCTTCTGGAAGCAGCAGCTGCCCAAGAGCCTGATCGTGCTGCTCTCCGTCGGCTCGGCGATGTGCCTGGCCGCCGGTGTGCTGCGGCTGGAGGTGTGGAATTGACCGCTCCGTCCTCCCGTAAGAAGGTCGTCGTCCTCGACTACGGCTTCGGCAACGTCCGCTCCGCGGAGCGCGCGCTGGCGCACGTCGGTGCGGACGTGGAGATCACCCGGGACTTCGACCGGGCGATGAACGCCGAGGGGCTGCTGGTCCCCGGCGTGGGCGCGTTCGCCGCCTGCATGCGCGGGCTGAAGGAGGCCCGCGGCGACTGGATCGTCGGGCGCCGGCTGGCCGGCGGCCGCCCGGTCATGGGCATCTGCGTCGGCATGCAGGTCCTCTTCAACCGCGGCATCGAGCACGGCGTGGAGACCGAGGGCCTGGACGAGTGGCCCGGCACGGTCGGCCCGCTCAAGGCCGACATCGTCCCGCACATGGGCTGGAACACCGTCGACGCCCCCGAGGGCTCGCAGCTGTTCGCCGGGCTGCCCGCCGACGCCCGCTACTACTTCGTGCACTCCTACGCGGTGCACGACTGGGAGCTGGAGATCGGCAACCCGCACCTCGCCGCGCCCAAGGTCACCTGGGCCACGCACGGCGAACCGTTCGTGGCCGCGGTCGAGAACGGCCCGCTGTGGGCCACCCAGTTCCACCCCGAGAAGTCCGGCGACGCCGGTGCCCAGCTCCTGACCAACTGGATCGAAACGCTGTGAACGCTGTGAACACGCTTGAACTGCTGCCCGCCGTCGACGTCCGCGACGGCCAGGCCGTCCGCCTGGTGCACGGCGAGTCCGGCTCGGAGACCTCCTACGGCGACCCGCTGGCGGCGGCCCTCGCCTGGCAGCGTGCCGGCGCCGAGTGGCTGCACCTCGTCGACCTCGACGCGGCCTTCGGCACCGGCGACAACCGCGCGCAGATCGCCGAGGTGGCCCGCTCGATGGACATCAAGGTCGAGCTGTCCGGCGGCATCCGCGACGACGCCTCGCTCGCCGCGGCGCTGGCCACCGGCTGCACCCGGGTCAACATCGGCACCGCGGCGCTGGAGAACCCCGAGTGGGTCGCCAAGATCATCGCCGAGTACGGCGACCGGATCGCGGTCGGCCTGGACGTCCGGGGGACGACGCTGCGCGGCCGCGGCTGGACCCGCGACGGCGGCGACCTCTACGAGACGCTGGCCCGTCTGGACTCCGAGGGCTGCGCCCGCTACGTCGTCACCGACATCAACAAGGACGGCACCCTCCAGGGCCCCAACCTGGAGCTGCTGAGGAACGTCTGCGCCGCCACCGACCGCCCCGTCGTCGCCTCCGGCGGTGTCTCCTCCCTCGACGACCTGCGGGCCATCGCGGGCCTGGTGCCGGAGGGCGTCGAGGGCGCCATCGTCGGCAAGGCGCTCTACGCCAAGGCGTTCACCCTGGAGGAAGCCCTGGAGGCGGTGTCCCGATGAGCGAGGCCGTGCGGCGCGTCCAGTCCGACAGCCCCTGGGAGGGGGCCTTCGGCCATGCACGTGCCGTCGCGGCCGGGGACCGGGTCCTCGTCGCCGGCACCCTGCCGTTCACCGGCACGGTGCTGCACGGCGAGGGGGACCCGTACGAACAGGCGCTCGCGGCCTTCCGGCAGGGCCTCGACGCGCTGCGGGAATTCGGCCTGGGCGCCGAATCCGTCATCCGCACCCGTATGTACCTCACCCACGTGCGTGACGTGGACGCCGTCGGCCGGGCCCACAAGGAGCTCTTCGACGCCGTGCGGCCCGCCGCGACCATGGTCGTGGTCTCCGGCTGCGTCGATCCGCGGGTGCTGGTGCAGGTCGAACTCGAAGCATTCCGCGACAGCGCAACCCCGGGGAGCGCACCCCGGGCCCCCGAAGGAGATCCGCGATGACCCTGGCGGTCCGAGTCATCCCTTGCCTGGACGTCGACAACGGCCGGGTCGTCAAGGGCGTCAACTTCCAGAACCTCCGCGACGCCGGCGACCCCGTCGAGATGGCCAAGATCTACGGCGACGAGGGCGCCGACGAGCTGACCTTCCTCGACATCACCGCCTCCTCCGGCAACCGCGAGACCACCTACGACGTGGTCCGTCGCACCGCCGAACAGGTCTTCATCCCGCTGACCGTCGGCGGCGGCGTCCGCACCCCCGAGGATGTCGACAAACTCCTGCGGGCCGGCGCCGACAAGGTCGGCGTCAACACCGCCGCCATCGCCCGCCCCGACGTGATCCGCGAGATCGCCGAACGCTTCGGCAGCCAGGTCCTGGTCCTGTCGGTCGACGCCCGCCGCACCGACGCCGGCACACCGTCCGGCTTCGAGGTCACCACCCACGGCGGCCGCCGCGGCACCGGCATCGACGCCGTCGAATGGGCCCACCGCGCCGCCGAACTCGGCGCCGGCGAGATCCTGCTGAACTCCATGGACGCCGACGGCACCAAGGACGGCTACGACGTCGAGATGATCGAGGCGGTCCGCAAGCACGTCACCATCCCGGTCATCGCCTCCGGCGGCGCCGGCCGGCTCTCCCACTTCCCCCCGGCCGTCGCCGCCGGCGCCGACGCGGTCCTCGCCGCCTCCGTCTTCCACTTCGGCGACCTCCGCATCAGCGAGGTCAAGCAGACCCTGCGCGAGGCGGGGCACCCGGTGCGCTGACCACGGTGCCCCGCCCCGGCGCGGGCGGGGCGCTCAGCGCCCCTTCCGGGCCGCCCGGACGAACTCGCGGTTCATCTTCGTGATGCTGAACAGCGGGATGCCCTTGGGGCAGGCGGTGGCGCACTCGCCGGTGAGGGTGCAGCCGCCGAAGCCCTCCTCGTCCATCTGGGACACCATGTCCAGCACCCGGGACGCGCGTTCCGGGGCGCCCTGCGGCAGGACGCCCAGGTGGTTGACCTTGGCGGAGGTGAAGAGCATCGCCGCCCCGTTCGGGCAAGCGGCGACACACGCCCCGCAGCCGATGCACTCGGCGTGCTCGAAGGCGAAGTCGGCGTCCGGCTTCGGCACGGGCGTCGCGTGCGCCTCCGGCGCGGAGCCGGTCGGGGCGGTGATGTAGCCGCCGGCCTGGATGATCCGGTCGAAGGCCGAGCGGTCGACGACGAGATCCTTGATCACGGGGAAGGCGGAGGCCCGCCACGGCTCGATGTCGAGGGTGTCGCCGTCCTGGAAGGACCGCATGTGCAGCTGGCAGGTGGTGGTGCGCTCCGGGCCGTGCGCCTCGCCGTTGATGACGAGCGAGCAGGCGCCGCAGATGCCCTCGCGGCAGTCGTGGTCGAAGGCGACGGGTTCCTCGCCGGACAGGATGAGCTGTTCGTTGAGGACGTCCAGCATCTCCAGGAAGGACATGTCGGGCGAGATGCCGTCCACCTCGTACGGGGACATGGCACCTTCGGTGCCGGCGTTCTTCTGGCGCCAGACGCGCAGGGTGAGCCTCATGCGTAGCTCCGCTGGGTGGGGTGGACGTACTCGAAGACCAGGTCTTCCTTGTGCAGGGTGGGTGCCTCGCCGGTGCCGGTGAACTCCCAGGCGGCGGCGTAGGAGAACGCGTCGTCCTCGCGGGCCGCTTCGCCGTCCGGGGTCTGGGACTCCTCGCGGAAGTGGCCGCCGCAGGACTCGGCCCGGTGCAGCGCGTCGAGGCACATCAGCTCGGCGAGCTCCAGGTAGTCGACGATCCGGTTGGCCTTCTCCAGCGACTGGTTGAACTCCTCGCCGGTGCCGGGCACCTTGATGCGGCGCCAGAACTCCTCGCGGATCTGCGGGATGCGCTCCAGCGCCTTCCGCAGCCCCGCGTCGCTGCGGGCCATGCCGCAGAACTCCCACATCAGCTCGCCGAGTTCGCGGTGGAAGGAGTCCGGCGTGCGGTCGCCGTCGACGGCCAGCAGGAGGTGCAGCCGGTCCTCGGTCTCGGCGAGGACCTCCTGGACGACCGGGTGGTCGGCGCCGATCTCGTCCTCGTGCGGATGGCGCGCCAGGTAGTCGTTGATCGTCGACGGCAGGACGAAGTAGCCGTCGGCCAGGCCCTGCATCAGCGCGGACGCGCCGAGCCGGTTGGCACCGTGGTCGGAGAAGTTGGCCTCGCCGATCGCGAACAGGCCGGGGACGGTGGTCGCCAGGTCGTAGTCGACCCACAGGCCGCCCATCGTGTAGTGCACGGCCGGGTAGATCCGCATCGGCACCTCGTACGGATCCTCGTCGGTGATCCGCTGGTACATGTCGAAGAGGTTGCCGTACCTGGCCTCCACGGCCGTGCGGCCCATCCGCGCGATCGCGTCGGCGAAGTCCAGGTAGACGCCCTGCCCGCCGGGGCCGACGCCGCGGCCCTCGTCGCAGACGTTCTTCGCGGCGCGCGAGGCGATGTCGCGGGGGACGAGGTTGCCGAAGGACGGGTAGATGCGCTCCAGGTAGTAGTCGCGCTCGTCCTCGGGGATCTCGGCGGGCGGCCGGGTGTCGCCCTTGGCCTTCGGCACCCAGATCCGGCCGTCGTTGCGCAGCGACTCACTCATCAGCGTCAGCTTCGACTGGTGGTCGCCGGTGCGCGGGATGCAGGTCGGGTGGATCTGCGTGAAGCACGGGTTGGCGAAGTACGCGCCGCGCCGGTGCGCCCGCCAGATCGCGGTCGCGTTGGAGTTCATGGCGTTCGTCGACAGGTAGAAGACGTTGCCGTAGCCGCCGGAGGCGAGCACCACCGCGTCCGCGAAATACGTGTCGATCGTGCCGGTGATCAGGTCGCGGGCGACGATGCCGCGGGCCCGGCCGTCCACGACGATCAGGTCCAGCATCTCGGTCCGCGGGTGCATCGTGACGTTCCCGGCCGCGATCTGCCGGGACAGCGCCTGGTAGGCGCCGAGCAGCAGCTGCTGGCCGGTCTGGCCGCGGGCGTAGAAGGTGCGGGAGACCTGGACGCCGCCGAAGGAGCGGGTGTCGAGCAGCCCGCCGTACTCGCGGGCGAACGGCACGCCCTGGGCCACGCACTGGTCGATGATCTCGACCGATATCTGCGCGAGCCGGTGCACGTTGGACTCGCGGGCCCGGAAGTCGCCGCCCTTGACGGTGTCGTAGAAGAGCCGGTGGACCGAGTCGCCGTCGTTGCGGTAGTTCTTCGCCGCGTTGATGCCGCCCTGCGCGGCGATGGAGTGCGCCCGGCGCGGGGAGTCCTGGTAGCAGAACTGCTCGACGTGGTAGCCCTGTTCGGCGAGCGTGGCACCGGCCGCACCGCCGGCGAGCCCGGTGCCGACGACGATGACGGTGTGCTTGCGGCGGTTGGCCGGGTTGACCAGCTTCGCCTCGAAGCGGCGGGTGTCCCAGCGCTCGGCGACCGGTCCGGCCGGCGCCTTGGTGTCGGCGACCGGCTCCCCGGTCGCGTAGTCGGCGTAAGGAGACATGGTCAGCTCACCACTTGGGTCATGACGGCGACGGGTACGGAGACGAAGCCCACCGTCAGCACCAGCGCGAGGACGTTGGCGGTGGTCTTCAGGAAACGGTCACGGGTGCGGCTGCCCACGCCGAGGCTCTGCGCGGCGCTCCAGAAGCCGTGCCGGACGTGCAGGCCGAGCGCCAGCATCGCGACGATGTAGAGGACGTTGCCGTACCAGGTGGAGAAGGTGTCCACCACGTTCCGGTACGGGTGGCCGGGCCGGAAGCCGGGGTGCACGGTGCCGGTCGTCAGGTCGAGCAGGTGCCAGACGAGGAACAGGCCGAGGATGATCCCGCCCCAGCGCATGGTGCGCGTCGCGTAGCTGGCCCGCCGCTTCTTGTGCACGTACTTGGTGGGGCGCGCCTTGATGTCGCGGCGGCTGAGCTGGTACGCGGACGTGGCGTGGGCGACGACGGCGACGAGGAGCACGACGCGGACCAGCCACAGCGTCCACTCGTAGTGCATGAACGGCTCGCCGACCACCCGCAGCCAGTGCGCGTAGTGGTCGAACTCGCCCGGCCCGAAGAAGATCTTCAGGTTCCCGATCATGTGGACGACCAGGTAGAGCAGCATGACCAGCCCGCTCACGGCCATCACGGTCTTCTTGCCGACGGAGCTGTCCCACAGGGTGCGCCCGCCCGTCGCCCGGCCACCACCCCTCATCGAGCGCTGTCGCGCGCTGCCCGTCTTCGACGGCCGTCGGTCCGTCCGTATGCCCAGTGCCATGGATCCCGACCGTAAGGAGCGCCCCGTCATCAGTCCAAGACATGCTCCGGCTCATCTCCATAGGCTGAGGCTATCGATGCCTTACATTCCCCTTATGCAGCTGCAGCAGCTCCGCTACTTCACCGCGGTCGCCGACACCCGCCACTTCACCCGCGCCGCCGAGCGCGAACACGTCGCCCAGCCCTCGCTCTCCCAGCAGATCCGGTCCCTGGAACGGGAGCTGGGCGCCGAGCTCTTCCACCGCGCCCGCGGCCACATCACCCTCACCGACGCCGGCGAGACCCTGCTGCCGCTCGCCCGCCGGATCCTCGCCGACGCCGAGACCGCCCGCCGCGAGGTCCAGGAGGTCGCCCAGCTGCGCCGCGGCCGGCTCCGGCTCGGCGCCCCGCCCAGCCTCTGCGCCAGCCTCGTCCCCGACGTCCTGAGCGCCTTCCACGCGACCTACCCCGGCGTCGACCTGATCGTCACCGAGGACGGCTCCCAGGACCTGGTGCGCGCCCTGGCCGACGGCGCCCTCGACCTCGCCCTGATCATCACCCCGCTGCCCGTCCAGGCCCCCGCCCTGGCCACCTCCGAGCTGCTGCGCGAGGAACTGGTCGTGGTCTCCGCCCCGGACCGCCCCGCCCCGGTGACCGGCCGGCGCACCCGGATCCACGTCGAGGACCTCCGCGGCCGCCCGCTGGCCATGTTCCGCCGCGGCTACGACCTGCGGGAATTCACCACCGCCGCGTGCCGCGCGGCCGGCTTCGAGCCGACCTTCACCGTCGAGGGCGGCGAGATGGACGCGGTCCTCGGCTTCGTCCGCGCCGGCCTCGGCATCGCCGTCGTGCCCAGCATGGTCGCCGAGCGCTCCGGCCTGCGCATCACGCCCTTCGCCACCCCCGGCATGCACCGCGTCGTCTCCGTCGCCCACCGCGGCGACGTCTCCCCGTCCCGCGCCGCCCGCGAACTGGAACGCATCCTCAAGGAACACCTGGGCCTCGGGCCGTCCGCCGCCCCTCGCCCGCGCCCCGGCCCGCCGCGGGGTCCGCGCGGCGCCGTGGCAGGTGATCGCGACCGGCCGTAGGCTGGCCGTTATGTCGACCCATGCGAAGCGTGAACGACTCCTCCTCGCCGACCTGTTGGAGAGCGCCGGGCCCGAGGCGCCGACGCTCTGTGCGAACTGGACCACCCGGGACCTGGCCGCGCACGTGGTCGTCCGTGAGCGGCGCGCCGACGTGGCCGGCGGGCTGCTGGTCAAACCGCTGGCGGGCCGGCTGGAGCGGGTGCAGGCGGAATTCGCGGCCAAACCGTACGGCGAGCTGATCCACCTGATCCGGACCGGCCCGCCCAGGCTGTCGCCGTTCGCGCTCAAGCCGATCGACGAGGCGTCCAACACCGTCGAGTTCTACGTCCACGCCGAGGACGTCCGGCGCGCCCGCCCGGAGTGGACCCCGCGCGAGGTGGACCCCGTCTTCGCGGACGCGCTGTGGGCCCGGATCGAGCGGATGGCCCGGGTGCTGGGCCGCAGATCACCGGTCGGGCTGGTGCTGCGCCGCCCGGACGGACGCACGGCGGTCGCCCACCGCGGCACACCGGTGGTCACGGTCGTCGGCGAGCCCGGCGAGCTGACGATGTTCGCCTTCGGCCGGCAGCAGGTCGCCGATGTGCAGCTGGACGGCGACAAGGAAGCGATCGACCGGCTGCTGGCGGCGAAGCTCGGCATCTGACCGGCGGCTGCGGGCCACCGGGCCCGGGCCGCCGGGCCCTCAGCGGTGCAGCAGCACCAGCACGACCACCACCGCCACCACCACCGCCGCCGCGAACACCGCCCCCAGCACCCGCGCCGCCACCCGCGCGGCCCGGTCCGGCTCCGGTGGCGGGGGCGGTGGTACGGGCGGCGGCGGTTGCGGGGGCATATCTGCAGGATGACAGGGTCCGCACGGCACAATGGAGCCATGAGCAGCAGCCGCACGCCCCTCGCCGACTCCGCACTGGACCCCGCGATCGCCGCCCGCCTCAAGCGCGGCGCCGACGGCCTGGTGCCCGCCATCGCCCAGCAGTACGACACCGGTGAGGTGCTGATGATGGGCTGGATGGACGACGAGGCGCTGCACCGCACGCTGACCAGCGGACGCTGCACGTACTGGTCCCGCAGCCGCCAGGAGTACTGGGTCAAGGGCGACACCTCCGGCCACGTCCAGTACGTCAAGTCGGTCGCCCTGGACTGCGACGCGGACACCCTCCTGGTGAAGGTCGACCAGGTCGGCGCCGCCTGCCACACCGGCGCCCGCACCTGCTTCGACGCCGATGTGCTGACGACCGGGGACCCCCGGGACCAGTAGGCTCCGCTGCCATGACCACGGGAACCACCGGCACCGCCCATCCGGACCTCGACACCTTCCGCACGCTCGCCAAGGACCGGCGGGTCATCCCCGTCACCCGGCGCCTGCTCGCGGACGGCGACACACCGGTCGGGCTGTACCGAAAACTCGCCGCCGAGCGCCCCGGCACCTTCCTGTTGGAATCCGCCGAGAACGGCCGCACGTGGTCGCGCTACTCCTTCGTCGGCGTCCGCAGCGCCGCCACCCTCACCACCCGCGACGGCCGGGCGCACTGGCTCGGCACCCCGCCGGTCGGCGTGCCCACCGACGGCGACCCGCTCGCCACCCTGCGCGCCACCGTCGAGACGCTGCACACCCCGCGCGACCTCATCGAGGGCGCGGGCCTGCCGCCCTTCACCGGCGGCATGGTCGGCTACCTCGGCTACGACATCGTGCGCCGCCTGGAGAAGATCGGCGACAGCACCGCCGACGACCTCCGGCTGCCCGAGCTGACCATGCTGCTCACCTCCGACCTCGCCGTCCTCGACCACTGGAACGGCACGGTCCTGCTGATCGCCAACGCGATCAACCACAACGACCTCGACACCGGCATCGACGAGGCGTACGCCGACGCGGTGGCCCGCCTGGACACCATGGCCGACGACCTCGCCCGGCCCGCGCCGCCCAGCGCCGCCGCGCTGCCGCCGTCCGAGGTCCCCGCGTACACCGCCGAATGGGGCGGCCCCGCCTACCAGGACGCCGTCGACGACATCAAGGAGCGCATCCGGGCCGGCGAGGCCTTCCAGGTGGTGCCCTCCCAGCGCTTCGAAACCCCCTGCACCGCAAGCGCGTTGGACGTCTACCGCGTGCTGCGGGCCACCAACCCCAGCCCGTACATGTACCTCTTCCGCTTCGAGGCCGCCGACGGCAGCGCCTTCGACGTGGTGGGCTCCAGCCCCGAGGCGCTGGTGAAGGTCGAGGGCGGCCGGGCCATGGTCCACCCCATCGCCGGCACCCGCCCGCGCGGTGCGTCCGTCCAGGAGGACCAGGCCCTCGCCGACGAGCTGCTGGCCGACCCCAAGGAGCGCGCCGAGCACCTGATGCTGGTCGACCTGGGCCGCAACGACCTCGGCCGGGTCTGCGCACCGGGCAGCGTCGAGGTCGTCGACTTCATGTCCATCGAGCGCTACAGCCACGTGATGCACATCGTCTCGACGGTCACCGGCGAGGTTGCCGAGGGCCGCACCGCTTTCGACGTGCTCACCGCCTGCTTCCCGGCCGGCACCCTCTCCGGCGCGCCCAAGCCCCGCGCCATGCAGATCATCGAGGAGCTGGAGCCGACCAGGCGCGGCCTGTACGGCGGCTGCGTGGGCTACCTCGACTTCGCCGGCGACTCCGACACCGCCATCGCGATCCGCACGGCGCTGCTGCGGGACGGCACCGCCTACGTCCAGGCGGGCGCCGGCGTGGTCGCCGACTCCGACCCGGTGGCCGAGGACACCGAGTGCCGCAACAAGGCGGCGGCGGTGCTCCGCGCCGTGCACACCGCCAACCACCTGGGGCGCTAGCCGCCCGCCCGTCCGGTACCACCCCCGCGCACCGGCCCCCTCCGGCCGGTGCGCGATAGTGGTACGCGTGAGTGCCGCACCGCAGACCCCCGCCGCCACCGAGTCCTCGGACGCCACCGAGTCCCCGGACACCGCGCCTCCGGCCGAGACCGCGCCCCCGGCCGGCACCCCGTCGGGTCCGGCCCGGCCCGCCGGCGGCGCCCGGCGCAGCCTCGCGCTCGCGCTGCTGACCGGCGCGGCCGGCGCCGGCCTGGCCCTGCTGGCCTCCGGCCGCACCTGGGCCCGCGGCTCCGCGGTGCTGGCCCAGGGCGAACTGCCGCGCACGGTCACCGGCGCCGATGTCACCGGCGTGCCCGGCGCACTGGCCGTGGTCGGCCTGGCCGCGCTGGTCGCCGTCTTCGCGGTCCGCCGGGCCGGCCGCATCGCGGTCGCCACGCTGCTCGCGCTCAGCGGCACCGGCATCGTCGTCGCCGCCGTGCTCGGCAACTCCGACACCTCCGCACTGCGCGAGAAGGCGGCCACCGCCGTCGGCCTGACCGGTGCCGATGTGCATCACGTCACGCACACCGGCTGGCCCTGGGTGGCCGCGGCCGGCGGTCTGCTGCTGCTCGTCGCCGGCGTCCTGGCGCTGGTGTTCGGGCGCCGCTGGCCTGCGATGTCGGGCCGTTACGAGCGCACGCCCGGCGGCGCCCGCGGCCCGCGCCGCGCCCCGGCGGCCCCGGACCTGGACCGCCCGGAGGAGATCTGGAAGTCCCTGGACCGCGGTGAGGACCCCACCCGGTAAAGGGGCCCCGCCCGGCATCGGTGACAATGGACGCCGAGGATCACCGCGCCCGGACCCCGGCGCGATAGAGCAACGAGGAGCACTCATGTCGAGCAGTGGCCACGGACACACCCCCGCAGCCTGGACGGGCGTCATCATCTCGTTCATCGGCTTCTGTGTCGCCGGAGCCTTCATCGTGCTGGGGAGCGTGCCCGGCTTCTGGGCCGGCATGGTGCTCATCGGTGCCGGCGCCGTGGTGGGCGGTCTGATGCGCGCGGCCGGCCTGGGCCAGGAGCCCAAGGGCGCGGCCAAGGCCCGCACCCCCCAGGCGCAGCCGCAGGAGGGCTGAGCCCGCCCCGCACCGGGTGATCCTCCGGACCGCCCTGCCCCCGAAGGCGCCGCTTCCCGGCCCGTACGCACCCCGCGGGTGCCGTACCCGCCGTCCGTGTCCACTCCGTACGGCGGCCGAGAAGCTGCGCCTTCGCGCGTATCCGCGCACAATCGGCACGTGAGCGATCGCGCGGCCGGTGCCCGGCCCCCAGCTCCGCCGGCAGCCCCGCCGGCGGCCGGACTGCCCCGCCGCCTCCGGGCCCCGCTGGGCACGCTGACCGCCGCCCTCGCGGCCTTCGGCTACGTCGGCGCCGTCGATCCCAACCAGCCCGGCCACTACCCCGTGTGCCCGCTGCGGCACCTCACCGGCGTCCTCTGCCCGGCCTGCGGCGGGCTCCGCAGCGCCCACGCCCTCGCCCACGCGGACCTGGCCGCCGCCCTGGCCGCCAACGCCCTCCTGGTGGCCGCCTGTGCCGCCGGCGCGGCCTTCTGGGCGGTCTGGGCCGGCCGGGCGGCCCGCGGGCTCCGCACGGCCGGACCGCGGCCGCGCGCCGTGCACTGGTGGGCGCTGGGCGGCCTGCTGCTGGTCTTCACGACCGTCCGCAACCTCCCCTTCGGCAGTGGTCTGGCGCCATGAGCCGCCGGCGCGGAGGTGTCCAGCTTGTGGGACCACGGTCAACCGGATGCGGGACCTGCATCCCGTGGCGGATACCATCGGAGTGCCGGATGGGGCAGTGCGTCCCACGGGCCACTGTCCACCTCCCCCGCTCAAGAAGGAGGCCGCTCGCGTGAGTGTGCTCGACGAGATCATCGACGGGGTCCGCGCCGACCTGGCCGAGCGGCAGGCGCGCACCTCCCTCGACGAGCTCAAGGAGCGGGCCCGCAAGGCACGCCCCGCGATGGACGGTGTCGCGGCACTCAAGGGCGAGAGCGTCACGGTCATCTGCGAGGTCAAGCGCTCCAGCCCCTCCAAGGGCGCGCTGGCCGCGATCGCCGACCCGGCCGGCCTGGCCGCGGACTACGAGGCCGGCGGCGCCGCGGTGATCTCCGTACTGACCGAACAGCGCAAGTTCGGCGGTTCGCTGGCCGACCTGGAGGCCGTCCGGGCCCGGGTCGACATCCCCGTGCTGCGCAAGGACTTCATCGTCACCGCCTACCAGCTGTGGGAGGCCCGCGCCTACGGTGCCGACCTCGCGCTGCTGATCGTCTCCGCGCTGGAGCAGGAGGCGCTGGTCTCGCTGATCGAGCGGGCCGAGTCGATCGGGCTGACGCCGCTGGTCGAGGTGCACGACGAGGAAGAGGTCGCCCGCGCGGTGGACGCCGGCGCCCGGATCATCGGCGTCAACGCCCGCAACCTCAAGACGCTGGAGGTCGACCGCGGCAACTTCGCCCGGGTCGCCCCCGAGATCCCGGACCACATCGTCAAGATCGCCGAGTCCGGTGTCCGCGGACCGCACGACCTGATCGCGTACGCCAACGACGGCGCGGACGCGGTCCTGGTCGGCGAGTCGCTGGTCACCGGCAAGGACCCCAAGACCGCGGTGGCCGACCTGGTCGCCGCCGGTTCCCACCCGGCGATCCGCCACGGACGGGCCTGAGGCCCCGGACGCCCCGGATGACCGCCATCGCCTTCCGCATCCGCCGCCCCGGCCCGGGCCACCGCCCCGGGCCGGCGGCGCTGCTCGCCGCTGCCCCCGGCGACGGCCGGCATGCGGGACTGGGCCGCGGCTGCCGGCCGCGCGGCTGCCGCGCGCCGGCCCGCCGGGTCCGCGGACGGCGGGTGCGCTACCACATCGGCTCGGAGCCGGGACAGATCAACGGGCGCCGATGGCGCAGCGCTGCCGCACGCTGATCCGGGACGGACGTCCGTCCCCGGTACCGGCCTGCGCGGCAGTCTCTCCCGTAGCGTGATGTCCGAAATCCGATAGTGCGGGGCGTACGCCCCGATCGAGGAGCGCGTTTCATGTCCTCCGATTTCTTCCTTCCCGACCCCGACGGGCAGGTGCCCAGCCCCGAGGGCTATTTCGGCGCCTTCGGCGGCAAGTTCATCCCCGAGGCGCTGGTCGCCGCGGTCGACGAGGTCGCGGCCGAGTACGAGAAGGCCAAGGCCGACCCGGCGTTCGCGGCCGAGCTCAACGACCTGATGGTCAACTACACCGGGCGCCCCAGCGCGCTCACCGAGGTGCCGCGCTTCGCCGAACACGCCGGCGGCGCCCGGGTGTTCCTCAAGCGCGAGGACCTCAACCACACCGGCTCGCACAAGATCAACAACGTGCTGGGCCAGGCGCTGCTCACCAAGCGCATGGGCAAGACCCGGGTCATCGCCGAGACCGGCGCCGGCCAGCACGGCGTCGCCACCGCCACCGCCTGCGCCCTCTTCGGCCTCGACTGCACCATCTACATGGGCGAGGTCGACACCCAGCGGCAGGCGCTCAACGTCGCCCGGATGCGGATGCTCGGCGCCGAGGTCATCGCCGTGAAGTCCGGCAGCCGCACCCTCAAGGACGCCATCAACGAGGCGTTCCGCGACTGGGTCGCCAACGTCGACCGCACCCACTACCTCTTCGGCACGGTCGCCGGCCCGCACCCCTTCCCGGCCCTGGTGCGCGACTTCCACCGCGTCATCGGCGTCGAGGCCCGCCGGCAGATCCTGGAGCGCGCCGGCCGCCTGCCGGACGCCGCGCTGGCCTGCGTCGGCGGCGGCTCCAACGCCATCGGACTGTTCCACGCCTTCCTGCCCGACACCGACGTCCGGCTGATCGGCTGCGAGCCGGGCGGCCACGGCGTCGAGACCGGCGAGCACGCCGCCACCCTCACCGAGGGCACCCCCGGCATCCTGCACGGCTCGCGCAGCTACGTCCTCCAGGACGAGGACGGCCAGATCACCGAGCCGTACTCGATCTCGGCCGGCCTGGACTACCCCGGCATCGGCCCCGAGCACGCCTACCTCAAGGACGTCGGCCGCGCCGAGTACCGCGCCGTCACCGACGACGCCGCGATGCAGGCACTGCGGCTGCTGTCGCGGACCGAGGGCATCATCCCGGCCATCGAGAGCGCCCACGCGCTGGCCGGTGCCCTGGAGGTCGGCCGCGAGCTGGGCGCCGACGGCCTGCTGCTGGTCAACCTCTCCGGCCGCGGCGACAAGGACATGGACACCGCGGCGCGGTACTTCGGGCTGTACGACGGAAAGGGCGGCGCCGACGTCAACGGCGCGGTCCAGCCGACCGGCGAGGGGGAGAAGTGATGGCAGGCAACATCGAACTGCTCGATTCCGTACTGGCCCAGGCCAAGGCGGAGAACCGCGCCGCGCTGGTCGGCTACCTCCCGGCCGGCTTCCCGACCGTCGACGGCGGCGTCCGCGCGATGACCGAGATGCTGGACGGCGGCTGCGACATCGTCGAGGTCGGCCTGCCGCACAGCGACCCGGTCCTGGACGGCCCGGTCATCCAGACCGCCGACGACATCGCGCTGCGCGGCGGCATCAAGATCGTCGACGTCATCCGCACGGTCCGCGACGTGCACGCCGCCACCGGCGCACCGGTGCTGTGCATGACGTACTGGAACCCCGTCGACGCCTACGGTGTCGAGCGGTTCGCCGCCGACCTGGCCGAGGCCGGCGGCGCCGGCTGCATCCTGCCGGACCTCCCCGTCGAGGAGTCCGAGGTGTGGCGCAAGGCCGCCGAGCAGCACGGCCTGGCCACCGTCTTCGTGGTCGCGCCGAGCAGCCGGGACGAGCGGCTCGCCAAGATCACCGCGGCCGGCAGCGGCTTCGTCTACGCCGCCTCGCTGATGGGTGTCACCGGCACCCGCGAGTCCGTCGGCCGGGAGGCCCAGGAGCTCGTGGTGCGCACCCGCGCCACCACCGAGCTGCCGGTCTGCGTCGGGCTGGGCGTCTCCAACGCCACCCAGGCCGCCGAGGTGGCCCAGTTCGCGGACGGGGTGATCGTCGGCTCGGCGTTCGTCAAGCGGCTGCTGGAGGCCGACGGCGACGAACAAGCCGGTCTCGCCGGGGTGCGCGCCCTGGCGGGCGAGCTGGCCGAGGGCGTGCGCAAGCGCTCCTGAGGCCGCAGGCCGGGAAGGACAGCCGCAGGCCGGAAGGGACAGCCGCAGGCCGGGAGGGACAGCCGCCGGCCGGGCGGACCTCCACGGCGGCACGGAACGCCGTCCCTCGATAGGGCGAACATCGGTGCGGAGGGGTGCGACGGCACCCCTCCGCTTCGTTTGTCAGGGGCGTGAGCCAGAAGAACCAAGAGGGTAAGAGAAGCGCCCGCGAGCGGCTGCAGGCCCAGCGGGAGAAGGAGCAGGCGCGCGCCCGGCGCGGCCGGCAGGCGATCGTGGCCGGGGCGGTGCTGGTGGTGCTGGCCATCGCCGGCGGCATCACCGCCTGGGTGATGTCGTCGGGCAGCGGCGGCAGCAGCTCCGACAACGAGACGGCCCTGCCGAAGCAGGCCAGCGGCGGCGACCGACCAGCCGTCACGGTGGGCGCACCGAACGCCCCCTCCACCCTCACGGTGTGGGAGGACTTCCGCTGCCCCGCCTGCCAGCAGTTCGAGACCGGTTTCCGCCCGGTGATCCACGAACTCCAGGACCAGGGCCGGCTGAAGAGCGAGTACCACCTCGTGACGATCATCGACGGCAATGCCGGCGGCAAGGGCTCCCTCAACGCCGCCAACGCCGCGCTGTGCGCCCAGGACGCCGGACGGTTCCGCGACTTCCACGACGTCCTCTACGCGAACCAGCCGCCCGAGCAGGAGGACAAGTTCGCCGACAAGAAGGTCCTCCTCCAACTGGCCGGCAAGGTCAAGGGCCTGACCACCCCCGCCTTCACCGCATGCGTCAACGACGGCAAATACGACGCCTTCGTCCGCAAGTCCAACGACGCCTTCGCCTCCTCCGGATACCGCGGCACCCCGACCGTCCTGCTCAACGGCAAGGACCTGTCCAAGGTCAAGGGCGGCCGGATGACCCCGGCGGACCTGAAGCAGATGGTCCTCGACGCCGACAAGGGCAAGCAGCCGGGCACCGGCGCCCCGTCCGCCCCCGCCTCGCCGGGCCACGGCGGATCGTCGGGCCACCGCGCATCACGGGGCCACCACGCCTCACCCGCCACGAGTGCCTCGCCCGGCACGGGCGCCGGCGCCGCACCCGGCACCGGCGCGCACGCCCACCGGGGGGCCGCGGCCTCGCCCGCCTTCTGACCACACAGCGTCACGACGCACCGGCGGGGTCGTTACGGAGCCGTTGCCGGGCGGGTTGTCGCCGACCCGGCCCGGCGCGGTAGCGTCGTCCCTGCCATGGAACTCGCATTCATTCCCAGCCCGTCGGTCGGCGTCGTACACCTCGGCCCGATCCCGCTGCGCGGCTACGCGTTCTGCATCATCATCGGCGTCTTCGTGGGCGTCTGGCTCGGCAACAAGCGCTGGGTCCAGCGCGGCGGCCGCTCCGGCACGGTCGCGGACATCGCCGTGTGGGCCGTGCCCTTCGGGCTGGTCGGCGGCCGCCTCTACCACGTCATCACGACGTACGAGCCGTACTTCGGCAAGGACGGGCACCCGCTCAACGCCTTCAAGGTGTGGGAGGGCGGCCTGGGCATCTGGGGTGCGGTGGCGCTCGGCGCGGTCGGTGCCTGGATCGGCTGCCGCCGCCGCGGCATCCCGCTGCCGGCCTACGCCGACGCGCTGGCGCCGGGCCTGGCGCTGGGCCAGGCGATCGGCCGCTGGGGCAACTGGTTCAACCAGGAGCTCTACGGCAAGCCCACCGACGTCCCCTGGGCGCTGAAGATCAGTTCCGACCCGGCCATCGGACGCGTCGGCGGCACGTACCACCCGACCTTCCTCTACGAGTGCCTGTGGTGCATCGGCGTCGCGGCGCTGGTGATCTGGGCCGACAAGCGCTTCCGGCTCGGCCACGGACGGGCCTTCGCGCTGTACGTCGCCGCCTACTGCGCGGGCCGCGCCTGGATCGAGTACATGCGGGTCGACGAGGCGCACCACATCCTGGGCCTGCGGCTGAACGTCTGGACCGCGCTGATCGTCTTCGTCCTGGCCGTGGTCTACTTCGTGGTCTCCGCCAAGAAGGTGCCCGGCCGCGAAGAGGTCGTCGAGCCCGGTGCGCTGGAGGAGCGCGCGGCCGCGGAGGCCGCCGCGGCCGGCAAGGACGGCGGGGAGGGCGAGCCCACCGACGGCGCCTCCGCGGAAGCCGAGGACGGGGGCCGGGACAAGGTCTCGGTCGACAAGCCCGCCGCGAAGGCCGACAAGCCCGCCGCGAAGACGGAGAAGCCCGCAGGCAAGACGGAAAAGACCGAGCAGGCGGAAAAGGCGGAGCAGGCGGACCCGGCGCGGGACGGGAAGCCGGAGGCGGCGGCCGCCGACGAGCCGGTTGCTGACGCGCCGGCCGCCGAGGCCGCGGACAGCAAGAAGTCGTGAGGATCGGGATCTGACCTTTTTCGAGGCCTGAGGCGGCCCGGGACCCGGTGTCCCGGGCCGCCTCATTGTCTGCGCTCGGCCAGCGACAGCACCCGCCGGGCGCCGGCCACCACGGCCGCGTCCACGAACCGCCCGTCCGCCAGCACCTGGGCCCCGCCGTCCGCGGCGGCCGCCCGGACGATCTCCGCCGCCGCCTCGATCTCCTCCGGCGAGGGGAGGTGGGCCGCTTCGATGACCGGCAGCTGGCGCGGGTGGATCGCCGCCCGGCCCAGGAACCCCATCGCCCGGCCCTGGGCGCAGGACCGGGCCAGGCCCTCCAGGTCGTGCACGTCCGGGTAGACCGACTGCGGCGGCGGTGCCAGCCCGGCCGCCCGGGCCGCGACCACGGCCCGGCTGCGCGGCCACGCCAGCCCCGCCTCGTCCCGTACCCCCAGCTCCGCCGCCAGGTCGGCCTCGCCGAGCGCGATCCCGCGCAGCGCCGGGTGGGCGGTGGCGATGACGAAGGCGTGCTCGATGCCGAGGGCGGACTCCAGCAGGGCGTAGAGCGCCGGGGTGGCGGGCAGCGCGCGGGTGGCCGGGCCGGCCGCGGGGGCGAGGGTGGCGGTGGCCGTGCCGGGGCCGGGCCGGGCGGTGCGGGGGCCGCGGGCGGTGCGTCCGGCGGCGAGCCGGCCGGTGAGGGCGGGCGCGGCCAGCGGTGTGGCGACCGGTTCCGCGAACCGTCCGCCGGCCGGCCCGCCGAGCGGCCCGGCGGCCGTCGTGGCCCAGCCCGCGGCCCGGCGGATGTCGGCCGGCCCCTGCACCTTGGGCAGCCGCAGCCCGGCCAGCCCCGGCAGCGCGGCGAGGGTGCGGATCTCGTGCTCGGCGAGCGGACCGTCCAGCGCGTTGACGCGGACGTGCACCGGCACCGGGCCCGGCGCCGGGTCGCTCAGCAGCTCGGCGGTGGCCCGCAGCGCGTACTCCTTGCGGTCCGGGGCGACCGCGTCCTCCAGGTCGAGGACCACCACGTCGGCCCCGCAGCCGAGCGCCTTGGCGACCGGCCCGGGCCGGTCGCCGGGCACATAGAGCCAGGTCAGCGGCGTCGCGACGGGGGATTCCTGGGGCATCGGCGGGGCCTTGGTCACAGCGCGCCCGCCTCCCGCAGTCCGGTGATCTCCCCTTCGTCCAGGCCGAGGGCGGCCAGTACCTCGTCGGTGTCCGCGCCGTGCGGGCGGCCGGCCCACCGGATGGCGCCCGGGGTTTCGGACAGCCGGAAGAGGACGTTCTGCATCCGCAGGGGGCCGAGCTCGTCGTCCGGGACCTCGGTGATCGAGCCCAGCGCCGCGTACTGCGGGTCCGCCAGCACGTCCCGGACGTCGTAGACGGGCGCGATCGCCGCCTCGGCCAGTTCGAAGGCGGCCAGCACCTCGGCCCGGTCGTGCCGGGCGATCCAGTCGCCGACCGCCGCGTCCAGCTCGTCGGCGTGCCGGGCCCGGCCGGCGCCGGTCGCGAACCACGGCTCGTCGATCACCTCCGGCCGGCCGACCAGCCGCATCACCCGCTCCGCGACCGACTCGGCGGAGGTGGAGACCGCGACCCAGGAGCCGTCGGCGGTGCGGTAGGTGTTGCGCGGGGCGACGTTGGCGGAGCGGTTGCCGGTCCGCGGCTGGACGTGGCCGAGCTGGTCGTACCAGAGCGGGTGCGGGCCGAGGACGGTCAGCAGCGGTTCGATCAGTGCCAGGTCGATGACCTGGCCGCGGCCGGTGGCCTCCCGCCCGCGCAGCGCGGCCATCACGGCGTACGACGCGGTGAGCGCCGCGATGCCGTCGGCGAGGCCGAACGGCGGCAGGGTCGGCGGCCCGTCCGGCTCGCCGGTGATCGCCGCGAAGCCGCTCATCGCCTCGGCGAGGGTGCCGAACCCGGCCCGCCGGGCGTACGGGCCGAACTGCCCGAAGCCGGTGACCCGGGCCAGCACCAGCCGCGGGTTGACCGCGGACAGCTCGGCCCAGCCCAGCCCCCATTTCTCCAGGGTTCCGGGCCGGAAGTTCTCGATGACCACGTCCGCCCCGGCGGCCAGCCGCAGCAGCACCTCCCGGCCGTCCGGATGGGACAGGTCGAGCGTCATGGTCCTCTTGTTGCGGCCCAGCAGCTTCCACCACAGCCCGACGCCGTCCTTGGCGGGTCCGTGCCCGCGCGCGGGATCGGGCCGGTGCGGATGCTCGACCTTGATCACCTCGGCGCCGAAGTCGCCGAGCAGGGTGGCGGCGAGCGGGCCGGCGAACAGCGTGGCGAGGTCGAGCACCCGCAGCCCGTCGAGCGGGCCGGGGGAGGGGGCGGCGTCCGGGCCGGCGGCAGCGGGCCGGGACATCCCGGACAGGGACGGGTCGGTCATGGTGCGGTGACCTCCGGTCGGTCGGGCAAGGGGGCGACTCGGTCCGGGGGGACGACGAGCGCGGCGGTGCGGTGGGCGAGGGCGTCGAAGCCGATGCCGTCCAGCCCGCCGACGCTCGTGGCGAGCCGGTTGCGCAGCGGCGCGGTCCAGTGGCCGGGCAGCGCGTCCGGCGCGCCGGCGAGCAGCCCGGTCAGCGAACCCGCGGTCGCCCCGTTGGAGTCGGTGTCCCAGCCGCCGGACACCACCCGGCAGACCGAACCGGCGAAGTCGCCGTCGGCATGGGTCAGCGCCGCGGCCAGCAGCGCGGCGTTCGGCACCGCGTGCACCCAGTGGTGGTGGCCGTAGGCGGTGTGCAACTGGTCGGCGACGGCGGCGAATCCGGCCGGTGTGCGGTCCGGCGCCTCGCAGGCCCGGGCGATGCCGCGGCGGACCGCCCGGGCCAGCCGGGACCGGGGCGGTACCACCGCGAGCCCGGCCCGCAGCGCGCCGTGCACATCGGTGCCTCCCTCACCCCCGGCTTCGCTCGAGCGGGGGGACCCCCCTCCGGCCGCGGCCAGTGCGGCGGCCGTGAACATCGCCGCGTAGACGCCGTTGGCGGTGTGGCTGAGCGTGGCGTCCCGCCAGGCCAGCGCCGCGGCCGCGGCCGGGTCGCCGGGCCGGGTCCAGCCGAAGACGTCCGCCCGGATCTGCGCGCCGATCCACTCCCGGAACGGGTTGCGGTGGCGCGCGGTGTGCGGCGGCTCGATGCCGTCCAGCAGGTTGCGGTACGCGATCCGCTCCGCGGTGAAGGTCCGCCCGGCCGGCAGCTCGTCCAGCCACAACCGGGCCACGTCGGCGGCGGTGAAGTCCGGCCCGTGCCGTTCGAGCAGCAGCAGGTTCAGCAGCGGGTAGTTGAGGTCGTCGTCCTCGGGCATCCCGTCGATGCTCCCGGCGAGCGAGGTGGCGCGGCTGCGGCGGTTCCACGGGTACCGCGCGGCCACCGCCGGATCGAGCCCCTCGTCGGTGAAGTACGAGGTCAGCGGCCAGTTCCCGGTCGCGCGGGCGAGCGCCCGGATACCGTCCAGCGGCAGCTTCTCCACGGGCTTGCCGAGCAGGCAGCCGGCCGCCCGCCCGAGCCAGGCGGCCTCCAGCCGGGCGGCGGCCGGCCCACCGGGGCCCGCGCCGGTCCGTGCCAACGGCCATGACGGACAAGCCGCCTGAATGGCTGTCAGATCCGTCGGCTCGTCAACCGCCAACGGGCTGGGCAGTGCGGCCAGTTCGTCGAGCAGGGCGGTCGCGGTGGCGCGCAGTTCCGGGTCCGCGGGGCGGTCCGAGGCGCCCGCCCGCTCCGGTGCCGGCGTCCCGCCCGCCGCCTGCCAGCGCCGCGCGATCCGGGCCACCGCGGCGGCGTCCCGGCCGTCCTCCGCCGCCTGCCGCAGCTCGTGCCCGAGCAGGTCCTCGGGCTGCACCCAGGTCAGCCGGAGCGGTGCGGCCGGGGCGGGCCGGGCGGCGGCCGGCGCCTTGGCCGTCACCGTGCGCCCGCCTCCGCCAGGGCCGGGATGGCCGAGATCGCGGTGAACGCCTGCTCGTGGGTGCGGGCCCGGGCCCGGTCGCGGGTGAAGATCTCGCGGGCGACGGTCGCCAGCGCCGCGCCGGGGGCCTGCAGATCGAGGCGGCTGGCGCGGGCGACCTCGGCGCTCCACTCCTCGGGCACCGCCGAGGCGCCGCGCAGCGCACCGGCCAGCGCGCCGCTCATCGTGGCGATCGAGTCGCAGTCCCGGCCGTAGTTGACCGAGCCCAGCACGGTGGACCGGAAGTCGCCGCCGCCGACCAGCAACATGCCCAGTGCGATGGGGAGTTCCTCGATCGCGTGCAGCCGGGAGGGGCGGCGGGCGCCGAGCGAGGGGTTGCGGTAGTCCGGGCCGACGGTGTCGAACGGGGCGACCGCGGCCCGCAGCGGGGCCAGCGCCGACTCGTGGTCGCGCAGCGGTGCGGCCGCCTCGCAGACCGCCTCGATCGCGGCGCGGGTGCCGTCCTTCGCCAGCCGCAGGGCCTGCACGACGACCGAGGACGGGGTGGCGTCGGGCATGAACGCGGCGGCCACCGCCGCGGCGAACACCCCGGCCGCCTCCCGCCCGTAGGAGGACTGGTGCGCACCGGCGATGTCCAGCGCCTCGGCGTAGGCCCGGTCCGGATTACCGGCGTTGACCACGCCGACCGGCGCCATGTACATCGCCGCACCGCAGTTGACGATGTTTCCGACGCCCGCCTCGCGCGGATCGGCGTGCCCGTAGTGCAGCCGGGCCACGATCCACTTCTCGGCGAGGAAGATCCGCTGCAGCGGCAGCGCCTCGGCCTCCAGCTCCGGGATCCAGCGCGGGGTGCCGATCAGGTCCGGGACGAGGTGGTCGGCGACGTCGTAGGCGTCGAGGTGGTCGCGCACCGACTCGTAGACCCGGACCAGCGCATGGGTCATCAGGGTGTCGTCGGTGACGTGGCCGTTGCCCTTGTGGTAAGGCGCGAGGGGGCGGGCGGTGCGCCAGTCGTCGTGGAACGGGCCGACGATGCCGGTGACCCGGCCGCCGTACCGTTTGACGATCTCCTCCGGCGTCCGGCCCTCGACCGGACCACCGAGCGCATCACCGACCGCGGCCCCCACCAGAGCGCCGATCGCCCGGTCCTCCAGGGAGGGGGCATCGGGCCTGACCGGCGGGGCGACCGGGGGGGCCGGTGTGGGCGGGGCGGACGCGACGGGGGTGACGGGCAGGATCTGGGTGTCCCCGACGCCGAGGACATCGGGCGCGCCCGGTGCCTTTGGTGCGGTGTCGCTGGTGTACGTCATGTGCGGACGAGTCCTTCCACGAGGGGGGCGGGGGAGGGGGAGGGGTCCGGAGCGGCCTCCGGGGCGGCTCCGGGCGGGGCTGCGGGGCCGGTGCCCGCGGGGTCTTCCGGGGCGGTCAGCTCCGCCCGGGCCAGCGCGCCGGCCAGTTCGACGAGGTCGGTGCCGGCCAGCCGGGGCAGTGCGCAGCCGGACAGCACCCGGCAGGCGTCGCGCCAGGTGCGGGGCAGTCCGGGGGCACCGCCGAGCGCGCCGGTCAGCGCCCCGGCGAGGGCGGGCGCGGAGTCGGCGACCCGGGAGAGGCAGGCGGCGGCCGGCACGGCCTCGGCGACCTGCCCGTCGGTCGCGAGGGCCAGGGCCAGGGCCACCGGCACGGTCTCGGCGGCGGCGATGCCGTAGCTGTAGACGTGGTCGACGATCTCGTGCTCCAGCACCGGCACCAGGGCGAACGCGGTGCCGGGGCGGCCGGGCCGGTCGGCGGCGTGGGTCCGGGCGAGGTGGACCGCGTGCAGGGCGTTGCGGCGGATCTCGGTGCCGTCGGGCAGCTGGGCCAGCGCGGTGTCGACCGCGGCGGACGCCGGGGCGCCGCCGAGCGCGGCGGCCACCGCGGCGGCCATCGCCCGGGCCCCGTGCACCCCGTCGCCGTCCTGGGTGTAGCGCGCGTCGTACTCGGCCAGGTCCGCCGCCGCGGCCGGGTCGCCCGGGTGCACCACGGCCAGGACGGCGGCCCGGACGCACGCCGCGTCGTCGAAGAAGTGCGGGTTGTCGTGGCCGGTGGCGGGCGGCCGCAGCCCGGCGGCGAGGTTGCCGAGCCCGGCGCGTACGGAGATCCGGGCGCGCAGCGGCAGGACGGCGGACTCCACCTCGGGGGCCCGGTCGGCGGCCGCGGCGACCTCGCTCGCCAGTGCGTTCCAGGCGAGGTCGAGGGCGGCCCGCATCCGGCGGCTCCGGCCCAGGTCGCTGAGCAGCGCCCCGGCCGCGGTCAGCACGGACCCGGCGGTGAAGGCCGCCCACTCGGCGTCGTCGGACGGGCCCAGCCGCAGCGGCTCGGGCGGCTGGTTCAGGGCGATCGGCACCGGCAGGGTGGTGGTGGCGTTCTGCTCCGCGAAGGTGTCCAGCTCGCGGGTGAGCCGCCGGGTCCACTCCGGCATCCGCGCCGCCCGGTGCCGGGCCGCGGGCCACCCGGCGGCGTCCCCCGCGGCCAGCCCGAGCAGCAGCCCCTCGATCCGGCCGTGCGCGGCGTCCACGGGCCCGCCGGCGCCCGTCCCGCCACCCACCCGGCCGCTCATCCCGTGGCTCATCCCGGCCCCACCCCGGCGCCGGCCTGCGCCCCGGTGGCTCCGGCCCCGGGAACGGGCCACGCCCCGGGGGACGCCCCGGACGGGCCCCCGCCCGCCCCGCCCGGTGCCAGCAGGTCGGCGATGTCCAGAACGTGGTAGCCGGCCATCGACGGCAGGCAGCTGCCGCGGGCCGGGCCGATGGCGCGGGCCCAGTCCTCGGGGATCGCGGTGGCCCCGCCCAGGGCTCCGGCGAGGGCCCCGGCGACCGCGGCCGTGGTGTCGGCGTCCCGGCCCATGTTGACCGCGGTCAGCACCGAGCCCCGGAAGTCGCCGCGGGCCGCCGCGAACGCCCCGAAGGCCAGCCCGACCGCCTCCGGCGCCAGGTCCGTCCAGGGATAGCCGCCGACCACGACGGCGGAGCGCACCGCGCGTTCCGTACCGAGCTGGGTGATGCCCGGATCGTGGCCGCAGCGCTGGGCCGCGGCCACCGCCCGGCGCAGCGAGCGGGCGGTCCAGGAGTCCTCCGGGACGACGGACAGCGCGGCGGCGAGCACCACGTCGGTGAGCGGCGTCCCCCCTGGCCCGGAGCGCGCCGAGGGCCCCGGGGGGAGGGCGACCATCGCGGCGGCGACCCCGGCGGCCACCGCCCGGCCGCCGTAGATCCCCTCGCCGTCATGGCTGACCGTGCCGTCGATGGCGACCAGCCGGGCGGCCTCGGCGGGCCGGCCGGCCGCGAACACCCCGAACGGCGCGGCGCGCATCGCCAGCCCGTCGCTCCAGGCGTGCCGGTGCTGCGCGGAGATCGGGGCGGCCAGGCCGCGCCGCAGGTTCTCCAGGGTGCCGCGCTCGCTGAAGCCGGCGCCGCGGAACGGGCCCTCGTCCCGGTCGGCGATCCACTGGTGCCAGGCCGCCTCGACGTCCGCGACGGTCAGTGCCGAGCCGTGCGCGGCCAGCAGCAGCCCGGAGAAGATCGCGTACTCGGTGTCGTCGGTGCCGGCCGGGTCGTCCTCGACATAGCCCTCGATCCGGCCCCAGCGGCGGCGGATCTGCGAGGGCTTCATGTTCTCCGCGGGGGCGCCCAGCGCGTCCCCCACGGCGAGCCCGAGCAGCGCCCCGCGGGCCCGGTCGCGTACGCCGTCGCCGGCCGGGCCCGGGGCGCCCGGCTCCGGGGACGGGGGGTCCGCTGCGCTCATGGTGCTATGCGTGCCACGCGGCGCCCCGGCTCTCCTGCGCGGGGCCGCGAGGTCACCCGGTCGACGCCCCGGCCGGGACGCCCCTACGAACCCCCGAGGGAACCACGAGCGGGCCCGCAAGCGGCCCGATCACCGCCCGTGACCGGCCTCCCATTCCCGACTTTTTGAAGAAGCCGCAGGTCAGCGCGGTAAGTTCGGCCTTCCTTGCTAGCGGCGGAGGGTGCTCCCCGCATAACTTCGAGGGGTTGCAGGGGGAAGTGCCGCCATCGGCCCACACCTCGCGGAAGGGAGCAGGTCCCGATATGTCCGTCATGGAGATCATGGATGCCGCGGCGCCGACGCATGTGGCACACCGCGACAACCACACCCACCGCGATGTCAACGGCGGCTGGCTGCGCCCCGCCGTCTTCGGCGCGATGGACGGCCTGGTCTCGAACCTCGCCCTGATGACGGGTGTCGCGGGCGGTGCGCTGTCACAGCAGACGATCATCATCACCGGCCTCGCCGGGCTGGCCGCCGGTGCCTTCTCGATGGCCGCGGGGGAGTACACCTCGGTCGCCTCGCAGCGCGAGCTGGTGCAGGCCGAGCTGGACATCGAACGCGACGAGCTGCGCAAGCACCCCAAGGACGAGCAGGAGGAGCTCGCGGCCCTCTACGAGTCCCGCGGCGTCGAGCCGGAGCTCGCCCGCCAGGTCGCCGAACAGCTCTCCCGCGACCCCGAGCAGGCGCTGGAGATCCACGCCCGCGAGGAACTCGGAATAGACCCGTCCGACCTTCCTTCTCCGGCCATTGCCGCCATTTCTTCCTTTGGATCCTTTGCGCTGGGCGCGCTTCTTCCTGTCCTTCCTTACCTGTTGGGGGCTTCCGCGATCTGGCCCGCGGTGCTGCTCGCACTGGTCGGACTGTTCGCCTGCGGTGCCGTCGTGGCGCGGGTGACGGCCCGCTCCTGGTGGTACAGCGGACTGCGCCAACTCGCCCTCGGCGGAGCCGCCTCGGGTGTGACGTACGCCTTGGGAGCACTGTTCGGAACCGTCGTAGGGTGACGTGTCATGCGGGTGACTGCATAATTAACCCGTTACCCCGCGGTTTCGGTTTGTTGACGACCGGGCATAAGCCCCAGGCGTCGCGGGCAATGTCGCTCGCCGAACGCCGCCTTGTGGGACGGCTGGTTTCCGTCCGCGTTCACGACTCACCGCGCGTGCGGTGTCCGCATTTTGGAAGCCTCTTTTCGGTTCTCGGGAAGCGGGCCATCCTGTAACCTGCACGAAATTTCGCGGAGGGCCAACGTCGTCCCTCGGCAATGCCTATGCCACGACGACGTTGGGAGAGCCGATGCGTTTCGCGTCCACGCACTCCGCGACCACCAGCAGCGCCCACGCCGCCGCCTGGTCGCCCATGGACGGGCGCCCCGCCCAGCAGGGGATGTACGACCCGCGCAACGAGCACGACGCCTGCGGCGTCGGCTTCGTGGCCACCCTCACCGGCGAGGCCAGCCACGCACTGGTCGAACAGGCGCTCACCGTCCTGACGAACCTGGAGCACCGCGGTGCCACCGGCTCCGAGCCCGACTCGGGCGACGGCGCCGGCATCCTGCTCCAGGTCCCGGACGCGTTCCTGCGCGAGAACGTCACGTTCGAGCTCCCCGAGACCGGCGCCTACGCCGTCGGCATCGCCTTCCTGCCGTCCGACGCCCAGGCCGCCGCCGACGCCGTCTCCCGCATCGAGACGATCGCCGGCGAAGAGGGCCTGGACGTCATCGGCTGGCGCGTCGTCCCGGTCGCCCCGCAGCTGCTCGGGAACGGCGCCCGCGCCACCATGCCGGCCTTCTCCCAGCTCTTCGTCGCCGACGGCGAGAACACCGGCCTGGCGCTGGACCGCAAGGCCTTCGCGCTGCGCAAGCGCGCCGAGCGCGAGGCCGGGGTCTACTTCCCCTCGCTGTCCGCCCGCACGATCGTGTACAAGGGCATGCTGACCACCGGCCAGCTGGAGCCCTTCTTCCCGGACCTGTCCGACCGCCGCTTCGCCACCGCGATCGCCCTCGTCCACTCCCGCTTCTCCACCAACACCTTCCCGAGCTGGCCGCTCGCGCACCCCTACCGCTTCGTCGCGCACAACGGCGAGATCAACACCGTCCAGGGCAACCGCAACTGGATGCGCGCCCGCGAGTCCCAGCTCGCCTCGAAGCTCTTCGGCGCGGAGAACGCCGAGAAGCTGGAGCGGCTGTTCCCGGTCTGCACCCCGGACGCCTCCGACTCCGCCTCCTTCGACGAGGTCCTGGAGCTGCTGCATCTCGGCGGCCGCTCGCTGCCGCACTCCGTGCTGATGATGGTCCCGGAGGCGTGGGAGAACTCCACCTCCATGGACCCGGCCCGGCGCGCCTTCTACCAGTACCACTCCACGATGATGGAGCCCTGGGACGGCCCCGCCTGCGTCACCTTCACCGACGGCACCCAGGTCGGCGCGGTCCTCGACCGCAACGGCCTGCGCCCCGGCCGCTACTGGGTCACCGACGACGGCCTGGTCGTGCTCTCCTCCGAGGTCGGCGTCCTCGACATCGACCCCGGCAAGGTCGTCCGCAAGGGCCGCCTGCAGCCCGGCAAGATGTTCCTCGTCGACACCGCCGAGCACCGCATCATCGAGGACGACGAGATCAAGGCGCAGCTCGCCGCCGAGCAGCCCTACCAGGAGTGGCTGGACTCCGGCCTGATCGAGCTCGCCGACCTGCCCGAGCGCGAGCACATCGTGCACACCCACGCCTCGGTCACCCGCCGCCAGCAGACCTTCGGCTACACCGAGGAAGAGCTGCGGGTGCTGCTCGCCCCCATGGCCAAGGCCGGCGCCGAGCCGATCGGCTCGATGGGCACCGACTCGCCGATCGCCGCGCTCTCCGAGCGCCCCCGGCTGCTCTTCGACTACTTCACCCAGCTCTTCGCGCAGGTCACCAACCCGCCGCTGGACGCCATCCGCGAGGAACTGGTCACCTCGCTGATCTCCTCCCTCGGCCCCCAGGGCAACCTCCTGGAGCCCACCGCGGCCTCCTGCCGCAGCGTGACCCTGCCCTTCCCGGTCATCGACAACGACGAGCTGGCCAAGCTCATCCACATCAACGCCGACGGCGACATGCCCGGCATGAAGGCCGTGACCCTCTCCGGCCTCTACCGGGTCTCCGGCGGCGGCGAGACGCTGGCCGCCCGCATCGAGGAGATCTGCGCCGAGGCCGACGCCGCCATCGCCGACGGCGCCCGCCTGATCGTGCTCTCCGACCGGCACTCCGACGCCGAGCACGCGCCGATCCCCTCGCTGCTGCTGACCGCCGCGGTCCACCACCACCTCATCGCCACCAAGACCCGCACCCAGGTCGGGCTGCTCGTCGAGGCCGGCGACGTCCGCGAGGTGCACCACGTCGCCCTGCTCATCGGCTACGGCGCCGCCGCGGTCAACCCCTACCTGGCCATGGAGTCCGTCGAGGACCTGGTCCGCGCCGGCACCTTCCTGCCCGACGTCGAGCCCGAGACGGCCATCAAGAACCTCATCAAGGCGCTCGGCAAGGGCGTGCTGAAGGTCATGTCCAAGATGGGCATCTCCACCGTCGCCTCCTACCGCGGCGCGCAGGTCTTCGAGGCCATCGGCCTGGACGAGGAGTTCGTCGACCGGTACTTCCACGGCACCGCCACCAAGATCGGCGGCGCCGGCCTGGACGTCATCGCCAAGGAGGTCGCGGCCCGGCACGCCAAGGCCTACCCGGCCTCCGGCATCGCCGCCACGCACCGCGCGCTGGAGATCGGCGGCGAGTACCAGTGGCGCCGCGAGGGCGAACCGCACCTCTTCGACCCGGACACCGTCTTCCGGCTGCAGCACGCCACCCGCAGCCGCCGCTACGACATCTTCAAGAAGTACACCGAGCGGGTCAACGAGCAGTCCGAGCGCCTGATGACGCTCCGCGGCCTGTTCGGCTTCAAGTCCGACCGCCCGTCCCTCCCCCTGGACGAGGTCGAGTCGGCCGCCGACATCGTCAAGCGCTTCTCCACCGGCGCCATGTCGTACGGCTCCATCTCCCAGGAGGCGCACGAGACCCTCGCCATCGCCATGAACCAGCTGGGCGGCAAGTCCAACACCGGTGAGGGCGGCGAGGACCCCGAGCGCCTCTACGACCCGGCGCGCCGCTCGGCCATCAAGCAGGTCGCCTCCGGCCGCTTCGGCGTCACCAGCGAGTACCTCGTCAACTCCGACGACATCCAGATCAAGATGGCGCAGGGCGCCAAGCCCGGCGAGGGCGGCCAGCTGCCCGGCCACAAGGTCTACCCCTGGGTCGCCAAGACCCGGCACTCCACCCCGGGCGTCGGCCTGATCTCCCCGCCGCCGCACCACGACATCTACTCCATCGAGGACCTCGCCCAGCTGATCCACGACCTCAAGAACGCGAACCCGCAGGCGCGGATTCACGTCAAGCTGGTCTCCGAGGTCGGCGTCGGCACGGTCGCCGCGGGCGTCTCCAAGGCCCACGCGGACGTCGTGCTCATCTCCGGCCACGACGGCGGTACCGGTGCCTCCCCGCTGACCTCGCTGAAGCACGCGGGCGGCCCCTGGGAGCTCGGCCTCGCCGAGACCCAGCAGACCCTGCTGCTCAACGGCCTGCGCGACCGCATCGTCGTGCAGACCGACGGCCAGCTCAAGACCGGCCGCGACGTCGTCATCGCCGCCCTGCTGGGCGCCGAGGAGTACGGCTTCGCGACCGCACCGCTGGTCGTCTCCGGCTGCGTCATGATGCGCGTCTGCCACCTGGACACCTGCCCGGTCGGCATCGCCACCCAGAACCCGACGCTGCGCGAGCGGTTCAACGGCAAGGCCGAATACGTCGTCAACTTCTTCCAGTTCATCGCCGAAGAGGTCCGCGAGCTCCTGGCCGAGCTGGGCTTCCGCAGCCTCGACGAGGCCATCGGCCACGCCGAAATCCTCGACACCACCCGGGCCGTCAGCCACTGGAAGGCGCAGGGCCTCGACCTCGCCCCGCTGCTGCACGTCCCCGAGCTGTCCGACGGCGCGGTCCGCCACCAGGTCGTCGAGCAGGACCACGGCCTGGAGAAGGCGCTCGACAACGAGCTGATCAAGCTCGCCGCCGACGCGCTGGCCGCGGACACCGCCGAGGCCGCCCAGCCGGTCCGGGCCCAGGTCGCGATCCGCAACATCAACCGGACCGTCGGCACCATGCTCGGCCACGAGGTGACGAAGAAGTTCGGTGGCGCCGGCCTGCCCGACGACACCATCGACATCACCTTCACCGGCTCGGCCGGCCAGTCCTTCGGCGCGTTCCTGCCGCGCGGCATCACGCTGCGCCTGGAGGGCGACGCCAACGACTACGTCGGCAAGGGCCTGTCCGGCGGCCGGGTCGTGGTCCGCCCGGACCGCGGTGCCGACCACCTCGCCGAGTACTCCACCATCGCGGGCAACACCCTCGCCTACGGCGCCACCGGCGGCGAGCTGTTCCTGCGCGGCCGGGTCGGCGAGCGGTTCTGCGTCCGCAACTCCGGTGCCACGGTGGTCTCCGAGGGCGTCGGCGACCACGGCTGCGAGTACATGACCGGCGGCAACGCGGTCGTCCTGGGCGAGACCGGCCGCAACTTCGCGGCGGGCATGTCCGGCGGCTTCGCCTACGTCATCGACCTGGACAAGAACAACGTCAACAAGGAACTCGTCGGCGCGGTGCACCCGCTGGACGAGAACGACAAGCAGTGGCTGCACGACGTGGTGCGCCGCCACCAGGAGGAGACCGGCTCCACCGTCGCCGAGAAGCTCCTCGCCGACTGGGATGCCGCGGCCCCGCGGTTCAGCAAGGTCATCCCGCCCACGTACCAGGCAGTGCTCGCCGCCAAGGAAGCCGCCGAGCAGGCCGGGCTCTCCGAGTCCGAGACCCACGAGAAGATGATGGAGGCGGCGACCAATGGCTGACCCCAAGGGCTTCCTGACCCACGAGCGCGAGACTGCCAAGACCCGCCCCGTCGAGGAGCGCGTCCAGGACTGGAACGAGGTCTACCAGCCCGGCTCCCTGCTGCCGATCATCAGCAAGCAGGCGTCGCGCTGCATGGACTGCGGCATCCCCTTCTGCCACAACGGCTGCCCGCTCGGCAACCTCATCCCCGAGTGGAACGACTACGCCTACCGCGGGGACTGGACCGAGGCCAGCGAGCGGCTGCACGCGACCAACAACTTCCCGGAGTTCACCGGTCGCCTCTGCCCCGCGCCCTGTGAGGCCGCCTGTGTGCTGGGCATCAACCAGCAGCCGGTGACCATCAAGAACGTCGAGGTCTCCATCATCGACAAGGCGTGGGACAACGGCGACGTCACCCCGCAGCCGCCCGAGCGCCTCTCCGGCAAGACCGTCGCCGTCATCGGCTCCGGCCCGGCCGGTCTCGCCGCCGCCCAGCAGCTGACGCGGGCCGGCCACACGGTCGCGGTGTACGAGCGCGCGGACCGCATCGGCGGCCTGCTCCGCTACGGCATCCCCGAGTTCAAGATGGAGAAGCGCCACATCAACCGCCGCATCGAGCAGATGCGCGCGGAGGGCACCAAGTTCCGCACGGAGGTGGAGATCGGCCGCGACATCGACGCGGCGAAGCTCCGCAAGCGCTACGACGCGGTCGTCATCGCCGCCGGCGCCACCACCTCCCGCGACCTGCCGGTGCCCGGCCGGGAGCTCAAGGGCATCCACTTCGCGATGGAGTACCTGCCGCTCGCCAACAAGGTGCAGGAGGGTGACCTGACCGTTGCCCCGATCACCGCCGAGGGCAAGCACGTGGTCGTCATCGGCGGAGGCGACACCGGCGCGGACTGCGTCGGCACCGCCCACCGCCAGGGCGCGGCCTCCGTCACCCAGCTGGAGATCATGCCCCGCCCGGGCGAGGAGCGGAACGCGGTGACGCAGCCGTGGCCGACCTTCCCGATGCTCTACAAGGTCACCTCCGCGCACGAGGAGGGCGGCGAGCGGGTCTACTCCGTCTCCACCACCCACTTCGAGGGCGACGAGGACGGCAACGTCCAGTGGCTGCACCTCATCGAGGTGGAGTTCGTCGACGGCAAGCTGGAGCAGAAGCCGGGCACGGAGCGCAAGATCCCCGCCCAACTGGTCACCCTCGCCATGGGCTTCACCGGCACCGACCAGCAGAACGGCCTGGTCGAGCAGTTCGGCCTGGAGCTCGACGCCCGCGGCAACGTCGCCCGCGACGCCGACTTCGCCACCAACGTCCCCGGCGTGTTCGTCGCCGGTGACGCCGGCCGCGGCCAGTCGTTGATCGTGTGGGCCATCGCCGAGGGCCGCTCCGCCGCCCGCGGTGTGGACCGCTTCCTGACGGGCGCCAGCGCCCTGCCGGCCCCCATCAAGCCGACGGACCGCGCACTGGCCGTCTGACCCGGCCGCGCACTTCGCGCGACCGTCCCTGAATGTCCCGTACAACGTCGTACGGAGGCACGGGATCCGGGGCCCGCCCCGGATCCCGTCCGCGGCGCCTGTCTTTTCTCCCCGACCGGAGGGCAGGCGCCGCGGGTCTTTCCGCAACCGCCACATCTGCCGGAATACCCACGCCCCCTTCCCCGTTGAGGGCCCCGAAGGGGGCGCTCGCATCCCCTAGGGAATCCGTTCGCCCCACCCCTACGGGCCCCGCCTCCCCACGGGCCCACCCCTTGACGGGCCCCGGCCCCGCCCCCCACGAGCCCCCCCCCCGCCCCCCCCCCCCCACGGACGTCGTCGTCGACGCAGCGCTCGCGGCGGCGTTCGCCCGGTTCCCGGCGGAGGCGGCCTCCACTTCGTGGCCCTGGGCCTTCGCCGTAGCCTTCACCCTCAATTCATTGCAACGTTTGGGGTCCATGTCGTTGCATTAGCCTGGAAAGCGTTGCAACGAATTACAGGCTTCCACCTGCACTGATGCTGATTTGGCGCAACAAGCTTGTTGCTAGAACTTGGAATGCAACGTAGCGTTTCCGTCATAAGGAACAACGAGCTGAAGGAGCGCACGATGCAGAAGTTCGACACCCCCGCCCCGGTCTCCGCCGTCCTCGACATCCCCGCCGGACGCATCCGGTTGGTCGCCGCCGATCGGGCCGACACCACGGTCGAGGTCCTGCCCGCGGACGCCTCGAAGAGCCGCGACGTGAAGGCGGCGGAGCAGATCACGGTCGCGTACGGCGAGGGCGTCCTGCGGATCGAGGCCGCACCGCCGAAGAACCGGCTCCTCGGCGCTTCCGGATCCGTCGAGGTGACCGTCCAGCTGCCCGCCGGCTCCCGCGTCGAGGCGAAGGCCGCCCTCGCCGAACTCCGGGGTGTCGGACGCCTCGGTGACGTCGCCTTCGAGGGCCAGCAGGCCACGGTCGAGCTCGACGAGACCGCGAGCGCCGACCTCACCACCCAGGCCGGCGACATCACGGTCGGCCGCCTGGGCGGTCCCGCGGAGATCAGCACCCAAAAGGGCGACCTCCGCGTCACCGAGGCCGTGCGCGGCACCGTCACGCTGCGCACCGAGTCCGGCGACATCTCGGTCGGCGCCGCCCGCGGCGTCTCCGCCTCCCTGGACGCCGGCACCGCCTCCGGCCGGATCCACAACGCGCTGCGGAACACCGACGGCGCGGCCGGTCTGAACTTCCGCGCGACCACCGCCCACGGCGACATCACCGCCCGCAGCCTCTGACCCGCGGATCCCGAAAGGGGAAGCGCCGTCATGGCGGAGACGGCGACGCGGCGGTTCGTCGAGGGGATGTTCCGCGACGGACCGGCCGAGTCGGCTTGCCGGCCCCCCGTCCGCCCCCCTCGACGCCCCCGCGCCCCCCTCAACTCCCCCTACGAACCGCTGCGTTCGGACGTCGGGTAGCGGCGGCCCAGCTGGCGGGCCATCTCCCGGGCGGGGGCCGGTGCGGTCTGGGCCGGGGGAGCGGCCGACGGTCGGAAGTCGTGCACCGGTGGATGCCACGCCCCCAGGTCGATCCGCCGGTCGCTCAGCGGCAGTACCCACCGCGGATCCGCGTGCACCCGCAGCACCTGTGCCTCGATCTGCGTCCACGCCCCGTCGGTCACCGTACGCTCGCCGACCCGGCGGGCCTCCAACTGCACCGGGCAGTGCGCCAGTCGGGGCGGCCGCACCAGCTCCGACGGCTCCGTCCACGGTGCGTCCGTCGAGGGCGGCAGCGCCCCCGGTCCCTCTTCGGTCCCCGTCGCGTCCGGCGGCAGATTGAACACGACGTCCGGGCGTACCGCGAGGTTCCTGGCGGTACGCCCCCGGGCCGGCAGCCAGAGGCTCACGACCGGGCCGAGCTCCCACCGGATCCGCAGCTCGACCAGGACGAAGGTTCCGTCGTCGTTCTCCGTGGACAGCAGCGCCGGGGTGACCGAACTGCTCTTCTCCAGCGCGCCTCTCATGCCGTCGAGGATAGAAGCCGGATGATTCGGTGCTCACCGAAATGTTATCAGAGGTTACTCTGTGTACATGAACCGATGGGACGCAGATCAGGAAAAACTCGCGGAGACCCCCGATCTCGCCGCGCTCGCGGCGCTGCTCGCGGACCGCACCCGCGCCGCCATCTGCATGGCCCTGCTCGACGGCGGCACCTGGACCGCCGGAGAACTCGCCGAATACGCCGCGGTGGCACCCTCCACGACCACCGAGCACCTCAACCTCCTGGTCGCCGGCGGGCTGCTCGCCGAAGAACGCCAGGGGCGGCGGCGCTACGTCCGCCTGGCCGGCCCGGACACCGCGGAGACCCTGGAGAACCTCGCCGGACTCGCCCCCTACCGCCCGGTCCCGATCCGCTCACTGGCCGAGGCCAACCAGCGCCGGGCCCTGCACCACGCCCGTACCTGCTACGACCACATCGCCGGCGCCCTGGGCTGCGCCCTCGCCGAGGTGATGACCGAACGCGGCCTGCTGGCACGGGAATACGGCCTGGTCCTCACCGCCGCCGGCGCCCACTGGCTGGCCGCCCTCGGCATCCCCGACACCGGCCCGTCCCTCGCCCACCGCGCGCATGTCCGTACGTGCCTCGACTGGACGGTGCGGCGCCCGCATCTCTCCGGTGCGCTCGGCGCCGCCCTCTACCGCCATGCCCTGGAGCGCCGATGGATCGTCAAGTCCCCGACGACCCGCATCCTCAGCGTCACCGAAACCGGCCGCACGGCCTTCCGTGACCGCCTCGGCCTCCCCGACGAGGCCCTCTCACCCTCCCTGACCTTCCCCGCCCCGCGCGGCTGACCGCGGTCAGGCCCGGTCGTCGGATGCCCGGTCCCCGGAAGTCCGCTCGTCGGATGCCTGGTCGCCGGATTCCCGGCTGTCCGACGACCGGTCGTCGCCGGTCACGAGGCGGGCCGGGAAACCGCCGGTGGCGATCGGGCCCCAGCGCAGCGGGGTCACCCGGATCAGTGACTTCCCCTGCGTGCGCATCGCCTCGCGGTACTCGTCCCAGTCCGGGTGCTCACCGGCGATGTTGCGGTAGTACTCGACCAGCGGCTCGACCGACTCCGGCGCGTCGATGACCTCCGCCTCCCCGTCGATCTGCACCCACGGGCCGTTCCACTCGTCGGACAGCACCAGCACGCTGGCCGACGCCACCCGCCGCAGGTTGCGGACCTTGGCCCGCTCCGGATACGTCGACATCACCAGCCGGCCGGAGTCGTCCACCCCGCAGGTCAGCGGCGACGCCTGCGGGGTGCCGTCGGAGCGGCGGGTGAGCAGGATCGCGCGGTGCCGGGGGCGGACGAACTCCAGCAGCTCGGGCAGGTCGACACGGGTGGTGGTGGCGAGGGAAGGGCTCATACGGCGAGGGTAGGCGCTGGAGCGCGCTCCAAGGCGAATGCCGCAGCGCCGTGCCTGTCGGCCCGTCGGCCCCGCCGGCCGGTCAGCCCTCGGCCCTTCTCCGGTCAGCCCTTCAGCAGTTGCTTGCCGGTGGCCGCGTCGACGACCTTGCGGTCACCGAGGGCGTCCTTCAGCCGTATCGTCACCTTGTCGGTGGCCAGCATCTCGGTGCACATTCCCTTGGAGCTCTTGCGCTTGCCCCAGCCGGTGACGACCACGAGCCCCTTCGACTCGTGGCTGCGCGCGCCGAAGTGGGCGTCGCAGGGGCTGTGCCCGACGGTCACGGTGATCTCCCGGGCCTTGCCGCCGTCCTTGGGCGGCTGGGCCTTCACCAGCGGCAGCAGCGCCTGCTGCCGGCCGTGCACCGGCGAGATCTTCGGCCAGTCCCGCACGATCTGGTCCGCCCGCTGCTCGAACGCGTCCGGCTTCTTCGGCGGCGGGGCGCTGCCGACCTTCTGCTGCGGCTTGCCGCAGCCGGACAGGGCGACGGCGCCGGACACCGCCAGCGCGAGCGCGGCGGTGAGCGTACGGGTGCGGGAGTGGGGGATTCCTCGCATGACATGCCTCCTTGGTTCACGGATGGGACGTGGCAGACGCAAGACCGGTTCCGGCCGGATTTCCCCGGACTGCCCATAGCCTTCGCCGCCCCGATGAGCGGTGCCGCGCCCGCGCCCGTCCGCTCGCCGTTCGCCGTTCGCTCAATCCGCCCACGGCGCAACCCGGCGACCGGTGCCGCGCCCCGCGGTTAGCGTCCGGGCCATGGACCCACTCACCCGTATCAGCCGTACCGTCTGGCAACTCCCCTTCCCCACCGGGCACGTCTATCTGATCGCGCTGCCCGACGACGGGTTCGCCCTGGTCGACACCGGCGTCCCCGGTTCCGCGCCGGCCGTCCTCGACGCGCTCGCCCGGCTCGGCGGCCGCCCGGACCGGCTGCGGCAGATCGTGCTCACCCACTGCCACGTGGACCACATGGGTTCCGCCGCCGACCTGGTCGAGGCCACCGGGGCCGAGGTGCTGGCCGGCGCGCCGGACGCCCCCTACGTCCGCGGCACCGCCGCCGAGCCCGCGCCCGTCCTCACCGCGGCCGAACGCCGGCTGCACGAAAGCGTCATGGCGGACTTCGCGGCCGCCGGCGTCCCGCCGCTGCGGCACCTCGCCGTCGACCGGGAACTGCACGACGGCGACACCCTCGACGGCTGGCCGGAGCCGGTCCGGGTGCTCGCGGTCCCCGGTCACACGCCCGGCGGGATCGCCCTGCATCTGCCCGCGAGCGGGCTGCTGTTCCCCGGGGACGTCATCGGCGCCTCCCCGGACGGCGACCGCGCGGTGCTCGGGCCGTTCAACGTCTCACGGGAGCAGGCCGAGGCCTCCTTCCGGCGGCTGGCCGCGCTCGACGACGTCGGGACGGTGTGCGTCGCGCACGGCGGGCCGATCCGGGAGAACGCCCGGGCGGTGCTGGCCGCGGCCACCCCGGAGAAGGACTGGCGGTAGCCGCACCACAGGCCCGTGCCCCACCCGGCGCCGCCCCTCACCCCGACTCCCGCGCCTCGACCCGGAACGTGCCCAACCGGTGGACCGCCGGGGCCCGGTCCGGGTCGCGGATCAGCGCCGCGACCAGGGCGGCGATCCGGTCCGGCGGGGTGATCTCGGCGCGGACGCTGGTCAGCCGGGGACGCAGCAGCCGGGCCAGCAGCAGATCGTCCGCGCCGACCACACCGATCTCGTCCGGCCCGGTGCCGACGGTGTGCCCGGCGTCCTGCAGGGCCCGCATCAGCAGCATCGCGTACTCGTCGTTGTAGGCGAACACCCCGTCCAGGCCCAGCCCGGGCCAGCGGGCCGCCAGCCGGGCCGCGGACTCCTCGGTCGGTTCCAGGTCGAGCGGACGCACCTCGGCGCCGGGCCGGCCGGCCGCCGCCTCCCGTACGCCCGCCAGGCGCGCCCCGGCGAAGTCCGCCAGACCCGGATCGGCGGGCCGGACCACCCCGATCCGGCGCCGGCCGCCGGCCAGCAGGTGCGCGCCCGCCCGCAGCCCGGCCTCCCGCTGGTCGAGCAGCAGGGCATGGGCGCCGGGCGGCGCGGACGGCCCGTGGGTGAGGACCGCGGCGGTGCCCGCGCGGTGCAGCAGGTCGACCGCGGCGGCGTCCAACGGCGGGCCGTGCAGCGCCAGTACGGCGGCCGGCCGCAGTTCGGCCCAGGCGCGGGCGGCCGCCATCGGCGAGGCGGCGGGCGCGCCGTGCAGCACGCCGGTGTAGCCGAGGCCGTGCAGCGCGGTCTGGAAGCCGGCCAGGAAGCGGGTGAAGAGCGGGCCGAAGGCCGGGACGGTGTCGGCGGGGGCGGCCAGCAGCACGATGCTGCCCCGCCCGGCCCGCAGGGTCCGCGCCGCGGCGTGCGGCACGTACCCCAGCTCCTCGGCGGCGGCCCGGACCCTGGCCTGGGTGCGGGCCCCGACCCGGCCTTCGGCCTGGCCGTTCAGGACGTACGAGACCGTCGCGCGCGAGACCCCGGCGAGCCGGGCAACGGCCGCGCTGGTCGGGGGAGTCGGGGTGGCCCGGGGGCCGGCTGGGTCAGTCATCCTGCGGGGCATCCTCGCACAGGGGTTTTGCCCGGCGGGCCCGGGCGCGGCTCGTTCCCCGCCCCTAATTACACGTGTAACGTCGGCCGGGTGCGCCCTCTGCCGGGGAGAGCCGGCCCGGGGCGCCGCCCACCGGAGCGCGGACGTACGGGAGAGAGGTACGGGCATGCAGCTGCACACCCACGAATGGGGCGCCGGCGGCCGGACCGCGGTGCTGGTCCACGGAATGATGTCCGACCACCGCACCTGGCACCGGGTCGGCCCGGCGCTCGCCGAACGGGGCTACCGCGTGCTCGCCGTCGACCTGCGCGGCCACGGCCGCAGCCCGCGCGGGGAGTACGGCGCCGAACTCTTCGCCGAGGACCTCGTGGAGACCCTGCCCGCCGCGCCCGAGGTCGTCATCGGCCACTCCCTGGGCGGCCTCGCGCTCTCCCTGGCCGTGGAGCGGCTGCAGCCGCGGCGCGCGGTCTACTGCGATCCGGCCTGGGCACTGGGCCGCACCGGGCAGCCCGTCGACCCGGCCGTGTTCCTGCCGTTCAAGAACGCCGACCGGGCGATGGTGCGCGGCTTCAACCCGCGCTGGTCCGACGCCGACGTCGACATCGAACTGGCCACGCTCGCCGACTGGGACACCGCGACCGCGCTCGCGCTGTCCGCCGAGCACCGCACGGACCGCACGCCGGAGAAGCCGGTCGTCCCCTCGCTGGTGCAGATCGCGGGGGAGGGGTTCCTCTTCACCGACGAGGCGGCCGCCGAACTCACCCGGCGCGGCTTCGAGGTCCGTACCGTGCCCGGCGCCGGCCACACCATCCACCGCGACGACCTCCAGGGCTTCCTGACGGGGCTGGAGGGCTGGGTCTAGCCGCCGGCTTCGGCCTCCTGGCCAGGCGTCAGGTGTCGCAGTCCAGCAGCGTCTTGCACAGCCCGCACCGGGCCTGCAGCCGCCCCCGCACCGGCAGGCGCAGGCGCTGGTGGCAGGCGGGGCAGGGGAACGACACCCGCAGCGGGTCCGGGCCCTCGACGGCGTAGTCGTCCCCGCCCGGCCCGGACGGCCGGCCGGAGCGCTGCGGATCCCGGGCCGCCCGCCGGTCCTTGGCGTAGCGGAGCCGGGCGGCCCACCCGGCGGCGGCCAGCGGCGGCCGTCGCAGGTCCTGCCGGGCCCGCGCCGCGCCCGCGGTGTACGCGTCGTACGCCTGCGGGCTGGTGAACCACGGCGCCGGGTCCTCACCGAAGAACGCGGCCCGCTTGGCGAGCACATAGCCGAACTCCTCCGGCGTCAGATAGCCGAGCTTCTGCGAGAACGGGCCGTGCTCGCGGTAGGCGTCCAGCAGCAGCCAGCCCGCGCCGAGGTAGGTGGTGGCGGTGTCGGTGAGGATCTCGTTGTCGCGGGTGCCGGGGAACGACAGGTCCAGGCGGTGCAGGTAGACGTGCATCACCTCGTGGGCCAGCGCGGCGCCGATGTCCTTGCGGTGGGAGCGGAAGCGGTCGTTGAGCTCGATGAAGTACTCGGGCCCCGCGGTGAGTTCGACGTTCGCGGCGTGCTCCATCTCCCGGAAGGTCACCACGATCCGCGCGTCGGGCAGATGCAGCTGCCGCACCAGCGCCCGGGCGACCCGCTGGGCGCCGAGATGCAGGTCCTCGGTGTCGTCGAAGGCCACGTCGACCGGCAGCACGCTGGTGCCGAAGGTGCTCATCGTGTCGTACGACAGCCGGGCGAACAGCGCGTGGACGGCCGAACGGACCGTGTCGAGGTGGGGATAGCCGTGCTCGATGCCGCGGTCACCGGTCGTCATCCGGCCACTGTACGGCGCCGCCGGGAATGTCCGGTACGGCCCTCGGGGCGTGGCTGCCGCGGGGAGTTGGCCGGATGCGCACCCTTGTCACCCCGATCTGACACTCCGGATAATCACAGGGCGCTCCACGGACTCATCCCCCACTGGGTCCGGACGCCAAGCGGCGGGCTGTCGTCCTCCACATCGATCCTTCGACGGCCACCTGGGCTCCGGTGTTGGCATGGGCTCGTCAGCGACGTGCAACCCCCCACGAAAGGAAGCCCGTTGCGCAGCTACCGGAAGCTCCTCACGAGAACCACCGCCCTCGGCGCGGTCGCCCTGGCGGCCTTCAGCCTCCAGCCCGGCACCGCCTCCGCCGCCCCCGCACCCGACCCGTCCGGCTCCGTGCACACCAAGGTCGTCGGCGGCACCAAGGCCGACCAGGGCGAATTCCCCTTCATGGTCCGGCTGTCGATGGGCTGCGGCGGCGCCCTCTACGCCAAGGACATCGTGCTGACCGCGGCGCACTGCGTCGACGGAAGCGGCGACAACACCTCCATCACCGCCACCGCCGGCGTGGTGGACCTCCAGGACTCCGCCGCCGTCAAGGTCAACTCCACCAAGGTGCTGCAGGCCCCCGGCTACAACGGCAAGGGCAAGGACTGGGCGCTGATCAAGCTCGCCAAGCCGATAGACCAGCCCACCCTGAAGATCGCCGAGGACACCAAGCTCAACAACGGCGACTTCACCATCGCCGGCTGGGGCGCCGACAAGGAGGGCGGCGACCAGCAGCGCTACCTCCTCAAGGCGACCGTCCCGTTCGTCGACGACGCCACCTGCCAGAAGGCGTACGGCGACCAGCTCACGCCCGGCGACGAGATCTGCGCCGGCAAGCTGGACACCGGCGGCGTCGACACCTGCCAGGGCGACTCCGGCGGCCCGATGTTCCGCAAGGACGACGCCGGCCAGTGGCTCCAGGTCGGCATCGTCTCCTGGGGCGAGGGCTGCGCACGGCCCGGCAAGCCCGGCGTCTACTCCGAGGTGAGCACCTTCGCCGCGGACATCAAGAAGGCCGCGGGCGAGCTCGGCGGCTGACCCCCGCCCCGCACCACCCACGCACCGAAGGGCCCGGGAGCCGCTCCCGGGCCCTTCGCCGTGCCCGGACGCCCGGGACCTCGGTCCCCGCCCGCCGGGACCTTCGTCCCGCCCCGCCCGGGACCGAGCTCACCCCTCCGGCCGGGGCTTGTTGCCGCCGCCGATGACCGTAGGGCCCCTGGGCGGGCGGCGCCCGGCTGCCTAGCGTGAACGGCATGCCCACCGACCCCCGTACCCGGCCCCCGGGCCCCGACCCCGACCGCGACCGCCGCGCCACCGTCCTCGCCACCGTCCTCCTCGCCGCGTCCGCCGCCGCCCTGGCCTACGTCCTGCTCGGCGGCCACCACGGACCCGTCGAATGCCCCGCCGGCACCGCCCAACCCGCCCGGCCGCCCGCCGCACCGCGCTGAGCGGCACCCCCGACCGACCGCCGGCCGCACCGCGCCAGCCGCACCCCCGACCGACCGCCGTCCCCCGCCGCCGCCCCGGTCCGCGACCCGCCCCTCCGCCACATCTGTCCAACACCTCCCCCTCCTTTGTCCATAGGCGCACCCCCCGCGCCCGCAGCACGCTGTCCGCCGACAGGCAGTGCCGCACGAAGGAGGACAGCGCGCGTGAACGAACAGACCGGTGCCCCGCGCGGGCCCAGCCGCAGAAAGGTCGTCGCCGCCACCGCGCTCGCCCCGGTCGCCGGGGCCCTCCCGCTCGGCGCCCGCACCGCCGCGGCCGCGCCCCGCGCCGCCGAGGCCGCGCCCCGCGCCGCCGAGGCCCTGCTGCGGTCCGCCGCGCTGGAGGTCCGCGTCGACACCGCCTTCCCGCGCATCGTCTCCTACACCGACCGCGCCACCGGAGCCGTCCTGCACGGCCAGCACACCCCGGTCACCCAGGTCCTCGTCGACGGCACCGCCCGCACCCCCCAGGTCACCCACCTCGCCCGCGCCGACCGCGCCACCTACACCCTCACCTTCGACGGCGGCACCACCGTCACCGTCGAGATCACCGTCCAGGACCGGCGGACCACCTGGCGGGTCACCCGCATCGCCGACACCCCCGCCCTGCGCATCGGCACCCTCCAGATCCCCGGCCTCGCCCTGCTCTCCGTACGCAGCGACCAGCCCGGCGCGACCCTGCTCGCGGCCCGCATCGAACTCGACAAGGCCAAGAGCGGCGACACCCTCGTCGAGGTCACCGACCACACCCCCGCCGAGGCCGCCCCCACCGGCTGCGCCTACGCCGTCGTCGCCACCGACCAACTGGCCGCCGGCATCGAGACCAACACCGTCTACGACAAGCCCACCGGCGCCACCACCTGGGAGAACGGCCGGCTGTGGCGGCAGACCGTGCGGGGCGACGGCTTCGTGGCGGCCACCCTCACCCCCGGGCAGTGGACCCACCGCGCGGCCGGCCAGCCCACCGGAGCCACCGACCCGCTGCCGTACGCGACCGTCATCGTCACCGGCGACCGCAACGGCGACGGCCGCATCGACTGGCAGGACGCCGCGATCGCCCTGCGCGACATCATGGTCATGCCGCTCGGCGCCGACGACCAGCACCTCCGCGTCGTCCCGCACATCCCGTTCAACTTCGCCAGCCAGGCCACCAACCCGTTCCTCGCCACCCTCGACCACGTCAAACGGATCGCCCTGGCCACCGACGGACTACGGCAGTTCACCCTCCTCAAGGGCTACCAGTCCGAAGGCCACGACTCCGCGCACCCCGACTACGGCGGCAACTACAACGAACGGGCCGGCGGCCTCGCCGACCTCAACACCCTGCTGCGCGCCGGAAAGAAGTGGAACAGCGACTTCGCGGTGCACGTCAACGCCACCGAGTCCTACCCCGTCGCGCACGCCTTCTCCGAGCAGCTCGTCAACAAGGACGACAAGCAGTGGGACTGGCTCGACCAGTCCTACCGCATCGACGCCCGCCGCGACCTCGTCGCCGGCACCATCGCCGCCCGCTTCGCCCGGCTCCGCAAGGAGACCGACCCCGCCCTGACCACCCTCTACCTCGACGTCTTCCGGGAATCCGGCTGGAACTCCGACCGCCTCCAGCGCCATCTGCGCGACCAGGGCTGGCAGATCGCCACCGAATGGGGCCACGGCCTGGAACGGTCCTCCCTCTGGTCGCACTGGGCCAACGAGACCGACTACGGCCCCGACACCTCCCGCGGCATCAACTCCCGGCTGATCCGCTTCCTGCGCAACCACCACAAGGACGTCTTCGCCAACAAGTGGCCCACCCTCCTCGGCAGCGGCCGCATGGGCAACTTCGAGGGCTGGGTCGGCAAGACCGACTGGCACGCCTTCTACGCCATCATCTGGACCGACGCCCTGCCCGCCAAATACCTCCAGGCCTACCCGATCAAGACCTGGACCGACCACGAGATCACCTTCGAGGGCCCCACCCACACCGCCGTCAGCGACACCGGCGGCACCCGCCGGATCACCACCGACGGCCGGCTGGTCTACGACGGCGGCAGCTACCTGCTCCCCTGGGAACCCCGCCGCGCCACCGACCCCGGCAAGCTCTACCACTACAACCCCCGCGGCGGCACCACGAGTTGGGACCTGCCCCGCGGCTGGTCCGCCGCCACCACCGTGCACGCCTACCGGCTCACCGACCAGGGCCGCACCCGGCACACCCGGCTGCCGGTCCGCGCCGGCCGGATCACCCTCACCGCCGAGGCCGGCGTCCCGTACGTCGTCCACCGCGACCCGGCCCCCGCCCAGCCCGACCCCCGCTGGGGCGAAGGCACCCCGCTGACCGACCCCGGCTTCCACTCCGGCACCCTCGACGCCTGGCGGACCACCGGACCGGCCACCGTCCGGGCCAACGACCGCGGCGACCACGAGCTCGTCATCGGCGCCGGCCCGGCCGCCCGCGTCGCCCAGAACCTCACCCGCCTCGCCCCCGGCAGCTACGCCGCCTCCGTCCAGGTCGAGGTCGGCGCCACCCCCGGCGAACGCCGCCGCGCCGCCCTGGAGATCCGCACCGCCGACGGCCTCACCACCGCCAACTGGACCGACACCTCCACCGCCGGCAACTACGTCGCCGCCGACCGCAAGTCCGGCACCCGCTTCCAGCGCCTCTTCACCCACTTCACCGTCCCCGAAGGCGGCGGCCCCACCACCCTCGCCCTCACCGCCGCCGCCGGAGCGGCCCGGGTCCGCTTCGACAACGTCCGCGTCGTCCCCGCCACCCCCACCACCAAGCAGGGCACCCTCGTATACGAGGACTTCGAGCACGTCCCCCAGGGCTGGGGCGTCTTCGTCAAGGGCGACGCCGGCGGCAGCACCGACCCCCGCACCCACATCGCCCAGCGGCACGCCCCCTACACCCAGGCCGGCTGGAACGGCAAAGCCATCGACGACGTCATCGACGGCGGCCAGTCCCTCAAGTCCCGCGGCGAGAACACCGGCCTGGTCTACCGCACCGTCCCGCACACCGTCCGCTTCACCCCCGGCCACCGCTACCGCGTGACCTTCCGCTACGAGAACGAACGCGCCGACCAGTACGCCTGGATCACCGCCGTCGACGACCCCGCACCCCGCGAACTGACCCGCGCCCCGCTCCCCGTCGCCACCCGACCCGCCACCCACACCTACGAGTTCACCGCGCCGGCCACCGGCGAGGCATGGATCGGGCTGCACAAAATCGGCGACGACGGAACCGCGGAGTTCGTCCTGGACTCTTTCGAGGTGCGCGAGGTGTAGTCGGGGCCGTGGGAGCGGGTCGGTGCGCCCCCACGGCTCCCCACCCGCGGCGGTCAACCCGCCGCGGGCACCAGACCGGGCGCCCCGGCCCCTTCCCCCACAGCGGCCGGGGCGCCCTCCCACTCCCACACCAGCACCTCGTTGCGGCCCGCCCGCAGCACCGGCCCCGGCACGTACAGCGAACGCTGCGGCCCCATCGCCCGATAGCGGCCCAGACAGAACCCGTTGACCCACACGAGCCCGTGCACCCAGCCCGGCAGCGTCACCTCCGCGTCCCCCGGCCGCCCGGCCACCGTCACCACCCCCCGGTACAGCCCCGCCCCGCCCGCCGCCCGCGCCACCGGCCCGAACGGCACCTCGGCGAGCGCCCCCGGCCCCTCCAGCGCATCCAGCCGCAGCCCCCGCGACCGCACCCCGTGCAGGAACTGCCGCTCGTGCAGCAACCCGCCCGTGATGCCCTTCGGCTCACCCAGCCGCGGACCGTAGTTGACCCGCCCCAGCGACTGCACCCACACCTCCACCGACGCCGGCCCCGCCACGTCCCCCACCACCGCGTCCTCGCCGTCCACCACCGCCCGCCGCACCCCGTCGACACACACCACCGCCCGGTCCCGCAACCCCCGCAGCCGCAGCGGATACCCCTCCCGCGGCCCCGGCACCGCCACCCGGTAACGGACCAGCCCCCGGTCCACACCCAGCTCCTCGAACGTCGCCGGACCGCCGCCCATCACCTCGGCCCCGCCCAGCGCGTCCATCACCGCCCCGGCCGGCGCCCACTCCGCGAGCTCCACCACCGCCGGCGACGACAGCACCGGCAGCGGCTCCGGCACCGCCGGCAGCGGCCCCCCGGCCCACTCCGCCAGCACCTCCCGGAACCGCCAGAACTTCTCCGTCGGCCGCCCCCGCTCGTCCACCGGCGCCCCGTAGTCGTACGACGTCACCGTCGGCAGCAACGCCCCGTCGTGCAGCTCACCCGCCCGGTTCGCCCCCGCCCACCCGCCGAAACTCGTCCCGCCGTGCGCCATGTAGACGTTCACCGAGGCACCGCACTGAAGGATCTCCCGCAACGCCCCGGCCGCGTCCGCCGCCTCCCGCGGCTCCGCCACCCGGCCCCAGTGCGCGAACCACCCGCACCAGAACTCCATGCACATCAACGGCCCCGCCGGCCGGTGCCGCCGCAGCGCCGCGAACGCCTCCCGCGCCGCACCGCCGAAATTCGCGGTGGCCAGCACCCCCGGCACCGCACCACCCGTCAGCATGTGGTCCTCCGGCCCGTCCGACGTGAACAGCGGCACCTCCACCCCGAGCTCCCGCAGCCGCCCCACGATCCACTCCAGATACCGCACATCACTGCCGTACGAGCCGTACTCGTTCTCCGCCTGCACCATCACCACCGGGCCGTCCCGCCCGTCCGGCCCCGCGACGGTGCACTGCCGCGCCACGACCTGCGGCAGCAACCGCCCGAACCACCCCTCCACCGCCCGCAGATACGCCGCGTCCCACGTCCGCACCCGCGACCCCAGCGGCCCCGTCAGCCACTCCGGCAGCCCGCCGTTCTCCCACTCCGCGCAGATGTACGGCCCCGGACGGACGATTGCCCACAGCCCCGCCGCCCGCACCGCGTCCAGGAACCGGCCCGGCGCCTCCGCGTCCCGGAACTCCCCGGGCCGCGGCTCGTGCAGATTCCACGGCACATAGGTCTCCACACAGTTCAGACCCATCGCCTTCAGCATCGCCAGCCGGTGCCCCCACTGCGCCTCGTGCACCCGGAAGTAGTGCAGCGCCCCCGACAGCAACCGCACCGGCCGCCCGTCCAGCTCGAAATCCCGCTCACCCACCACGAACCGCGCCACCACGCCCCCTCCCGGGCCGCCCGCACCCGCCCGACCGGGCCGGCCGGGCACGCGCGGGCGCGCTCACCTCACCGATCACCCTCGCCCTCTGGCGGCCCGCCGGTCCATGGACAAAGATCGGCGTTGTTTGGACGGAAGCGGTCAGGGCGTGCCCCCGGATCAACCAGACCCGAACGACCCGGAAGACACCGCCCGGTACGGAGCGACGGGAGCCCCGGCGTGTACCACACCTGGATGCGCTACTTCACCCCGAGCCCGGTCCACCACCGGCTCGGCCTGGTCTGCCTGGGCGTCGGCCTCCAGCACGGCACCCTCCCCCCGGTCGGTCCCCGCACCCTCGACCACCACGTCGCCATCGTCATCCGCGCCGGCCGCGGCTGGTACACCACCCCTGACGGCCACCGCCACACCCTCACCGCCCCCGCCCTCCTCTGGATCCTCCCCGGCGTCACCCACCACTACGGCGCCGACCCCGACACCGGCTGGGACGAAAGCTTCGTCGACTTCACCGGCCCCGCCACCGCCACCTACACCGAACTCGGCTACATCGACCCCGACCGGCCCGTCGTCCCCCTCGCCGACACCGGCCCCGCCCGCACCGCCATCGGCAAGATCGCCCGCGCCGCCCGCCGCGGCAACCCCCTCCTCGACGTCGAGACCGCGGCCGCCGTCCACGAACTCCTCGTCGCCCTGCGCCGCGCCCGCGCCGACACCGACGCCGACGGCGACCCCGTCCTGGCCGCCCTCGCCCGCGACGCCTTCCTCCCCCTCTCCGTCGCCGAACACGCCGCCCGCCACGGCATGACCCCCACCGAACTCCGCACCGCCGTCCGCCGCGGCGCCGGCTGCAGCCCCAAGGACTACCTCCTCGGCATCCGCCTCGGCCGCGCCAAGGAACTCCTCGTCGGCACCGAACTCCCGGTCGCCGCCGTCGCCCGCCGCGTCGGCTACGACGACCCCGCCTACTTCAGCCGCCTCTTCACCCGCCGCGTCGGCACCGCCCCCGTCCGCTTCCGCGACCGCCAGGTCAAAAGCGTCCCCGGCGGCTGGTCCACCCAGATCCCCGACCCCGACAACCCACCCCTCGTCGGCTGACCCGCCCCGCCCACCGCCCCCGGCAAACCCCCGTGCGCCGCCGAGCGACCGTACGGCAGCATGGCCACCATGCCCCAACTGCAGCGCGACGAGGCGCAGACCCGAGCCCGCCACATCGACGTCCACCGCTACGACATCGCCCTCGACCTCACCCAGGGCGACGAGCGATTCGGCTCCCGTACGGTCATCCACTTCACCGCACGCACCGACGGCGACACCTTCGTCGAACTCCGCCCCGCCGAGCTGCACACCGCCACCCTCGACGGCCGGCCCCTCGACCCGGCCACCCTCGACGACAACCGCCTCCCCCTCACCGGCCTCACCGCCGGCCCCCACGAACTCCACCTCCACGCCACCATGCGCTACTCCCGCACCGGCGAGGGCATGCACCGCTTCACCGACCCCGCCGACGGCGAGGCCTACGTCTACACCCAGCTGTTCATGGAGGACATCCAGCGCGTCTTCGCCGCCTTCGACCAGCCCGACCTCAAGGCCGTCTTCGCCCTCACCGTCCAGGCCCCAGAAAACTGGACCGTCCTCGCCAACGGCATCACCGAACACCTGGGGGAGGGCCACTGGAAAGCCGCCCCCACCCCCCTCATCTCCACCTACCTCGTCGCCGTCGCCGCCGGCCCCTGGCACTCCGTCCGCACCGAACACGCCGGACTGCCCTTCGGCATCCACTGCCGCCGCTCCCTCGCCCCCCACCTCGACGCCGACGCCGAGGAAATCCTCGACCTCACCCGCCGCTGCTACGACCGCTACCACCAGATCTTCGAGGAGCCCTACCCCTTCGACTCCTACGACCAGGCCTTCGTCCCCGAATTCAACGCCGGCGCCATGGAGAACCCCGGCCTGGTCACCTTCCGCGACGAATTCGTCTACCGCTCCGCCGTCACCGACACCGAACGCCAGACCCGCGGCATGGTCATCGCCCACGAAATGGCCCACATGTGGTTCGGCGACCTCGTCACCCTCCAATGGTGGGACGACATCTGGCTCAACGAGTCCTTCGCCGAATACATGGGCTACCAGGTCCTCTCCGAAGCCACCCGCTTCACCGACACCTGGACCGACTTCGCCATCGCCCGCAAGGGCTGGGGCTACGACGCCGACCAGCGCCCCTCCACCCACCCCGTCGCCCCCGCCCCCGACGACGTTCCCGACACCGCCTCCGCCCTCCTCAACTTCGACGGCATCTCCTACGCCAAGGGCGCCTCCGCCCTGCGCCAACTCGTCGCCTGGATGGGGGAGAAGGACTTCCTCGCCGGCATCAACGACCACTTCGCCCGCCACCGCTTCGGCAACGCCACCCTCGCCGACTTCATCGACTCCCTCGCCCGCGCCACCCACCGCGACGTCCACACCTGGGCCGCCCGCTGGCTGCGCACCACCGGCGTCGACACCCTCACCCCCGTCGTCGGCGACACCGACGGCCACTGGCACCTCACCGTCGAACAGACCGGCAGCCAGGACGGCACCCGCCCGCACCGCCTCACCGTCGGCCTCTACGACCCCGACCCGCACACCCCCGGCCGCCTCGTCGCCCGCACCCCGCTCACCCTCGACGTCCCCGACGACGCCGCCCACACCGGCACCGGCCGCCGCCCCGCCCTGCTCCTCCTCAACGACCAGGACCTCACCTACGCCAAGGTCCGCCTCGACCCCGCCTCCTGGGACACCGCCCTCGCCGCCCTGTCGGGCCTGCCCGACCCGCTCACCCGCGCCGTCGTCTGGAACGCCGCCCGCGACATGGTCCGCGACGGCGAACTCGCCCCCACCGCCTACCTCGACGCCGCCCGCGCCCACCTCCCGCACGAGACCGACCTCGCCATCCTCCAGGGCGTCCTCTCCTTCGCCCGCACCCAGATCGCCGACCGCTACCTCACCCCCACCGACCGCCACACCGCCCTGACCACCCTCACCGGCCTCAGCCGCGACATACTCCGCCGCACCGAAGGCCCCGAACACGGCACCGCCGCCGGCCTCCGGCTCACCGCCGTCCGCGCCTTCATCGACAGCGCCACCACCCCCGAAGGCATCCAGGACTGGCTCGACGACGGCAGCGTCCCCGGCGGCCCCCACCTCGACCCCGAACTGCGCTGGCGCATCCTCGGCCGGCTCGCCACCCTCGGCGCCGCGCCCCCCGCCGAACTTCACGCCACGATCGACGCCGAACTCGCCCGCGACCCCAGCGCCACCGGCCGCGAAGGCGCCGCCCGCTGCCGCGCCGCCCTCCCGGACCCCGCCGCCAAACAAGCCGCCTGGGAAGCCCTCTTCACCACCGACGAGGACACCGCCCTCTCCAACTACCTCTTCACCGCCACCGCCACCGGCTTCTGGGCCCCCGAACACCACGACCTGCTCCGGCCCTACGTCGCCCGCTACTTCACCGACGTCCCCGGCCTCGCCGCCGCCCGCGGCGCCGCCCTCGCCGAAGCCGCCGGCCGCTACGCCTTCCCCGCCACCTTCGTCGACGAAGAAACCCTCCACCTCGGCGAAGCCTGCCTCACCGACCGCAACCCCACCCCCGCCCTCCGCCGCAAACTCACCGACCAACTCGACGACCTGCGACGCGCATTGAGGGTCCGCACCACCTTCGCGAACCCGGCCCCTGGGGCTGCCGCACCCGGGAATACCGCTTCCTGACGCCACGTTGTGGCCCGCAGGGGGCCTTCCCACCCCTTACGGGTCAACCCTTACGAGTTCCGTTCGCCCACCCGCCTGCCCGTCCGCCCCGGGGCTCCTGCCCCTGGGCGCACCCCGGGGGGCTTCCGCCCCCCCCGGGGCCCCTGGGAACCCCACCTGGGTCCCGCCCCCCGCCCCGCCGGAACCACCCCCCGTCTCTTCACCCCCCCGCGCGGAATACCGCCCCCTGCCCCCACGTTGTGGCCCCGCAGGGGGCTTTCGCATCCCCTACGGGCAACCCCTACGAGATCCGTTCGCCCCGCCCCGGCCTCGGATGCCCCGCCTCGGATGCCCCGCCCCGGGCACCCCGCCTCGGCCCCGGATGCCCGCGGCCCGGGACCCCCCCCCCCCCCC
>NZ_JAZBJP010000044.1:0-54288 GCF_036352915.1 Streptomyces bugieae
CGTCGTGGCGCGGCCGAGCCCCTGGTCTTTGACTTTTCTCCCCACCGGGCAGGGGCGCGATTCCGGCCGCAGGGGGTGGGCCGGAGGGGGCGGGTTTCCGGGCTTCGCTTCCAAAGGCCTAATCAGAGCGAAGGCGGAGCGCCAGCGGAGCGTGAAGCGTCAGCAGTCCGGAAACCCGCCCCCGGAGGACCACACCCGGCACCACCCACCAAGCGAGCGCCCCCGGCCCAACAACCCCCACGCCCGCCGAAGGCGGAAGAAACAGCAACCCCCACGGCGGGAAAGCCGAAAACGTACGGCTACGTCAAAACCGTCGTGAGGAACTCGCCCACCCAGGCGAGCAACTCACGTCCCACCACCGGCTTGCCGCCGATCTTGGCCGTCGTGGGACGCGGAACCAGGATCTGGTGAGCGGCCGGCTTGAGGACCGTACGGGGGTACAACCGCTTCAGGCGGAGTTCCTGGGACTCGCGGAGGTCGACCGGGCCGAAGCGGATGTTGGCGCCCTGGAGGGTGATGTCCGAGACGCCGCAGGAACGGGCCAGCATCCGCAGGCCGGCGACGAGCAGGAGGTTCTCGACCGGCTCGGGCAGCTTGCCGTAGCGGTCGGTGAGCTCCTCGCGGACCGCCGCGATGTCCTCCTCGGAGTTCGCGGAAGCGATGGCGCGGTACGCCTGGAGACGCAGCCGCTCGCCGGGGGCGTAGTCGTGCGGGACGTGCGCGTCGACCGGCAGCTCGATCTTGACCTCCAGGGGCGGCTCCTCCTCGACACCGCCCTCCAGCGAGGCCCGGTAGTCGGCGACCGCCTCGCCCACCATCCGCACGTACAGGTCGAAGCCGACGCCGGCGATGTGGCCGGACTGCTCGCCGCCGAGGAGGTTTCCGGCGCCGCGGATCTCCAGGTCCTTCATGGCGACGTACATGCCGGCGCCCATCTCCGTGTGCTGGGCGATGGTGGCGAGACGCTCGTGGGCGGTCTCGGTCAGCGGCTTCTCGGGCGGGTAGAGGAAGTACGCGTAGCCGCGTTCGCGGCCGCGGCCGACCCGGCCGCGGAGCTGGTGCAGCTGCGAGAGGCCGAAGTTGTCGCCGCGCTCCACGATCAGGGTGTTGGCGTTGGAGATGTCGATGCCGGATTCGACGATCGTGGTGGAGACCAGGACGTCGAACTTCTTCTCCCAGAAGTCGACGACGACCTGTTCGAGGGCGGATTCCGACATCTGGCCGTGGGCGGTGGCGATCCGCGCCTCGGGGACGATCTCGCGGAGGCGGGCGGCGGCGCGGTCGATGGACTCGACGCGGTTGTGGATGTAGAAGACCTGGCCCTCGCGGAGCAGTTCGCGGCGGATGGCGGCGCCGATCTGCTTCTGCTCGTAGGGGCCGACGAAGGTCAGGACCGGGTGCCGCTCCTCCGGCGGGGTGGTGATCGTGGACATCTCGCGGATGCCGGTGACCGCCATTTCGAGGGTCCGGGGGATCGGGGTCGCGGACATCGTCAGGACGTCGACGTTGGCGCGGAGCTTCTTGAGCTGTTCCTTGTGCTCGACGCCGAAGCGCTGCTCCTCGTCGACGATGACCAGGCCCAGGTCCTTGAACTTGGTCTCGGAGGAGAACAGACGGTGGGTGCCGATGACGATGTCGACGGCGCCGTCCCGCAGGCCCTCCAGGGTCGCCTTGGCCTCGGTGTCGGTCTGGAAGCGGGACAGCGCCTTGACGCTGACCGGGAACTGGCCGTACCGCTCGGTGAAGGTGCCGTAGTGCTGCTGGACGAGCAGCGTGGTCGGGACCAGGACGGCGACCTGCTTGCCGTCCTGGACCGCCTTGAAGGCCGCGCGGACCGCGATCTCGGTCTTGCCGTAGCCGACGTCGCCGCAGATCAGCCGGTCCATCGGGACCGACTTCTCCATGTCCTCCTTGACCTCGGCGATGGTGGTGAGCTGGTCGGGCGTCTCCGCGTACGGGAAGGCGTCCTCCAGCTCGCGCTGCCAGGGGGTGTCCGGGCCGAAGGTGTGGCCGGGGGCCGCCATCCGGGCCGAGTACAGCTTGATCAGGTCGGCCGCGATCTCCTTGACGGCCTTCTTCGCGCGCGCCTTGGTCTTCGTCCAGTCGGCGCCGCCGAGGCGGTGCAGGGTCGGGGCCTCGCCGCCCACGTACTTGGTGACCTGCTCCAGCTGGTCGGTGGGGATGTAGAGGCGGTCGCCGGGCTGGCCGCGCTTGGCGGGGGCGTACTCGACGAGGAGGTACTCGCGGGTGGCGCCCTGGACCGTGCGCTGCACCATCTCGATGTAGCGGCCCACGCCGTGCTGTTCGTGGACGATGTAGTCGCCCGCTTCGAGGGTGAGCGGGTCGATGGTCTTGCGGCGGCGGGCCGGCATCCGCTGGCCGTCCTTGCCGGCGGCCTTCTGGCCGGACAGGTCGGTCTCGGTCAGCACGGCGAGCTGGAGCTGCGGGGCGACGAAGCCGTTGTCGAGGGAGCCGCAGGCGACGTGGACGAGGGCCGGCGAGATCTCGGGGAGGTCGGCGTCCAGGCGGGCGGCGATGCCCTCGCCGCCGAGCACCTCGACCGTACGGGCCGCGGGGCCGTGCGCCTCGGTGACGTAGACCGTGCGCCAGCCGTCGGCGAGCCACTGCTTGGTGTCGGCCAGCGCCCGCTGGGTGTCGCCGCGGTACGTCTCGGGGGCCTGCAGGCCCAGCTTGAGGGTGTCGCCGTCGTCCCCGCCGGCCAGGTCCTCGTCGCCGTCGGCACCGGGCCCGATGTCGCCGGAGGCGAACGGCGTCACCGACCACCACATCATGTCCAGCTCACGGGCGCGGTCGCGGACGTCCGCGATGCCCCACAGGGACGCCGCGCCGACGTCGATGGGCGCGTCGCCGCCGCCCGCCGTCGCGGCCCAGCTGGCCTGTAGGAACTCCTGACTGGTCGCGACCAGGTCGGCGGCCCGGGTGCGCACCCGCTCCGGGTCGCAGACCACGGCCATGGAGCCCTTGGGCAGGACGTCGAGCAGCAGCTCCATCTCGTCGACGAGGACCGGTGCGAGCGACTCCATGCCCTCGACCGCGATGCCCTCGGCGATCTTGCCGAGGAGTTCGCCCAGCTCCGGGTGGAGCTCGGCGAGGGTCGCGGCCCGGTCGCGGACGTCCGCGGTGAGCAGCAGCTCACGGCACGGCGGCGCCCACAGGCCGTGCTCGGCGATCTCCAGGGAGCGCTGGTCGGCGACCTTGAAGTAGCGGATCTCCTCGACGTCGTCGCCCCAGAACTCGATCCGGAGGGGGTGCTCCTCGGTGGGCGGGAAGACGTCCAGGATGCCGCCGCGGACCGCGAACTCGCCGCGCTTCTCGACCAGTTCGACGCGGGCGTAGGCGGCCGCCGCCAGGCCGTCGACGATCTCCTCCAGATCGGCGGTCTGGCCCGTGCGCAGACTGACCGGCTCCAGGTCGCCCAGGCCCTTGACCTGCGGCTGGAGCACCGAGCGGATCGGCGCGACGACGACGGAGACGGGGCCCGCGGTGGGGTCGTCCTGGCTGGGGTGGGTGAGCCGGCGGAGCACCGCCAGGCGCCGGCCGACGGTGTCCGAGCGCGGGGAGAGCCGCTCGTGCGGCAGCGTCTCCCAGGACGGGTACTCGACGACGGAGTTGTCCTCGCCGGCCGGCATCAGGCTGCGCAGCGCGGCGGCGAGGTCCTCGGCCTCCCGGCCGGTGGCGGTGACCGCCAGCACCGGGCGCTTCGCCTCGCGGGCGAGCGCGGCGATCACGAACGGGCGGGCGGCCGGCGGGCCCACGAGATCCACGTGCGGGCGGCGTCCGTCGGTCGCGGCCCGGACCGCTTCGGCGAGCGCCGGGTCCCGTACGACGGCGTCGAGCAGACCAGTCAGGCTCATGAAAGGCTTCCGTCCCAGAAAGCGAGGCGAACAACGCGAACAGCCCGCGGCGTCACACGGGCGGGGGTTGCCCACGATACGCCCGACCGCCGACAAACCGCCGACCGAGCGGACGGCGCCCGGCCAGGGGCGGACCGCCCGGTCCCGTTCCGGATCCCGGTCCGGCATGGAAGGCTGTGACGGGAACGGTGTCCACTACACACAACGGTGGCACGGAAGCGGAGGGGGACCCATGAGCCGCACGACCAGGGGCAGCGACAGCCCCACGGACCGGGGGACGGACGGCCCGCGGACGCCGGCACCGGACACCGGGGACGCCCGCACCGGGCGGCGCGGCCCGGTCGTCGCCGCCCTGATGCTCGGCATGGCGCTGGCCGCGCTGGACTCCACGATCATCGCCACCGCCGTCCCCCAGATCGTCGGCGACCTCGGCGGCTTCGCGGTCTTCTCCTGGCTGTTCTCCGGCTACCTGCTGGCCGTCACCGTCACCCTGCCGGTCTACGGCAAGCTCTCCGACACCTTCGGCCGCAAGCCCATCCTGATCACCGGCATCGTGCTCTTCCTGGCCGGCTCGCTGGCCTGCGCCGCGGCCTGGAACATGGCGTCGCTGATCGCCTTCCGGGTGCTGCAGGGCCTGGGTGGCGGCGCCCTCCAGGGCACCGTGCAGACCATCGCCGCCGACCTCTACCCGATGAAGGAACGCCCCAAGATCCAGGCCAAGCTCTCCGGTGTCTGGGCCACCTCGGCGGTCGCCGGGCCGGCGCTCGGCGGACTGCTCGCCGCGTACGCGGACTGGCGGTGGATCTTCCTGGTCAACCTGCCGGTCGGCGCGGTGGCGCTGTGGCTGATCGGGCGGCACTTCACGGAGCCGCGGCGCGCCGCGGACCGCAGCGGCGGCCCGGCCGGCCGGCCCCGGGTGGACTGGCCCGGCGCCCTGGCGATCTTCGCCTGCGGCGGGCTGCTGCTGACCGCCCTGGTCCAGGGCGGCGTCGCCTGGGCCTGGCTCTCCACCCCGTCCCTGCTGCTGTTCGCCGGCAGCGCGCTGTGCGCCGCGGCCACCGTCCTGATCGAACGGCGCGCCGCCGAGCCGATCATCCCCGGCTGGGTGTGGCGCCGCCGCACCATCTCCGCGGTCAACCTCGCCCTGGGCGCGCTCGGCCTGCTGATGGTCGCCCCCACCGTCTTCCTGCCCACCTACGCCCAGTCGGTGCTGGGCCTGGGCCCGATCGCGGCCGGTTTCGTGCTGTCCGTGATGACCCTGAGCTGGCCGGTCTCGGCCGCGCTGAGCAGCCACGTCTACAACCGCCTCGGGATCCGCAACTGCGCCCTGCTCGGCATCGGCGCGGCCGGGCTGATCCTGCTCGCCTTCCCGCTGCTGCCCTACCCCGGCGCGGCCTGGCAGCCCGCGCTGATCATGCTGGCGCTGGGCGCCGCCCTCGGCCTCTTCCAGCTGCCGCTGATCATCGGCGTGCAGTCGTCCGTCGGCTACGCCGAGCGCGGCACCGCCACCGCGTCCATACTCTTCTGCCGCCAGGTCGGCCAGTCCGTCGGCGCCGCCCTCTTCGGCGCCGTCGCCAACACCACCCTCAAGGACCGCCTCGCCGACGCCCCGGCCGACATCCGCCCCGGCCTGCCCGGCGACCTCGACGCGGTCTCGCACGCCCTGGAGCACGCCGGCACGCTCACCGCGCACGCCACCGACTACCTCCGCCGCGCGGTCGCCACCACCGTCGGCCATGTCTACCTCGGCGCCGCCACGGCCGCCGCGCTCGCCGTGCTCGCCCTGCTCCTGCTCGCCCCGCGGCGCTTCCCGGTGCACGCGGACGCCGGTACGGCGGAGGCCGAGCCCGGCGGGAAGTAGCCGGGCCGGAACCCTTGCGGGTCAGCCGCCGGCCTGGCGCGGCAGCTGGCTCTCCACGGTGTCCTCCTCGTCGGGGCCGAAGGGGCCGGCCGCCGGGCGGTCGTCCTCCGGCACCGGGGCCTTCCCGGTCAGCGCCGCCAGGCTGTTGCGGACGTGCGCCATGTGGGAACGGAGCTCCTCGCGCTCCTCGTCGTGCTCCCGCAGCACCCGCTCCGTGGACCGCTCGACGCGCTCCGCCGCGACCCGGGCCTGCGCCAGCAGTTCGGCGGCCTGGTCCTCGGCGGCCTCCTGGTGGTGCCGGGCGGCCTCCTCGGCCTGGGCGTAGCGCCGGCGCTCGTCGGCGAGCAGCGCCTGGCCCCGCTCGTCCAGCTCGGCCACCAGCCGGTCCAGCGCCGCCTCCCGCTCGGCGATCTCCCGCCCGGCCGCGTCCCACTCCTCCGCCTGCCGCTTCTCCTGGTCGCCGAGCAGCTGGTCGGTGCGCCGCACCACGTCCGCGAGCACCTCGGCGGCCTCCGTGCGCAGCTGCCCGGCCTCCCGGGACGCCGTCGCCACCAGCTTCGTGGCGTTGTCCCGGGCCACCTCCTCGGTGTGCCGGGCCCGTTCGTCGGCGTCGGCGCGCAGCACGGACGCCGCCTTGTCCGCCGACTCCCGGACCTTCTTGGCGTGCGCGTCGGCCGCGTCCCGCTCCTGCTCGGCGGCCTCCTCGGCCTCCGCGCGCAGCCGCGCCGCCTCGGACTCCGCCGTGGTCAGGATCAACCGGGCCTCGCTGCCGAGGGATTCGTACGTCTGCGGGGGCAGCTTGGCCAGATAGAGCCGCAGCTCGGCGAGTTCGGCCTCCATCTCGTTGCCCAGGACGGTGAGCCGCGCGGCCCGCTCCCAGCAGGAGTCACGGTCGATGGAGAGCCCCTCGAAGCGGCGGTCCACATCCTCCGGCCGGTACCCACGGCCCCGTACGATCTCGAACCCGTGAGGCGAAACCGATGCACTCATCCCTCAAGCCCCTCTGTGCAGTTGCGCGCACTTCTCCTCGGACCGGCCGGCGGCGGCGTCCTCGCGACCCTCCGGCCGACCCACTGCACCAGGATGCGTTATTTATCGACAGAAGTCGGAATTGGATCATCGTGGCGCAACGCCCGGAACAACCGGCTCGCCCCGTTTTCGTCCCACAGCAGTACCGACCCGGCCCCGGCCACCATCACCCCCGGCTGCCGCACCGGCACCGTCGTCGCCGCCCCGCTCCCGCCCGCGAGCCGCTTCATCGCCCAGCCCATGTCCAGCAACTGCGCCATTCCGGCCTGCTGATCCACCCTCAGCGCCGCCACCGACACATCCAGCACCCGCCGCAGCCGGAACGGATCGAGCAGCACCCGGGAGTCCGTCATCCCGTCCGCCAGCGCACCGATCAGCCGGCGCTGCCGCTTCACCCGTCCGAGGTCCCCCTGCGGGTCGGCATACCGCGCCCGGACGTACGCCAGCGCCTGGGTGCCGTTCATCCGCCGGCAGCCGGCCGGGAAGTCCGCCCCCGACCTCTCGTCCCGCAGCGGCCGCTCCAGACACAGCCGCACGCCGTCCGGCAGCGCGTCCACCACCTGCACCAGCCCCAGGAAGTTGACCTCCGCGTAGCGGTCGATCCGCAGCCCCGTCGCCTGCTCCACCGTCCGGGTGAGCAGCCGCGGGCCGCCGTCCGCGTATGCCTCGTTGATCTTCCGGCTGCCGTACCCCGGCACCGGCACGTAACTGTCACGCGGCAGGCTGACCAGCGAGGGACCGTGCTCGCCGTAGTGCAGCACCATGATCGTGTCGGTGTTCCGCACCTGGTTGTTGCCGACGTGCAGCTCCTTGCGCTGCTGTGGGGTCAGCTCGGCCCGGCTGTCCGAACCGACCAGCAGCCAGTTCGTGCCCCGGCCCGCGGCCGGCCGCCCCGCGTAGTCACCCAGCGCATCGACGTGCTGCAGCTGCCGCCCCGCCCGCACATACAGCCCCGCCCCGCCCGCCACCACCAGCAGGACCAGCACCAGCAGCGCCACCAGCAGCCACCTCAGCCAGGACAGCCGGGACGACCGGGGCCCCGTCCCCCGGCGCCGCGGCGGGCGCCGGGGCGGCAGCGAACGGTCGATCCGCCGCCGGTGCCACCACGGCGGCCGCCGCGCCCGGTACAGCGTCGTCGACGAGGCAGGCCACGGCGACGGCCACGACGGGGGGATCGGACGGCCCATACAGGCATGGTCAGGGCGCCGGGCCCGGCCCGCAGGTCGAGCGCCCCCGCCCTAGCCGGGAGCGCCCGTTACAGCAGGCCGTCCCACATCTGCTCCAGCAGCACCGACCACCAGGTCTCCGGCGAACCGAGCGCCGGCGGATCCAGCGCCACCAGCTGCGCCTGGAAGTCCACCGTCCAGCGGCCCGCCTGCTCCGGCGTGAGCCCGTACCGCAGCCGCCACATCCGGCCCAGCATCGCCAGACAGCGCACGAACTCCGGCAGCCCGGAGTTCACGAACTGCGGCGCGGCCGGCTGACCGCCCGGACCGGCCTCCATCGGCACCGCCACGATGTTCGCGGTCCCGTACTGGACGCACAGCTGACGGCCGAAGTCGTTGCCCATCACCAGGTACGACCCGGCGTCCGACGCCGGCTGCACCCCGCGCTCCGCCGCCAGCTCCGCCAGCGTCGGCACCGGACGGCCCGGCTGCGCCTGCGCCCAGAAGAACGGCCCGAAGTCCACCGGCAGCCCGGCCCACACCAGCATCTGCGCCACCACGTCGGGCACGCCGTGCCGGGAGACCGCCCGCTGGTCGAACCGGAAGATGCCCTGCGGCCCGAAGGACTGCTCCAGCTCCTGCCCGATCACCTGCGGCGGCACCGGCGGAACCGGCGGCACCTGCGACGGATGCGGCAACGGCACCCGCACCGGGGCCGGCCGCGCCGGACCGTCCGCGACCTGGTGCAACTCGCCCTGGTGCTCGACGAGATGACGCACACCCTGCTGACGCGAGGCGTGGTCCCGGCCGTACGCGGCGGTGTGGCTGATCCGCACCTGCGGCCAGTTGTCCCGGATCATCCGCGCGCAGTAGCCGCCCGGCAGATCACAGCACTCCAGCTCGGTGTGCAGCTCCAGCACCTGCTGCGGCGGGACGTTCATCCCGCGCAGCTCGTGCAGCAGCTGCCACTCCGGATGCGGCGTACCGGGCGCCGAGCGGCGCACGATCTTCTGCTCCGAACCGTCCGGGGCGCGATAGCTCAGCACCGCCATGTAGCCCGGGCCGACCGTCGGCTGACCACTGGGCGCCGGCGGGTAGCCGTACGCACCGGGAGCCGCACCACCGGGGCCCGGCACACCGGGCGGCGGGGCGGACTGCCCTTGCGGCGGACCCGGCACACCGGGCGGCGGAACACCGGGACCGGCGGCCGGCGGCACACCGGGCGCGCCCGGACCACCGGGGCCGCCCGGACCACCGGGCAGCGCCGCGCCACTGGCCAGCATCGTCGCCGCGGCGTGCACCCCACCGGAGGCACCGCCCGTGGCGGGCGCCGGCGGGGGCGGCGGCGGACCGCCCGGCGCACCCTGGCCCCCCTGCGCGCCCTGAGCGCCGTGCGCCCCCTGGCCGGGCCGCCCCGGCGGACCGGGCGGCTTGGGCACACCGGGTACGCCCGGAGGCGAGGGCGGCGGCGGCACACCCGGCCCCGCACCCGCACCACCCGGACCACCGGCACCACCGGCACCACCGGCACCCACGAGATCCTGCAGCGACGCCCCGTCGGCGAGCATCGTCGCCGCGGCGTGCACTCCGCCGCCCGGACCGCCGGCACCCGTACCGCCGGAACCCGCCGCGTCACCCGCACCGGGTCCGTCCGCGCCGCCCGGCCCGTCCACCGCACTCAGATCGAGACCGTCCGCATCCAGCTGCGAGACCAGCTGCGTCGGCACGTACCCGCCGGCCGGCGCACCGGCCGCGGGCCCACCGGACGGACCCGCGCCGGTCCCGCCCGTGCCCGCGGCCGGGGGTTCCGCGGCCCGCGGGGCGGGCGGGGGCGTGCCGGGGCCGGGAGCGCCCGGTGCCGCGACACCGGGCGGCGGCGGGACGTCCGCGACCGGCGGCCCCGACGGCGGCGGCAGGTCCGGCAGCCCCGGAACGGCCGGCGGCGCGGACGGCATCGGCGGCAGCGGCGCGCCGGGACCGCCGGCACCGTCGGACGGCAGGTCCAGCGCCGGCGCGACCTGGGTACGCGGCAACTGGCTGCCGCCCTGCAGCAGTTCGGTCTTGGCGTCCGGCCGCGCCCGCGGCGCCACCGGGGCGTCCTCCTCGTCGCAACCGGCCAGCGGCGGCGCGAAGACCGTCGCGGGCAGCCCCACCGAACGGTCCCCGCCCCCCGCGTCGGAATGGGTCGTGTCCGCCGCCGCCCAGGGGGTGTCGTCGCCGGCACCCGAAGCGGGGGCGGGGGCAGGAGCGGGCGCGGGCGTCGCGGACGGCTGCGGGGCGGCGGCCTGGTGCGGCACCGACGGGGCCGCCGGGCCGGCACCCGCGCCGGTCCCCTCCCCCGCACTCCCCGCGCCGCCGTGCCGGTCCGGGATGCCGATCGCGTCCGCCGCCTCCTGCAGCCACTCCGGCGGCGTCAGCAGGAACGACGTCGCCTCCAGATCGATCCGCTGCGGCGGCGGCTCGGCAGCGCCGTACCCGCCGTCCACCGGCGAGCCGTACTCCTCCTCGTAACGGCGGATCACCTCGCCCACCGGCAGCCCCGGCCACAGCGTGGTCTCCCCGCTGTCCCGCGCGATCACCATCCGGGCCCGGCCGCCCTCCGACGCCGGACCCCCCTCACGGTCCTCCGCCCAGGCCACGAAACCCAGGTCGAACTCCCGCACCCGCACATCACGGTGGAGCTCCGCCGGCACCTCGCCGTTCACCCACCGCTCGGCGCGCTCCTGCGCCTGCGCGAACGTCACCACCGCGATCAGCCCCCCACCGCGACGGCCTGCGCGAAACCGCCGTCCACCATCAGGTTCGCCACCGTCTCCAGCTCCGGCGGGTTACCCGCCAGCCGCTGCAGGAAATCGTCGAAATCCGCCCCGCACGGCAACAACAGCCGCTCCACCCGCTCCTGCACCGTCCAGCCGTCCCGGTCCCGCGCATCGTCGTACGGGCAGAACCACACCGAACCCCGCCCCTCACCGCGCACCTTCACCGCGACCACACCGCCCTGCGCGAACGCCACCCCCAGATAGTCCTTGGTGAAGTGGTCCCGCAGGCACTTGTTCACGTACACCAGGTCGTTGACCGCCGCGTCGTCCCGCACCGTGAAGAACGGCTGGTCCACCAGCAGCCCCAACTCCGCGTCCAGCGCCGCACCCACCGGCGCGCACCCGCCGGCCGCCTTCACGAACGACCGGTACGCACCCGGCAGCCGGTACCCCAGCGCCTCCTCGGCCTGGACCACCTGCTCCTCACCCACCGACAGATCGCGGTGCGGCAACCCGAAGTGCGCCGGCCGGGTCTCCTGCAACGGCCGCGTCCCGCGCTTGTCGTGCGCCACCGCCGCCGTCGCCAGCCCACCGTGATGCCGCAGCAGCGCCTTCACCTCGACCGGGATCAGCTCCATCCGCCGCGTACCGGCCACGTGGTGCCAGGTCCAGCCGTGCGGCGTGGCCACCGACGGCACATCTATCCACAGCTCATGGCCCTGCGCGTGCAGCGCCGCGTTCGCCGACACGTAGTCCGTCAGCCTCAGCTCGTCGACCCCGAAGCCCTCCGGCGGCTCGGCGATCTCCGCCGCGGCCCGGGCGTACGGCGTGAACTCCGGGAAGCCCCGCCCGTCCATCCGCACTCCCGCGGGATACCGCGCGGCACGCACCGGATCCGGAAAATGCACGACCTGTCCGGCATAGGCCGCATTCGGTGGCGCGGCATGTCCCGCCGCCTGGGGGCCGGGTGGAACCCCCAGCCCTGGCCGACCTGTCGTCATCGCGGTTGCCCCCTGGCTGAAGCTGGCTTTGAGGCACAGCCTATGCCGTACCGCAACACCCTCCGCCGCCCCCGCCCCGCACGTCAGCGCCGCCCCCCGGGCCCGCGACACGGCACCTCCGCCCCCGCGGAACCTCACCCTCCGCCCGCACGCCCCCCGCCCGTCAGCCCCGCGACACACCGGCGTCACCCGCCGGCCCACCACCCCCGAACCCCGCACACCACCCCGCCCACCAGCCCCGTTGACCCCCGACCGACACCCCGTCAGCTCGTGGTGATCACCGCGACAGGCCGTCCGACTACCGGAACACCCAGCACATTTGGCAGGCTGACCCCCGCAACCGGGGGGTTTGCAGGGAGGGAAAGCACCACGGATGAGCACCACGGCACGCCACGGCACCGGCACCGAAGCCGGCGACCCCCGCATCGGCTGGAGCGGCACCGCCGACACGCACCGCCCGCCCACGCTGCACCACCGCCGCGACGGCATCCTCCCCACCATCGGCGCCGCCCTGTCCGTACGCGGACACACCCTCACCTGCACCGCCAGCAAGGCCGAACAGCCCCCGCCGCTGCACCCGCTCGTCCAGGACTTCCTCGACACCCTCGCCACCGCACAACGCGAACGCTTCACCGGACGATGTCCCGAGGCCGTCCTGCTCTCCCGCCACCTCACCGCCGTCGAGGCCAACCGCGGCAAACGCGCCTCCCGCAAGCCCCTCACCAACGGCGAAGCCCGCCGCTCCCTGAAACACTCCAAGATCACCGCACGCCACATCCGCGAGGACGGCGACCCCCAGCACGGCAGCTACGCCCCACCCTGCCGCTCCTGCGACGCCCTCCTCGCCCACTTCGGCGTCATGCCGATCGGCGCGACGCCCACAGGGAGCTGAACCGCCACCATGCCGCCCACCACCCCCGGACCCCGGGACGCCGCCCACGACCGGACCCCCGGCCCCGGCCGCACCGACTCCACCCGGTTCCCCGCCGCCGTCGACGTCGCCCTCCAGGAAGCCGGCTGGCAACCCGGCCGCTGGGACATAAAGCAGGCCGAACGCTGGGCCGACACCCTCCGCGCCCACACCTCCCCCGCCGGCCACCGCCACACCGTCTTCCCCGCCGCCGTCGAAGCCTGGGCCGAATTCGGCGGCCTGCGCATCGCCGGCCCCGGACCCGGCCGCCACATCGCCCCCGCGCCCTTCGTCATCGACCCCCTGCACGGCCTCCACCTCGCCCGCACCCTCGGCGACCTCGGCCGCGCCCTCGCCACCGACGTCGCCCCCCTCGGCCGCGAGGAACTCACCACCCACGACGGCGTCCACCCCCAGGCCACCCTCGCCATCGACGCCGAAGGCCGCGTCTACAGCCTCGACCACACCGGCGACTGGTACCTCGGCGCGGACATCGACACGGCGCTGGGCACCCTCGTGCTCGGCACACGACCGGGCCGGCTCTCCACACAAGGGGCGGACTGACCGCGGCGGCGCACCACGGCACCTCCCGCGGACGAGACACCCCGCCCACAGGGCAGGGCAGAAAGGACGTCCGGGTCAGCCCGCGACGTGCGGAGCCGGCTGCGGCGTCGGCAGCACCGCCGAGACCCGGAAACCACCGGTGTCCGTCGGACCCGAGACGAAGACGCCCCCCAGGGCCGTCACCCGCTCCCGCATCCCGACCAGACCGTTGCCACCGCTCGGCAACCCGGCATCCGCCGCCCCGCCCTCACACGGACCGTTCTCCACCTGCACCGCCAGCTCACCCTCACGATGCGCCAGCCGCACCCGCGCCCGGGCACCCGGCGCATGCTTGTGGACGTTCGTCAGCGCCTCCTGGACCACGCGGTACACCGCCCGCTCCACCCGCGCCGCATAGCGCGGACGCGACGACTCCCCCTCGTCGCCGTCCACCGACAGCTCCACCACCATCCCGGCCGCCCGGGACTGCCCCACCAGGTCCCCCAGGTCATCCAGACCTGGCCCGTCCGGATCCCCCTCCACCGCCGACGAGGACTCCACGGCGGACCGGTCCCGCGCCCCCTCGGCCGCCTCCTGCGCCCGCACCCGCGACGCCACCGCCGCCAGCCGCTCCGGCACGTCCGCCCCGGCGGCACCCCGCACCGCCGACCCCTCGGCCGTCCGCAGCACCCCCAGCATCTCCCGCAGCTCCGTCAGCGCCTGCCGGCCCATGTCCCCCACCAGAGCCGCGTTCTTCGACGCCTTCTCCGGGTCCTTCAACGCCACCGCCTGCAGCGCCGCCGCATGCACCACCATCAGGCTCACCCGGTGCGCGACCACGTCGTGCATCTCCCGCGCGATCCGCGTCCGCTCCTCGTTACGGGCCCACTCCGCCCGCTCCTCGGCCCGGTCCGCCAACAGCGACAGCTCACGCTCCAGACCGTCCGCACGCTCCCGCAGACTCTCCACCAACCGCCGCCGCGCACCGACGTACAGACCCCACAGCACCGGCGGCGCCGTCAGCACCAGCCCCAGCGCCAGCGCCATCACCGGCACCAGCCACACCGGCGGATTGAAGTCCGGCTGCGACGCGATGTCCTGCCGCATGCTGAGGAACGTCATCACCAACGTCCCCGTCACCGTCATGCCGGCCAGCAGCGCGGTGATCCGCCGCGGCACATCCGACGCGGCCAGGGTGTACAGCCCCACGACGCTCAGCAGCCCGCCCATCTCCGCAGGCATCACCGCTATCGAGACCAGCACCACCACCACGGGCCACCGGCGACGCACCAGCAACACCGGGCCCACCAGCAGACCGAGCAGCATCCCCAGCAGCTCCGGCAGATCCGCCCCATGCGCGAAACTCGCGCCTTCGAGCAGGCACTCCACCGTCGAAGCGGCCGCCAGCGACGCGTCCAGTACGGCGCTGCGCCGCCGCGCCCACCACCACGGCCCACCTATCGGCGCACCCCGCGCCCCCACACCTTCACTTGCCCCCGTCGCGGTCATACCGACCAGCCTACGGGGGCCCACCCCCGTTCCTCCGCCCTCTTGTGGACGCCCGCTCGCCCGGATACCAGCCTTACCCTCGGTTATCCCTCGAACTGTTGAATCGCCCACATTTTCGACTCATTCCACCGCCTTGCCCCCCATGCCGAACACTCATCCCACCCACCGCGACTACGAAGTGTTACGCCACCGGACCGCCACCCTCCCGCCGCGCCGTGACCCACGAATCCGCCGACGCGGCAGGGGGCGAGCAGCGCCGGACGGATCACCCGGGCTCCACCCTCCGGGTTCTCCAGCGCGCGGAGCTATACCGTCGCGTCGAAGGCCGCTGGTACGGCATAGTGTTGGGTGCCAAGCGGCCAGCCTGACGGAATGTCCGGTTTGAACCGCCCTACCATCCCCTGTGGTGTAATTGGCAGCACTGAGGCTTTTGGTGCCTTATGTCCGGGTTCGAGTCCTGGCAGGGGAGCCAAGCAAAGTTCGGGTCCTGATCGCAAGATCAGGACCCGCCGTCGTTTCGCCCGCAATACGCCCCGGTATCCTTCGGGTGACCACCACCCGAAGTAGCCAAGAAGCCGAAGGGCATCCCCGTGAGCGCCAACCGCCCGGCAGCCGTCGTCGTTCTCGCAGCGGGTGAAGGTACCCGCATGAAGTCGGCGACCCCCAAGGTCCTGCACGCACTCTGCGGCCGCTCCCTCGTCGGCCACGTCGTCGCCGCCTCCCGTGAGCTGGATCCCGAGCATCTCGTCGTGGTCGTCGGCCATGCCCGTGAGCAGGTGCGGGCACACCTCTCCGAGGTCGATCCCGGGGTGCGGACCGCCGTCCAGCACGAGCAGCTGGGTACCGGGCACGCGGTCCGTACGGCGCTGGAGGAGCTGAGCGACAGCGGTGTCGTGCTCGACGGCACGGTGATCGTGGTCTGCGGTGACACCCCGCTGCTGACCGGGGAGACCCTGCAGCGGCTCGCGAAGACGCACGCGGCGGACGGGAACGCGGTGACCGTGCTGTCGGCGGAGGTGCCGGATGCGACGGGTTACGGGCGCATCGTGCGGGATGCGGCGTCGGGCGCGGTGACGGCGATCGTCGAGCACAAGGACGCGTCCGAGGCGCAGCGGGCGGTCCGGGAGATCAATTCGGGGGTGTTCGCCTTCGACGCCCGGCTGCTGGTGGATGCGCTGGGGAAGGTGCGGACGGACAACAGCCAGGGTGAGGAGTACCTCACGGATGTGCTGGGGATCGTGCGTGAGGCCGGGCACCGGGTGGGGGCCGCGGTGGCGGTGGACCACCGGGAGATCCTGGGGATCAACAACCGGGTGCAGTTGGCGGAGGCCCGGCGGCTGCTGAACGAGCGGTTGCTGGAGCGGGCGATGCTGGCGGGTGTGACGGTGGTGGATCCGGCGTCGACGTTCGTGGATGTGTCGGTGTCGTTCGAGCAGGACGTGACGGTGCACCCGGGCACGCAGCTGCTGGGTGCGACGCATGTGGCGTCGGGCGCCGAGGTGGGCCCGCATTCCCGGCTGACGGATACGTCGGTGGCCGAGGGTGCGGTGGTCTCCTTCACGGTCGCCGAGGGTGCGCGGATCGGTGTGGGCGCGAATGTGGGCCCGTATGCGTATCTGCGGCCGGGCACGGATCTTGGTCCGCGTTCGAAGGCCGGCGCGTATGTGGAGATGAAGAACGCGTCGGTGGGTGAGGGCACGAAGGTGCCGCATCTTTCGTATGTGGGGGATGCGACCATTGGCGAGTTCACCAATATCGGTGCGGCCAGTGTGTTCGTGAACTACGACGGTGAGGCGAAGCACCACACGACCGTTGGTTCGCATTGCAGGACGGGGTCGGACAACATGTTTGTGGCTCCTGTCACGATCGGGGACGGCGCTTATACGGCGGCGGGCTCGGTCATCACCAAGGATGTGCCCCCGGGTTCGCTGGCGGTCGCGCGTGGCCAGCAGCGGAATATCGAGGGCTGGGTCGCGCGTAAGCGGCCCGGAAGTGCCGCCGCGCAGGCTGCTGCGGCCGCTCGCCGGGAGACGGACGGCGAGCGGTGATCGGAGTGGGGGAACCTCCCAGCGCCAGCTGGGGGAAGGTGCGCCGTGCGGGGCGTACCGTGATGAGCGCACGCAAACTGTGATTCGAGGAGATTTGCTGTGACCGGGATCAAGACGACCGGCGAGAAGAAGCTGATGCTCTTCTCCGGCCGCGCCCACCCCGAGCTGGCGGAGGAGGTCGCGCATCAGCTGGGTGTCGGCCTGGTCCCGACGAAGGCTTTTGACTTCGCCAACGGTGAGATCTACGTCCGCTATCAGGAGTCGGCGCGCGGTGCGGATTGCTTTTTGATTCAGAGCCACACGGCTCCGATCAATAAGTGGATCATGGAGCAGCTGATCATGATTGATGCGTTGAAGCGGGCGTCGGCCCGTAGCATCACGGTGATCGTGCCGTTCTACGGTTATGCGCGTCAGGACAAGAAGCACCGTGGTCGTGAGCCGATTTCGGCGCGACTGATCGCGGATTTGATGAAGACCGCGGGTGCGGACCGTGTGGTGACGGTGGATCTGCACACGGACCAGATCATGGGTTTCTTCGACGGTCCGGTGGATCATCTTTTTGCGCTGCCGGTGCTGGCGGATTACGTCGGCGCGAAGGTGGACCGGGACAAGCTGACCGTGGTGTCGCCGGATGCCGGCCGGGTGCGGGTGGCGGACCGTTGGTGTGACCGTCTGGGTGCGCCGCTGGCGATCGTGCACAAGCGGCGGGACAAGGACGTGGCGAATCAGGTCACGGTGCACGAGGTCGTCGGTGACGTGAAGGGCCGGGTGTGTGTCCTGGTCGACGACATGATCGACACCGGTGGCACGATTTGCGCGGCGGCGGATGCGCTGTTCGCGAATGGCGCGTCGGATGTGATCGTGACGGCGACGCACGGTGTGCTGTCGGGTCCGGCGGCGGACCGGCTGAAGAATTCGAAGGTGAGCGAGTTCGTGTTCACGAATACGCTGCCGACGCCTTCGGAGCTGGAGCTGGACAAGATCACGGTGCTGTCGATGGCGCCGACCATCGCCCGGGCGATCCGTGAGGTGTTCGAGGACGGTTCGGTGACGAGCCTGTTCGAGGAGCAGTGATCGTCGGCGTCCGTGGGCCGGGGTAGGTCCCCGCGTCCGCCGGGCGCTTGAGATCCATTTTGGGGCGGCCTTCCTGCCGGGTAGACTCGTGGAGTTGCTCGGCGAGGGAGGCCGCCTTTTTTGGGTGGTTGTCCGTTATCGACGCGCTCTTCGTAGCAGGTCTGTCGTGGGCCGGGTGACGCCCACCAGATGTTTCTGAGATACGAGGAGTGCTGTCATGGCCGAGATCAAGCTTTCCGGCGAGCTGCGGAGCGACTTCGGTAAGGGTGCGGCCCGCCGTCTGCGTCGTGAGTCCAAGGTTCCGGGTGTCATCTACGGTCACGGCGCGGAGCCGCAGCACGTGGCGATCGACAGCCACGCGCTGATGATGGCGCTGAAGACGCCGAACGCGCTGCTGCGTCTGGAGTTCGACGGCAAGAGCGAGCTGGTCATCCCCAAGGATGTGCAGCGTGAGGCGATCCGCCGCTTCCTGGTGCACGTGGACTTCCTGGCCGTGAAGAAGGGCGAGAAGGTCACCGTCGAGCTGCCGATCCAGACCGAGGGTGAGCTGGCCCCGGGCGGCAACCTGCTGGAGCACGTGCTGAACACGCTGCCGGTCGAGGCCGAGGCGACGCACATCCCGGAGTCGGTGACGGTGTCGATCGCGGGCCTGGACGCGGGTACGTCGGTGCTGGCGAAGGACATCGCGCTGCCGTCGGGCGTGTCGCTGGCTGTCGAGGACGAGGCCGTCGTCCTCCAGGTCGTGTCGGCGCAGGCCGAGGCTCCGGCCGAGGAGGCCGAGGGCGAGGCCGAGGGCGCCGAGGCCTGATTCGCTTCCGGGGCCGGCGTGCCCTGGTGATTCTTTTGGTGACCGTCGTCCCGTGCCGTTGGCGCGGGGCGGCGGTCGTGCCGTTGGAGGAGGGTGCAGATGGCGGATGCGGACAGCCCGTGGCTGGTGATGGGTCTCGGTAATCCGGGTGCGGAGTACGCGGGTAATCGGCACAACGTCGGTTTCATGGTGGCCGATCTTTTGGCGGAGCGGATGGGGAGCCGTTTCAAGGCGCACAAGGCGCGGGCCCAGGTGGTGGAGGGCCGGCTGGGTACGCCGGGGTTGTCGAGCCGCCGGGTGGTGGTGGCGAAGCCGTTGTCGTTCATGAATCTGTCGGGTGGGCCGACCACCGCGCTGCGGGATTTCTACAAGGTGCCGGTGGCGCATGTGGTGGCGGTTCATGACGAGTTGGACATTGATTACGGTGCGCTGCGGCTGAAGCTGGGCGGTGGTGACAACGGTCACAACGGGCTGAAGTCGATCACGAAGTCGCTGGGTGCGGATTACCACCGGGTGCGGTTCGGAATCGGGCGTCCGCCGGGTCGTATGCCGGTGGCGGATTTCGTGTTGAAGGACTTTTCGTCGGCGGAGCGGCGGGAGTTGGACTATTTCGTGGACCGTGCGGCGGATGCGGTGGAAACGTTGATCGTGGACGGTTTGGAGCGGGCGCAGGGTACGTACAACTCGTGATCGAGCACCTTTAGGGGACGGGTCGGGGCAGGGCCTGACGAATTGTTGTCGGAGGTTGACCGGGTGCTGGTGAATGGCCAAGGATCGCGGCCATGCCCAAAAGCAGTACGCGCACCCGTTCGGTCAGACGCAGTCGTTGGCGGCGGCTCGGTGAGAGTGCCTATGGGGTGGTGCTGGTCGCCCGGACGGGGTTGATGGGGCTGCTGGCGTTGCTGTTGCTGGTGGCGGGGGTGTGGACGTCCTGGAGCACGGCGAAGTACGCGATGCTGGTCAAGGGCCGGGAGCACGGGGTGCTGACGGTGTCGGCATGTGCGGGTGAACGGTGTTCGGGCCCGTATGTGCCGATGGCGGGGACGGGTCGGCCGCGGCCTTCGGTGTCGATCGCGCAGGCGGCGGCGCCGGAGAAGGGTGAGCGGGTCGAGGTGGTGCTGAAGCCGGGGACGTCGCGTGCGGTGCGGACGGGGCCGGCGGGGGTGCTGCATGCGTGGGTGCCGTTCGCGGGGGCGTTGTTGCTGGCGGCACTGGTGGTGGCCGGGGGGATGCGGCTGCGGCGTACGGCGTGGGGGATGGGGTTGTTGGGAGCGGCGTTGCTGGGGGCGGCGTTCGCGGCGATGTAGCGCACGGGGAATTGAACGGAATTGATACGGCGGCGACGCCGTTGACGGTGAGGAGCAGGGCGCGGGCGAGCACCGGGTCGGGCTCCTCACCGCGTTCGGCGGCGGTGCGCTGGCGGTGGAGGAGGGAGACCTGGAGGTAGGAGATCGGGTCGAGGTAGGCGTCGCGGATGTGGAAGGTCTGCTTGAGGACGGGGCTGGCGTCGAGGAGTTCCTTCTCGCCGGTGATGCGCAGGACCTCGGCGACGGTGAGTTCGTGTTCGGCCTTGATGACGTCGAAGACGTGCTTCAGCTCGTCCGGCACGAGGGTGTCGACGTAGTGCTGGGCGATCCGCAGGTCGGTCTTGGCCAGCGTCATTTCGACGTTGGAGAGGAAGTTGCGGAAGAAGTGCCAGTGTTCGTGCATTTCGTCGAGGACGGTGTCGAGGCCGGCTTCGCGGGCGGCCTTGAGGCCGGTGCCGACGCCGTACCAGCCGGGGACGATCTGCCGGGACTGGGTCCAGCCGAAGACCCACGGGATGGCGCGGAGGCCGTCGAGGCCGGCGCCGGAGTCGGGGCGGCGGGAGGGCCGGGAGCCGAGGTGGAGTTCGGCGAGCTGGTCGACGGGGGTGGAGGCGAAGAAGTACGCCGGGAGGTCGGGGTCCTCGACGAGGCGGCGGTAGGCGCCGTGGGCGGCTTCGGAGACGGTTTCCATGGCCGCGTCCCACCGGGCGAGGGCCTCGTCGGACTGGCGGGGCGCGGTGTGCAGGGCGGAGGCCTGGAGGGTGGCGGCGACGGTCAGTTCGAGGTTTTCCCGGGCGAGGGACGGGATGAGGTACTTGTCGGAGATGACCTCACCCTGCTCGGTGACCTTGATCTCGCCTTCGAGGGTGCCGTAGGGCTGGGCGAGGATCGCGTCGTGGGAGGGGCCGCCGCCGCGGCCGACGGTGCCGCCGCGGCCGTGGAAGAGGCGGAGGCGTACGCCGTGCCGGTGGGCGACGTCGCGGAGGAGTCGCTGGGCGCGGTGGATCTCCCACTGGGAGGTGGTGATGCCGCCGAACTTGGAGGAGTCGGAGTAGCCGAGCATGACCTCCTGGACGTCGCCGCGGAGGGCGACCAGGCGCCGGTAGGAGGGGTCGGCGAGCATTTCGTCGAGGAGCTGGTCGGCGATCTTGAGCTCGTCGGTGGTTTCGAGGAGCGGGACGATGCCGATCTTGGCCCAGCCGGCGTGCAGGTCGATGAGGCCGGCCTCGCGGGCGAGCACGGCGGCGGCGAAGACGTCGTCGGAGCCCTGGCACATGGAGATGATGTAGGACTCGGTGACCTCGGGGCCGAAGGTTTCCTTGGCCTTGAGGATGGTGCGGAAGACACCGAGGGTCTTGGCGCCGGCTTCGTCGAGGGGGGCCGGGGTGGGGGCGAGCGGGCGCCGGGAGCGGAGTTCCTTGGCGAGGAGCTTGCGGCGGTAGTCGCGCGGCATGTCGGCGTAGCGCCAGGATTCCTCGCCGAGGCGGTCGAAGAGCTGGCCGAGGGTGTGGTGGTGCGCGTCGGCGTGCTCGCGGATGTCCATGGTGGCGAGCTGGAGACCGAAGGCGCCGATGGTGCGGAGGGTGCGTTCGAGGTGGCCGTCGGCGACCAGGCCGCCGCGGTGTTCGCGCAGCGAGGTCTGGAGGAGGGTGAGGTCGTCCAGGAGCTCGGTGGTGCCGAGGTAGTCGCGGCCGGGGACGTGCGGGGTGTCGCCGGCGAGCCGCTCGCGGGTGTTGAGGAGCTTCTGGCGGATGCAGGTGGCCTTGAGGCGGTAGGGCTCCTCGGCGTTGAGGCGCTTGTAGCGGGGGCTGATCTCGGGGAGGACGTCGAGGTCGCGCTGGAGGGATTCCAGCAGCTCGTCGGTGGCGCCGCAGTTGCGGATGGAGTTGGACAGGGCGCCGCGCAGCTCGTCGACGTGCTCGAGGGCGTCGGTGATGCCGTGCTCGTGCTGGAGGATCAGCACGTCCCAGGTGACCTGGGGGGTGACGTTGGGGTTGCCGTCGCGGTCGCCGCCGATCCAGGTGCCGAAGGTGAGCGGGCGGGTGCCGGGGGGCAGCGGGGAGCCGGCGCGTTCGAGCTCGGCGGCGAGGTCTTCGAGGACGTCGCCGACGGCGCCGCGGGCGAGCTCGTCGAGGTAGTAGATGGCGTTGCGGGCCTCGTCCGTGGGCTCGGGGCGGGCGACGCGGAGCTCGTCGGTCTGCCAGATGAGGTCGATGCTCTCGGCGAGGCGGAGGTCGGTGCGGCGCCGCTCGGTGGCGTCGGTCCGGTCGAGCAGCTCGGCGACCTTGCGCAGCTTGGTGAGGACGGAGCGGCGGGCGGCCTCGGTGGGGTGGGCGGTGAAGACGGGGCGTACGCCGAGGTGGCGGGCGGTGTTCCGCAGGTGCTCGGGGTCGGCGTCCTTGAGCATGTCGGCGGTGCGGGCGAGGATGCCGCCCTCGGCGGCGCGCTTGGCGCGCAGCTCGCGGCCGCGGTGGACCTGCTCGGTGACGTTGGCGAGGTGGAAGTACGTCGAGAAGGCGCGGACGAGCTTGGCGGCGGTGGCCAGGTCGGTGTCGCCGAGGAGGCGGGCCGCGGCCTCGCCGTCGGAGCGGGTCAGGGCGCGTACCCGCTCGACGAGGTCGAGGAGCTCGGGGCCTTCCTGCCGGACGAGGGTCTCGCCCAGGAGGTCGCCGAGGCGGCGGATGTCGGCGCGCAGGGCGACGCCGGCGGCCTCGCCGGGCTCGGTGGTCGCGGTCTCGACGGGGGTGTTGTCGGCACTGCTCACTGGTGCTCCTTGCGGCGATCAGGGGCGTCGCTCCGCGGCTCGCGGGGAGGGGTGTGGCGGCGACGCGTGGGCAGGTCTGATGCGGGCGGGTTGCGGACCGCGCTGTCCGACGTCCCCAGGATAGGACTGCCCACTGTCAGCAGATCACACCGTCCGATGGGTGGGCATCCGTGGCGGGAGGTGGTGGTGTGGGGCCTGTCACGGCCTTGCCCGTGGCGGTGTCACTGCCATACTTACGAGACCGTAGGTTACGGTCCCGTAGGCCGTAGCCGTGCCCCCGAGCCCCCGACGAGGGACACCATGACTACTGGTCCTGAAGCTGTAGAAGATGCGCCGCTTTCCACCGATTCACCCGGGCGGGCGGGGGGGCCGGCGCCGTCCGCGACGCTGGGTGGCGAGCAGCGCCGGTCGGTCGAACAGATCACGCTGCTGTTGTTCATCACCGTCCCGTTCGTGGCGCTGGTGGCCTCGGTGCCGCTGGCCTGGGGCTGGGGGGTGAGCTGGCTGGACCTGGCCCTGATGACGGCGATGTATTTCATCGGTTGCCATGGCATCACGATCGGTTTCCACCGTTATTTCACCCATGGGTCGTTCAAGGCGAAGCGTCCGATGCGGATCGCGCTGGCGATCATGGGGTCGCTGGCGGTGGAGGGTCCGCTGGTCCGCTGGGTGGCGGATCACCGCAAGCACCACAAGTTCTCCGACGCGGAGGGTGATCCGCACTCTCCGTGGCGGTTCGGTGAGACGGTGCCGGCCCTGATGAAGGGCCTGTGGTGGGCGCACATCGGCTGGATGTTCGACGAGGAGCAGACACCGCAGCACAAGTACGCGCCGGATCTGATCAAGGACGACGCGATCCGGACCATCTCGCGCCAGTTCGTGCTGTGGACGACGGTGTCGCTGCTGGTCCCGCCGCTGGTGGGCGGGCTGGCGACGTGGTCGTGGCAGGGTGCGGCCACCGCGTTCTTCTGGGGTTCGCTGGTCCGGGTGGCGCTGCTGCATCACGTCACGTGGTCGATCAACTCCATCTGCCACGCGGTGGGCAAGCGCCCGTTCAAGTCCCGCGACCGTTCCGGCAACGTGTGGTGGCTGGCGGTGCTGTCCTGCGGCGAGTCCTGGCACAACCTGCACCACGCGGATCCGACCAGTGCCCGGCACGGCGTGATGAAGGGGCAGCTGGATTCCAGTGCCCGGCTGATCCGCTGGTTCGAGAAGGCGGGCTGGGTGTACGACGTCCGCTGGCCGAACGCGTCGCGCATCGACGCCCGGCGCAAGGAGACCGCCGCTGTGGGGTAGCCCGCGGCGGTGACGGGGGAAGGCATCATTGACGGGTGGCGATCGACGACAGCAGCAGTACGAGCAGCAGCAAGAGCAAGTCTTCCGCCGCCGCGGGCACGCGGCGGGCGCGCAGGGTCCGGATGACCGGCGCGGAGCGCCGTGAGCAGCTGCTGGACATCGGTCGCGCGCTCTTCGCCGAGCGCGGCTTCGAGGGCACGTCGGTGGAGGAGATCGCCGCGAAGGCGGGAGTCTCCAAGCCGGTGGTCTACGAGCACTTCGGCGGCAAGGAGGGGCTGTACGCGGTGGTGGTGGACCGCGAGATGCGTCAGCTGCTGGACATGGTGACCGGCGCGCTGACCGCCGGCCACCCCCGTGAGCTCCTCGAACAGGCCGCGTTCGCGCTGCTCGACTACATCGAGACGTACACCGACGGTTTCCGCATCCTGGTCCGCGATTCGCCGGTCGCCCAGTCGACGGGCACGTTCGCGTCGCTGATCAGCGATATCGCCACCCAGGTCGAGGACATCCTCGGCCTGGAGTTCAAGGCCCGCGGCTTCGACCCGAAGCTGGCCCCGCTCTACGCCCAGGCCCTGGTCGGCATGGTCGCCCTGACCGGCCAGTGGTGGCTCGACGTCCGCAAGCCGAAGAAGGCCGAGGTCGCCGCCCATCTGGTCAACCTGGCCTGGCACGGCCTGGACGGCCTGGAACAGAAGCCGCGGCTGATAGGGCACCGGAAGAACTGAGCGAGGGCATCCCCACGAGGAGGTCCGACGCTTACCCGGGGCTGCGTCCGTGACCTGCCGTTCGGCGGCCACGTGAGCCGTGGTCCCGGTCACGCACCCGGGCCGTACCCCTGATCCGTGCCGGCCTCAAACCAGCGGGCTTGCCTTGCCTCCCCAGGCAGGCGGCGAGCTGGTGTGGTCGAGGCCGGTTTCACGGGGCGTGGATCAGGCCGACGGCTTCTGGGCCACCGCGAAGATGCGGCGGAAGGGGAAGACGGTGCCGTGGGGGCCGGTGGGGTAGGCCTTGCGAAGAGCGTCGCGGTATTCGGCGAGGAATGCCTCGCGGGTCGCGGGGTCGTCTTCCAGGGCCGTCAGGACGGGGCGCAGGGCGGTGCCCTTGACCCAGTCGAGGACCGGGTCGTCGCCCTTCAGGAGCTGGACGTAGGTGGTTTCCCAGACATCGGCGTCACAGCCGAGGTCGGTGAGGCGTTCGAGGTAGCCGGCGGGTTCGAGGATGTGGACGAAGCGCCGGCCGTGGGTGGTGAGGCGTTCGCGCCACTGGGGGGCGTCGCACAGCTCGCCCAGGAGGGCGTGGCTGGGCGAGGTGAAGTTGCCGGGGACCTGGAAGGCGAGGGTGCCGCCGGGCGTGAGGGCGTCGATCCAGCGCGGCAGGGACTCGGGATGGTTGGGCACCCATTGCAGCGCCGCGTTGGAAACGATCAGGTCGAAGGGCTCGTCGGGGGTCCAGTCGGTGGCGTCGGCGGGGGCGAAGTCGAGGTGGCCGCCGCCCGGGGTGGGGCCGGCGTGGGTCTCGGCCTCCTTGAGCATCTCGGGGGAGTTGTCGTAGCCGGTGATGTGCGCGTCGGGCCAGCGGATGGCGAGCTGGGCGGTGACGTTTCCTGGGCCGCAGCCGAGGTCGGCGATGCGGGCGGGGCGGTCCCGCCGGGGCAGCTCCGGTATCCGGGCGAGCAGGTCGAGGAAGGGGCGGGTGCGGTGCCCGGAGTGGCGGAGGTACTGCTGCGGATCCCAGGTTGGTGCGTCGTGCATGTTCATAACCCTTTCGTCGTGCAGGGCTGGCACAGGGCTGGCGCGGTCGGGTGGGCAGGTCCGGTTCGAGCCGTGGCGGCCGGAAACCGAGCCTCCGCCGACGATGCCCCATAGTCCAGCGAAATATATCTCGACGTCAAGAGACTTCATGTCGACAGACCCTTTACACTGATCGTCATGGAGGACGAGGTCGACCGACTGGTCGCAGCATGGCGCCGGGAGCGCCCGGACCTCGACGTGGAACCGCTTGAGGTCCTCAGCCGCGTCTCCAGGCTGGCCAGACACCTCGACCGGGCCCGCCGCATCGCGTTCGCCGAGGTGGGCCTGGAACCCTGGGAGTTCGACGTCCTGACGGCGCTGCGCCGGGCCGGGGCGCCGTATCAGCTCTCCCCCGGAGCGCTGCTGACGCAGACGCTGGTCACCTCGGGGACGATGACCAACCGCATCGACCGGCTCGCCAAGAAGAACCTCGTCGAGCGGCTGCCCGACCCCAGCGACCGGCGCGGAGTGCTGGTCAGACTGACTCCGGAGGGCCGCGACAAGGCCGACCAGTCACTGGCCGGACTGCTGGTACAGGAACGCGCCATCCTGGCCGAACTCTCCCGTCACCAGCGCGGCGAACTGGCCGGCCTGCTGCGGAAGCTGACCGGGCCGTTCGACAACATCCCGGGATAGCCGGTCGCCGACACCCCGGTGCGCCCGTCCGGCTTCCGACGGCGGCCCGACACCCCTGCCCACGTCGACTCTTCGGGGTGGAAGAGGGGCGCGCACTCCCCGGGCAGCGGCGCGGGCGCTGTCGCCAGAGGTCGCAGGGGCGGCGGCACCGCCGCGACAACACACCGTCAGCCCGCGTGCGCCACAGTGTCACAGGCGGCAATTGGGGGCGCGTAAGCCCGCCTAATGCGCCTCCTGATTCGACGCGCGCCCCCTGTGCACCCCGTCCCCTTGCAGCCCGCTCCCGTTGTGCACTTGGATCGCGCCATGAGCCAGCAACGCGCACCGCGCCGGCCCCGCGGCCCGTACGGCAGGCGGTTCGAGGGCCGTACGGTCGTGGTGTCCGGGGCCGCCGCCGGCATCGGGGCGGCCACCGCCGACCGGCTGGCCGCCGAGGGCGCCGGCGTCCTGCTGCTGGACCTCGACGACGCCCGCGGCGAGCACCTCGCCCGACGGATCCGCGCGGCCGGCGGCCGGGCCTCGTTCGAGCACGGCGACGTGGCCGGCGAGGCGGACTGGCAGCGGGCCGTCGAGGCCGCGCGGCGGCGCTACGGCCCGGTGGACGGGCTGGTGAGCAATGCCTACCTGCCGTACGTGGCGCCGGCCGACCGCACCCCGCTCGCCGACTGGGAGCGACAGCTCGCGGTGAACCTGACCGGCTCGTTCCTCGGCGTGCGGGCCGCGCTCGCGGACCTGCGGGAGCGGCACGGCGCGGTGGTGCTGACCTCGTCCGTGCACGCCCTGGTGGGGCTGCCGGGCCGGCCCGCCTACGCGGCGGCGAAGGCCGGGCTGACCGGGCTGGGCCGCCAACTGGCCGTCGAATACGGGCCGGAGATTCGGGTCAACAGCGTGCTGCCGGGCCCCGTGCTGACCGCGGCCTGGGACGGGATCGGCGAGGAGGAACGGCAGGCCGCCGCCGCGGAGACGGCCGCGCGGCGGCTGGGGCGGCCCGAGGAGATCGCCGCCGCGATCGCCTTCCTGCTCTCCCCCGAGGCGTCCTTCATCACCGGCGCGAGCCTCGTCGTGGACGGCGGCTGGAGCGTGTACAAGAACTCGTCCTGACCGGGACACGGGTCCCGGGCGCCCGCGGGCCGCGGACCGGCCCGCCCGAGCTTCGACCCCTGGGGGGACCGATGGGCATCCATTTCGGCGGCGACTACAACCCCGAGCAGTGGCCCGAGGAGGTGTGGGCCGAGGACCTGGAGCTGATGAAGGCGGCCCACGTCACCATGGTCACCGCCGGGATCTTCTCCTGGGCGAAGGTCGAACCCCGGCCCGGGCAATGGGACTTCGGGTGGTTCGACCGGGTCATGGACGGGCTGGCCGGCGCCGGCATCGCCGTCTGTCTGGCGACGATGACCGCCTCACCGCCACCCTGGCTGTCCCGCGCGCACCCCGAGATCCTCCCCGAGGGTCCGGACGGACAGCGCCGCTGGCCCGGTGGCCGGCAGCACTACTGCCCCTCCAGCCCCGTCTACCGCACCCACGCCGTACGCCTCGTCGAGCAGCTCGCCACCCGTTACGCCGACCATCCGGCGCTGGCCATGTGGCACGTCGGCAACGAGTACGGCTGCCACACCCGGCAGTGCTTCTGCGACGTGTCGGCCGCGGACTTCCGGCGCTGGCTGCGCACCCGCTACGGCAGCATCGACGCGCTCAACGCGGCCTGGTCGACGGCCTTCTGGTCGCAGGGCTACGGCGATTTCGACGAGGTGCTGCCGCCGCGCACCGCACCCACCTTCCCCAACCCCGCCCAGCAGCTGGACTACCTGCGGTTCGGCGACGAGGCACTGCGCACCTGCTACCTCGCCGAGAAGGAGGTCCTGGAACGGCTCACCCCCGGGGTACCGGTCACCACCAACCTGATGCCGCAGCACAAACCGGTGGACGCGTTCGCCTGGGCGCCCCATATGGACGCGATGGCGCTGGACTTCTACCAGGACCCGTACGCCGCCGACGACCACGTCCGGGCCGGCTACGTCTTCGACCTGATGCGGTCCGCGCGGTCCGGGCAGCCCTGGCTGCTGCTGGAGCAGGCACCGAGCGCGGTCAACTGGCGGCCCCGCAACGGTCCCAAGCCGCCCGGTGCGATGCGGCTGTGGAGCTGGCAGGCGGTCGCACAGGGCGCGGACGCGGTGCTGTTCTTCCAGTGGCGGCAGTCGCTGGGCGGCGCCGAGAAGTTCCACTCGGCGATGGTGCCGCACGGCGGGACCGGTACCCGGATCTTCCGCGAGGTGACGGAACTGGGACGGGAGCTGGCGGCCGTACCCGGCATCGAGGGCACCCGGTCCCGGGCCGAGGTGGCACTGCTGGCGGACTGGCACAGCTGGTGGGCACTGGAGCTGGACTCCAAACCGTCCACCGCACTGGACCACTCCCGGATCGCGCTGGACCACTACCGCCCGCTGTTCGAGGCCGGCGTGGCCTGCGACGTGCTCCCACCCCAACGCGACCTGACCGGCTACCGCCTGGTCGTCGTCCCCAACCTCTACCTGCTGACCGAACGGGACGCGGAGCGGCTGGCCGACTACGTGCGCGACGGCGGGCGGCTGCTGGTGTCGTTCTTCTCCGGCATCGTCGACGCACACGACCGCGTCCATCCGGGCGGCTACCCGGGACCGCTACGAGAACTGCTGGGCCTGCGCGTCGAGGAATTCTGGCCACTGGCCACACACCAGTCCGTGAGCGTCGGAGACGGCACGTACACCGGCCGGGCAGACCTGTGGTCCGAAGCCGTCGACCTCCAAGGAGCCGAGCCACTGGCCCACTTCACCAACGGCGACCTCACCGGCCGCCCCGCCCTCACCCGCCACACCTACGGCCAGGGCACAGCCTGGTACGTCGCGACCCGCCCCGACCCCGCGCTGCTGCGCGCCCTCCTGGACGACGTACGGTCGGAAGCAGGCGTCACCCCCGTACTCCCGAACCTGCCCCCCGGCGTCCAGGCCACCGTCCGGGAGGGCACCGACGTCCGCTACGTCTTCCTCCTCAACCACGGCGCAGACCCCGCCGACATCACCCTCCCGAGGCCGCTCCGCGACGCACTGACCCCCGACGGCCCGACCGTCACCCAGCTCACCCTGCCACCCCGCGGCGTAGCGGTCCTGACGGGACCTTCCACACCCACCACACACGCATAGGCATGACGCCCACCCCCACCGGCCTCAACTTCCCCCCCACGGGAGGGGACGGGCCGGAGGGGCCTGGTGTGTGGACGTAAAGCGAAGCAGTCCACACACCAGGCCCCGGAGGCCCGTCACCGCACCCGACAACAACCCAGCCCGCCGCAGGCGCAACGGCGAGAACAACCGCGGCGCCGCAGACAGGTACGTGGGAGGCGCCGCAAAGCGCACAACGGCGAGCAACAACCGCGGCGGGACAGCCAAGTACGTGGGGCTACGGCACAGCCGGCACCGGCTCCAGCTCCACCGGCCCCACCCCCGCCCGGCGCGCCAGCGCCACCGCGGCGAGGGTCGAGTGCACCCCCAGCTTGCCGAGCACGTTCTGCATATGCGTGCGGACCGTGTGCGGGGAGAGGAACAGCCGCTCGGCGACGGCCTTGCGGCCCAGGCCGGCCACCATGCAGCGGAGCACCTCGCGTTCGCGCGGGGTGAGCGACTCGACCAGCCGCTCGCTCTCCGAACGGTGTTTGCGGGCGGCCGTCAGCTCGCGCAGCACACCGGTCAGCAGCGCCGGCGGCAGATGCGTTTCGTCACGCAGCACGCCGCGGATCACGGCGAGCAGCCGGGACAGCGAGCAGTCCTTGGCGACCCAGCCGGACGCGCCGGCCTGCAGGGCGGCGGCCGCCCGGCGCGGGTCGTCGCGGTCGGCGACGACGACCGTACGCAGGTACGGGTGGCTGGTGCGCAGGCCGGAGACCAGCGCGATGCCGTCCCGCGGGCAGCTGCGCGGGACGACCGGCTCGCGGGCCGCGCCCTGTGCCGGCACCGCGAGCAGCGGCGCGGCCAGGTCGGCGTCGGCGAGCAGCACGTCGAAGCGGCGGCCGTCGGTGACCGCCCGGTCGAGATTGCGCAGGGCGGCCGGGGCGCTGCCCGCGGCCGCGACGTCCACGTCCTGCTCCGCGGCGAGCGCGGCTGCCAGGGATTCGGCGAAGATGCGGTGGTCGTCGACCACCAGAACCCGGATGCGTTGCACAGAGACCCCCTGTCTCGGTGAACGGACCATAGCGGGCACGACGCCCGGATTGAAGATCGCCTCGGTCGCACGGCCGCCGCCGTGCCGACATGACTACCCCCACCCCAGGCGCCGTACCCGAACGGTCTCGCCCCCTGATCAGCACCGGCCCCCACCGGTGCAGGATCTCAGGGTACGGACGGGCCGCGGCGAGGGAAGGTGAATGGCCAAACTGCTGTCGCACCCGGTCCATTTGGTGACGTGCCGATGGCCGCACGCCGCCCGTCGCGCCCTACTGGAGCCGGTGCGCTCCGGCGCTGGGTACGGCTTCGAAGATCCGCGGTTCCAGATGGCCGGCGGCCGCGAAGGCCTCGGTGACCGCCGTGCCGATCCCGGTGGCGGCCGCTTCCTCGACGAGGACGATCGCCGAGCCGCCGAAGCCGCCGCCGGTCATCCGGGCCCCGAGGGCGCCCGCGGCGAGGGCGGTGTCGACGACGAGGTCGAGTTCCGGGCAGGAGATCGCGAAGTCGTCGCGGAGCGAGGCGTGGCCGGCGGTCAGCAGCGGGCCGATGGCGCGGGTGCGGCCGGCGTCCAGGCAGGCGATGACCTCTTCGACCCGCTGGTTCTCGGTGACGATGTGGCGGACCAGGGCCGGTACGCCGGGTTCGCCGGCGAGCTCGGCGAGGGCCTCGGGGAGATGCGCACCGGACACGTCGCGCAGGGCCCGCACCCCGAGCGCCCGCGCACCGCGCTCGCAGCCGGCGCGCCGCTCCGCGTACGCGCCGTCCCCCAGCTCGTGCTTCACCCGGGTGTCGACGACCAGCAGCCGCAGCCCCTCCCCCGCGAGGTCGAACGGCACCTGGCGGTGGGTCAGGTCGCGGGTGTCCAGGAACAGCGCATGGCCTTCGGTGCAGCAGGCCGCGGCGGTCTGGTCCATGATCCCGCAGGGCACGCCGACGAAGGCGTTCTCGGCCCGCTGGGCGATCCGGGCCAGCCGCTGCGGCTCCAGGCCGAGGGCGTAGAGGTCGTTGAGGGCGAGGGCGGTGGCGACCTCCAGGGCGGCGGAGGAGGAGAGTCCGGCGCCGGTGGGCACGGTGCTGTCGTAGTGCAGGTCCGCGCCGCCCACGGGCAGTCCGGCCTCCCGCATCGCCCAGACGATGCCGGCCGGGTAGGCGGCCCAGCCTCCCTGGGCGGTGGGCCGCAGGGCGTCGATGCGGAGTTCGACGACGCCGCCGTCGGCGCCGCCGGAGTGCAGCCGCAGCACCCCGTCGGTGCGGGGTGCTGCGGCGGCGAGGGTGGTGTGCGGGAGCGCCAGCGGCAGCACGAAGCCGTCGTTGTAGTCGGTGTGTTCACCGATCAGGTTGACCCGGCCGGGCGCCGCCCAGATTCCCGTGGGGGCGGCGCCGTACACCGCGGCGAACCGGTCCGCGGTGTGCCGGGCGCCGTGCGGGCGCCCGGTGGTCGGGGTGGCGGCTTCGTGACCTGCCATCGAGGCTCCTTCGTCCGGTGCGGCTAGCTGGTGTGGTCGAGGCTCTGCGCGAACGCCCAGGCGTCGGCGACGATGCCCGCGAGGTCGGCGCGGCGGGGCTGCCAGCCGAGGCGGTCGGCGGCGGTCTTGGCGGAGGCCACCAGGACGGCCGGGTCGCCGCCGCGGCGCGGGGCGGTGACCTCGGGGATGGGGTGGCCGGTGACCGTGCGGACGGTCTCGATGACCTCGCGGACGGAGAAGCCGTTGCCGTTGCCGAGGTTGCAGATCAGGTGCTCGCCGGCGGTGGCCGCGTCCAGGGCCAGCAGGTGGGCCTCGGCCAGGTCGGCGACGTGGATGTAGTCGCGGACGCAGGTGCCGTCGGGGGTGGGGTAGTCGTCGCCGAAGACGGAGATCGCCTCGCGCCGGCCCTGGGCGACCTGGAGGACGAGCGGGATGAGGTGCGACTCGGGGTCGTGGCGCTCGCCGCAGCTGCCGTAGGCGCCGGCGACGTTGAAGTAGCGCAGCGAGACCGCGGCCAGACCGTGGGCGGCGGCCTCACCGCTGATCATGTGGTCGACGGCGAGCTTGCTGGCGCCGTAGGGGGAGGTGGGGGCGGTCGGGTCGGTCTCGGTGATGGGGGTGTTCACCGGCTCGCCGTAGGTGGCCGCGGTGGAGGAGAAGACCAGCTTGCGCACGCCCGCGGTGCGCATCGCCGCCAGCAGCGCCATGGTGCCGCCGACGTTGTTGTCCCAGTACTTCTCGGGCTTGACGACGGACTCGCCGACCTGGGAGAACGCGGCGAAGTGCAGCACCGCGTCGTAGGAGGCGTCCAGCCACTTCGCGGCGTCGCGGATGTCGCCCTCGATGAAGTCGACGCCCGCGGGGACGCCGGCCCGGAAGCCGGTGGAGAGGTTGTCGAGCACGGTCACGGTGTGGCCGGCCTCCAGCAGATGCTGGGCCACCACACTTCCGACATACCCCGCCCCGCCCGTCACCAGGTACTTGCTCATGGCTTGCTCGCTACCTCTCGCAGTCGCTCGGCCGCGGCTTCCGGCGGCACGTCGTTGATGAACACGTTCATGCCGGATTCGGAACCCGCGAGGAACTTCAGCTTGCCGGAAGTCCGGCGAATGGTGAAAAGCTCAAGGTGGAGGGCGAAGTCCGGGCGCTGTGCGGTGCGGTGCGGCGCCTGGTGCCAGGCGGCGATGTAGGGGGTCGGCGGGGCGCCGGCGCCGGTGTCGAAGATCCGGTCGAAGCGCCGCAGGAGCTCCAGGTAGAGCCGGGGGAATTCGGCGCGGGCGGCGTCGTCGAGGGCGAGCAGGTCGGGCACCCGGCGCTTGGGGTAGAGGTGCACCTCGTAGGGCCAGTGGGCGGCGTACGGGACGAACGCCACCCAGTGGTCGCCGTCGAGGACGATGCGGCGGCCGTCGGCCCGTTCGTCGGCGACGACGTCGTCGAAGAGGTTGCGTCCGGTGGCCTCGCGGTGGGCGGCGAGTGAAGCCAGCATCCGCTCGGTGCGCGGGGTGACGAAGGGGTAGGCGTAGATCTGGCCGTGCGGGTGGCCGAGGGTGACGCCGATCTCCGCGCCGCGGTTCTCGAAGCAGAAGACCTGCTCGACGCCGGGGAGTTGGGAGAGTTCGGCGGTGCGGTCGGTCCAGGCGGCGAGGACCAGGGCGGCCTGTTCCTCGGTGAGGTCGGCGAACGAGGCGTCGTGGTCGGGGGTGAAGCAGACGACCTCGCAGCGGCCGCGGTCCCCGGCGAGGGAGGGGAAGCGGTTCTCGAAGACGACCACGTCGTAGTCGGCGGCGGGGATCTCGGATTGCCGGCCCGCACGGGAGGGGCACAGCGGGCACGCGTCGGCCGGCGGGTGGTAGGTGCGGGCCTGGCGGTGCGAGGCGATGGCGACGCGGTCACCGAGGAGCCGGTCGGCGCGGATCTCGGCGGCGGTGGCGACCGGGTCGAGGGGGCGCCGGTCGACGGCGTCGCGTACGACGTCGTCGCGCGAGTCGTAGTGGATCAGCTCCCGGCCGTCCGCGAGCCGCGTCGTCGTCTTCTTCACCCCGGGGGCTCCTCACCTCACCGACCAAACACAAACAAACACAATGAAGCACAACTAAACAGTTGCGTCAACGCCGGACCGGGCCGCCGCGGTCGCGCGCGCAGTGCCGGACGAGACGGGGCATATGCCTCTTCCTCATCACGATCCAACAACTCAAACGAACAAAAGTGTTCAGTTTCTGACCGCCCGAGCGTAGCTTTCTGTGCGTTCCGACCGCCCGCACCGCCGCACGCAAAGAAGCGAGCTACGACATGATCAATCTGGCCGAAGGGCTACGGCTGCCCACCAACGGGCTCGACTACACGATCCTGGCCCTCTACTTCGTCGTCGTCCTCGGCATCGGCTTCGCGGCCAAGCGCAGCGTGAGGACGAGCCTGGACTTCTTCCTCTCCGGGCGGTCCCTGCCCGCCTGGGTCACCGGCCTGGCGTTCGTCGCCGCCAACCTCGGCGCCACCGAGATCCTCGGGATGGCCGCCAACGGCGCGCAGTACGGCGCCTACACCGTCCACTGGTACTGGATCGGCGCCATCCCGGCGATGGTCTTCCTCGGCCTGGTGATGATGCCGTTCTACTACGGCTCCAAGGTCCGCTCGGTGCCGGAATTCCTGCTGCACCGCTTCGGCCCGTCCTCGCACCTGCTGTCGTCGGTCATCTTCGCGGTCTCGTCCGTGCTCATCGCGGGCGTCAACCTCTACGCGATGGCGATCGTGCTGCAGGCGCTGCTCGGCTGGCCGCAGTGGGTGGCGATCGTCGTCGCCGGCTTCTTCGTGCTGGCGTACATCACCATCGGCGGGCTGTCCTCGGCGATCTACAACGAGGTGCTGCAGTTCTTCGTCATCCTCGCCGCGCTGATCCCGCTGACCGTCGTCGGCCTCAAGCGCGTCGGCGGCTGGCACGGCCTGACCGACTCGCTGACCTCCTCGCACGGCGACGCGTTCCTGACCGCCTGGAAGGGCACCGGCATCGGCGAGGGCAACCCGCTGGGCGCCAACTGGCTGACCATCGTCCTCGGCCTCGGCTTCGTGATGAGTTTCGGCTACTGGACCACCAACTTCGCCGAGGTGCAGCGCGCGCTGTCCGCGAAGAACCTCTCGGCCGCCAAGCGCACCCCGCTGATCGCCGCCTTCCCGAAGATCTTCATACCCATGGTCGTCGTCGTGCCCGGCCTGATCGCGCTGGTCATGGAGCCGACGCTGGGCAAGAGCAAGGACGGGCTGCAGTACAACGACGCGATCCCGGTCCTGATGCGCGACCTGCTCCCCAACGGCGTCCTCGGCATCGCCGTCACCGGTCTGCTCGCCGCCTTCATGGCCGGCATGGCCGCCAACGTGTCGTCCTTCAACACGGTCTTCACCAACGACATCTGGGCCGCGTACCTGAAGAAGGGCCGCGAGGACGCGTACTACCTGAAGACCGGACGCGTGGTCACCGCGGTCGGCGTGCTGATCGGCATGGGCACCGCCTTCATCGCCTCGTCCTTCAGCAACATCATGAACTACCTCCAGACGCTGTTCTCCTTCTTCAACGTCCCGCTGTTCGTGGTGTTCATCATCGGCATGTTCTGGAAGCGGACCAGCGCCGCGGCCGGCTTCTGGGGGCTGCTGTCCGGAACCGCCGCCGCCATGGTCAACTACTTCGGCTTCTACAAGCAGGGCATCATCGCGATCCCCTCGGACCAGGGCGCCAACTTCGTCTCGTCGATCGTCGCGTTCGTCGTCGGCGCGCTGGTGATGGTCGTGGTCACCATGGTCACCAAGCCCAAGCCCGCCGAGTCCCTGGCCGGACTGGTCTACGGCACGAGGTCCCCCGGCATGGAGGAACCGCCCGCCGAGGGCGACGACGCCTGGTACCGCCGCCCGGCCCTGCTGGGCTGGGGCGCGCTCATCCTGTCCGCCGTCTGCTACGTCCCGTTCTCCTTCTGAACCCCGGCCCCCAACAGCGGAGTTGACCCACCATGAGTGATCACCAGCACGAGGTCGAGGAGCTGGAGCGCGAATCGGCGACCGCCGCGCGGCTCTTCGACGTACGGCGCATCATCGGCGGCCTGTTCGTCGTCTACGGCGTGATCGTCACGATCGCCGGAATCACCGCGTCCGACGCGGACCTCAAGAAGGCCCAGGACATCAACATCAACCTCTGGACGGGCCTCGGCATGCTCGTCCTCGGCCTGTTCTTCCTGGTCTGGCTGAAGCTGCGGCCGACCGTGCCGCCCACGGCCGAGGAACTCCGGGCCGCGGCCGGCGACGGGCCCGCCGAGGGCTGACCGGCGCCGGTCTGGCCGCGGCGGCCCGGCCTCACTGCGGCGGCGGGGACGGCTCGTCCGTCCCCGCCGCCGTCGTCGTCCGGGCCGGCCGCCCGCGGCCCGCCCGGTCCAGCAGCCCGGTGCGCGCCGCCAGCGCGGCCGCCTCCAGCCGGGACCCGACCTCCAGCTTCATCAGCACCCGCTGCACGTGCGTGCGCGCGGTGCTCGGCGCGATGTCCATCCCGGCCGCGATCAGCCGGGTGTCCTCGCCGTCCGCGACCCGCATCAGGACCTCGACCTCGCGCGGGGTGAGCAGTTCCAGCAGCCGCGCGCCCTCGTCGTCCGGCTGCGCCGCCGGGTGCAGCAGCTCCTCGAACGCCTGCTGGAGCAGTTGCGGCGAGACCGCCGACTCCCCCGCCCGGGCCTTCATCATGGCCCGCTCGACGCCCTCGATCCGCTCGTCGTTGCGGACGTACCCGGACGCCCCGGCCGCGAACGCCGCGGCGATCCCGCGCGGGCTGGGCACCGGCCCCAGCACCACCACCGCCACCTGCGGCCGCTCCTTCTTGATCCGTACGACCGGGTCGAAGGTGCCCGGCTGGGCGGGCGCCGCGGTCCCCAGCAGGCACACCTCGGGTGCCCGGCTCACCACCAGCTCCGCGGCCCCGGCGCTCGGCGCGGCGGCCGCCAGCACCCGGTGCCCGCGCAGCTTCAGCGCCGAGGCGAGCGCCTCCGCGAGCAGCCGGTGATCGTCGACCACCATGAGCCGCACGCCCATAGAGCAACCCCCTCCCTCCGCCCGCCCCCGGCGCGCCCCGGCCGGGCCGTTCGTCCCCGGGAAGCTACACGCTCGATTGCCGATGCGCGCCCCCTACCGGGCAGAAGCCCCCCGGAATGCTGGAATCCCGGCCATTCGGGGCCGATTGCCGCCTGAACGAGACCCTCCGCCGGGGCCCGGCCCGCGCGAGGAACGCCTCCGGGGGCGGTGTCGGTGCCGTGTGCCACAGTTGACGTCAGCAGGCGGGGGACCGGGGCGACCGGCTCCATGCGGTGCACACGGCACGCGGTTCGATGCCGGGGTGGGGCGAAACGTGAGCGAAGGAAAGTCATGAGTACACCGCAGCAGCCGCACAACGGCTTCGGGGGCGCGCCGGGTTACGGATATCCGCAGCAGGTACCGGGCGGCCAGGTACCGGGCGGTCAGATACCGCCGCTCCCGGGGCCGTACGCGCCGCAGGGGCCCTACGACGCCCCCGCACAGGGCCCGTACGGAGCGCCGCCGCAGCCTCCTTACGGGGTGCCGCCGCAGGGCTACCCCGGTTACGGCGGGCCCGGAATGGTGCCGCCGCCGGTCCCGCCCCGCAACAAGAGCGGAAAGGTGTGGGGAATCATCGGCGCGATCGTCGGTGTGCTGGTGGTCGGGAGCATCGCGTCGACCGTGGCGCTCCGCGGGGGCGGCTCGGGCGGTTCCGGCGGCCCGAAGTACCGGATCACGGTGCCGCAGACGCTGGCGGGCGGGGAGTACAAGCTCGCCAAGGACATCTCCCAGCAGGCCGACAGCGCGGTGCCGCACGACGGGGCCAACGAACACGGCCTACGGACGGTCGGCGGGCAGTACACCAGCGGGACCAAGTCGATGGTGATGCTGGGGATGTACGGCTCCATAGACGACCCGGAGACGAGCGTCGAGCACGCCATCCAGGGGATGACGCGCGACGGGAAGACGGTCGTCGCGGTGCCGGAGAAGAAGTTCACGCCGAGCGGCGGCGGGGACCCGCTGACTTGTGGCGTGGACGTGCGCACGGAGATGGGGCAGAAGGTCACGCTGACCTTCTGCATATGGGCCGACTCCAGCGCGTCCGTGAACGTCGCCCAGACCGACGCCGCGGAGCTGTCCAAGGACCCGCAGTCCGTCGACCTCCAGGCGTTCGCGGACAAGGCGGGCAAGATCCGCAACGAGGTCCGCAAGCCGCTGGACTGAGGGCCCGGTGCGGTGGGCCGCCGGCCCACCGCAGCTGCCCGCCCCTACGCGTCCTCCGCCAGCTCCAGCCAGCGCATCTCCAACTCGTCGCGTTCCCCGGCCAGTTCGCGGAGCTGGGCGTCGAGGCCGGCGACCTTCTCGAAGTCGGTGGCGTGCTCGGCGATCTGGGCGTGCAGCTTCGCCTCCTTGTCACCGATCTTGTCCAGCTGGCGCTCGATCTTCTGGAGCTCCTTCTGGGCCGCGCGGTTGAGCGCCGCGGGCTTCTTCGCCGCCGCGGCCGGCTGCGCGGGCGCCGGGGTGGCGGCCTCGATGACCTTCTGGCGGCGTTCCAGGTACTCGTCCAGGCCGCGCGGCAGCATCCGCAGCGTGGCGTCGCCGAGCAGGGCCTGGACCCGGTCGGTGGTGCGCTCGATGAAGTAGCGGTCGTGGCTGATGACGATCAGCGAGCCGGGCCAGCCGTCGAGCAGGTCCTCCAGCTGCGTCAGCGTCTCGATGTCCAGGTCGTTGGTGGGCTCGTCGAGGAAGAGGACGTTGGGCTCGTCCATCAGCAGCCGTAGGATCTGCAGCCGGCGGCGCTCACCGCCGGACAGGTCGCCGACCGGCGTCCACTGCTTCTCCTTGGTGAAGCCGAACTTCTCGCAGAGCTGGCCGGCGGTCATCTCCCGGCCCTTGCCCAGGTCGACGCGCTCCCGGACCCGCTGTACGGCCTCCAGCACCCGCCAGTCCGGGTCGAGTTCGGCGACCTCCTGCGAGAGGTAGGCCAGCTTCACGGTCTTGCCGACGGCGATCCGGCCGCCGGCCGGCTGCGCCTCGCCCGCTGTACGGGCCGCCTCGGCCAGCGCCCGCAGCAGCGAGGTCTTGCCCGCGCCGTTGACGCCGACCAGGCCGATCCGGTCACCGGGGCCCAGCTGCCAGGTCAGGTGCTTGAGCAGCACCTTCGGGCCGGCCTGGACGGTCACGTCCTCCAGGTCGAAGACGGTCTTGCCCAGCCGGGAGTTGGCGAACTTCATCAGCTCGGCGCTGTCGCGGGGCGGCGGGACGTCCGCGATCAGCTCGTTGGCGGCCTCGATGCGGAAGCGGGGCTTGCTGGTCCGCGCCGGGGCGCCGCGGCGCAGCCAGGCCAGCTCCTTGCGCATCAGGTTCTGCCGTTTGGCCTCCTCGCTGGCCGCGATCCGCTCCCGCTCGGCGCGGGCGAAGACGTAGTCGCTGTAGCCGCCCTCGTACTCGTGCACAGCGCCGCGCTGCACGTCCCACATGCGGGTGCAGACCTGGTCGAGGAACCAGCGGTCGTGGGTGACGACGACCAGGGCCGAGCGCCGGGCCTGCAGGTGCCGGGCCAGCCAGGAGATGCCCTCGACGTCGAGGTGGTTGGTGGGCTCGTCGAGGACGATCAGGTCCTGCTCGGCGATCAGCAGCTTGGCGAGCGCGATCCGGCGCCGCTCGCCGCCGGAGAGCGGGCCGATGACGGTGTCCAGGCCGTGCGTGAAGCCGGGCAGGTGCAGATCGCCGAAGAGGCCGGTCAGCACGTCGCGGATCTTGGCGTTGCCGGCCCACTCGTGGTCGGCGAGGTCGCCGATGACCTCGTGCCGGATGGTGGCGGCCGGGTCGAGCGAGTCGTGCTGGGTCAGCACGCCGAGCCGCAGCCCGCCGGCGTGCGTCACCCGGCCGTCGTCGGCGCCCTCCAGCTTGGCCAGGATCCGGATGAGGGTCGTCTTGCCGTCGCCGTTGCGCCCGACGACGCCGATCCGGTCCCCCTCGTTGACGCCGAGGGAAACACCGTCGAGCAGGGCACGGGTCCCGTAGACCTTGCCGACGGCTTCCAGATTGACGAGGTTGACGGCCATCTCACTCCTGCGCTTCGCATCGATCGACCTTCCCAGCGTAGTCGGCCCACGGAAGCACCCTGACGGGGAAAGCGGCTGAGGGGCAGCGGCGGGGTTGGATAGCGTGATCATCATGACTTCCGCCACTCCTGAGACACCTGACACGGGCACGACAGTGGAAACGGAAAGCGGGCTGGTCTACGGCCCGGACGGCAAACAGCTGGACGTCCACCGCCCCGCGGGGGCGGCCGGACCGCTGCCCACCGTCCTCCTCTGGCACGGCATCGGCCCCGACGAACGCGACGTCCTCGAACCCCTGGCGCGCACCGCGGCGGCGCGCGGTCTGCTGGTCCTCGTACCGGACTGGCGCTCGGACGCCGCGGACGGCGGCCGGTCGCAGCTCCTGGAGTCGCTGGCCTTCGCCCGCAAGGAAGCGGGCGGGCTGGGCGGCAACGGGGAGTCCTTCGTGCTGGCCGGCTGGTCGGCGGGGGCCGGCGCCGCGCTGGGGGTCGCGCTGCGGCCCGAGGTTGCGGAGGAGTGGCGGCCGAGGTCGGTGGTGGGTGTAGCGGGCCGCTACGACCTGCCGGCCCGCACCACCGGGAGCGCCCCGCTGGCCGACCTCGCCGCGGGCCGGGACCCGGCCGTCCCGGTGCACCTCGTCCACGGCAGCCGCGACCCGATCGTGGCACCCCAGTACTCCCGCGACCTTGCCGGGGCGCTGCGCGCCGCGGGCCGCCCGGTGACGTTGCAGGAGCCGGACACCGACCACGCCGGTGTGATCATGACCGCCTACGACCCGACGACGGACCGCTGCGTCCCGACCAACGACGGGTCCGCGGTGGCGGCAGGACACCTGGTGGCAGGAGCACTGGCAGCAGCGGCCGCCGATCAGCCCCAGTAGACCCTGCAAGCCCTGCAAGCCCCGGTCACCGCCGCCCGCACCCACCGGACGACCATGCGTTGAGCATCCGCACCCGCTCCGCCAGCTCCCGGCGCCTGACGTCGTGGGCCGGCGGGCTCTGGCATGCCTTCGGCGCGCGCACGTACGGCCGGACGAGGCGGCTGTCCTCCCCGCACAACAGGAGCAGACCGGGCGGCACCCGGCGGACGTGCACCAGGCGGCGCGGCGCCCGGGGCGCCGTCGAGGCGACGGTGGCGGTCGCGACGGCCGTGCCGCAAAGGACGCCGGTACCGCTGCTCCCTCGATGACCGCCCCGCCCCGGAAGTAACCAACTCAGCAGCGCGTCAAGGCGCGTTCGGAGCCATTCCGCCATGCCGTTCACCGCGCGGCCGCCTTGCGGAGAACCTCGGCGAGCTTGCGCGCGGTGACCGCGTTGCAGTTACCGAGGGCGACGAGCGGGACGGCGTAACTGCCCGCGAGGCCGGGCAGATCGACACCGAGCGACGGCAGCGTGATCCCGTTGTCCTTGAGCGCGGTACGCAGCTCCTCGGCGCTGTCGTGGACGTCTTCGGGGGTGGACTGGTGATGGATGGGCATACGGCTACACCTTCCTGTGCGCTGCGTTCGGTTCGGCGCACTGACGCAGGGACCGCCCCTTGGGCGGCCCAACGGGTATGCAGGCGGCGGCACTTCCGGAGGCCGCGGCGTGCGACGCGGCACTACCCAGACCGTAGGGGCATATATGCCCCGGGGCAAGGTTGTCGCTCGGGATTAATCAGGTTGGGTGGAACGTGGCACCGTTAGGCGCGACACTGTGCGCGGACAGGGGAAGGTGACATGCCGCCAAGGGACAACCCAACGGCCCGCCAAGCCCGACTCGGGGGCGAGCTGCGGAAGTTGCGGGAACGCGCGGGCAAGACCGCCCGAGAGGCGGCGGGGCTGGTTTCGACCGACCAAGCCAAGATCAGTCACATCGAGGCGGGCCGCGTCGGAGTCAGCGAGGACCGCATCCGCCGGCTCGCCGTCTTCTATGCCTGCGACGACGAGGCCCTCGTCGAAGCGCTGTGCGCCATAGCGCGCGAGCATCGCGGACAGCACTGGTGGGACGACTATCGCGGCATCCTCGCTCCCGGATTCCTCGACATCGCCGAGCTTGAACACCACGCCACCGCACTGCGGTGCCTACAACCTGTCACGTTTCCCGGCATTCTCCAGACCGAGGAATACGCGCACGCCCTCTTCGCCAGCGCGATTCCACGGCTTCCCGACGACGAGCTGAAGGCCCGGGTCGAGCATCGCATGAAGCGGCGAGGCATCTTGGAACGAGATGAACCACCGAAATTCGAGGCCATCGTGCATGAGGCAGCGCTGCGCATGCGCGTAGGCGGGCGAAAGGTTGCACGCAGGCAGCTCGAACACCTCTTGTCCATGTCCGAGCGGCCGGGCCTGGCTCTCCGGGTCATCCCATTTACCAGCGAGGACTTCGTCGACGTGACGCAGACGGTGATGTACGCGAGCGGCGTCGTCCCACAGCTCGACACCGCACACATCGACACCCCCTTGGGCGGCCGCTACTTGGATGCAGCCGCTGACCTTGACCGCTATCGCGCGCAGCTCGGCGTCGCTGATCAGGCGGCGCTCACGCCCGAAGAGTCGCGAAATGTTATCCGACACATCGCAAGGGAATTGTGAGAGCCAAGGTATGAGCAGAGAAATCAAGTGGCAGAAGTCCAGCTTCTCCAGCGGCAACAGTGAGCAGTGCCTCGAAACGGCCAGAGATTCGGGTGAAATACTCCTACGCGAAAGCGACGATCCCCACGTGATCGTCAGAACCACCCCGGAGAAGCTCGCCGCCTTCATCCTCGGCGTGAAGAACGGCGAGTTCGACCACTTCGTCAACTGAGGTTACCGAAATGACCAGCAACCGCATTGACTTGAGCACCGCCGTCTGGCGCAAGAGCACCTACACCAACGGTGACGGCGGAAACTGCGTCGAGGTGGTCGACGGCCTCCCCGGCGTCGTCCCCGTCCGTGACTCCAAGGACCCGCACGGGCCGGCGATAGTCTTTCCCGCCGCGGCCTGGGCGTCCTTCGTTTCCGCCGTCAAGGGTGCGGCGCTGCCCCGCAGTTGAGACGTACGGGGCGGGCGGGGGCCGCGGGCCGCGGGAATATTGCCCGCCCCAGCCCCGTTGTGGCCCCGCAGGGGGGCCTCGCGTCCCCTACGGGACCCGTTCGAACGCCCCCTACGGGAGGTAACCGGACCGTCCGCCCCGGCTCACCCCGCCCCGCCCCGCTCTAGATGACGGTCGCCCCCGCCGCTGGAGAGTCCGCCACCCGCACCGCCCGGCAGGTCCCCGAGGCCAGCAGTGCCGCCGCGACGGCCTGGGCGGACTCCGCGTCCTTGGCCAGGAAGGCGGTGGTCGGTCCCGAGCCGGAGACCAGGGACGCCAGGGCGCCGGCCGCGGTGCCGGCGTCCAGGGTGGCGGCCAGGGACGGGCGCAGCGAGAGGGCCGCGGCCTGCAGGTCGTTGGTCAGGGCGGCGGCGAGGGCCGCGGTGTCGCCGGCGGCGAGGGCGGCGAGCAGCGCGGGGTCGGCCTCGGGCTCCGGGACGGCGGTGCCGGCGGTCAGCCGGTCGAACTCGCGGTAGACGGCCGGGGTGGACAGTCCGCCGTCGGCGACCGCGAAGACCCAGTGGAAGGCGCCGCCGAGCGGCAGCGGGGTGAGCAGTTCCCCGCGGCCCCGGCCCAGCGCCGCGCCGCCGACCAGGCTGAACGGCACATCGCTGCCCAACTCGGCGCAGAGGTCGAGGAGTTCGCCCCGGGAGGCGCCGGTGGACCACAGGGCGTCGCAGGCCAGCAGGGCGCCCGCGGCGTCGGCGCTGCCGCCGGCCATGCCGCCGGCGACCGGGATGTCCTTGGTGATGTGGAGGTGGACGTCCGGGCTGCGGCCGTAGCGGGCGGCGAGGAGTTCGGCGGCGCGGGCGGCCAGGTTCGTCCGGTCCAGCGGGATCCGGTCTACGTCGTGGCCCTCGGCGGTGATCCGCAGGGTGTCCGCGAGGGTGGCGGTGACCTCGTCGTAGAGGCCGACCGCGAGGAAGACGTTGGCGAGGTCGTGGAAGCCGTCGGGGCGGGCGGCGCCGACCGCCAGCTGGACGTTGACCTTCGCCGGGACCCGTACGGTCACCGTCGCGGTAGCCGTCACTTTCCCGCCTCCTTCTCCGTGCTCACCCGGTTCTCCGCGATCCGGGCGAATTCCTCGACCGTCAGTGCCTCCCCGCGGGCCTGCGGCGAGACGCCGGCGGCGACCAGCGCGGCCTCGGCCGCGGCGGCCGAGCCGGCCCAGCCCGCCAGCGCGGCCCGCAGCGTCTTGCGGCGCTGGGCGAACGCGGCGTCGACGACGGCGAAGACCTCCTCGCGGCCGGCCGTGGTGTCCACCGGCCGCTCCCGGCGGACCAGGGAGACCAGGCCGGAGTCGACGTTGGGGGCGGGCCAGAAGACGTTGCGGCCGATGGCGCCGGCCCGCTTGACGTCGGCGTACCAGTTGGCCTTGACGGACGGCACGCCGTAGACCTTGTTGCCGGGGCGGGCGGCGAGCCGGTCGGCGACCTCGGACTGGACCATGACCAGGGTGCGCTCGATGCCGGGGAAGGTGGCGAGCATGTGGAGGAGTACGGGCACCGCGACGTTGTAGGGCAGATTGGCGACCAGCGCGGTGGGCGTGGGGCCGGGAAGTTCGGTGACGTGCAGGGCGTCGCTGTGCACCAGCGCGAAGCGGTCGGCGCGCTCGGGCAGCCGGGCGGCGACGGTGGCCGGCAGCGCGGCCGCCAGGACGTCGTCGATCTCGACGGCGGTGACCCGGTCGGCGGTCTCCAGCAGGGCCAGGGTCAGTGACCCGAGGCCGGGGCCGATCTCGACGACGACGTCGTCGGGCCGGACATCGGCGGTCCGCACGATCCGGCGGACGGTGTTGGCGTCGATGACGAAGTTCTGGCCGCGCTGCTTGGTGGGGCGTACGCCCAGCGTCGCGGCCAGTTCGCGGATGTCGGCGGGACCCAGCAGCGGGCCGGACTCGTCGGTCGTACTCTTGCTCACCCGTGAAGCTTACGGCCGCACACCGGCCACGGGCTCGCCCCCCGGCTGATGTAGAGCTTCTTGGCCCGGTAGGTCTGTTCCTCGGCGGGGGCGTCCTGGGGACGGCCGCGGCCGCCGAGGGCGTGCCAGGTGGCGACGTCGAACTGGTAGAGCCCGCCGTAGGTGCCGGAGGAGTCGACCGCGTCGGGCCGGCCGCCGGCCTCGCACCGCGCCAGGGCGCCCCAGGCGAGGTGGTCGGCGCCGCGTACGGAGAGCGGCAGTTCCTTGGTGCCGAGGTGCACGATCTGCGGGCGGGGCGCCCGGACGATCTCGCTGTGCAGCCGTTTCGGTTTTTGTTTGACGCCGTTGACGGTGCGCAGCCGGTAGGTGACCCGCCGCACGCCGGGCCGCCCCTGCTGGACGATCGCCTCGGTGCCGCGGGCCAGCTGCGGGTCGGTGCGCTTGACCGTGCGGAACGGGACGGGCTCCTCGCGGACCTCCTTGCCGCCGGTGATCCGCAGCACGGAGACGGTCTGGCCCTCGCGCGGGAAGCTGTCCGGCGGTACGGAGGTGGTGTCCTGGTCGCGCAGGGCCAGCCCGGCCTCGGCGAGGGCCTCGCGGACGGTGGCGGCGTTGGTGCGGACGCGGTGTTCGCGGCCGTCGGCGACGAAGACGACGGTGCGTTCGGTGCGGACCGCCAGTTCCATGCCGTGCCGCTCGATGCGGCGGGAGCGGGAGGTGGAGAGGTAGGCGCCCTCGGCGCGCACCCCGAGCTGGTGGAGGGCGCCGGCGACGGTGTCGGCGGTGGTCCACACCTGGTGGCGCCGGCCGTCGATGGTGAGCACGACCGGGCGGCCGTGCCGGACCACGACGTGGTCGCCGCTGTGCAGGGTGCTGCCGGGGGCGGGCGCGACGATGTCGTGGTCGCCGATGCCGAGCTCTTCGTCGGCCAGCAGGTCCTCGACGTCGTCGGCGAAGGTGTGCAGGGTGCGGGGGGTGCCGTCGATGCTGAGCCGGACGGCCTTGTCATGGGCGATGAAGGCGGTGGTGCCGCCGGCGAGGAAGGCGACGACCGCGGCCCGGGGCAGCAGCCGCCGCAGGGCTTCGGGGCGTTCGGCGCGGCGTCTGCGACGGCCGCGCGCGGCGCGGTGGCTGCTGCTCTGCGGAAGACTCACGGCGCGCTCCACATGCCACGGATGCGGTTGACGGGCGGAGGCTAGCCGAGCGTCGACCACTCTCCAAAGTCGGATCGATACGGAAAGTGGTCACTTCGGGGGACGTCCGGCCCGCCGCGGTGACGGCGGCGGGCGCGGTGATCAGTACCCGAAGGCGCGTGCCGTGTTGGCCGCCACGGCCGTCGCCAGGGCGTCCTCGGTCATCCCCTTGACGTCGGCCATCGCGCGCAGGGTGACCGGAATGAGGTAAGGGGCGTTGGCCCGTCCGCGGTACGGGGCGGGGGTGAGGAAGGGGGCGTCGGTCTCGACCAGGACGAGTTCCGGCGGGGCGACGGCGAGGGCGTCACGCAGCGGCTGGGCGTTCTTGAAGGTGACGTTGCCGGCGAAGGACATGAAGTAGCCGGCCGCGGCGCAGGTCCTGGCCATCTCGGCGTCGCCGGAGTAGCAGTGGAAGACGGTCCGCTCGGGCGCGCCCTCCTCGCGCAGGATCCGCAGCACGTCCTCGTGGGCCTCGCGGTCGTGGATGACCAGGGCCTTGCCGTGCCGCTTGGCGATCTCGATGTGGGCGCGGAAGGACCGCTCCTGGGCGGCGATGCCGTCGGGGCCGGTGCGGAAGTGGTCCAGGCCGGTCTCGCCGACGCCGCGGACCTGGGGCAGGGCGGCGAGCCGGTCGATCTCCGCGAGGGCCTCGTCCAGCGCGGCGTCCCCGCCCGGCTCGCGCGCGCCCTGCCGCGACCACCCGTCGGGATCGCCGAGGACGATCCGGGGGGCCTCGTTGGGGTGCAGGGCGACGGTGGCGTGCACGCTCTCGTACGCGGCGGCGGTCTCGGCGGCCCACTGCGAGCCCTTGATGTCGCAGCCGACCTGGACGACCGTCGTCACACCGACGGAGGCGGCCTTGGCAAGGGCCTCGTCGACCGTCCCGTCCTGCATGTCCAGGTGGGTGTGCGAGTCCGCGACCGCCACCCGAAGGGGCTCGGGCAGCGGCGGCGGGGTGTTCTTGTCCTGCGGTGCCATGGCCGCGATCCTACGAGGGCCGCGGCCGGGCCTCACCGGCGGTGGTGCTGGAAGGGGTGCAGCAGGTCGGAGAGGTGCCAGTGGTGCTTGCCGGCCTCCGGGGGCGCCTCGGCGGTGCTGCCGGTGCGCTCCGCGGCCGGCGTCCCCTTCTTCTCGTTCCTGTCGTGCTTCTCGGCCCGGGGGCCCTTCTCGCCGGCGGGCTGGCGCTGGTGCATGTTCGCGATCGCGTGGGAGACCATCGAGACCTGTCCGGAGCGCATGATGCGTACGACGTTGCTGCCGCAGCTCAGGCAGGTGGGGCAGGTCAGCGGCGACGGCACCCGCTCGCCGTCCGTGTAGTAGACGACCCGCTCACGGCCCTTGGTGTCGAGCTGGTGGACTATCTCGTACGCCTGCTCCCAGCCGTATCCGCACTTCATGCAGGCGAAGGAGTACGCCTCGTGGGCGGAGGGCTCGGGCTGGGGGATGGGGTGGACGCCGGTGGCGTTCGCCGCGGTGGTCTTAGCGATCTCGCTCATGTGCGCTCCTCTTGTCCGCTGGACAAGGTCTTCGGGAACGGTTCGTCCCTCCCCCAGTGGACGCCTTTCCGTGGCGCAATGCAGCAGGTCTCCGACGGTATTGGCGCAGATTTGGCCGACGGTAGGAAAATCACCCCAACGCCTCGGCCTGCGCTTTACCTTTCCGGCCAGTCATTTACCTTCTGATGAGTCGGTTTTCTCCGTGGCCTGCGCATTATTCTTCGGCGGCCGGTTTCGGAGTGGCCGGTGAGCCCCCGGTAAGGGGCTTCTGCGGGGCGTCTTTCTCCGCCTACGGGGCGCTTTTCTCCGCGTTCTTCGCCGCGACCACCGCGTCGAAGACCTCCCGCTTGGGCAGCCCCGCCTCCGCCGCGACCGCCGCGATGGCCTCCTTGCGCCGCTCGCCCGCCTCCTCGCGGACCCGCACCCGGCGCACCAGCTCCTCGGGCGCCAGCTCCTGCGGCCCGCTCTCGGGGGCGCCCTCGACGACGATCGTGATCTCGCCCCGTACGCCCTCGGCCGCCCAGGCCGCCAGCTCACCCAGCGTCCCGCGCTTGACCTCCTCGTACGTCTTGGTCAGCTCGCGGCAGACCGCGGCCCGGCGGTCCGCGCCGAAGACCTCGGCCATCGCGGCGAGGGTGTCGTCGAGCCGGTGCGGCGCCTCGAAATACACCAGGGTGCGCCGCTCGTCGGCGACCTCGCGCAGCCGGGAGCGCCGTTCGCCGGCCTTGCGCGGCGGGAAGCCCTCGAAGCAGAAGCGGTCCACCGGCAGTCCGGAGACGGCCAGCGCGGTGAGCACCGCGCTCGGGCCCGGTACGGCGGTGACCTTGATGCCGCGCTCGACGGCCGCCGCCACCAGCCGGTAGCCCGGGTCGGACACCGACGGCATCCCGGCGTCGGTGACCAGCAGCACCCGGGCGCCGCCGGCCAGCGCGTCGGCGAGCTCCGGCGTACGGGCCGCCTCGTTGCCCTCGAAGTAGGACACGATCCGGCCGGTGGGCGTCACGTCCAGCGCCTGGGTCAGCCGGCGCAGCCGCCGGGTGTCCTCGGCGGCGATCACCTCGGCGGCGGCCAGTTCGGCGGCGAGCCGCGGCGGCGCGTCCGCGATGTCGCCGATGGGCGTCCCTGCAAGTACCAGCACTCCAGTCACCCGCCCATCCTCCCAGGACACCACCGGCCCGCCGACCCGCCCCGGTCAGCCCCGGCCCGCCGGGCATCCGCCGGTGGCGCTCCGCACCGGTCCACAGGCTGCTTCCCTACGATGGGCCGGGTGACGAGTGACACCACCGCGACCGACGCCGTCGCGCACGCCGCTCCGGAGCCGGCCCGGCAGCCCCCCGTCTGGCAGCGGCGGCTGCGCCGATTCGGATATCCGGCCGCGCCGCCGGCCGACGTCCGGACCCGGCTGGTGCCCGCGTTCCCGACATCGGGCGGCCGGCTGTGGGCGGTGTTCGGCGCGGGTCCGGACGCGGCGGCCCGGCTGGCGCGCTGGTCGGGCTGGGGCGGCCCGCTGCTGGTGGCGCTGTTCGCGGGGGTGCTGCGGTTCTGGAACCTCGGCAGCCCGCGCAAGGTGATATTCGACGAGACGTACTACCCCAAGGACGCCTGGTCGCTGCTCCAGTACGGCTACGAGGGCACCTGGGCCAAGAACGCCAACGACGCGCTGGTGGCCCACCCGCCGCAGATCCTGCTCTCGCCGGAGCACTCGTACGTCGTGCACCCCCCGATGGGCAAGTGGCTGATCGCGGTCGGCGAGTGGGCGCTGGGGATGAACCCCTTCGGCTGGCGGTTCATGGTGGCGCTGCTCGGCACCCTGTCGGTGCTGCTGATCTGCCGGATCGGGCGGCGGCTGATGCGGTCGACGGCCCTGGGCTGCCTGGCCGGGACGCTGCTGGCGGTGGACGGCCTGCACTTCGTGATGAGCCGCACCGCACTGCTCGACCTGATCGTGATGTTCTGGGTGGTGGCCGCGTTCGGCTGCCTCCTGGTGGACCGGGACCGCACCCGCGCCCGGCTCGCGGCGGCGCTTCCGGTGAGTCCGGACGGCGTGGCCCGCCCGGACGACGACGTCGGTGACCGGCTTCTGCTGGGGTGGCGGCCCTGGCGGATCGCGGCCGGTCTCTGCCTGGGCCTGGCCTCCGCCACCAAATGGAACGGTCTGTACTTCCTCGCGGCGTTCGCCCTGATGTCGTTCCTCTGGGACGTCGCGGCCCGCCGCACGGCCGGTGCCCGGCGCCCGTTCCGCTCGGCGCTGCGCCGCGACGTGCTGGCCGCCTTCGGCTCCACCGTCGTCGTCGCCCTGGCCACCTACCTCGCGTCCTGGACCGGCTGGATCGCCACCAAGGGCGGCTACTACCGCGACTGGGCCACCACCCCGGAGGGCCGGGCGGCCGGCTGGACCTGGCTGCCGGACTGGCTGCGCAGCCTGTGGCACTACCAGACCGAGGTCTACGCCTTCCACACCGGACTGACCACCCCGCACACCTACCAGTCCAACCCCTGGAGCTGGCTGGTCCTGGGCCGCCCGGTGTCGTACTTCTACGAGGACCCCAAGTTCGGCCAGGACGGCTGCACCGCGGCCGAGGGCTGCGCCCGCGAGGTCCTGGCGCTGGGCACCCCGCTGCTGTGGTGGGCGTCCTGCTTCGCGCTGCTCTACGTCCTGTACCGCTGGCTGTTCAAGCGGGACTGGCGGGCCGGCGCCATCGCCTGCGGGGTCGCCGCCGGCTACCTCCCCTGGTTCCTCTACCAGGAGCGCACGATCTTCCTCTTCTACGCCGTCGTCTTCGTGCCGTTCCTGTGCCTGGCGCTGGCCATGATGATCGGCGCGCTCATCGGGCCACCGGGGGCGACCGAGCGCCGCCGCACCATCGGGGCCGTGGGGGCCGGCGTCCTGGTCCTGCTCATCATCTGGAACTTCATCTACTTCTATCCGCTCTACACGGGCCTGCCGATCCCGAAGAGCGCCTGGCACCACCGGATGTGGTTCGACAGCTGGGTGTGAGCGCCCGGCGGAGTTCGACGATTCCGTCACAGGCTTACAACAGCGCGTCACCGGACCGTGCCCGGATCGAGACTCGGGGCTCTCCCCGTGTCCCTTAGAGTGCGATGCACGTTCTTGTGTGCGTATTCAAGGACGAGGCTCCAGGGAGGGAATCGGTGGCATGCGCCGTGAGGTGAAGTACGGGCTGATCGGCGGATCGGTGGCCCTGGTAGCGGGAGTCGTGGGCGGCTTCACGCTGTTCGGAGGATCGGACGACGCGACGCCGCAGGAGGTCCGGTCCGCGGACGCCGCGGCCGGTGACAACGCGCCCAAGGTGCCGACCGGCCCGCTGTCCGCCAAGGAGGTGCAGACGGCCGGCCAGGAGTTCCTGACCGCCTGGCAGTCCGGCGACGCCGCCAAGGCCGCGAAGCTGACCGACAGCCCGGACACCGCGCGGGCGGCGCTCACCACCTTCGCCAAGCGGGCCGGCTTCTCCAAGGTGACGGTGACGCCCGGCACCCCCGCCGGCGACAAGATCCCGTACACCGTCGCCGCGCAGATCGACTACAAGGGCACCAAGGCGCCGTACTCCTACCGCGGCTCGGCGACCCTCCACCGGGACAAGGCCACCGGCAAGCCGGTGGTCGCCTGGCAGCCGTCCGTGCTGCACCCGGGCCTGGTCAAGGGCGACGAGCTGCGGACCGGCGAGGCCGAGGCGCCGCCGATCAAGGCCGTGGACCGCAACGGCGCGGTGCTGACCCCCGAGGCGCACCCGACGCTGGCCGCGATCCTGGACAGCCTGCGCGACAAGTACGGCGACAAGACCGACGGCAAGCCCGGCGTGGAGCTGTTCATCAAGCGCGCCAAGGCCGCCAAGCCGGCCGACCAGCAGCCCGACAAGACCCTGAAGGTGCTCTCCAAGGGGACCCCCGGCACCCTGAAGACCACCCTGGACGCGAAGCTCCAGGCCGCGGCCGAGAAGGCCGTCCAGGGCAAGAAGTCCGCCTCGGCGGCCGCGGTCAAGCCCAGCACCGGCGAGATCCTGGCGCTCGCCAATTCCCCGGCCAAGGGCTTCAACATGGCCACCCAGGGCTCGCTGGCGCCCGGCTCGACGATGAAGATCGTCACCTCGGCGCTGCTGATGGACAAGGGCCTGACCTCGCCGGGCAAGAAGAACCCGTGCCCGAAGTACGTCACGGTCGGCGGCTGGAAGTTCCAGAACCTCAACAAGTCCGAGATCAAGGACGGCACCTTCGCGCAGAGCTTCGCCGCGTCCTGCAACAACGCCTTCATCGCGCACGCCAAGGACCTCAGCGACGACGACCTGACCAACGAGGCCCGCGACGTCTTCGGCATCGGGCTGAACTGGCAGACCGGCATCCCCACCTTCGACGGCGCGGTGCCGGTGCAGCACGACGCCCAGATGGCGGCCTCGCTGATCGGCCAGGGCGGTGTGCGGATGAACCCGCTCAACGTCGCCACGCTCGCCGCGACGGTCCGCGCCGGCTCCTTCCACCAGCCGTACATCGTCGCCCCGTCGCTGGACAACCGGACCCTCGCCAACGCCGCCCGCACCATGAAGCCGGCCACCCTCAGCGGGCTGAAGTCGCTGATGAAGCTGACCGCGACCTCCGGTACGGCCGCCGAGGCGATGTCCGGGGTCAGCGGTGACATTGGCGCCAAGACCGGCTCCGCCGAGGTCGACAACCAGAAGAAGCCGAACGCCTGGTTCACCGCGTACCGCGACGACCTGGCCGCGGCGGCCGTCGTCCCGGCCAGCGGCCACGGCGGCTCCAACGCGGGCCCGGTGGTCCGCGCGATCCTCACCGCCCGCTGAGCGCGGGGGCGCCCGCGGTGGGCGCCCCTCTCACGCTCCGGAACCCGGTCGCATGGCCCGTACAGCTTTCGCTAGCGTGCGGGCCATGTCCCTTTCCCCATCCGACGCTCCCTCCCCCACCCACCCACGCTTCGCCCAGGCCCTCGCCGGCCTCGGCCTCACCGTGCCGGTCCGCAGCTTCCCCGAGGGCACCCGCACCGCCGCCGACGCCGCCGCGGCCATCGGCTGCGAGCTGGCCCAGATCGTCAAGTCGCTGATCTTCGCCGTGGACGGCGAGCCGGTCCTGGTCCTCATGGACGGCGCCTCCCGCGTCGACGTGCAGCGGGTCCGCGCGGAGCTGAACGCCACGGAGGTCACCCGCGCCGACGCCGCCCTGGTCCGCGAGACCACCGGCTACGCGATCGGCGGCGTACCGCCCTTCGGCCACCGCGTCCGCACCCGCGTCCTGGCCGACCGCGGGCTGCTCGCCCACGACGAGGTCTGGGCCGCCGCCGGCACCCCGCACACGGTCTTCCCGCTCGCTCCCACGACGCTGATCGAGCACGCGCGGGGCAGGCTCGTGGACGTGCGCGAGCGCTCCTCGTGACCCCGCTGGTCGTCGCGGCCGTCCTCGCGGCCGCCGTGACGCACGCCAGCTGGAACGCGATCGCCCACGGCATACGCGACCAGCTCCTCGCCTTCACCCTGGTCGGCGGCGGTGGCGCGCTCTGCGGCGCCGCCATGGCGGGCTTCACCCCCCTCCCCGCCGCCGGCGCCTGGCCCTACCTGCTGGGCTCCGCCGTCCTGCACATCGTCTACCAGGCCCTGCTCATGCGGTCGTTCCGGCTGGGCGACTTCGGGCAGATGTACCCCATCGCCCGCGGCAGCGCCCCGCTCGTCGTCACCGTCCTGGCGGCCGTCTTCGTCCACGAGATCCCCGGCCCCTGGGCCCTCGCGGGCGTGGCCCTCGCCTCCACGGGCCTGGTCGGCGTGGCCCTGTGGGGCGTCCGCGCCGCCGGCACCCGGCCGCACTGGCCGGCCATCATCGCGGCCCTCGCCACCGGCCTGTCCATCGCCTCCTACACCACCGTCGACGGCCTCGGCGTCCGCGCCGCCGGCACGCCGCTGGGCTACATCGCCTGGCTGATGATCCTCGAAGGCCTCGTCATCCCCCTCTGGGCGCTCGCCGTCCACCGGGGCGAAATCCTCACCGCCCTCCGCCCGTTCGCGGTCCGCGGCCTGGCCGGCGGATTCCTCTCCGTCCTCGCCTACGGCCTGGTCCTGTGGGCCCAGACCCGCGCCGCCCTCGCCCCCATCGCCGCCCTCCGCGAGTCCTCCATCATCGTCGGCGCGGCGATCGGCGCGGTGTTCTTCAAGGAACGGTTCGGCGCCCCGCGGATCGCTGCCGCGGGGCTGATGGTGGTGGGGATCGGCCTGATGCTGTACGCGGGGTGAGGGGCGCCGCACGTTTTCGGCTTTCCCGCCGTGGGGGTTGCTGTTTCTTCCGCCTTCGGCGGGCGTGGGGGTTGTTGGGCCGGGGGCGCTCGCTTGGTGGGTGGTGTCGGGTGTGGTCCTCCGGGGCGGGTTTCCGGACTGCTGACGCTTTACGTCCGGAAACCCGCCCCCTACGGCCCCCACCCTGCGGCCGGTAACCGCGCCCCCGCCCGGTGGGGGAAATGACAAGGGCCGGGT
>NZ_JAZBJP010000045.1:0-53640 GCF_036352915.1 Streptomyces bugieae
GGGGTATCAACATATCTGGCGTTGACTTTTGGCACGCTGTTGAGTTCTCAAGGAACGGACGCTTCCTTTGTGCCTGTTTCACCAGGCTCTCCGGGCGCTTCCCTTCGGTCTTGCGTTTCCGACTCTACCAGATCCTCGCGGTCCTGATTTTCGCCGGTGCGTTTCGGCCTTTCGGCTTCTTCGCGGTTCCAACCTTACCAGATCCGTTTCCGTCTCCGGCGCCCTGTTGGAGCGGGCTCGGCCGCTTCGCTTTCGCTTTTCGGCCTTTCCGACTCTATCAGATCTTGTTCGTTCCGTTGACCGGTCCGAATTCGTTTCCGATTCCCCGTCGGAGGGGGTTTTGCCGCGCCTTTCGGCGTGTCCACTACGTTAGCGGAATTCCTCGTCGACGCATAATCGCGCCGCGGTCCGAATTTCGGCATGCCGAAATTTTTCCCGGTGAGGGACCGTGCAGTAGTGGTGTGCCGCGAGGCGGCGGAAGGGCTGCCGCAGAACCGTTCCGGCGCTGTGGCAACTCGGAGGACACTACAGATCGGGGTGACCGGTGTCAACTCGCGCTGGTCGGGCCGCGCGTCAGTCGAGGTCGGTCAGGCGGCCGCCGGCGTCCGGCTGGGTCTCTTCCACTCGGCGCAGCAGACGGGTGAGCACCTGGCCGAGGAGTTGACGCTCCTCGCCGGAGAGGTCCTGGAGGAGGTCCTCCTCGAAGACCGTGGCCAGGCGCATCGCGGCGAGCCACTTCTCGCGGCCCTCGTGGGTCAGTTCGACGATGACGCGGACGCGGTTGTTCTCGTCGCGTTCGCGGGTGACCAGTCCTTCGTTCGCCATCCGGTCGATGCGGTGGGTCATCGCGGCCGGTGTCAGGCCGAGGTGCTTGGCGAGTTCGCCGGGGCCCATCCGGTAGGGGGCGCCGGAGACGACGAGGGCCTTGAGGACCTCCCACTCGGCGTTGCTCATGCCGAGGGTCGCGGTCTGCCGCCCGTAGGCGACGTTCATCCGGCGGTTGAGGCGCTGGAGTGCGGAGACGACCTGCTCGACCTGGGGGTCGAGGTCCTGGAATTCGCGCTGGTAGGCCGCGATCTGTTCCTCAAGGGACGGCTCGGCTGCGTCGGCGGCCGCATCGGAGGGCTCAGGCATGCGGCGCAGTATGACATGAAAGTGATTGGCGTTGAAGTTCTTCTCAGTGTACTCTTTAGCTTCGAAGTTTAGAGTTGAAGTCTTCAGGGTGAGACCGTCCGGATGGCAACCGTCCGGGTCGCGCGTCTCGCCCTGGTGTCTGTCCAGCTCCTTCGACTGTCCCTTGTCTCTGATGACCTGACCTAGGTAGGTGAGTGTGACCACCGCGATGGGCGCCGCGCTGCGCCGGATCCAGCTCGGGAACGCGCTGAGCGCGTTCGGTAACGGCTTCACGGTTCCGTATCTGTACGTCTATGTGGCGAAGGTGCGCGATCTTGGTGCCAGTACGGCCGGTGTCGTGCTGGCGATGCTGGCCGTGGCCGCGCTGGCCGTGCTGCCGCTGACCGGTCGGGCGATCGACCGGCGCGGTCCCCTCCCGGTGGCCATCGTCGGTACGGTCTCCGCCGCGATCGGCTCCCTGGGGCTCGGGCTGTCGTCGACCGAACCGCTGGTCATCGCCTCGGCGGCCGCGCTGGGTGCCGGTATAGCGGTGGTCCAGCCGGCCCTGGCGACGATGATCGTGTGGTGCTCGACGACGGTGACCAGGTCGCGGGCGTTCGCCACCCAGTTCTTCCTGAACAACCTGGGGCTGGGCGTCGGCGGTCTCGTCGGCGGGCTGCTCGTCGACGAGTCGCACGCGTCGAGCTTCGTGCGGCTGTTCGCCATCGAGGCCGTGATGTTCCTGGTGCTCGGCGCGGCGGTGGCGACCGTCCGGCTGCCGCGGGTGCCGAAGGTCGAGGACGCGGTGCCGAGCGAGGAGCGGCCCGCGGGCGCCTGGCGGGCGCTGTTCGCCGACCGGCGGATGATGTGGGTCTGCCTGCTGGGGTTCGTGCTCTTCTTCGCCTGCTACGGGCAGTTCGAGTCGGGGCTGGCCGCGTACGCGACCGAGGTGACGCGCATACCGCCGTCCAGCCTGGGCATCGCGCTCGCGGCCAATACGGCGGCGATCGTGGCGGCGCAGTTCGTGGTGCTCAAGCTGGTCGAGCGCCGGCGCCGCAGCCGGGTGATGGCGCTGGTCGGCATGGTCTGGACGGTGGCCTGGCTGGCCGCCGGGCTGTCCGGGCTGGTGCACGGCGCGCAGGCGGTGGCGACGACGCTGCTGATCTCGACGTACGCGCTGTTCGGCATCGGTGAGTCGATGCTGTCGCCGACGGTGGCGCCGCTGGTGGCGGACCTGGCGCCGGCCTCGCTGATCGGCCAGTACAACTCGGCGTTCGCTCTGGTCAAGCAGTTGGCGCTGGCGGTCGGTCCGGCGGTCGGTGCCCTGATGGTCGGTCACGGCATGTACGCCGCGTACATCGTGATGCTGGTGGTATGTGCGCTGGGAATCACCGTGCTGTCGTTGCGGGTGGGCCGGATGCTGCGGCCCTGGCAGGACAACCCGCACCGGACGGCGCCGGCCGCGACGGTGCCCGCGGCGCGGGTGCCGGCCGAGGCGGAGTCGGTGGTCTGCGGGGCCTAGCGGCCCGGCAGGTGTTCTTCGGCCGCGGTCCCGTGGGGGGTCCGCGGCCGAATCAGTTCCGGGGCAGGGCGAATTCGCACCAGACCGCCTTGCCGCCGCCCGGTGTCCGGCGGGAGCCCCAGGACGACGCGATGGTGGCGACGATGGAGATGCCGCGGCCGGCCTCGTCGGCCGGTTCGGCACGGCGCCGGCGCGGGAGGTGGTCGTCCCCGTCGGTGACCTCGACGATCAGGCGGCGGTCCGTACGGCGCAGGCGCAGCCGCATCGGGGGCGTGCCGTGCTGGAGGGAGTTGGCCACCAGTTCGCTGGCCGCCAGGACGCCGAGGTCGTGCAGTTCCGGTGAGAAGCGCCAGGAGGCGAGTACGCCGGAGGCGAAGGCGCGGGCGCGCGGGGCCGCTTCGGTGCCGCCGTGGAGTTCCAGGGCGGCGTTGTGGAAGAGCTCGGCGTCGTGGCCGGTGCGCTCGGGGTGCTGGAGGACGAGGATGGCGACGTCGTCGTCGTGGCTGGCCGTGATGCCCAGGGAGCGGAGCAGGCGGTCGCAGACGATGTCGGGCGGGCCGGCGGCGCCGGCGAAGGCGCGTTCCAGTGCCTCGACGCCGTCGTCGATGTCCTTGTCGCGGCGCTCGACCAGGCCGTCGGTGTAGAGGACGGCGCTGCTGCCGGGGCCGAGGGCGACGGACCCGGAGGTGTGCAGCCAGCCGCCGGTGCCCAGGGGCGGGCCGGTGGGTTCGGCGGCGCGGCGGACCGTGCCGTCCGGGTCGCGGACGAGGATGGGCAGGTGGCCGGCCGAGGCGTAGACCAGGCGGCCTTCGTTGGGGTCGTGGACGGCGTAGACGCAGGTGGCGATCTGGTTGGCGTCGATCTCGGCGGCCAGGCCGTCCAGGAGCTGCAGGACCTCGTGGGGCGGGAGGTCGAGGCGGGCGTAGGCGCGGACGGCGGTGCGCAGCTGGCCCATGACGGCGGCGGCGCGCACGCCGCGGCCCATGACGTCGCCGATGACCAGGGCGGTGCGGCCGGCGCCGAGGGTGATGACGTCGTACCAGTCGCCGCCGACCGCGGCGTCGGTGCCGCCGGGCTGGTACGTCGCGGCGACCCGGAGGTCGTCGGGCTGTTCGAGCTCCTGGGGGAGCAGGGAGCGCTGGAGGGTGACCGCGGCCTCGCGCTGGCGGGCCTCGCTGGCGCGCAGGCGCTCGGCGGACTCGACCTGGTCGGTGACGTCGGCGCCGAAGACGAGGACGCCCTTGTGCGGGGCGACGCAGGCGACCTCGGGGTCGGGGGCCGGGCCGCTGGCGGCGACCTCGATGGGGGTGCAGGTGAAGGTGTAGTAGCCGTCGCGGGAGCGGTCGCTGCCGGCCCCGCCGGGGACCTTGCGGGACTTGACGGTGCGGGGCTTGCCGCTGCGCAGGACCTGGTCCATCAGGGGGAGCAGGCCGAGCGCGTCGAGTTCGGGGAGGGCCTCGCGGGCGGTGTGGCCGGCCGGGCGGGGGCCGAAGACGGAGGCGTAGGCGCCGTTGACGTAGGCGAGGCGGTGTTCGGGGCCGTAGACGACGGCGACCAGGGCGGGGATGGTGCCGAGGATGTCGTGGACGGAGAGCGCGTCGACGGTGGGCGACAGGGTCACGGGCGCGGTTTCCTGGGCGGATGCCGGGTCGGGGCGCTCGGCGCGGGCGGCGGGGACGGAGCCGGCGGTGGTGGCGGCCGTCGGGGCGGTCGGGGTGCCGTCCGCGGCCGCGGGCGGGGCGGCGGGCTCCGGGGCCGCGGTGGGCGGGTTGGCCTGCGTGCCGGCGGCGGGGCGGGCGGTGGCGCGGTCGGACCGCGCGGCGGCGCGCCGCTGTGTGCCGGGGAGTTTGGCGCTCCAGCGCGTGAAGATCACGGAGGGGTACCTCTTACTTCGCGTCGTCGCGCGGGATCGGGCCGTCGGCATGGTGGGACCTCCCGGCCGCGGGCCGGGGGAGGGTCGACTGGGGGCACTCTCGGCACCCTTTTGCGGAATGCAGCAAACGTCCAGAATCCTCGTGGTTGTCACTCTTTGCAGATACGAGCCCACCCATGGTCACACGTCCAGTGTGGCCGACCGGACGGACATCCGTCAGACGCCCGGCGGCCGGTGTGGAGTTCCGCACTCCGCAACCACCGGCCCGCCCGGGGCTGACGTCACGTCAAAATTCCTGTCCCTACGGCGCGTCAGCTGGCTTCGTTGTGCCGGCCGGTGCCCGCGGCGAGTTCGAACTCGGCGCGCGGGTTCTCCAGCGAGCCCAGCGAGACGATCTCGCGTTTGAACAGGCCCGCGAGGGTCCATTCGGCCAGGATCCGGGCCTTTCGGTTGAAGGTCGGCACCCGTCCGAGGTGGTACGCGCGGTGCATCAACCAGGCGGGGTAGCCGCGCAGTTTGCGCCCGTAGACGTGCGCGACGCCCTTGTGCAGGCCCAGCGAGGCCACCGAGCCGACGTACTTGTGCCGGTAGTCCTGGACCGTGCCGCCGCACACCGTGGCCGCGACGTTGTCGGCGAGCACCTTGGCCTGTCGGAGGGCGTGCTGGGCGTTGGGCGCGCACACGGGGCGGGGCTCGTCGGGTTTGCCGGGCGGTTCGGCCGTCAGGTCGGGGACCGCCGCGGCGTCACCCGCCGACCAGGCGTGTTCCACGCCGTCCACCCGGAGCGTGGCATTGCACTTGAGGCGGCCGTGGTCGGTCAGGGGCAGGTCGGTCGCGGCCAGGATGGGGTGCGGTTTGACGCCGGCGGTCCACACCAGCGTTCTGGTGGGGAAGCGGGAGCCGTCGCTGAGCTGGGCGACGCGCTTCTCGCACGAGTCCAGGCGGGTCTCCAGCCGTACGTCGATGTTGCGGCCGCGCAGCTCCCGTACCGCGTAGCGGCCCATGTCCGGTCCCACTTCGGGCAGGATCCGGCCGGTCGCCTCGACCAGGATCCACTTCATGTCCTCGGGCTTGATGTTGTGGTAGTAGCGGACCGCGTAGCGGGCCATGTCCTCCAGTTCGGCGAGGGCCTCCACGCCCGCGTAGCCGCCGCCGACGAAGACGAAGGTCAGCGCGGCGTCGCGGACCGCCGGGTCGCGGGTGGAGGAGGCGACGTCGAGCTGTCCGAGGACGTGGTTGCGCAGTCCGATGGCCTCTTCGACGGTCTTGAAGCCGATGCCGAATTCGGCCAGGCCCGGGATCGGCAGGGTGCGGGAGACCGAGCCGGGGGCCAGAACCAGCTCGTCGTAGACCACCTCGATGGCGCCGTCGCCGGTCTCCTCGGCCGACAGGGTGGCGATCGTCGCCCGGCGTTCGTCGTGGTTGATGTCGGTGACCTCGCCGACCACCACGGTGCACTGCGGCAGGACGCGGCGCAGCGGGACGACCACGTGGCGCGGGGAGATGGAACCGGCCGCGGCCTCGGGCAGGAACGGCTGGTACGTCATATACGGATCGGGATCGACCACGATCACCTCGATGGAGCCCTCCCGCAGCTGCTGCTTCAGTCTCCGCTGCAGGTTCAGGGCGGTGTACATCCCCACGTAGCCACCGCCGACGACGAGAATGCGGGCCACGTTGTTCGAAGACACAGCCTTCACAGGGGTTCTCCTCGCGGTGTCGACCTGGCCCGGGGCGGCGCCGATCAGGCGGCCGGCCGGCGGCGCGGCCACCCTCGGGTGCCGCGCTCCCGGGAAAGCGCAGCACTGTTCCATGACGCACCCCCGCAGCGCCTTTGTCCACAGGCCCGGCGAAATGTATGACCAAGGGCCGCCCTGGGGACGGAACCGCGCTTTGCGGGGTGCCGGGCCCAGCTGCGCTGGTCAGCGGGCGGGTGGCGGAAAACGTACGGGGGCATAATCCGGGCGGATCAGTCCGTTGGGCCGATCGGGGGGCGCATCGTGCGGAAGGCCCCCTTCAATCTTGACCCGGGCTCAACTATGTTCGTATCTCGTTGGGGTGCACCCTTTCGTCGGTGCGTCCCGGCAGTCAGGGCGGGGAGTCTCCGGGGGGAGACGTCATTACCGGGGGATCACTATGACCATTCAGGGCTCTCAATGGCCGACAGCCGTCGCCATGGCACACGCCACCGACGGCGGCAACGGCACGCACGGCCACAACGGCCACAACGGAAACAGCGCCGGGAACGGCGCCACGAACGGCAACGGGGTCGGCGTCGGTGCCGGCACGGGCGCGGGCGGACGGACCACACCGCTGCGGGTGGACGCCCAGCGCAATCTGGAACACGTACTGCGCGCCGCCCGCGAGGTGTTCGGCGAGCTGGGCTACGGCGCGCCCATGGAGGACGTGGCGCGGCGCGCCCGGGTCGGGGTCGGCACGGTCTATCGCCGCTTCCCGAGCAAGGACGTCCTGGTCCGCCGGATAGCCGAGGAGGAGACCTCCCGGCTGACGGACCAGGCGCGTGCGGCGCTGGGGCAGGAGGACGACCCGTGGTCGGCACTGTCCCGCTTCCTGCGGACGTCGGTCGCCTCGGGCGCCGGACGGCTGCTGCCGCCGGGGATCCTGCGGGTGAGCGCGGAGGCCGACCGGGCGGACGCGGCGGCGGACGGCCTCGGCGAGGCCCGGGTCCCGCAGCAGCGGATGGCGCCCGGTCCGGACGGCGGGCCGGCCGACCTGCGGCTGGTCGAGCGGCGCGGGCCCGAGGACGGCCCGGCGGCCGAACCGGCGCCCGCTGCGACGGAGACGACGAACGGCGCGGAGGCGCTGCTGGAGGTCGTCGGGCGGCTCGTGGAGCGCGCCCGGGCGGCCGGTGAGCTGCGGCCCGACGTGACGGTCTCGGACGTGCTGCTGGTGATCGCCACGGGCGCGCCCGCGCTGCCCGACCCCGGTCAGCAGCAGGCCGCCTCCGCGCGGCTGTTGGAGATCCTGCTGGAGGGTCTGCGCTCGCGTCCGGCACGGTGACGTCGGTGGTCCGGTCCCGGTGGGGCGGCCTGGTGGCCTCGTGCCCTGGAGCCGCCGGGACCGGATCGACGGACCACCGGGGGACGTCTCGTGCTCTCGTACGCGAGGTGAGCTCGGTCCGCGATCCCGGCCGGCAATGTGGCCCATACGGGTTTCCCGCGCCGTATGACCCGATTGCGCCATATGGCCCGTACGGGTGAACGCCCGTGCGGGCGGACGGACGCTCCCCTCGGATGAGTGGTTGACGGACGAGGCCCTGAGGCGCCGCCGCCCGATGTGGCACGCTTGCGCGGTATTCGGGTGTCACGGCGGCTTCGGGGGCCTCGGCGATGGGTGTTGACGGGCGGGACGAACGACGCGACGGCGAGACCGGGCCGGGCGGGTCCGGGACGGCGCCGTCCCCTCAGGTGCCCGGGCAGGCCGGGCCGTTGGGGGCCACTCCGCCGACGGGCGGGCCGGCCGGGCGGCAGGCCCGCGCCGGCGGTCCGGCGGGCGAGGGCCCCAGCGTGCCGCCGCAGCGCGACGGGGCCGGCCGGGCGACGCCGCACGGCGGTCCGGGGGACGTCCGGGACGCCGCGCGAGGCGCCGGCGACGAGGATCAACTCCCGCCGTCCGACGACCAGTTGATCGCCGGCATGCGGGCCGGCGACGACAGCGCGTACGAGGAGATGTACCGCCGGCACGCCGACGCGGTCCGGCGCCACGCCCGGCACTGCTGCCGCGACGAGCACACCGCCGAGGACCTGACCGGTGAGGTCTTCGCCCGGACGCTGCAGGCGGTGCGCGGCGGCGCGGGCCCCACCACCGCGGTCCGCGCCTATCTGCTGACGACCGTCCGCCGGGTCGCCGCCTCCTGGGCGAAGACCGCCCGGCGCGAGCAGCTGGTCGAGGACTTCGCGGTGTTCGCGGTCTCCGCGGCCGGTGCGGCGCTGGACGACGGCACCCTGGACCTGGGTGCGGACGTGCGCGCCATGCACGAGGCCGAGCGGTCGATGGCCGTGCAGGCGTTCCGCAGCCTGCCGGAGCGCTATCAGACCGTGCTGTGGCACACCACGGTCGAGGACGAGTCGCCGAGCGAGGTCGCCCCGCTGCTGGGGCTGACCGCGAACGCCACCGCCGTATTGGCGCACCGCGCCCGCGAGGGCCTCAAGCAGGCGTACCTGCAGGCCCACGTCAGCCAGTCGCTGACCGCCGGCGGGGACTGCGCCCGGTACGCCGACCGGCTCGGCGCGTACGCCCGCGGCGGGCTGCGGATGCGGGCCGAACGGGGCCTGCGCGAGCACCTGGACGGCTGCGCCCGCTGCCGTACCGCGGCGCTGGAGGTCGAGCACGTCAACGAGCGGATCGGCGCGGTGCTGCCGGTGGCGGTCATCGGCTGGTTCGCCGCCGGGTACGCCGTGAAGACGGCCGCCGCGGTGGCCGGGGTCGCGGGTGCAGCCGGGGCGGGTGCGGCCGCCGCGGCAACGGGTGGTTCCGGTACGGCGGGCGGAGCGGGTGGCGCGGGCGGCGCCGCCCTGAGTGAGGGGCTCGGCGCCCCGGTCAAGGTCGGCATCGGGGTCGGGGTGGTGGTGGCCGGTGTGACGCTCGCGCTCGCGCTGGCCGGCGGCGGCCCCACGCCGGCGCCGCACCCACGGGCCGAGCCGCACCGGCCGGCCCCCGCCGCGCCGCGCCATCCGTCGCCCGGCCCGGCGAAGCCGCTGCCACCGGCGGCCGGCACCGCCCCGACCGCCGAGCCGACCCCGTCGCACCCGTCGCACCCGTCGCACCCGTCGGCACCCCACCCGACACCGTCCCGCCCGGCGCCCACCACCCCGAGGCCCACCCCCCACCCGCCCGCGCCGACTCCGCCTCCGACGCCCGCGCCCGAGCCGACCCGGCACCGCCCGAAGCCGCCGGAGCCCGCCCCGACCCCGTACCAGGTCGCCGCGCTCGACCACGACTTCATGGGCGACGGCAGCAAGCCGGAGGTGCGCACCCTGGGGAGCGGCTGGCTGTGGCAGCGCCGGTCGCCGAAGATCGCCGGGACGACCTATGCGCACGGCGCGACCATGCACGCCGGGTCGTCCGTCCTCATCGACCTCAACCGTCCGTGCACCTCCTACGACGCCGTGGTGGGCGTCGACGACCTCAGCATGGGAATCGGCGCCCTGCGCTTCTCCGTGTACGCGGACGGCGAGCGGCTCTGGCGGTCCGCGGTGGTCCACGGCGATCAGCCGGCCGTCCCGGTCCACGTCCCCCTGACCGGCCACCGGACCCTGCGCCTCGTCGTCGACCCGGCGACGCCCCTGGACGCGGTGGCCCTGGGCGACTGGGCGGAGGCCCGCATCACCTGCCGCTGAGTCCGCCGGCGGCGCGAGCGACGCACACGGACGAGCCTCCCGGCGTACGCCCCGGGCGTGCCTCCTTGCCTCCCGCCGTCGCACGCGCGGTCGAGCCCGGCACACGGGCCGCGCGACCGGCGTCACCCCTCGCGCCGCCTGCGACCCGGACGGAACCGGCCCTCCTGGAACCCCCGACTCGCGGGCGGCCGCGCACCTACGGGAGGGGCGGGCCACCTGCGGGAGGGGCGGGCACCCAACGGGAGGGGCGGGCGCCTGCGGGAGGGGCGGGCGCCTGCGGGAGGGGCGGGCACCGCGAGCACGTCGAGTGCCCGTCCGTGCAGCGGGCCCCTCAGGACAACCGAGCGCGCGGAACCACTCCGCCCGCGACCGCCTTCTGGCGCGGCGCCTCCGCCCCGGTCCAGCAGCTGCCGCGGCGGGCGACCAGGCGGCGCAACCACAGCTCCGTGGCGACGAGTTCCGCCAGCCCGTCCATCGGGAGCGCGGCGCCCTCGGCCGCCGCCCGGAGGGCGGTGCGGACCACCCGCGCCTCGATCAGGCCGGCATCGGCCAGCAGGGGCGCGTCGAAGAGCTGCACCAGGTCGCCGACCGCACCGCGCAGCCCGGCGCGTACCGCCGCGGCGTGGGTGACGTGCGAGGTCGCGCCCCAGCCGGGCGGCAGGTCCCGTACGCCCGCGCCGGCCAGTACGGAGCGCAGGACGGCGGCCCGCGCCCCCGGCTGCACCCGGAGCGTGTCCGGGAGCGCGCGGCAGGCGAGCACCACCTGGTTGTCGAGGAAGGGCGCGTGCAGCCGCTGGCTGCGGACCTCCGAGGCCTGCTCGAAGACCCGGTGGTCGGCGGCCTGCCGGGCCAGCGCCGCGCGGGCCCGCCGCTCACCGGGGCGCCCGACCGCGGCCGTTCGGGACGCCGCCTCGCTGAGGCGAACCGATACTTCGGCCAGCGCCTCGCCCGTCAGCCAGCGCGCCGCGGGCCCGGGACGGCACCAGGTCAGCGCGGCCAGCGAGGCGTCCACCGCCCCGCCGGTCACCGGCTCGTCGGCGAACTGCCGCTCCAGCAGGCGCCGCGCGGCCTCCGTGATGCCCTCCGGATACGGCGTACGGGCGAGCCGCCGCGCGGCCCGGTAGACGGTGAACGGCACCAGGACGGACTGGGCGGACGGGCCGTCGGCCTTGGCGAGGGCGGTGACCGGCCGCAGCAGATGGCGCCGGCGGCGGTCCATGAGGAGGTCGGCGAGCCGGGCGGGGTGGGCGTCGAGGACCTGCCGGGCGCCGTGCCCGACGAAGTGGTCCGCGCTGCCGGCCAGCAGCCGGCGCCGGTGGCGGCTCGCCACCGTCAGGGAGGGCCCGGGCTCGTCCGTGAGCGGGCCGCTGTCGAGGTCGGCATACGGGAGGGCCTCTTCGCCGGCGGCGACGACGACGTGGTGCAGCCGCGGGTTGTCGGCGATGCTGCGGGCCCGCTCCAGTTCGGCGTCGTGGTGGGCCCGCGCGCCATTGGTGGCGCGGTCGTTGAAGGTGACGGCCAGCAGGCGTTCCCCGTGGCCGTTGAGGCGTCCGGGACGGCCGGGCAGACCGGCGGCCAGGAGGGCGAGGGTTCCGGACGCGCTGCCTCCGGAGAGGTCGGCGCCGACGCCCGGGGCCGGCGCGCCGCGGGCCGCACGCCGCTCGGCGGGCCCCATGCCGGGCACCGGTCCGGGGTCGAGGCCGTCGAGCCCGTCCGGGTCCGGGGCGTGCCGGGGGACCGCCAGCCGGGCGCGGACGGCCTCGACGAGCGCGTCCCGGACCCCGTCCACCGCCTGTTCCGGCGGGAGTTGGGGTGCGGCGACGGCGAGCGAGGCGGTCGGCTCGTAGGAGGTGATCTCGCTGGCGCCGCCGCGCAGCACCAGGGCGTGCCCGGGCGGGATCCGGCGGACGCCCTCGTACGGGGTGCCGGCGCCGAGCGCCTCGGGGGCGTCGGGACAGGCCAGCAGCGCGGCGAGGTGGCCGATGTCGAGGCTGGCCTCGATCAGGTCGGCGAGCGGCAGCGCGGCGGTGGCGTAGGCGGTGCCGCCCGCCCACGGGGTGTGGAAGACGGGGCGGGCGCCGGCCAGGTCGCCGGTGACGGTGATCCGCCGTCCTACCTGGACGACCGCGGTGTAGCTGCCGGACCAGGCGGTGAGGTGCCGCAGTGCGCCCCCGCGCGCCGCGTACAGGCCGACCCGCAGCTGGTCGTCGGTGGCCCCGCAGATGCCGAAGACGGCGAGCCGGGTCTCGGGGTCGGCCTGGACGACGCGGACCTCGTCCGGCCGCCAGTCGCCGACCGCCCACAGGGGGTCCGGGTCGCCCCAGAGGAGGTGCGCGCCCACGGGGAGGACGGTGCGGCTCCCGACGCCGTCCGGGTCCGGGGCGGACGGCCTCGTGGCGGCACTGCTCCACCCCACCAACCAGCGCATGCCGCCTCCACCCGAATTCCCCGCCCGCCGGGGCCAACGGCCGCCCCGTACAGCGGATCGCCAAGCTGTCGCCGAGCTGTCGTGACGGCCGTGCCGCCCGTAGTGGCGACCATGCTGCCATGACAACGGCGTGGCGGAGACGTCGGAGCGGGACGTATACGGGCAGTTCACGGCGGACGGCGGGCGGCGGGCGCGTACGGTGGACGGCCCACCCGCGGCGCGGCATGGCGCAACCTGTCGGCAAACCCGACAACTCGCCATCTTGATGTGGTAGTTGCTTCGCCGCCGCGCCAACTCGCCCCCGGTAGGCCCCCCGTGTGGCCCCCGAGGCGCCCGCGCGGCGCTCCTCGACGCGCCGCGGCGCGAAACCATCACCCGTCGATTTTCGGCCAAAGTCCGTATGGCACAGCGCAGTTGACAACTACGGACCTCATGTCAACCGGCGGCACGATCCTACGGCGGACGGCCTGCGCGACGGTCCGGGAAGCGTGCTACGCCCCCCGGACCGGACCGTCACCCGCGGGGAATGAGGTGACGGTGTCCCCCAGCCCACTGGATCCAGTGCAGCGGGCCGACCCACGCACCAGCCATGGAAGCGCTCCCGAGGTCGGGCGACCAGCGCGCACGGACAGGCGCACGGGCACACGTACCCGGAGCACATGCCAACTCCCGCACCCCTGTCTGAACATGAATCTCGCCATCCGGGACACCGACCCTTAACGGTAGGGATCCGGCGAACTACTCTGGGTGGACGCATGCCCCGGGGTAGCGGGGCGGCTGTCGCTGTGTCGAGGGGTGCGCATGTCCAGGGATATACGCGGGCCGAACGAGAAGCTCGGCACCGTTCTCGCCCTCGCGGGTATCAGCAACGCCGGACTGGCCCGCCGGGTCAACGACCTCGGCGCGCAGCGCGGGCTGACGCTTCGTTATGACAAGACGTCGGTGGCGCGATGGGTCTCCAAGGGCATGGTGCCGCAGGGCGCCGCGCCCCATCTGATCGCGTCCGCGATCGGCAGCAAACTGGGCCGGCCGGTGCCGTTGCACGAAATCGGGCTGGCCGACGCGGACCCGGCACCCGAGGTCGGTCTGGCCTTCCCGCGCGATGTGGGCGCCGCGGTGCGCTCGGCGACCGAGCTCTACCGTCTCGATCTGGCCGGGCGGCGGGCCGGCGGTGGCGGCATCTGGCAGAGCCTGGCCGGATCCTTCGCGGTGAGCGCGTACGCCACGCCCGCCTCGCGCTGGCTGATATCCCCGGCCGACAGCTCGGTGGCCCGGGAGGCGGCCGAGGCGCGCGACAAGGACGCCGCGGCGGCCGGCGACGCGGGGATCCCGCAGCACGTGGGCCACAGCGACGTCAGCAAGCTGCGCGAGGCGGCGGAGGACGCGCGCCGCTGGGACTCCAAGTACGGCGGCGGGGACTGGCGTTCGTCCATGGTGCCGGAATGCCTGCGGGTGGACGCGGCGCCGTTGCTGCTCGCCTCGTACAGCGACGAGGTGGGCCGGGCGCTCTTCGGGGCGACCTCCGAGCTCACCCGGCTCGCGGGGTGGATGGCCTTCGACACCGGCCAGCAGGAGGCCGCGCAGCGCTATTACATCCAGGCGCTGCGGCTCGCCCGGGCGGCCGCCGACGTCCCCCTCGGTGGGTACGTCCTCGCCTCGATGTCCCTCCAGGCGACGTACCGCGGCTTCGCCGACGAGGGCGTCGACCTCGCCCAGGCGGCCCTGGAGCGCAACCGCGGTCTGGCCACCGCCCGCACCATGAGCTTCTTCCGCCTGGTGGAGGCGCGGGCGCAGGCCAAGGCCGGCGAGGCGCGCGCCTGCGAGGTGGCGCTGAAGGCGTCCGAGGGCTGGCTGGAGCGGTCCCGGAGCGGCGATCCCGACCCGTCGTGGCTGGACTTCTACTCGTACGAGCGGTTCGCCGCCGACGCGGCCGAGTGCTACCGCGACCTGCGGCTGCCCCGCCAGGTGCGCCGCTTCACCGAGCAGGCGCTGTCCCGGCCGACCGAGGAGTTCGTCCGGTCGCACGGTCTGCGGCTGGTGGTGTCCGCGGTGGCCGAACTGGAGTCCGGCAATCTGGACGCGGCCTGCGCGGCGGGCGCCCGTGCGGTCGAGGTGGCGGGCCGGATCTCCTCGGCCCGTACGACGGAGTACGTCCGCGATCTGCTGCACCGCCTCGAACCGTACGGCGACGAGCCGCGGGTCGTGGAGCTGCGGGAACGGGCGAGACCCTTGCTGGCGGCGCCGGCGTAGCGGGGCGGGGAGGTTCTTGCCCTCGGCCGGCCGGGCGGTGGGGCCGGCGGGCCGGGCGGTGGTCCGCGACCGGGCCCGCCTCCGGGCCGCTGGTGCACGCACGCCGAGCGGAAATGCCGACGGGATTGTCAGTGCGGGCCGTCATGATGGGATACGTCGTCGGGATGGCGCGCGGGCCCGCGGTGACGGTCGGGCCTGCGGTCATGCGGTTGGGCATGCGGTTGGGGAGGTGCAGTGTCGTCGTACGACTGCGACGTGCTGGTGATCGGCGCCGGCATCATCGGGCTCTCTACGGCGTATGCGATCACGCGCGCCGCGCCGGGCACGCGCGTCGTGGTGCTGGAGAAGGAGCAGGGCCCGGCCCGGCACCAGACCGGGCGCAACAGCGGAGTGATCCACAGCGGCATCTACTACCCACCCGGCTCGCTCAAGGCCCGCTTCGCCCTCCAGGGCTCGGCGGAAATGGTGAAATTCTGCACCGAACACGACATTCCGCATGAGGTCACCGGCAAGCTGATCGTCGCCACCGACCGCAGCGAGCTGCCCCGGCTGCACGGCCTGATCCAGCGCGGCCGCGAGCACGGCCTGCCGGTCCGCGAGCTGGGCCCGGCCCAGATAGCGGAGTACGAACCCGAGGTCCGCGGCCTGGCCGCCATCCATGTCGGCACGACCGGCATCTGCGACTTCGGCGCGGTCGCCCGCCGGTTCGGCGCGCTCACCACGGACGCCGGCGCCCGGATCGTCTACGGCGCCGAGGTGACAGTGATCGGCCGCCGCCCCGGCCGGGTGGCGGTCCGTACGGCCGACGGCACGGTCCACCGCGCCCGCGCCCTGGTCAACTGCGCCGGGCTGCACTGCGACCGGATCGCCCGGCTGGCCGGCGATGCGCCCGGGATGCGGATCGTCCCCTTCCGCGGCGAGTACTTCACCCTCGCCCCGGAGCGCGCCGCCCTCGTCCGCGGCCTGGTCTACCCGGTCCCCGACCCCGCCTTCCCGTTCCTCGGCGTCCACCTCACCCGCGGCATCGACGGCGCCGTCCACATCGGCCCGAACGCCGTCCCCGCCCTGGCCCGCGAGGGCTACGACTGGCGCACGGTCCGCCCCGGCGAGCTGGCCGGCACCCTCGCCTACCCCGGCTCCTGGCGGATCGCCCGCCGCCACTGGCGCTACGGCGCCGGCGAACTGCACCGCTCCCTCTCCCGCCGCGCCTTCGCGGACGCGGTCCGCCGCCTCCTCCCGGCAGCCCGCGAGGAGGACCTCCTCCCTTGCCCGGCCGGCGTCCGCGCCCAGGCCGTCCTCCCCGACGGCACCCTCGTCGACGACTTCCTCTTCTCCGAATCCCCCGGCATGATCCACGTCCTGAACGCCCCGTCCCCCGCCGCCACCGCCTCCCTGCCCATCGGCCGCGAGGTGGCCCGCAGGGCGCTGGGGGTGCTGGAGGCGGCCCGGAGCTAGCGGTGTCTCCCCGATCAGGCCGGGGAGGTGCCCGCGAGCCGCGGCGATCCGGAGCCCGCACGCCACCCCCGTAGAATCGAACCCACTGTGTCCGAGAACCGCATCCCCTCCCCCGCCCCCGTGACCGACGCCGTGGCAGCAGACGCTGTGGAAGCCGTGGCCGTGGCCGACGGTCGGCGTGCCGCGCCGGCGCCGCGCCGTGGCGAGCCGATGTTCCCCGACGGCACCGGGCCCGCGGCCGACCCCGCGGGGTCGCACCACGAGCGGCGGATCCGGTCCTTCCAGCCCCGCCGCAGCCGGGTGTCGCCCTCGCAGGCCGACGCGCTGCGCCGGCTGTGGCCGACGTGGGGCCTGGACATCGACGGGCTGTCGCGGCTGGACCTCGACGCGTTCTTCGGCGGACTGCCGGTCGTGCTGGAGATCGGCTTCGGCATGGGTGAGGCCACGGCGCAGATGGCCGCCGCCGACCCGGCCACCGGCATCCTCGCCTGCGACGTACACACCCCCGGCCAGGGCAATCTGCTCGGTCTCGCGGAGCGGAACGGCCTGTCCAACATCCGGGTGGCCAACGGCGACGCGATCATCCTGCTGCGCGAAATGCTGGCGCCGGGCTCCCTGGCCGGGCTGCGCATCTACTTCCCCGACCCGTGGCCCAAGAAGCGCCACCACAAGCGTCGCCTGATCCAGCCGGAGTTCCTCACCCTGGTGACGACCCGGCTCGCGCCCGGCGCGCTGGTGCACTGCGCGACCGACTGGGAGCCGTACGCCGAGCAGATGCTCGACGTGCTCTCCGCCGAGCCGACGCTGGAGAACCTCTACCCCGGCTTCGCGCCGCGTCCGGACTTCCGGCCCCTCACCAAGTTCGAGGGCCAGGGTCTGGACAAGGGGCACACCGTCCACGACCTGCTGTTCCGCCGCCGCGGCGCGTAGGACGCCCGCCGCTCGTTACGGTCGAGGGGTGCACCCGCCCGTTCCGCCACCGCCGCAGCCGCGCCGGAGAGCCCTCTGGCGCGGCACGCTCCGCCGTACGAACCACGACACGAACGACAGCACGCCCCGGGAGACGACCGGGGACGAGCCCCGCGACATGCACGACCGCATGCCCCGGGAGACAACCGGGGACGCACCCCGCGGCACGACCCGCGGTGCAAGCCGCGATACGCCTCGTGACCGGACCCGCGGCAGGACGCTCCGTGCCACCGCGCTGATATCCCTGCTCGCGCTCTCCGGCGTGATCATCGTCGGGATGGTCCGCCAGGAGACCGGTACCGAGGGCCTGCTCGTCGGGCTGGGCCTCGCGGTCTTCCCGGTGCCGCTGCTGCTCGCGGCGTTCCGCTGGCTCGACCGCATCGAGCCGGAGCCCCGGCGGAACCTCGCGTTCGCCTTCGCCTGGGGGGCGTGTGCCGCGGCCCTGGTGGCACTGCTCACCAACGGCTTCGCCACCGACTGGATCGCCGCCAACATCGCGTCCGCCTCGCCGTCCGAGGCCGAGACCTGGGGCGCGACGGCGATCGCCCCGGTCGTCGAGGAGACGGTGAAGGCCGCCGCCGTACTGCTCCTCTACCGCTTCCGCCGGCGCGACTTCGACGGCATCACGGACGGCATCGTCATCGCCGGCATCACCGCCACCGGCTTCGCCTTCACCGAGAACATCGTCTATCTGGGCAACGCCTTCGGCGAGGACCGGTCCATGGGCCACAGCGGCCTGGACTCCCTCACCGTGGGCACCTTCTTCGTCCGCATCATCATCTCCCCCTTCGCCCACCCCCTCTTCACCATCCTCACCGGCCTCGCCTTCGGCATAGCCGCCACCCGCTACCCCCGCCGCCGCGCCGCCCGTATCGGCCTCGCCGCCCTCGGCCTGCTCACCGCCGTCCTCCTGCACGCCATCTGGAACGCCGCCTCCTCCCTCGGCGACGCCGGCTTCCTCCTCGTCTACGGGCTCTTCATGGTCCCGGTCTTCCTCGCCCTGACGTCCCTGGCCGTCTGGGCCCGCAAACAGGAGCTCCTCTCCCTCCCCGGCTACCTCGCCCCCTACATCACGGCCGGCTGGCTCACCCCCGCCGAGCCGGACGCCCTGTCCTCCCTCAAGACCCGCGCCCTGGCCCGCGACATCGCCCGCCGCACCCAGGGCCCCGCCGCCGCCCGCGCCGTCACCGCCTACACCACCGCCGCCACCGCCCTCTCTTTCCACCGCCGCCGCGCCCACCTCAGGGGCCCGGACCCGGACTTCACCGCCCGCGAGCAGTACCTGCTGCAACGGGTCCGGCATTACCAGAGGTGGGGGCGGCCGGCGTTGACGTGTGCGTTGCGGACGGGGGACGGCACGTATACCCCCGACGCCCGGTTGCTCCCGGACGGACGCCGATCGCGTAGCGTGGCCCGTCGTCGATCGGCTCACACCGACGAGCACCCCTGACGCCCACCGGTCCCCTCCGGCACAATGGTCGTGTGCCCGCCACGCCCTCGTCCGCCGGCGTATCCGCCCGCATGAGCCTGCAAGCCCGCCGGGACACCGGTCCCGAAATGGCGGTGCGACGCCTCCTGTACGCCTCCGGCCGCCGCTACCGGCTGCATCAACGGGTCCCCGGATTTCCCCGTCGCACCATCGACATCGTGTTTCCGGGACACAAAGTTGCGGTTTTCCTCGACGGCTGCTTCTGGCACGGCTGCCCCGCGCACGCCACACACCCCAAGGCCAACGCCGAGTGGTGGCGCAACAAACTCGACGGCAACATCGCCCGCGATCGCGAAACGACAGAACATCTCACGGAGCACGGCTGGACGGTGTTGCGCTTCTGGGAACATGAGGACCCGCAAGACGTCGCGGCCCGTATCGCGACCACCCTCTCCACCACGGGCCGGCGCCGTCGCTGAGCCCGAGGTGCGGGTTTCCTGCCGACCTCTCCCAGCTGGGGTTTGACGCAAGGTCACATTCCTTGCAAGGAGAATGCCCACTGTCCGTCAGGCCGGCTACACTCGCCGGCATGACCATGCGCGCCCCTGACCCCATCACGGTGATTGACCTGTTTTCCGGGGCAGGCGGGCTGACCCAAGGGTTTCTCCGCGTCGCGGCTGACGGATCCGTCATCGCGGAAGACGACTCGGCGACGGCATCGGCATTCACCCCGGTGGCTGCGGTGGAAGTCGATGCCGCTGCGGCCATGACGTATGCGGAAAACTTCGGAGATATTTCAGGCGACACCGCCCACATATATCTCGGAGACATCGCCAATTGGGCACAGGAAGACCTGCCGAAGGCCGAGGTAATCTTGGGAGGCCCTCCTTGCCAGGGATTCTCGGGGCTGGGCAAGGAAAATCCCAACGACCCGCGAAACCAATTGTGGAGACAATACTTCAAGGTCGTCGAAAAGGTTAATCCGAAGGTTTTCGTTATTGAAAACGTCGACCGATTCATTACCTCGCAAGAATTCGATCACCTCCGCACCGAATTCAAGGAGGCCGGCTACGAGATCTGCGAGAAACTGCTCAACTCCGCGGATTTCGGAGTCCCCCAGGCGCGCCGGCGCACCATCATCATCGGTACCCGGTCGGACCTTCCGATGGTGACGCACCCACGACCGACACACCAACGCGTCGATCAGCCACCGATCCCTGCGCCTCGACCCGGAGGGGACACCCAGCTCAGCTTCATGGAGCCCCTGGTTCACAGTCACGAGGTACAGAACCCCTGGGTGACACTCGCCGAGTGCCTCAAAGACGTCACGCCGAGAGTGACGACCACAGACCTTCCCCATGTGACCGCTGACGGCACTCCCGCTTCGGTGCGCATCTCCCGCAAAATCGAAGAGACCGGCCACCTGGACCGGGACTTCATGGAACGTATTCGCGCTATGATGCCCGGTCCGTTTCGATCGTCTCAGCTACACATCGGCAGAAATCCAACAGCTCTGTCACTCGCGCGCTACAAGGCCATCCCCCGCGGCGGCAACCGACACCACCTGGCGCATGCCTCACAGGCCAATGGGAAACTACTTTCGACGGAAAGTTGGATGAACCATCAATCAGGCTCGGGGGACGTCATGGGACGGCTGGTGTGGGAAAAGCCATCCGTGACCATCAGGACGGAGTTCTTCAAGCCGGAGAAAGGTCGCTATCTGCATCCTGATGAGCATCGGCCGATCACCCATCTCGAAGCTGCCCTGATCCAGGGGTTCCCGCAAAACTTTCGCTGGTTCGGCAGCAAGTCGCAGATCGCTCGGCAGATCGGCAACGCGGTACCGGTCGGGCTCGGCACCGCCATCGCGAAGGTCATCCGGCATGCATTGCGTGGAGAGCAGGGCTGACTGCCGGGCCGCAGCCGGGCACGGGCGAGGCAGGAGCGGGCATCCGGCAAACACCATGTCAGTGACCCGACGCCCCGTGGATCCACCGTGGCGCCGGCTCGCTGTGGGCCGAACTCCCGGGCGTAGGCTCACAGAAGTTGTCTCTTCTGTGGTTTCTCTGGTGTCTCTTCTGAGGAGTGGAGTGGGCATGGCCGGCGTTCCGAGCAGTGTGGTGGCGGCGAGTGGGTTGCTCGGGGGTTATGGGGTGGCTCGGTGGACGAAGAAGCGGCCGTTGGGGGGTGTGGCGTTGGCTGCGGCGGGGGCGGTGGCGGCTCGGGAGTGGCAGCGGAAGGCCGGTGGTAAGACGGCGGCGGCGCTGAGTGGGGCCTACGTGGCGGCGTTCGTGGGGTCGCATCCGTTGGCCAAGAAGATCGGGGCCTGGCCTTCGGTGTTCGCGGTGGCGGGTGGGGTGGCGCTGGCGTCCTGGGCGGTGGTGGACCGGCGGGGGTAGTGCGCCCGGCGGCGTTGCGGTGCGGGTGGGAGGGGAGCGGGGCCCTGGGGCCCCGCTCCTTCCCTGTGCGGCGGGCCCGCGTCCTGGACTACGCCGACGCCTCGTTCAGGAGGGTGAGTTCGGGGGCGGTGAGGGTCAGGTCGGTGACGGCCAGCAGGGGGGCGAGCTGGGCGGTCGTGCGGGCGCTGGCGATCGGGGCGGCGACCGTCGGCTGGGCGGCGAGCCAGGCCAGCGCGACGGTGGCGAGCTCGGCGCCATGGGCGGCGGCGACCGTGTCGAGGGCCTCCAGGACGCGGGGGCCACGGTCGGTGGACAGGTACTGCGCGGCCTTCCCGGACCGGGCGCTGTCGACCGCGGCACCCGGCCGGTACTTGCCGGTCAGGAAGCCGGAGGCCAGGGCGTAGTACGGCACCGCGGACACGCCGTTGCGCGCGGCCACGTCGGCGAGTTCGCCCTCGTACGTGTCGCGGGAGACCAGGTTGTAGTGCGGCTGCAGGGCCACGTAACGGGCCACGCCCTCGCGGTCGGAGAAGGCGAGGGACTCCGCGAGGCGCTGCGCGGAGATGTTGGAGGCGCCGATCTCCCGGACCTTGCCGGCCCGGACGAGGTCGTCCAGGGCGGTCAGGAACTCGCCGACCTCGACCGACTCGTCGTCGTAGTGGGTGTAGTAGAGGTCGATGTAATCCGTGCGGAGACGGGTGAGGGACTCCTCGACCGCGGACTTGATGGTGGCGGCGGACAGACCCTTGTAATCGGGGTGCGCGCCGACCTTGGTGGCGATGACGATGTCGTCGCGATGGCCGCGGGAGGCCAGCCAGTTGCCGAGGACCGCCTCGGACTCGCCGCCCTTGTTGCCGGGCACCCAGGCCGAGTACACATCGGCGGTGTCGATGAAGTTGCCACCGCCCGCCACGTACGCGTCGAGTACGGCGAACGACTCGGCCTCATCGGCGGTCCAGCCGAAGACGTTGCCCCCGAGGGAGAGGGGGGAGACGGACAGCGAGCCCAGGGCCCTGGGCGTACGGGAGTTGTTGCTTGTCGCGCTCATGGTGGGGGCAGCGTCGCGGGGCGGGTGGTTATTCCCGCTTACGGGAGTTATTCCCGTTCCTCGGATACTCCCGTTCCTCGGATACTCCGGTTCCCCGGACGGCGGCCACCCTCGCGCCGTGGCCGCCCGCCCCGCCCCGCCCGTCAGGTGTTCAGACGTTGACGCCGTGGTCGCGCAGCCAGGGCATCGGGTCTATCGGGTCGCCGGCGCCGGGGCGTACCTCCAGGTGGAGGTGGGGGCCGGTGACGTTGCCCGTGGCGCCGACCCGGCCGATGACGTCGCCGGTGCTGACCTTGCCCGAGGTCTTGACCATCGAGGACAGGTGGCAGAACCAGAGCTCGGTGCCGTCGTCGAGGGTCAGGACGATGCGGTAGCCGTACGAACCGGCCCAGCCGGCCTGGGTGATGGTGCCGGAGTGCACCGCCTTGACGGGTGTGCCGGTCGGGGCGGCGAAGTCCTGGCCGGTGTGGTCCGCGACCCAGCGGTCACCGGCCTGCCCGAAGCTCGCGGTGAGGGTGTACGAGGAGACCGGGGTGATGAAGCTCTGCGCCAGTTTGGCGAGGCGTTCGGCCTCCGCCTTTCGGCGGGCCTCCTCCTCGGCCTTGCGCCGGGCCTCGGCCGCCGCCTCCTTCTTGGCGGCCGCGGCCTTCTCCGCGGCCTTCAGGTCCGCGGCGGCGTCCGTCGTGGCCTGCTTGATCGCGGCCTGCTCGGCGGCCTCGCGGGCCTCCTGTTCGGCGGCGCCCTGCTGGGTGTCGGCCTGCTGGAGGATGCGGCTGCGCAGCGCCTCGCCGGCGTTCGCGCCGGAGCCGGAGTCCGTACCCGTACCCGCGTCGGAGCCCGTGCCCGAGCTCGATCCGGCGTCCGTGTCTCTGCCCGGGCCGGTGAGCGGGTCGGCGGAGGTGGCGGCGGAAGCGGTGTGCGCGCCGCCGTCGCCGTGCGAACCGCCGTCGGATATCAGGTCGCCGACGCCGGGCAGGGAGGCGGCGTCCGGGAGGTGGTCGGCGACCGCGTCGGCCACTCCGCCGAGGTCGGGCATCGAGATCGGCACCGGCGGCCGGCCCTCGGCCGTGGCCATCCCGCCCGCACCGACCGCCGCGATGACGCCGACGCCCAGGACCGTGCCACCGCGGGCGAGGCCACCGCCGCGCTGCTTGGCCACCCGGTGCTTGCCGCGGACCGGGCGGACGGACTCCTCGGTGGGGTTCCATTCCTCCCACTGGCCGTCGGCGTCACCGTTCGTCCCGCCGGCCGTCGCGAAACGGGCGTCGGTGACGAAAGCGGTGTCGCCGGGACCCGCGAAGGCGTGGGGAGCTCCCGACGCGTACGGGGCGCCCGGGCCCCGGTCGTCGGACTCGTAGGTGGACGGAGCCTCGGGGACGGGCCTGTTGGACGCCACGGGGGCGCACTCCTTTCCTTCCTTCTCGCCTACCGGGTTAGCTGACGGGTTCGGAGCAGGAAGGTCTCCTACGGGCACCCTCTGGCGAAGGCGTCCGATTCACCCCAAGGTGGTGGTTCCCCGGTTCCCTTGGTGCAGTTCGAGGTGCTGGAGGTGCGTGAAAAGCGCGTGCGGGATTCGGCGTCGGCGCACGGTGCCGCCTCTTGCGGCGGCTGGGACGACCGCGCTGCGTTATCGGACAGTAATAGAGATCGCGGCGGTTTTCCAAGCCTTCCCGGGAATCCATATGCCTCGCGCACCAGCTTTGGCGTGGTCTTTTCCGGTCACCATGGCCATAAATCGGGCGAGTTGGCCGCACCACCCCGTGCCGCGTCTAAACGATCTCTCGATGATTGTGCGTCAGTTGTTATGCGGAGGGGTGCCTGCCCATTACGGAACGTGAAGACGTAACGTCGGATCATGGTCGTCAACGCCGAGCGCCCTGGACACTCCGAGCGCCCCGGACCCTCCGAAAGTCCCGGATACGCCGAGAACCCCGGACCCGCCGAACGCCTCCGCAACACCGGTCACGGGCGGCACGGCCGTCCCGGCCACCGCGGCGGCACGACCGGAAGCGCCCAGGACGTGGCGCGGCGGTACCAGGAGTTCTCCTGGCGCGAGGCGCGCGGGCGGTCCGACGCCCACGAGGAGTTGAGCGCACGGATCGGCCAGGACCAGGAGTTGTGCGAGCTGCTGGCGGGGTCGCTGCCGGCCGGCGACAAGCAGCAGCCCCAGCTCCTGCTCGCCGCCGTCCGCCATCTCGACGGCCCGCACGCGGAGCAGGGCCCGCGCGGCGCGGCGGCCTACGGCCGCTGGCGCGAATGGACGATCCGGCACTGGGACCAGGTGCGGGACGTCATCCTGCGCCGCGGCACCCAGACCAACGAACCGGCCCGCTGCGCCACCCTGCTGCCGCTGCTCGCCCGGCTGCCCCAGCCGCTGGCCCTGCTGGAGGTCGGCACCTCGGCCGGGCTGTGTCTGCACCCGGACCGCTATCGGTACGCGTATGGATACGGATACGAAGAGGGCTCCGGATACGAAGACGGCTACGGGTACGAAGGCAGGTACGGATACGGGGACGCGGGCGCGCCGGGTCCCGGGCACCCGGGCGGGCACGGAACGGGAGCCCACCACCGGGTCGTCGGCGCCGGAGCGCACGCCCCGCTCGTCGAAGTGGGCGCCTTTGACAGCCCCGTGGTCTTCCCCTGTCAGGTGCAGGCGCCGGTGCCGGCGCCGGCAGCGCAGCGGGCGCACGTCCCCGCCCGGCTCCCCGAGGTCGTCTGGCGGGCCGGGATCGATCTCGCACCGCTCGACCCGGTCGCCGAGCCGGACGACCTGCGCTGGCTGCGGTCGCTCGTATGGCCCGGCGACGAGGCGCGGGCGGACCGGTTGTCCGCGGCCGTCGACGCGGTGCGGGCGGTGCCGCGACCGCGGATCGTCCGCGGGGACCTGATCGACGAACTGCCCGCGCTGGCGGCCGAGGCACCGGACGGGGCGACCCTGGTCGTGTTCCACACCTCCGTGCTGAGCTATCTGCCGTTCGCCCGGCGCGAGGAGTTCGCCCGGCTCGTACGGTCGGTCCTCGACGGGCGGGACGGCGGCGGGCACTGGGTCTCCCAGGAGCACCACTCCGTGCTGCCGTGGCTCCCCCTGCCCGCGCACCACACCCCGCGCCCGGACGACCCGCTGCAGCTGACCCTCGCCCTGGACGGGCACCCGGTCGCGCTCACCGGCCCGCATGGACAGAGCTTCCGCCCGCTGTAGTGGGCCCCTGACGGTCCTTTGGCACACCCTTGTCGGAGCGTCCGCCCGCTGTGGAGCGCCGGGTCGGCGGCCTTGCGCGTACCCCCGCAGGTCGCCGAGCTCTCACTCCCCCATCGGCCGCTGCAGCGCCAGCAGGGCCATGTCGTCCGCCGGGGCGCCGCCGGTGTGCCGGGCGACGTCCTCGATGAGGGCGTCCAGGAGGCCGCCGGGACCCGGGAAGTGCCGGCCGCGGAGCTTGTCCGCGGGGTCGTAGAAGCGGCCGCGCAGGTCGCGGGCCTCGGTCACGCCGTCGGTGAAGAAGAGGAGCAGCGCGCCGGCCGGGAAGAACGACTCGTCGGAACGGTCCGGCCAGCCCGCCACCTCGCTCATCCCCAGCGGCAGCGCCGGCGCGGCGGGCGTCAGCTCGCACAGCCCGCCGTCCGGGCCCAGCAACAGGGGCGCCGGATGGCCACGGTTGAGGACCCGCAGCACCGACCGCCCGCCGGCGGGGATCTCGGCCAGGACCGCGGTGGTGAACCCCTCGTACCGGTCGATTCCCGCGCGCCGCCCGCCCTCCCGTTGCAGCGCCCGCTCCAGCCGGCCGGCCACCGCCTCCAGGGTGGCCTCCTGTTCCGCCGCCTCCCGGAAGGCCCCGATGACGACCACGGCGGCCTCCACCGCCTCCAGACCCTTGCCGCGGACGTCGCCGACGATCAGCCGTACGCCGTGCGGGGTGTCCTGCACGGCGTAGAAATCGCCGCCGATCCGGGCGTCCGCCCGCGCGCCCACGTACCGGGCGGCGACCGCGAGCCCGCCGAGCCGCTCGGGCGGCGCCGGCAGGACGGCCCGCTGCGCGGCCTCCGAGACGTCCCGTACGGACGCCAGGTGGGCGTCGGACATCCGGACGACGCGGTTGATGGCGAGCGCCAGCAGGGCGACCACGAAGACGGTCGCGATCTCGGTCACCGACTCGTGGGTGTCCTGGGCGGCGCTGCGGTACGTCACCACCATGGACTCACCCGCCATGGCGGCCAGGGCCGTGAGGGCGGTGGCGGGCAGCGAGAAGAGCGGCGCCGCCACCAGCGGGGCGGCGGAGAAGAAGGGGGCGGCGGTGTAGCTGGGCGGCGTCGCCATGTCGAACGCGAGGCCGCCGAGGATGAGGACGGCGGGGAGCCAGCAGGCCAGGCTCCGGCCCACCGGGGACATCCGGGCCCGGCGCGCCCGGCGCTCCCCGTCGCCCGTGGAGGGCCCGTCGCCCTGCAGCATCCGCACCGGCCTCTTCCCGCTCCGCCCGTCCGCCGTACGAGCACCGGCATGCCGGCCGCACGCCGACGTCACCTCGACGTCCCCAGGCTGTCCGCTCCGGGACGGCCCGGCGAATCCACGGGGGCCGGACGGGTCGCCGCACGACGGGTTCCGCCGGCCCGGCCCGGCCGGGTCGCTGATCGGCCGTATCAGGGTGGTGGCGCGGGGCGGGGGCGTTCATGGTGAAGCTGACCGCTTGCGCAGGCTCGGGCCGGGCCGCAGCGCGGGTACTCCCGATCCGGTCCCGCCGAGGTGAGGCGGACCGGGAAGGGGCGCGGTGGGCCGGTGACGACTGCTGGAGGCTGACTGTGTCATGCACCGAGAGTGATCTGCTGGCGGCTGACGACGGCCGGCTGGAGGAGGTGTTCCGGGCCGCTCCGGCCGGTGAGGTGCCCCGCGGCCCGATGGAGGGCACCGCGATCCTGGGGGCCGGTACCAGCCTGGTGCAGCCGATCGCTGCACTGGTGCGGCTGGCCGCGTGGCGGGGAAAGGTGTTCAGCCCCGAGGGCGGCTACCTGAGCAACCGGCTCGGGCCGTTCGACGCGTTGGCGGTGCTGGCCAGGGTGGCTCCGGGCCCGAGCCTGCTGGACGAGCGGGAGTGCATCGTCATCGACTACTCGCGCACGTCCTTGGTCGCGGGCGGGGTACGCGATGAGATCCGCCAGGTGGGCCCGGGCCTGTACCTGGGCGCGATCTGGCTGTTCGGCACGTCGAGGATCGGCTGGTTCACCCTCCGCACGCCGGAGACCGACAGGGGGGCGGGCGGTGCCCCGGGCCGACCGGAGGGATGAGCCGGCCCGCCCGGGGCCGGCGTCCGTCCCGGGGCCGGCGTCCGTCCCGACGGCGCAGCACCCGTCGCGCTCCGGGCGCGTGGAGGTGGTGGATCCGGTACGCGCAGCACCCGCCCCGTTCAGCGGTGACATCCGGGCCCGGCCGGCTCGGCTGCGCCTCGTGGAAAGGCTTGTGACGCCATGACCGGATCCGCCGTACGCCGGCACGCCTTCCGCCGCCCGGCCCGGCACCGCCGGCCGCGGTGGGCCCGGCCGGTGCCGGCGGCCGGCGCCGCCGTCGCCGCGGCGTCGGCGGCGGTCACCCTGGCACTGGCCGCCGCCCCGTCAGGCGCCCGGCCGGTCCCTCCGTCGGGCGGCACGGTGCACGGCACGGTCACCGGCGCGGGACAGCCGCTGCGCGGGGTGCCGGTGCGGTTGTGGGCGGGCTCGCAAGACGGCGGCAGGGAGCTGGGCCGGGCCCGCACCGACGCGGCCGGGGCCTTCCGGATCCGGTACGCCCCGCCCGCCGGCGGGGTCCTGTACGTGGAGGCCACCAGCGGGCGCAGGCTGCGGCTGCGCGCGGTGGTCGGGGTCGGATCCGGCGGCGCCGTCCGGCCGCGGACCCTGGACCGGGTGACGGTCGACGAACTCACCACCGTGGCGGCCACCTACGCGCTGGCGCAGTTCGACGACGGACGCCGGGTGACCGGGCCCGCCCCGGGGCTGGAGAACGCCGCGGCGACCTCCTTCAACCTCGCCGACCCGACGACCGGAAAAGCCGGCCGGGTGGTCACCGACGGCGCCAACGGCGCCCGCAACGAAACCCTGGCCACGCTCGGCACCCTGGCCGACCTCGTCTCCGCATGCGCGACGGACGGCCCGCGGTGCGAGCGACTGCTGCGCCTGGCCACACCCCGCGGCGGCCCCGCCCCCACGGACACGGTGCAGGCCCTGCTGGCCCTGGCCCACCATCCGACCCTGTCCACCGCCGGCCTGTACGCCCTGGCCCGCACCACCGGCGACCACACCCCCGCGCTCACCGCACCCCCCGAAGGCTGGCTCCTGGCCCTGCGCTACACCGACACCGATCTGTACGCCCCCGGCCGTATCGCCTTCGACGCACGCGGCAACGCCTGGGCGACCAACAACTGGCTGCCGGGCACCCACACGGCCAGCCACTACGTCAGCGTCCTGGACCCCACCGGCCGCCCGGTCCTCGGCAGCCCCCTCAGCGGCGGGGGGATGAACGGCGGAGCGTGGGGCATCGCCGTCGACCACGGCGGTGCGGTGTGGGCACCCAGCTACGGCACCGACGCCATGACGAAGTACTCGGCCACCGGCACCCCGCTCTCACCCCCCACAGGGTGGGCGAACGGCGGTTTCGTCCGCCCGCAGGGAGTCGCCGTCGACCAGCGCGGCAACCTGTGGATCGCCAACTCCTTCGGCCTGCCGGGCAAACCGGGCCTGGGCAGCGTCGTCGTCTATCCGCACGGGGACCCCGCCAAGGCCTTCACCCTCACCCACAGCGGCCTCAACCACCCCTTCGGCCTCCAGATCGACGCCCGCGGCCGGGCCTGGATCACCAACAGCCAGATGGACTTCGGCCAGCTCCTGGACTCCCGCCGAGCCGGTACCCCCGGCAAGCTCGGCGGCAGTGTCACCCTCATCGGCCCGGACTTCAGGCCCCGGGCCACCCTCAACAGCAGCTCGTTCCAAGGGCCGTTGGGGCTCGCCCTGGACTCCCACGGCAACGCCTGGGTACCCAGCTACTTCAACAGCACCGTCACCGAACTGCGCCCCGACGGCACCGTCGCGGGCGTCCACCGGCTGCCCCGGACCGTCTTCCCCTGGTCGATCGCCGTCGACGGCTCCGACCGGGTATGGGTCGCCGGCTTCGGCAACGCCTCGGTGTCACTGCTGTGCGGCGAGAACGTGACCGCCTGCCCGCCCGGCGCCACCACCGGCACCGTCCTGTCCCCCGCCACGGGCTTCCACCACAAGGCGATCCAGCACCTGACCGCGGTACAGATCGACCCCTCGGGCAACGTATGGCTGGCCAACAACTGGTCCGCGCTGCTGCCTCCCACCGGCGGCGTGGGCCTGGTCCAACTCATCGGCGCGGCCACCCCCGTCTGCACACCCCTGACCCCCCAGCCGGTACGCCCCACGGCCACCGCCGAGAACCCCTGCCCGCGGCGGCCCACCCCGGACCCGTCCGCCGGCCGGGCACCCGACACCACGAGCCCCCAGCGCTACACCGTCCGCCCCGGCGACACCCTCGGCATCATCGCCGCCGCCCACGGCACCACCTGGACCCACCTCTACGGCACCAACACCGACACCATCGGCACCGACCCCGACCGGATCCTCCCCGGACAGGTCCTCAGCCTCGACTGACCCTCCGACGCCCGGACCCGCCGACGCGGCACGTACGCCGCCGCGCGTGGGAAAAACGGAAACGCCCCGGCCGGGAAACTCCGGTCGGGGCGTTGAACCGCACCTCAGGCGACGTGTCCTGGGGTGTCTCGGTGGGCCATCAGGGGCTCGAACCCTGAACCAATGGATTAAAAGTCCACTGCTCTGCCAATTGAGCTAATGGCCCGCACCGAGCAGCATAGCCCGAGGACGTGCCGCAGCCCGAAGGCATTACCGAACGGCCAGGTCACAGGGGTGCCGCGGGCCGTGCGGCGGCCCCTCGGGCGGGGCGGTGCGACCGTACAACGCACCGGGCCCGTACGGCACTTGCGTGCGTACGGGCCCGGTGGTGAGCGGCGTCAGCGATCAGCCGTTGCGCTTCCAGCGCGGCTTGTCCTCGCGGCGGCCGTAGGAGCCGGCGGTGGCACCACGGTGGTCGTCGCGGCGGCCGTAGGGGCGGTCACCGCCGGAGCGGTGGCCACCGGAGGAGGGGCGGCCGCCGGAGCGGTCGTCGCGGTTGAAGGGCCGGTCGCCGCCGCCGGAACGGTAGCCGCCGGAGCGGTCGTCGCGGTGGAACGGGCGGCTCGGGCGGTCGCCGCGGTCGCGGTTGAAGCCCCGGTCGTTGCGGTCGCGGTTGAAGCCGCCGCGGTCGTCCCGGCGGAAGCCACCGCGGTCGTCACGACGGTCCCGGTCGAAGGAACGGCCACCGGAACGCTCGTCCCGGTTGAAGCCACCACGGTCGTCACGACGGTCGTCACGACGGTCCCGGCGCTCGAAACCACCCCGGTCGTCGCGGCGGTCACGGTCGAAGGAACGGCCACCGGAGCGGTCGTCACGACGGTCGTCGCGGCGGTCGAAGGAACGGCCGCCGGCGCGGTCGCCGCGGTCGTCCCGGCGGAAGCCACCGCGGTCGTCACGACGGTCGCGGTCGAAGGAACGGCCACCGGAACGCTCGTCCCGGTTGAAGCCACCACGGTCGTCGCGACGGTCCCGGCGCTCGAAGTTGCCCCGGTCGTCGCGGCGGTCGGAGGCGGCCGGGCGGCGCTCGTCGGCGGCGCTCCGCTCGGCGGCGGCGGCCTCGGCGGCGACCTCCGCCGCGGCGGTCTCGGCGACGGCGGCCAGCACCTCGGCCGGGTCCTCACCGCGCTCGCGGGCGGCGCGGGCGGTCAGCCGGTCGGCGTCCTCGCGCAGCTCGGCGGCCCGGCGCTGCAGGCGCTCCAGCTCACGGGTGAGCTCGGCGACCTCGCGCTCGGCCTGCTTGGCGGAGTTGTTGGCGGACTCGGCCTGGACCTCGGTGAGCGAACGGGCGCCGGTGATCCGGGCGACGTCCTCGTCGAAGACGCCGGAGCCGACGATGTGCCGGGAGGCGTCCACACCGGCGTCCTCCATCAGGCGGAAGATCTGCCGGCGCTGGTGGGGCAGCGAGAGCGAGACGACCGTGCCGGACTGGCCGGCGCGGGCGGTACGGCCCGAGCGGTGCAGGTAGTCCTTGTGGTCACCGGCCGGGTCGACGTTGAGGACCAGGTCGATGCCGTCGACGTGGATGCCGCGGGCCGCGACGTCGGTGGCGACCAGCGCGTTGACGTAGCCGTCCTTGAAGTCCGCGAGCACCCGGGTGCGCGCGCCCTGGGTCATGCCGCCGTGCAGCGCGTCGGCCTTCACACCGGACTCGACGAGCTGCTCGGCGATGCGGTCGGCGCCCAGCTGGGTGCGGACGAAGATGATGGTGCGGCCCTTGCGGGCGGCGATGGCGGCGGTGACCGGCGCCTTGTCCTTCGGCTTCACGACCAGGACGTGGTGGGTCATGGTGGTGACGTTGCCCTGGGCGCTGTCGACCTCGTGGCTGACCGGGTCGGTCAGGTAGCGCTTGACCAGGGTGGAGATCTCGTTCTCCATCGTGGCGGAGAACAGCATCCGCTGGCCGCCCTCGGGCACCTGGTCCAGCAGCTCGGTGACCTCGGGCAGGAAGCCCAGGTCGGACATCTGGTCGGCCTCGTCGAGGACGGCGACCTGGACGTCCTCCAGGGAGCAGGCGCCGCGGTTGATGATGTCCCGCAGCCGGCCCGGAGTGGCGACGAGGATGTCGACGCCGCGCTCCAGGGCGTAGATCTGGTTGCCCATGGACGTACCGCCGCAGACGACCTTCATCTTCAGGCCGAGCACGTCGCCGTAGGGCTGGAGGGCGTCCGCGACCTGCATGGCCAGCTCACGGGTCGGGGTGAGGATGACGGCGCGCGGCTTCTTCTTCTCCGTGCGGCCGTCGGCGAGCCGGGCCAGGGTGGGCAGACCGAAGGAGAGGGTCTTGCCGGAGCCGGTGCGGCCGCGGCCGAGGATGTCCTTGCCGGCCAGCGCGTCCGGGATGGTCGCGGCCTGGATCGGGAAGGGGGTCGTCACGCCGTTCTGCGCGAGCTTGCGCACGACGCCCTCGGGGAGGCCGAGGTCGGCGAAGGTGATGGTGTCGGCGTCGGTGTCGGCCTCGGCCTGGGCGTCCGCCGCGGCTTCGGTGTCGGACGTGGCCGTGGCCTCGGTCACCTCGGCGGCCGGCCGCTCGTCCTGCTCGTCGTGCGCGGGCATGACGGACTGATCAGTGGAAATGGACATGCGAAATGCGAAACCTTCCGGAGTCTCGGCACGCGCCCAAACTCCGTGTGTTTCACAACGACCGCCTCAATGCGGTCAGCCACGGCAAGGGAGAGAACGCGCCACGCGGCGCGCTTCTGTTCTGGCGCCGGGCAAATGGGATCAAACGATCTACCACCATACGCACTCCGCCCCCCGGATGGCAAATGAGCCGCTGACCAGGGCTTTCGGGCCGGGCCTCCGCGACCGCCCGGTCCCACCCCGCGCCTTTCGGCCCGTCTCCCCGCCTCCGCTTCCCCCGTGAGCTCCGCCTCAGGCCCCCTCGTCCATGGTGCCCGCGTCCCCCGGCTCGCCCGGTTCGGCCAGCGACGACATCGGCGAGACCGGGGACGGGCCGGACGCCTGCGCGCTCGGCGGGGGTGCGGGGGTGCTCGGCGGCGGGGTCGGGGCGGCGGTGGGGGTGCTGGGGGGCGTGGGGGTCACGGGCGGGGAGGACGGCCGGGCGGAGTGGGACGGCGAGGGGCCGGCGGGTCCGTGGGGTCCGCCGTGGCCACCGCCGTCGCCCGCGCCGGGTTCCGGGCCCGAGGGCTCCACCGGGCCGGGGGTCGTATCGGCCTCGGACTCCTTCGGCTTGGCGGACTTGGACTTCTTGCCCGGCTTCTCGTCCCCGTCGGCCGGGCGGGCCCCGCCGTTGCGGCCCAGCTGCCGCGCTCCGGCGCCGCGCCCGTCGGCGGTCGGCCCGCCGGGACCGGGCCGCGCGCCCTTGCCGTCGTGCCGCGCGGCGCCGCCGGACGGCTTGGGCTCCCCCGGGTCGCTGACGCTCATGCAGCCGGCCAGGGACGCGGCCAGCGCGGTGACGGTCGCCGCGGCGACGGCGACCCGGGACAGCGCCCGGCCGGCCGACGACCGCGGCACGGACGGCGGCGGCACGGACGGCGGCGCGGCCGACGGCCGGGAGGCGCACGGCCGCGCTGCGGGCGGCTGCGACGACGGCACCGGTGGTTCCGGCGGTCGCGCCACCGCGGGGGCGGGGGGCTGCGGTGTCGGGGACGGTGAGGGGCGGCAGGGGCTCGGGCGCACGGCGGGACCTCCGGATCCGGAGCGCAGGGACGGCGGCACGGACGCCCTGCCCAACTCCCGCCCCCCGCTTGAGGACACGCGCCCCGCGCCGCCGATCACGCCGGGGCGCCGCCGCGACTCAGCCGTAACCGAGCGAATGCAGCCGGGCGTCGTCGATGCCGAAGTGGTGCGCGATCTCGTGAACCACCGTCACCTCCGCCTCGGCGACCACGTCCTCACGCGTCGCGCACATCCGGAGCGTCGGCCCCCGGTAGATCGTGATCCGGTCCGGCAGCACGCCCGCGTACCACTCACCCCGGTCGGTCAGCGGCGTCCCCTCGTACAGCCCGAGCAGCTCGGGGTCGTCGGCCGGCGGCTCGTCCTCGACGAAGACCGCCACGTTGTCCATCAGCCGGGTCAGGTCCGGCGGGATCCGGTCCAGCGCCTCGGCGACCAGTTCCTCGAACTCCTCGCGCGTCATTTCCAGCACACCACCATTCTCCGCCACCCTTCCCCGCCTCCGATCGTCGCCGCCCGCCCGCAATCCCGCACCACCACTCGAGTCGCCGCACCCTGATTGACGGCCGCCGTCCCCGGGCATACGGGGCCAATGGCCCGTGCTGAGCGCTCCCGGACATCGGCCCCCGACCTACCGCGAAACCCCCTGCTCCGGTGGCTCCCCCGCCCGTTCCGCCTGTGGCGTCCGGGCCGGGACCGGCCGCACGGCGTATCCCCGCCGTCCGGAGCCGTCCGCCGCCCCTCCCGCTCCCGCCGTACGGAACCCGCCGTCGGCCCCCTCGAACCGCCGCGCCCGCTGGCCCGTTCGCTCGGCCTGATAGCCGTGACCGCACTCGGCTCCTGGCTGGGGCTGGTCCTCATCGGCACCGTGCACGCCCCCGTCGGCCCGATGGACACCAGCATGACCCTGCGCCCCTCGCTGACCGGCGGGACCCGGATCGACGTCGCGCCGCTCGGCGACCTGGAGCTGAGCAGCCACTACGCGCCGCTGCGGCTCGACGTCGACGTCGACCGGCTGGACCCGGTCCGCTCGCAGGCGCTGGTCTCCCACCCCGAACGGTTCGCCGGCCTGCAGGACGAGGTCGCCCATGACGTCACCCGCGGCGCCCTCGGGCTGGCGGTGCACTCCTGCCTCGCCGTGGCCGCCGGCGCCACCGCGCTGGGCCTGGTCGTCTACCGTCGCCCGCGCCGCGCGCTGGCCGCCGGCGGCCTGGCGCTCGCCCTGCTCGGCGCCTCGGCCGGCACCGCGTACGCCACCTGGAACCCGGACTCGGTCCTGGAGCCGAAGTTCTCCGGACTGCTGTCCTCGGCCCCGTCCGTGGTCGGCAACGCGCGCAGCATCGTCAGCGAATTCGACGTGTACCAGAAGGAGTTGGCCCGGCTGGTCACCAACGTCACCAAGCTCTACGACGCCACCTCGACGCTGCCGGCGTACCAGCCCGACCCCAGCACCCTCCGCGTCCTGCACGTCTCCGACATCCACCTGAACCCGGCGAGCTGGCGGATCATCGCCTCCCTGGTGAAGCAGTACCGGATCAACGTGATCGTCGACACCGGCGACACCATGGACCACGGCTCGGCCGCCGAGAACCACTTCCTCGACGCGGCCTCCACGCTCGGCGCGCCGTACGTGTGGGTGCGCGGCAACCACGACTCGCGCACCACGCAGACCTACCTGTCCGGCCGCCGGCACGTCACCGTCCTCGACAACGGCCGGGTGGTCCGGGTCGCCGGGGTGCGGATCGCGGGCACCGGCGACCCGCAGTTCACCCCGGACCGCTCGGTCGTGGCGGCCGGGGACGGCGCGGAGCGAGCCGCCGGCCGCCGCCTCGCCGACGTGCTGCGCACCGAGCGGCTGGCCGGGACGCCGGTCGACCTCGCGCTGGCGCACAACCCGGCCGCCGCAGCGGAGACCGACGGGCTGGTCCCGCTGGCGCTGGCCGGCCACATCCACCACCGCGAGAACACCACGCTGCCCAGGGGCACCCGGCTGATGGTCGAGGGCTCCACCGGTGGCGGCGGGCTGCGCGCGGTGCAGAACAAGAAGCCCGCCCCGGTCCAGGCGTCGGTGCTCTATCTGGACCGCAGGACCAAACGGCTGCAGGCCTGGGACGAGATCACCCTGGGCGGGCTGGGCCTGTCCCGCGCCGAGGTCAGCCGCCACCTCCCGCGGGAGAACCAGCCCGGCGCCACGCCGGCGCCGACCCGCTCCGCTCACCCGTCCGGCCCGCCCACCGGGCCGTCGGCCGGCCGCTCACCGGGGCCTTTCTCGCGGCCGACCAGGACCCCTTCCGACGGCTCCGGGTAAACCGTTTTGGCGAACGGTCCTCCCATCCCATATGCTTCTCACGTCCCCGACGGCGCCGGTAACGACGCCAAGGAGGCCACCAGCCCTCATCGTCTAGTGGCCCAGGACGCCGCCCTTTCAAGGCGGTAGCACGGGTTCGAATCCCGTTGGGGGCACGCATCATCGTGTGTGAGAATGGCTCAGGCCGCTTTCACGCAATGCAAGGTCCTGTGGAGCAGTTTGGAGTGCTCGCCACCCTGTCAAGGTGGAGGCCGCGGGTTCAAATCCCGTCAGGACCGCTGCGGCTGGGTAGCTCAGTTGGTACGAGCGATCGCCTGAAAAGCGATAGGTCGCCGGTTCGACCCCGGCCCCAGCCACACCCATTGGACGAAGGCCCCGGTTCCCCGAACCGGGGCCTTCGTCGTTCCACCACCCGGCGGAATCCGTCCCTCAGCCGTCCGCCGCTCAGCCGTCCGCCGCATGCGCCGCGCCGGTCTCGCGGCCGCCGGGGTGACGGTGGCGCCAGACCCGGAAGACCGTGCAGGAGAGCACCGACCAGCCGGCCAGCACGAGGAACGGGAAGGCGTGCTGGTGGCCGCCGAAGTAGACCGCGGTGTGCTGGGCGTTGACCGAGGCGCCCGGCGGGAGCCAGCGGCCGATGTGGCCGAGGACGGACGGCAGCAGCGGCCAGGAGACCGCGCCGCCGGAAGAGGGGTTGCCCAGCAGCACCATCAGGCCCCAGGTCGGGATCATGGCCCAGCGCCCGATGAGGGTGTTGAACATGGTGAAGACCATGCCGGAGGTGAACATGGTCAGGGCCAGGATCAGCCAGGACTCCAGGAACGGCAGGCGCAGGGCGCCCAGCCACCAGTCGACCACCGCCACGATGGCGAAGGCGCCGAGCAGCGCGTAGACGATCGTGAACGCGGTCCGCTCGGCCGGGTTGAGGTCCCGGGCGTGCACGCTGAGCTGGATCGCGCCGACGAAGCCGATGATCACCGCGGCCAGGGAGATGTAGAAGAGCGCGAGACCGCGCGGATCGCCCTTCTGCAGCGGGGTGATGTCCCGGATGCGGACGTCCACGCCGGTCGCCCGGCCGGCCTCGGCGCCGGATTCGGCCAGCAGCTGGGCCACCGTGGCGCCCGAGGCGCCGGAGACGTCCAGTGCGACGCCGCGTCCGCGCGCGCTCAGGATCGCGAACTCGCGCTGGTCGTCGATGGCCGCGCGGGCCGTGCCGTACGAGGGGTACGCGGTCAGCCGGAGCGAGGCGTGCAGGGCCTTCTCCATCCCTACGGCGAACGCCTTCACCTGTGGGGCGGCGGGGGAGCCGACCACCGCGGTGGGGATGTGCCGCGGCGCCGGGTTGGCCATGGCGTAGGTGTACGAGCCGGCGAAGAGGCCGGCGGCCGCGGCGAGGATGAAGACCAGCACGGTGGCGGGGAAGAACGGGGACCTCTTGAAGGCGGCCCACTTCTCCGCGCCGGTCCGCGGCCTGCCGTGGGCGCCGTGCGGGGGCGGGGCGTCCTGGTGGGCGTCCTGGTGGGGTCCCTCCTGGCGGGGCGCGTCGGGTTCGCCCTGGGGGCCGGGGGCGCCGCGATCGCCGGACATGCGCACACGCTAAGCCACCGATGTCGGACATTCCCGTATAGAGGCCGTACGCGGGCGGGCACCCGGCCGGGCCGGCAAATGGTTCGCCAGTCGTTCACCCGAGGTGAGATCCTGGGGGACGTATGTCCAGTCAGCCTGCCTCCGCCCTGCCCGACGGCATCTCCTCCACCCCGCCCGGCACCGCTGCTCCCACTCTCCCCGCGCTGAGCGCACGCCTGCCCGAGCTGATGCTGCGCGACGCGCAGCGGCTGGGGCGCCGGCTCGACGGCGCGCGCCGGATCCGTAAGCCCGAAGCCCGGGCGGCCGTGCTCGCCGAGATCGCCGACGGCATCGACGAGGCCGAGCTGCGGGTCGCCCAGCGGCGGGCCGCGCTCCCGGAGATCACCTATCCGGAAGAGCTGCCGGTCAGCCAGAAGAAGGACGACATCCTCGCGGCGATCCGCGACCACCAGGTCGTGATCGTGGCCGGCGAGACCGGTTCCGGCAAGACGACCCAGATCCCGAAGATCTGCCTGGAGCTCGGCCGGGGCGTGCGCGGTCTGATCGGGCACACCCAGCCGCGCCGGATCGCGGCCCGTACGGTCGCCGAACGCGTCGCGGAGGAGCTGAAGACCCCGCTGGGCGAGGTGGTCGGCTGGAAGGTCCGCTTCACCGACCAGGTCGGCGCCGACACCCTCGTCAAGCTGATGACGGACGGCATCCTGCTCGCCGAGATCCAGACCGACCGCGAGCTGCGCCAGTACGACACGATCATCATCGACGAGGCGCACGAGCGCAGCCTCAACATCGACTTCATCCTCGGCTATCTGGCGCAGCTGCTGCCCCGGCGCCCCGACCTGAAGGTCGTGATCACCTCCGCGACCATCGACCCGGAGCGGTTCGCGCGGCACTTCGGCTCGTTCGCCACGGTCGGGGCGGCGAAGGCCACCGCGGGCGACGGCGACGCGGCCCCCAGCGCGCCGATCGTCGAGGTGTCCGGCCGTACGTATCCGGTGGAGGTGCGCTACCGCCCGCTGCTGGAAGAAGGCGGCCAGGACGCAGACCGCGACCAGATCACCGCGATCTGCGACGCGGTGGACGAGCTGCAGGCCGAGGGGCCGGGCGACATCCTGGTCTTCCTCTCCGGCGAGCGGGAGATCCGCGACACGGCGGACGCGCTCAACAAGAAGCAGCTGCCGCACACCGAGGTCCTGCCGCTGTACGCCCGGCTGTCGCACGCCGAGCAGCACCGCGTCTTCCAGCGCCATACCGGCCGGCGGATCGTGCTGGCCACGAACGTCGCCGAGACCTCGCTGACCGTGCCGGGCATCCGGTACGTCATCGACCCGGGCATGGCCCGGATCTCCCGCTACAGCTACCGCACCAAGGTCCAGCGGCTGCCCATCGAGCCGGTCTCGCAGGCCAGCGCCAACCAGCGCAAGGGCCGCTGCGGCCGGACCAGCGACGGCATCTGCATCCGGCTGTACTCCGAGGACGACTTCCTCTCCCGCCCCGAGTTCACCGACGCGGAGATCCTCCGGACGAACCTGGCCTCCGTCATCCTGCAGATGACCGCGGCCGGCCTCGGTGACATCGAGAAGTTCCCGTTCATCGATCCGCCGGACCGCCGCAACATCAAGGACGGCGTGCAGCTCCTCGAAGAGCTCGGCGCGCTCGATCCGAAGCAGAAGGACCCGAAGAAGCGGCTCACCCAGACCGGCCGCAAGCTGTCCCAGCTGCCGGTCGACCCGCGGCTGGCGCGGATGGTGCTGGAGGCGGACCGCAACGGCTGCGTCCGCGAGGTCATGGTCATCGCGGCCGCGCTGTCCATCCAGGACCCGCGCGAACGGCCCTCCGACAAGCAGCAGCAGGCCGATCAGCAGCACGCCCGCTTCAAGGACGAGACCAGCGACTTCCTGGCGTTCCTGAACCTCTGGCGCTACGTGCGCGAGCAGCAGAGGGAGCTGTCCTCGTCGGCCTTCCGCCGGATGTGCCGCAACGAGTTCCTGAACTACCTGCGGATACGCGAGTGGCAGGACATCTACTCCCAGCTGCGCACGGTCGCCAAGACGATGGGAATCCATCTGAGCGAGCAGGACGCGGCACCGGACCACATCCACACCTCCCTCCTCGCCGGTTTGCTTTCGCACATCGGCCTGAAGGACACGGACGCCAAGAACGAGTACCTCGGCGCCCGGAGCGCCAAGTTCGCGGTCTTCCCCGGCTCCGCGCTCTTCAAGAAGCCCCCGCGCTGGGTGATGTCCGCCGAGCTGGTCGAGACCTCCCGGCTGTGGGCGCGGGTGAACGCGAAGGTCGAGCCGGAGTGGATCGAGCCGCTCGCCCAGCACCTGGTCAAGCGCACGTACAGCGAGCCGCACTGGGAACAGAAGATGGCCGCGGTGATGGCGTACGAGCGGGTCACGCTCTACGGCGTGCCGATCGTCGCCCAGCGCAAGGTCAACTACGGCCGGATCGATCCGGAGACCTCGCGCGAGCTGTTCATCCGCAACGCCCTGGTGGAGGGCGATTGGCGCACCCACCACCAGTTCTTCCATGACAACCGCAAACTCCTCGGCGAGGTCGAGGAGTTGGAGCACCGCGCCCGGCGCCGCGACATCCTCGTGGACGACGAGACGCTCTTCGACTTCTACGACCGGCGGATCCCCGACCACGTCGTCTCCGGCGCCCACTTCGACTCCTGGTGGAAGACCAAGCGCCGGGACGAGCCGGAGCTGCTGAACTTCGAGCACTCGATGCTCATCAACGAATCCGCCGAGGCCGTCACGAAGGACGACTACCCGGATTCCTGGCGGCAGGGAAAGCTGAAGTTCAAGGTCACGTACCAGTTCGAGCCGGGCGCGGACGCGGACGGCGTGACCGTCCACATACCGCTGCAGGTCCTCAACCAGGTCGCCTCCGACGGCTTCGACTGGCAGATCCCGGGCCTGCGCGAGCAGCTGGTGACGGAGCTGATCCGGTCACTGCCGAAGCCGATCCGGCGCAACTACGTGCCGGCGCCGAACTTCGCGGCCCGCTTCCTGGACTCCGCGGTGCCGCTGCAGGGCTCTCTGACGGCCTCGCTGGCCGCCGGGCTGCAGCGGATGGTGGGCGTGCCCGTCGACCCGGCGGACTTCGACGTGGCCAAGGTCCCCGACCACCTCAAGATCACTTTCCGGGTGGTCGACGAGCGGCGGCGCAAGCTCGCCGAGGCCAAGGACCTGGAGGCGCTGCGGCACAAGCTCAAGCCGAAGACCCAGGCGGCCATCTCCAAGGCCTTCGAGCAGGCCGCCGAACGGCCCGGCCGGGGCCGCAAGGGCGGCGGGGCCGCGGCCGACGAGGCGGCGCCGGCCGGCGTGGAGCAGCGCACCGGCCTCACGTCCTGGACGATCGGCGCGCTGCCGCGCACGGTCGAGACCCGGCGGGCGGGCCAGCTGCTGAAGGCGTACCCGGCCCTGGTGGACGAGGGCGGCAGCGTCGCGGTCCGGATCTTCGACACCGAGGCCGCGCAGCAGTCGGCGATGTGGGCGGGCACCCGCCGCCTCATCCTGCTCAACATCCCCTCCAACCCCGCCAAGTTCGCCCAGGACAAGCTGAGCAACCAGCAGAAGCTCGCGCTGTCCCGCAATCCGCACGGCTCGATCGGGGCGCTCTTCGACGACTGCGTGACCGCCGCCGCGGACCGCCTGATCGCGGCGCGGGGCGGCCCGGCGTGGGACGAGGAGTCCTTCCGCAAGCTGTTCGACGCCGTCCGGTCCGACCTGGTGGACGTCACGCTGCGGACGATCCAGCAGGTGCAGGAGGTGCTGGCCGCCTGGCAGGCGTGTGAGCGCCGGCTGAAGGAGACGTCCTTCCCCTCGCTGCTGCCGTCGCTGACGGACGTCAAGGAGCAGCTGGCACAGCTCATCAAGCCCGGCTTCGTGACCGCGCACGGCGCCAAGCGGCTGCCGGACCTGATGCGCTATCTGATCGCCGTCGACCGCCGTCTGACGCAGCTGCCGACCAACGCCGAGCGGGACCGCACCCGTATGGCGAAGGTGAAGGAGATGCAGGACGAATACGCCTGGCTGCTGGAGCAGTTCCCGCCGGGCCGTGCGGTGCCGGCCGAGGCCCGCGAGATCCGCTGGATGATCGAGGAGCTCCGGGTCAGCTACTTCGCGCACGCCCTGGGCACCGCGTACCCGGTCTCCGACAAGCGGATCATGAAGGCGGTGGACGCGGCGGTGCCCGCCTGAGGGGCGGGCACCGGCATCGAGTTCGACCGCACCCCCTGACCTGCTGTACAGTCTTGCTTCGCAGCCCGCCGCAAGCGGAAAGCGAAACGCAAGGTCCTGTGGAGCAGTTTGGAGTGCTCGCCACCCTGTCAAGGTGGAGGCCGCGGGTTCAAATCCCGTCAGGACCGCTTTTTACGGCCCGTATCCCCTGGGGATGCGGGCCGTACTGCTGCCCGGAGAGGCCGCGCCCGCGGCGAGGCCGCCATCGGAGACAGCAAATCCCGTCAGGACCGCTTCTGTTCGGCCCGCATCCTTCTCGGATGCGGGCCGTTCTGCGTTCGCGGATGCTGCGTCCGCGGGCGCCGTGCGTATCCGCCGTCCGCCGTGTGCCGTGCGCCGGTCCGGTGCTCGCCCGCCGCTGCCGCTTTTCGCGCGCCGTCGGCTGCGGGCGGTGACTGCTTTGCTGCCCACCGTATTGACGGGACCTTCCGGCGCCGGTACTCACTTGGGAAGGTTGTGGGGGCCGGGGAGGTATGCGCGATGACGACTGCGGTACGGCACGAAACCAGGGCGCTGTTGCGGGCCCATCTGGCCGCGGCCACGGGCTACCGCCATCTGACGCGGCACTGCCCCATCTGCCATCAGCTGCTGCGGCTCGCCATGGAGCCGCACACGGCCCGCTCCGGGCCCGCCACGCCGCCGCCCGCGCCCGCTCCCGACCCGACCCCCGCGCCGGCCGCCAGCGAGCCGCCGGCGGCCGAGGACAAAAGTCCCGCGCCACGGTGACCAAGGGCGCCCGCGTGACGTCTTGTCCGGTGGCAGTGTGGGGAGCGGAAGGGCCTCACGGGAGGGGGCAACTCCCCTACCGCAGTGGGCGGATCGCTACAAGCGGCGCGCCGTGTGACGGGAGTCACCGAACAAGTTTCACCGGGCGGGGAACTTACACCCGCCCTACAACGGGTCAATTTAATATGTGCAATTGCACCACCCTCCAGGCGTATCGAATGCCCTTTCCCGGAGTCACTCCCGAAGGCCCTCGGAGGGCCTCTGAAGGCACCGTGCGCGCCGCCGGACGCCGGCCCCGGCGACAGGTGGCCCGAGCCTCCTGACCGGCCCTGGAGCGGCCGTACACAAAAAAATCGCGCTGGACCCGGCGGAGTCCAGCGCGATCGGTGACGTACCCAGGTGGAGCGGGTGTGGGCCTGTTGGGGTCAGGCGCCGCGTCGTATGAAGCTGTGTGAAGCGTGGTGGAGCAGGTCGAGCCTGGTGCGCGAAGCGGGCGTTTTCGGGTTGGGGGCCCCGAAAACAGCCTGGCTACGCGGCTTTTCAGGCCTCGCTGCGCTGCTGCGGAATGCCCGCCAGCAGTGCGCGGACCTCAGCCTCGCGGTAACGCCGATGTCCTCCGAGCGTGCGGATGGACGTGAGCTTGCCTGCCTTGGCCCAGCGGGTGACCGTCTTGGGGTCGACACGGAACATCGTGGCAACCTCGGCAGGGGTCAGCAGCGGCTCGGCGTCAGGGGTGCGAGCGGTCATGAGCGGCCTCCTCGGGAGAACCGAACCATCACGGTTCTTTCCTCTAAATTCTGCACCTTGACCCACGTTGCCCGAAATGGCGGACGCGGGCCGAGTCGGTTATAGGACGAACGGCTTGTCCTCGGCACTACAACTACACCATCTGTCCAGCCACGTCGGCCAAACCGATGGAATTGCCCTCTCAGGTGTTCAACCTCGGCGGATGCCGATGGACCGTGCCATAGCGGACAGTCACACCGCCGTGACGATCAGTCACAACGTGCTCAGCCGCCACGAGACCCCTCAAGGAACGCAATACCGATCTATCCGCCCTTAGTTGGACGGAAGGAGCCCGGGTCGGGCTCCTTGTCCTATTTTGGCACGAGGAAGAGGCTTGCTAGCAAGACCCGAAGTCAGTGCTTTAGGTCACGCTTGAGGCAATCGCCCGGTTAAGGGCCTACGTCCCTTACCGCCCGACCACCGTGAAGCGAGCACCGTACGACAGCACCGTGAACTCGGGAAAGGGTTCGGGCGGTCAGCTCGAGAACTGACGTTCGCGGACCGCGCGCCACCGCTGGGAGAGCTTCTCGTACGCGGCACCGGCCCGCTCGCCGTCCCCCTCGCGCAGCGCCGCCAGTCCCTCCGCCACCTCGGCGGCGGAACGGTCCTCGGCGAGCTGCCCCTCGGGCACCGCGTGCACCAGCCCTCCGTAGTCCAGCTCCACGAGCGAGCGTGGGTGGAATTCCTCGAGCCAGCGCCCCACATCTACCAGGCCGTCGATCAGCGGGCCCTCTTCCAGGGCGCTCCGCAGCGTCCGCAATCCCCGCGCGACCCGCCGTCTGGCCTGCACCATCGGCGTGCGGTAACGCAGCACGGTCCCCTGGTCACCCTCCGCGTACTCCCGCTCGGCGTCGTCGAAAAGGACGAACCAGCGGACCGGGACGTGCCAGGTCGCGCCGCGGATCCACGGCCGGGCGTCGGGGTTGCGCTCCCGCCACCGCTCGTAGTCGGTGGCGGCCTGCCGGCGCACGACCGGGGGCAGCGCCGCGTCGAGCACCGCCGCCGGCAGCAGCTCCTCCAGCCCCTCCAGCGCCTGCCAGCCGCGCAGCCGGGTGCGCCAGGGACAGACGCACACGACCTCGTTCAGGACCGTGACGAAGGCGTCCGCGCTCTCGTGGACCGGGACCGGCACCGGCGGGGTCGGCAGCAGGTCGGCCAGCGCCCGGCGCTGCTCGTCCTGGGCGGTGGGGGTGTCCGCCCGCTTGGCATAGCGCGCCCAGTGGGAGCGCTCCGGCTCGGGGAACGCTGCCAGCGGCTCGTAGACCCGCAGATATGCCATGTACGGGACCTGCACCGATGACGCCAGGGCCACACCCGCTCCTTACGAGGGAAGTCCACCGCCCGAGGACCCGCCGCACGGCGTGCCCGACACGCCCGAGGGCCCCCGACCGGCCTGCGATACGACCAGATCGTCCCACGTCCGTCCCCCGGGAGAGGGTGATCCTCGGCACCTGACCGATCAACCGCCGTCGCAGGTCTTACGCTCTTCCCAACCGGCCCTCCCCACCCGTAGGAGGGCGTCCTTCGCGACTTATGGGAGTCACCACCGTGACTGACGTACGTCCGGCCCCCGCCGGCACCGACGGCGGCGTTCTGCACACCCTGTTCCGATCGGAACAAGGGGGCCATGAGCAGGTCGTTCTCTGCCAGGACCGGGCCAGTGGCCTGAAGGCAGTGATCGCCATCCACAGCACCGCGCTGGGTCCCGCGCTCGGCGGCACCCGCTTCCACGCCTACGCCTCCGAGGAGGAGGCCGTGCTGGACGCCCTGAACCTGTCGCGCGGCATGTCCTACAAGAACGCCCTCGCCGGGCTGGACCACGGCGGCGGCAAGGCCGTGATCATCGGCGACCCCGATCTGATCAAGACCGAGGAACTGCTGCTCGCCTACGGCCGGTTCGTGGCCTCGCTCGGGGGCCGCTACGTCACCGCCTGCGACGTCGGCACGTACGTCGCCGACATGGACGTGGTCGCCCGCACGAACAAGTGGACCACCGGCCGCTCCCCCGCCAACGGCGGCGCCGGCGACTCCTCCGTCCTGACCGCCTACGGCGTCTTCCAGGGCATGCGCGCCTCGGCGCAGGCCCTGTGGGGCGATCCGACGCTGCGCGGCCGCAAGGTGGGCATCGCCGGCGTGGGCAAGGTCGGCCACCTCCTCGTCGAACACCTCCTCAAGGACGGTGCCGAGGTCGTGATCACGGACGTCCGCGCCGACGCGGTGGCGCGGGTCCGCGCCGAGCACCCGCAGGTCACCGCGGTCGCGGACACCGAGGCGCTGATCCGCACCGAGGGCCTGGACGTGTACGCGCCGTGCGCCCTGGGCGGGGCGCTCAGCGATGACTCGGTGCCGGTGCTCACCGCGAAGGTGGTGTGCGGCGCGGCCAACAACCAGCTCGCGCACCCCGGCGTCGAGAAGGACCTCTCCGACCGCGGCATTCTCTACGCCCCCGACTACGTCGTGAACGCCGGCGGCGTCATCCAGGTGGCCGACGAACTGCACGGCTTCGACTTCGACCGCTGCAAGACCAAGGCGGCGAAGATCTTCGACACCACGCTGGCGATATTCGCTCGTGCGAAGGCGGACGGTATCCCGCCGGCGGCGGCCGCCGACCGGCTGGCGGAGCAGCGGATGGCGGAGGCGCGGAGGAGCTGACCGAAAGTTCCGGCCAAGGCGGCCGGAAACACCACCTTGCGCGGCCCGCCACGGCCGGTCGGGGAGACATCCCTCACCACCCGTCGGCGGGTCGCCGTACGGGACAGGTTAAAATCGCAGTTGACCAGCGGGGACGGGGCACCCTGCGGGTCGTGCCGAGCGGCGGGTGATGCGGGCGACGTACCGTATGGCCGCGGAAGCAGGTACCGTTAAAGCTCTACGGGCCGGTCTCTCTGTCGAGAGCCCGCTCTGATCCATGAACGCGTGTCAAGACTCTGGGGCCATCGAGCCCCGTCACTGAGGGGGTCGACCCATGGGGCGCGGCCGGGCCAAGGCCAAGCAGACAAAGGTCGCCCGCCAGCTGAAGTACAACAGCGGTGGGACGGATCTCTCAGCACTGGCCAGCGAGCTGGGTGCAAGTACGGCACCGTCGAGCCAGCAGCCTCCGAACGCGGAGCCGTTCGAGGATGCCGAAGACGACCCGTACGCACGGTACGCAGAGCTGTACAACGACGACGATGACGAGGATGAGGGCGACTCCTCACAGCAGCGTCGTCGTGCTTGACGTTCTGCGCGCTCGCGGCACCCGCTCACAGCATCACGGACCCGGTCCTGGGCATTGCCCGGGCCGGGTTTTGTGCTGCCCGGAAGGAGCGCGTCCGGGTGCCGGCCCGCCGGGAACCAGCCGTACCGGTCCGCCGGAGGCGCGCCGCAGCGGCGGCCGCACCGGTGGGTGCCGGTGCGGCGGCCGGTCCGCTCAGGCGGCGTAGTCACCGGTCAGGGTCACCGCGTCGGCGTGGTCGCCGCGCTCGACGATCTCACCGCTGACCCAGGCGTCCACCCCGCGGTCGGCGAGCGTGGTCAGCGCCACGTCCACCGACTCCTGCGGGACGACGGCGATCATGCCGACGCCCATGTTCAGGGTCTTCTCCAGCTCCAGGCGCTCGACCGAGCCGGCCGTGCCGACCAGGTCGAAGACCGGTCCCGGCGTCCAGGTCGCGCGGTCGACGGTGGCGTGCAGCCCGTCCGGGACGACCCGGGCGAGGTTGTTGGCCAGTCCGCCGCCGGTGATGTGCGAGAAGGCGTGGACCTCGGTCGTGCGGGTCAGCGCCAGGCAGTCCAGCGAGTAGATCTTCGTGGGCTCCAGGAGCTCCTCGCCCAGGGTCCGGCCGAACTCGGCGACTTCCTGGTCGAGGGCCATCCCGGCCCGCTCGAAGAGGACGTGCCGGACCAGGGAGTACCCGTTCGAGTGAAGTCCGGACGAGGCCATCGCGATCACCGCGTCGCCCGTACGGATACGATCCGCGCCCAGCAGCCGGTCCGCCTCGACGACGCCCGTGCCGGCGCCGGCCACGTCGAACTCGTCCGCGCCCAGCAGGCCCGGGTGCTCCGCGGTCTCGCCACCGACCAGCGCGCAGCCGGCCAGCACGCAGCCCTCGGCGATGCCCTTGACGATCGCCGCGACCCGCTCCGGGTAGACCTTGCCGACGCAGATGTAGTCGGTCATGAACAGCGGCTCGGCGCCGCACACGACCAGGTCGTCGACGACCATGCCGACGAGGTCGTGGCCGATGGTGTCGTAGACGCCCATCTTGCGGGCGATGTCGACCTTGGTGCCCACGCCGTCGGTGGCCGAGGCCAGCAGCGGGCGTTCGTAGCGCTTGAGGACGGAGGCGTCGAAGAGGCCGGCGAAGCCCCCGAGCCCACCGACGACCTCGGGGCGGGTGGCCTTCTTCACCCACTCCTTCATCAGGTCCACGGCGCGGTCGCCGGCTTCGATGTCGACGCCCGCGCTCGCGTAGCTGGCGCCGGAAGGTTCAGCGGACATGGCTGAGAACTTTCGTGTCGTGTGTGTACGAGCTCTACGGGCGACGCAGCGCGTCGGCCCCGCCGACCCCGGCGGTGAGCGTCTGGACGCCGTCCACGTCGGACTTCGTCGGTGCCGCGGTCTCCGACTCCAGGAGGTGCTTGCCCAGCAGCTCCGGGTCGGGCAGCTCCATCGGGTACTCGCCGTCGAAGCAGGCGCGGCACAGGTTCGGCTTGGCGATCGTGGTCGCCTCGATCATGCCGTCGATGGAGATGTACGCGAGCGAATCGGCGCCCAGCGACTTGCCGATCTCCTCCACGCTCAGCCCGTTGGCGATCAGCTCCGCGCGGGTGGCGAAGTCGATGCCGAAGAAGCACGGCCACTTGATGGGCGGCGAGGAGATCCGGATGTGGACCTCGGCCGCTCCGGCCTCGCGCAGCATCCGCACCAGCGCCCGCTGGGTGTTGCCGCGGACGATCGAGTCGTCGACGACGACCAGCCGCTTGCCGCGGATGACTTCCTTGAGCGGGTTGAGCTTGAGGCGGATGCCGAGCTGGCGGATGGTCTGCGAGGGCTGGATGAAGGTCCGGCCGACGTAGGAGTTCTTGACCAGGCCGGAGCCGTAGGGGATGCCGCTGGCCTCGGCGTAGCCGACCGCGGCGGGGGTGCCGGACTCCGGTGTCGCTATCACCAGGTCCGCGTCGGCGGGCGCCTCGGCGGCCAGCTTGCGGCCCATCTCCACACGGGAGAGGTACACGTTGCGGCCGGCGATGTCGGTGTCCGGGCGGGCGAGGTAGACGTACTCGAAGACACAGCCCTTGGGGCGGGCCTCGGCGAAGCGGCTGCTGCGCAGGCCGTCCTCGTCGATGGCGACCATCTCGCCGGGCTCGATCTCCCGGATGAAGCTGGCGCCGACGATGTCCAGGGCGGCGGTCTCGGAGGCCACCACCCAGCCGCGCTCCAGGCGGCCGAGGACCAGCGGGCGGATGCCCTGCGGGTCGCGGGCGGCGTAGAGCGTGTGCTCGTCCATGAAGCAGAGCGAGAAGGCGCCCATGACCTTGGGCAGGACGCGCGGCGCGGCCTCCTCGACGGTCAGCGGCTTGCCGTCCTCGTCGACCTGGCCGGCGAGCAGCGCGGTCACCAGGTCGGTGTCGTTGGTCGCCGCGACCTGGGTCGCGCGGCCGCCCTCGCGGGGCAGCGCGGCGACCATCTCGGCCAGCTCGGCGGTGTTGACCAGGTTGCCGTTGTGGCCGAGCGCGATGGAACCGTGCGCGGTGGCGCGGAACGTCGGCTGGGCGTTCTCCCACACCGAGGCACCGGTGGTGGAGTAGCGGGCATGGCCCACGGCGATGTGGCCCTGGAGGGAGCCGAGGGAAGTCTCGTCGAAGACCTGGGACACCAGGCCCATGTCCTTGAAGACGAGGATCTGGGAGCCGTTGCTCACCGCGATGCCCGCGGACTCCTGTCCACGGTGCTGCAGCGCATACAGCCCGAAATAGGTGAGTTTGGCGACCTCTTCACCCGGAGCCCAGACACCGAAGACGCCGCAAGCGTCCTGGGGGCCCTTCTCGCCGGGGAGCAGGTCGTGGTTGAGTCGTCCGTCACCACGTGGCACGCCCCCGAGTCTAGGGCAGGTCGCGGATTCATCCGAACCGGGGATGGCCGCGGATCTGGATGAGTGCATGAACGGGACATGAAGCGTGCTTGACGTGGTCACGGCCACGCGGACAGGATTTCTGCCCATGCAGACCCCGCAGCCCTTGGCGCACCTGGTGTGTTGCCGGGCGCCCCGCTCCGCGCAGCGCCTGGTGCGCCGCCGTCATGTCGACCTCGGTCGCGTCGCGAGCGCGATCTGTCGCTGAGCACCAGCAGCGTAGCTGCGGGTGACGACGGGTCCGGCGAAATTCCCGGACCACCCCGCTGAGCTGGCCTTTCGCCACGCCGTCGCCCTTCCTGCCATCCACCCGGAATGTCGCTTCAGTCCCGTACGCACCACATGCCGTACGGGCGCCCCGGCATTCCGGTGTGAGATACGCGACGCCTCTCCGCCCGCCGCCGCCCCCGGGGGCCCGCGCGCCGCACCCCGCCCCGAGACGACCACTCCGGAGAGCCGAACCCATGCCGTCCGTCGATCCTGCCCACACCTCCGCGGCGCCCGATATGTCGCCCAACTCCCCCGATTCCGCCGATCCCTCCGCCCCCGTCCCGCCCACCGGCCTCTCGCGGCGCACCTTCGGCGGGCTCGCCGGCGCCGGTGCCGCGGCCGCCGTGGGCGGGCTGGGCGCCATCGCCCCGGTGGCCGGCGCGACCCCCGCCGCGGCCGCCGCCCCGTTCACCGAGGAGGCGTTCCGTGCCGCGCCCGGCCGGCACGCGCGGCGCCCCAACATCCTCTTCATCCTGGGCGACGACCTGGGCTGGGCCGACCTCTCCTCGTACGGCTCGCCCCACATCCGTACGCCGCACCTGGACCGGCTGGCGCGCCAGGGCGTCCGCTTCACCGACGCCTACGCCGGCTCCGCCACCTGCTCGCCCACCCGCTTCTCCCTCTACACCGGCCGGTATCCGGGCCGTACGAAGGGCGGGCTCGCCGAGCCGATCGCGGACAAGAGCGTGGGACTGGACCCGCACCACCCCACCCTCGCCTCGCTGCTGCGCACCGCCGGCTACGCGACGGCGCTGATCGGCAAGTGGCACTGCGGCTACCTGCCGGACCACAGCCCCACCAAGTCGGGCTGGGAGACCTTCTTCGGCAACTTCGGCGGGGCGCTGGAGTACTACTCGAAGCTGGGGCTGGCCGGGGAGTACGACCTCTACGAGGGCGACGCCGCGTACAAGGATCTGCGCTACTACACCCGGATCCTCACCGAGCGGGCGGTCGACTACGTCGAGCGCGACCATGACAAGCCCTGGCTGCTGAACCTCAACTTCACCACCCCGCACTGGCCGTGGATCGCCGACGGCGACGAGGAGGAGAGCGCGAAGATCGTCCGCCGGATCGAGGCGGGCGAGCCGGGCGCGCTCTGGCACCAGGACGGCGGCTCGCTGGAGAAGTACCGCGAGATGGTCGAGGACCTCGACCGCTCGATCGGCGAGGTGCTGGCCGCGCTCCGCCGCTCCGGCCAGGAGGAGGACACCCTGGTCTTCTTCGCCAGCGACAACGGCGGCGAGCGCTGGTCGTACAACTGGCCGCTGTCCGGGAACAAGGCGTCGCTCCAGGAGGGCGGCATCCGGGTGCCGACCATCGTGCGCTGGCCGGCCCGGCTGCGCCCCGGCCAGGTCAGCCACGAGCCGGTGTTCACCCCGGACTGGACGGCCACGCTGCTGGAGCTCGCCGGCGCCCGGCCGGACCGCGGGCACCCGCTGGACGGTACGAGCCTGGCCGGCTATCTGCTGCGCGGCGAGCGGATCGCCGAGCGCGACCTGTTCTGGCGGGTGCGCGGCGAGCGGGCGCTGCGGCGCGGCGACTGGAAGTACTACCGCGGCAAGAGCGGCAAGGACCAGCTCTTCCACATCGTCGACGATCCCCGCGAGCAGGCCGACAAGGCACCGGACGAACGGCAGCTGCTGGGCGAGCTGCGGGCGGCCTGGGAGGCGGTGGACGCCACGCTGCTGCCGTATCCGAAGGACTGACCGGCCACCTCGCGCCTCCGCCGGCCGCCCATGAGGCTCCGCGGCCGTCAGGCCATCACCGGCAGGTGGGCGCCGAGGCCGGCCCGCTCGCCGCTGGCGCTGACCGTCGCGGCGGCCAGCTCCGCGTCCCAGGTCGTCCGGCCGGTGGCCAGGCGTATCCAGGTCAGCGGGTCGGTCTCGACGACGTTCGGCGGGGTGCCGCGGGTGTGCCGGGGGCCCTCGACGCACTGCACCACGGCGAACGGCGGGACCCGGACCTCGACCGACCCGCCGGGTGCCTTGACGGCCAGCGCATCGGCCAGCAGCCGCGTCGTGGTGGCCAGCGCCTGGCGGTCGTACGGGATCTCCGCGCCGGTCGCCGCGGCCAGGTCGTCGGTGTGCACGACGAGTTCGACGCAGCGGGTGACCAGGTAGTCGGCCAGCCGCATCGCGCCGGGCCGGGCGGCCACCAGGCGCTCCGCACCCTCCGGCGGCAGGGCCTGCTCGAACTCCTCCGCGGTGCGCGCCAGCAGCTCCACGGGGTCGGTGCCGGACGCCAGCGCGCGGGTGTCCGCGTCGATCCCGGGGGCGAGCGGCGCGGTGGCGAACGGCCAGTCCAGCAGGGCGGTCGTCACCTTCGGCGGAGCGGGCAGCGCGAGCGCACGCGGCACGCTGCCGACCGCCATCGCCAGATGCGCCACGAGGTCCCGCACCGTCCAGTCGCCCAGCCGGGTCGGCCGGGCGAACTGATCAGCCGTCAGTTCGCCCACGGCCGCGCGGACGTGCGCGAACTGCGCGAGGACGGCGGCGCGGGTCTTCTTCTCGTCGTACTGGCGGGAGCGCGACTTCCGGGCGGCAGGAGACATGCGATCAGCGTAAGCGGCAGCACCGACAACCGCCCCGCGTCACGGATCGCCCCGAGCCGTCGCCCGCACACACGCCGAACGGCCCGCCAGACGTGCTGGCGGGCCGTTCCGGCCGGAAGGACCCGGGCCACCGGCGGACGGGGCCCAGGGCGGGGCGTCAGGCAATCAGCCCCGGGATGGTGCCTTCGTGGGCGGTGCGCAGTTCGCTCAGCGGGATGCTGAACTCGCCTTGGATGTCGATCTCTTCGCCGTCGACGACACCGATGCGGGTGGCCGGCAGGCCCCGGACGGTGCACATGTCGGTGAAGCGGACTTCCTCGCTCCGCGGCACGGCGACGACCGCACGGCCCGCCGACTCGGAGAACAGGAAGGTGAACGCGTCCAGAGCGTCGGGCACGACGAGCCGGGCACCGGTCCCGCCGCGCAGGCAGGACTCGACGAGGGCCTGGATCAGTCCGCCGTCGGACAGGTCGTGCGCGGCGTCGATCATGCCGTCGCGGGAGGCGGAGATCAGGATCTCGGCCAGCAGCCGCTCCCGCTCCAGGTCCACCTGCGGGGGCAGCCCGCCCAGGTGCTCGTGGACGACCTGCGACCAGGCCGAACCACCGAACTCCTCACGGGTGTCACCGAGCAGGTAGATCAGCTGCCCTTCCTCGGCGAACCCGATCGGCGTGCGGCGGGTGACGTCGTCGATGACACCCAGCACGGCGACGACCGGCGTCGGGTGGATCGCCGTCTCGCCGGTCTGGTTGTAGAGGGAGACGTTGCCGCCGGTCACCGGGGTGCCCAGGGTCTGGCAGGCGTCGGCCAGACCACGGGTGGCCTCGGCGAACTGCCACATGACGGCCGGGTCCTCGGGCGAGCCGAAGTTCAGGCAGTCCGAGACGGCCAACGGCTTGGCACCGGAGGCCGCCACATTGCGGTAGGCCTCGGCGAGCGCCAGCTGCGCACCCGCGTACGGGTCGAGCTTGGCGTACCGGCCGTTGCCGTCCGTGGCCAGCGCGACGCCCAGGTTGGTGTCGGCGTCGATCCGCACCATGCCCGCGTCCTCGGGCTGCGCGAGCACCGTGTTGCCCTGGACGAAACGGTCGTACTGGTCGGTGATCCACGCCTTGGACGCCTGGTTGGGGTGCCCCACCAGCTGCAGGACCTGCTGCTTGAGCTCCTCGCCGCCCGTCGGACGCGGCAGCTGGCCCGCGTCGTCGGCCTGCAGGGCGTCCTGCCAGTCGGGGCGGGCGTAGGGGCGCTGGTAGACCGGGCCCTCGTGGGCGACGGTGCGCGGCGGAACATCGACGATCTGCTCGCCGTGCCAGAAGATCTCCAGGCGTTCGCCGTCGGTGACCTCACCGATGACGGTGGCGATCACGTCCCACTTCTCGCAGATCTCCATGAACCGCTCGACGTGCTGCGGCTCGACGATCGCGCACATCCGCTCCTGCGACTCACTCATGAGGATCTCCTCAGGAGAGAGCGTCGCATCCCGCAGCGGAACGGAGTCCAGCTCGACCCGCATCCCGCCGGAGCCGGCCGATGCCAGCTCACTGGTGGCACACGACAGACCGGCACCACCCAGGTCCTGGATGCCCGCGACCAGCTTCTCCTGGAAGATCTCCAGGGTGCACTCGATGAGCAGCTTCTCCTGGAAGGGGTCACCGACCTGGACGGCCGGGCGCTTGGTCGGCTTGCTGTCGTCGAAGGTCTCGGAGGCGAGCACGGAGACGCCGCCGATGCCGTCGCCGCCGGTGCGGGCGCCGTAGAGGATGACCTTGTTGCCGGCGCCGGAGGCCTTGGCCAGGTGGATGTCCTCGTGCTTCATCACACCGATGCAGCCGGCGTTGACCAGCGGATTGCCCTGGTAGCAGGCGTCGAAGACGACCT
>NZ_JAZBJP010000046.1:0-53393 GCF_036352915.1 Streptomyces bugieae
GGGGGGGGGGGGGGTGTGGGGGGGGGGGTGTCCGCGCCCCCCCCCCCCCCCCCACCGCTGCGTTCCCGGCCGTACGGCGCTCGCCACACAGGGACAGAACGGGCTTTTCGTACCAGTGCGTCAACATCACTACTGGACCGACGAGGCATTACGTCGCTCGATAAGGTGACCAAATGTCGCCAAATCATCACTCCTCGCTACCATCACGACCGTGAACTCCGCAGCCCGCCGCATCGGCAGAACCCTCGCTCTCGTCCTCCCCGTCGTCCTCGTACTCTCCGGGACCCTCGCGGTCACCCGGGTCCCGTGGGCGACGACGGCCACCGACTCCCAGATGCTGACCGCGTCCGCCGGGAAGGCCTCCACCAAGGCCAACCCGGTCGCCCCCCAGGAGGCCCTGCGCAAGCGCCTCCTGGTCGAGCTCCAGGAGAAGGACCCCGGCGTCGCCCTCACCGACCTCCAGAAGGCGACCACCAAGCACCCCTCGCTCGCCAGGCACTGCGCCTCGATCGCACGTGACCTCGGCCGGGCCGCGGTCGCCAAGTACGGTGCCGCGCACCGCGCCCAGGCCTACTCCCGTCCGGTCTGCGACACCTCCTTCGCCACCGGCGTCGCGGGCGCCCAGTGACCGTGCCCCGCCCCGCGTAGCCACCGACCGCTCCTCGCACCCCATAGGGTGCGAACCATGACAGGCGCCCAGCATTCGTACCCCACGCAGGCCGTGGTCCTGGCCGGCGGCCAGGGCTCGCGTCTCCGCCCGTACACCGATGACCGCCCCAAGCCGATGGTCGAGATTCCCGGAACCGGAACCCCGATCATCGGCCATCAGCTGAACTGGCTGGCCGACGAGGGCGTGACCGATGTCGTCATCTCCTGCGGTCATCTCGCCGAAGTGCTCCAGGAGTGGCTGGACCACGCCCAACTCCCCCTGCGCGTCACGACGGTGGTCGAGACCGAGCCGCTGGGCCGCGGCGGTGGCCTCAAGTACGCGGCCGGCTCGCTGCCCCGCCCGGACGAACCCTGGTACGCCACCAACGGCGACATCTGGACCCGCTTCCCGCTGCGCGAGATGGCGGCCTTCCACCACGAACGCGACGCCGAGGCCACGCTGGCGCTGGCCCGCCCCCGCATCCCCTGGGGAGCCGTGGAGACCGACGCGTTCGGGCACGTACTGGACTTCATCGAGGCGCCGCCCTCCCCGTACCTCATCAACGCCGGCGTCTACGTCTTCTCCGCCGCCTTCACGGACCTGCTGCCGGTACGCGGCGACCACGAGCGCATGACCTTCCCCCGCCTCGCCCGCGAACGCCGACTGGCCGGCTACCCGCTTCCGCACGGCGCGTACTGGCGCGCCATCGACACGGCCAAGGACCTCACCGAGGCCGCCAAGGAACTGAGCGCCCAGGGGCGTTGAGGGCTCGCGGGTGACCCCGTACGCCGCGGCCGACCCACGCGTCCCCTACGCGGCCTGAACGCCCCTGAGCGGCCACTGCAGCCTCCCGGCCGCCCGTCGGCCCACCGGGGCTCGCCCTCGCCATGTACGCGCGCCTGACGGTCGCACGCGGCGCTCCGCGGAGCCATACGCAGGTGTTCGGGGCGGCCGGTGCGACTCAGCTGTTCGCTTCGGACCAGGCGTTGAACGCGACGGCCCAGGCCATGACGTTCTGGGCCTTCTTCGCCGAGACCTTCACCGTTGCGCTGTCTCCGTCCGCTGCACACACCACGACGGACAGTGCGCCGGTCTTCTTCTTCAACGCGAAGGCGAACACGCCGGTCACGAACAGTCGGGTCACGGTGACCCGCTTGCCCGTGCCGTCGATGGTCTGGACGGTCGCGCCCCTCGCGGGAGCCCGCCACTGGTTGACCCTCAGGGTTCCGTCGCCGTCGAGGTATATCGGTGCACCGCGAGGCGGCCGAGGTGGCTCCGGAGCAGGCTTCTGAGACGACATGGCGGGCCCCATTCGCTGGTCGGTCAGCACATGATGCCCGCGCTACAAAAGCCGTGTGCCGATATTGCCGATCCGTGATTCCGGCCGCGCCCCGCACACTGCGCCCCGTACCGCGGCAACCGCCCCACACACCGCCGCCCACCCCCCGAAGGGGGTGGGCGGCGGCAAAACCCAGGGGGTGGGCGGCGAGGAGCCCCCTGATCAGGAGCTCAGCCCAGCAGCCCGCCCAGTGTGCTTCCGCGGCTGCCGGAGTCGCCGGAGCCGGCCGAGCCCGTGGAGTCCGTGCCGGTCGTGCCGCCGCCGGTGCCGCCCGCGGAGGGGGCGTGGGTCGGGACGGGGACGCGGGTCGGGACGGTCTGCTGCGGGGCGCTGGTGGTCGCGCCGGGCTGCTGCGAGAGGCCGCTGGTGGAGCCCGTCGAACGGCCGGTGCCCGGCGTCGACGCGGACGGGCGGGGCTTGTGGGCCTTGTGCGAGGCGCCCGCGGACGGCGTGCCGGCGCGGGAGGAGGCGCTGCCGGGGTGGTGCCGGCCCGGCCGGGTGGCGTCCTTGCCGGGGCGGGGCAGTGGCGAGCCGGGCAGGTTGTTGATCGCGGGCTCACCGGGCCGCGGCACGGGCGTGACCGTCGCGGACCGTACGGCGCCGCCGAGCAGCGAGCCGATGAGCAGGGTCAGCCCGGCCACCATCGTGGTCATCATCGCGCCGCGGCGCAGCACCCGGCGGCGCAGGTCGGCGACCTCCACGCGGGGCCCGAGCCGCCGCCACGCCTCGCCGGCCAGCCGGGCGTCCATGGAGTAGACGGGCGCGCCCGCGATGATCAGCGGGCTCCAGGCGGCGAGGTAGATGATGTCGGGCGCGTCGTAGGCGGGAACCGTGCGCCAGCTGACGGTCATCAGCAGGGCGGCGGAGAGCAGCGCGCCGATCGACGCGGCGAGCCGCTGCCACAGTCCGCACATGGTCAGGACGCCGACGACGACCTGGAGGAAGGCGACGGTCAGGCCGGCGCCCACGGGGTGGGCGACGGCGAAGTCGCGCAGCGGTACGGCCAGCGCCCACGGGTCGAGCGACAGCAGCCACTTGACCATCGAGCCGCGCTCCCCGCCGTCGAAGTAGACGGGGTCGCAGAGCTTGCCCATGCCGGCGTAGACGGAGATCAGGCCGAGGAAGATCCGCAGCGGGAGGAGGACCACGCCGAGGTTCATCCGGCGGCCCGGGTAGTAGGCGTGCCGGACGGTGTCGGCGCCACGACGGCGGGACCCGGTGTCGTAGGGGTCCCGGGCCTCGAAGTGGTCGTCGTCGTAGCTGTCCTCGGCGGGGCCGCGGCCGCCGTAGGCGGGGCGGTAGGGGGGCGCGCCGCTGTTGTCGGCGTAGGCGCTGACCACCGGGCGTACGCCGCGCAGCAGGGTGCGGTCGGATTCGGCGGGGCCGCGCTGGCCGATCACGGTCTGGGCGGGGGCGGACTCGTCGAGCCGGACCCGCGGCAGGACCTGGGTCGTGCCGACGTCGTCGCCCTGGCCGCCGTCGAGGCCGATGCCCGTGTCGCGCACCGCGTGCAGGAGTTGGGTGGTGGCGCCGGCCGTGCCGCCCGGCGTGGTGCGGCCGCTCCACACCACGGGAGCCCGGCGTCTGGCACCGGAGGACGGTGCGCGGACGGCGGGGATGCGCGCGGTGTCGGCCATGGCGTCACCCGCCATGGGCGCGGCGAGCTGTACGCGGAAGCTGGCGTGGTTGACGATGACCTGCGCGGGATCGCACGGCACCTTGACCGAGCTCAGGCCCGGCTCGTCATCGAAGCCCGGCGAGCGTCCCCCCGTAGGCGTGCGGGGTGTTCTGGTGTCCACGCTCATCTAACCGAGTGACCCGCGGTTAAGACACTGCCTTGACCGGGTCGATCTGTCCGAGACCCGTCAAAAGATCACGGGATGCGGGATGAGCGTCCAAAAGCCGCACGGAGGGTCAGGTTGTGCCCCAGGGTGAGGAGGGGCGGGGCGCGGAGCCGTGGGCCCCGGGGGCGTACGCGGACGTACGCCCCCGGGCCGCGGACGGTCAGGCGCGCCGGCGGGCCGCCTCCCACAGGACGACGCCGGCCGCGACACCGGCGTTCAGCGATTCCGCGCCGCCCGGCATCGGGATCCGCACGCGCAGGTCGCAGGTCTCGCCGACCAGCCGCGACAGGCCCTTGCCCTCGCTGCCGACGACGATGACGACCGGGCCGTCCAGGACCTCCAGGTCCTGCAGCTCGGTGTCGCCGTCCGCGGCCAGGCCGACGACGGTCAGACCGGCCTTCTGGTACGACTCCAGGGCGCGGGTGAGGTTGGTGGCCCGGGCGACCGGGGTGCGGGCGGCGGTGCCCGCGGAGGTCTTCCAGGCGCCGGCCGTCATCCCGGCGGCCCGGCGCTCCGGCACGACCACGCCGTGGCCGCCGAAGGCGGAGACGGAGCGGACGACCGCGCCGAGGTTGCGCGGGTCGGTGACCCCGTCCAGCGCGACGATCAGCGGGTCCTCGCCGGCGTCGAAGGCGGCCGCGGCCAGGTCCTCGGGGTGCGCGTAGTCGTACGGCGGGATCTGGGCGACCAGGCCCTGGTGGTTGAGGCCGTTGGTCATCCGGTCCAGCTCGGGGCGCGGCGCCTCCAGGATGTTCATCCCGCGGTCGGCGGCGAGCTGCAGCGCCTCGCGGACCCGCTCGTCGCTGTCGATGAACTGCTGCACGTACAGCGTCGTGGCGGGCACGCCCTCGCGCAGCGCCTCGACGACCGGGTTGCGGCCCACGACCAGCTCGGCGGTGCCCTTGGCGCCGCCGCGGCGCGGCGCCGGGCGCTTGGCGGCCTGCTTCGCCTTGGCGTTGGCGAGACGGTTCTTGACGTGTCCCTTGCGCGCGGACGCGGGCGGGGTGGGGCCCTTGCCCTCCAGGCTCCGGCGCCGCTTACCGCCGCTGCCGACCTGCGCGCCCTTCTTGTTGGACGTGCGGCGGTTCCTGCGCTGGCTGTTGCCGGCCATGGGTCACCTGTTTCTTCACTGCTCTCGACGTCTCGCGACGTGGAGTGGGTACGTACGTATGGATTGAGTGTCGCCCGTGTCCGCCGGGAAGGGCGAATCCGGTGGGCCGCCCACGGGCGCGACGGGGGTCAGGACAGCGACCAGCGCGGCCCGGAGGGGGTGTCCTCGATGGCCAGGCCGGACTGCTGGAGCTGGTCGCGGATGGCGTCGGCGGTGGCGTAGTCCTTGCGCGCGCGGGCCGACTGCCGCTGGTCGAGGACGAGGCGGACGAGGGAGTCGACGACGCCGTGCAGGTCCTCTCCGCGGTCGGTGCCGCCGCCGGACCAGCGCTCGTCGAGCGGGTCCAGACCGAGCACGCCCAGCATCGCGCGCAGCTCGGCGAACCGGGCCACCGTCGATTCCTTGTCGTCCGCGGTCAGCGCGGAATTGCCCTGCCGGACGGTGGTGTGCACGATCGCCAGCGCCTGCGGGACGCCCAGGTCGTCGTCCATCGCCTCGGCGAAGGCCGGCGGGACCTCGGCCGCGGGCTCGACGACGCCGACCTTCTCGACCGCCCGCTGGACGAACCCCTCGATCCGGGCGAACGCCGACTCGGCCTCGCGCAGCGCGTCCTCGCTGTACTCGATCATCGAGCGGTAGTGCGGGGTGCCGAGGTAGTAGCGCAGCACGATGGGGCGCCAGCGCTTGACCATCTCCGAGACCAGCAGGGAGTTGCCCAGCGACTTGGACATCTTCTCGCCGCCCATGGTCACCCAGGCGTTGTGGGTCCAGTACCGGGCGAAGTCGTCGCCGTACGCCTTGGCCTGCGCGATCTCGTTCTCGTGGTGCGGGAAGACGAGGTCGACGCCGCCGCCGTGGATGTCGAAGGCGGTGCCCAGGTACTTGTGGGCCATCGCCGAGCACTCCAGGTGCCAGCCGGGCCGGCCGCGACCCCAGGGCGTCTCCCAGCTGGGCTCACCCGCCTTGGCGGCCTTCCACATGGCGAAGTCGCGGGTGTCGCGCTTGCCGGTCTCGCCCTCGCCGGACGGCTGGCGGAGGTTGTCCAACTCCTGGTTGGAGAGCCGGAGATACTCCGGGAAGGACGCGACGTCGAAGTAGACGTTGCCGTCCGCGGCGTAGGCGTGGCCGCGCTCGATCAGGCCGCGCATCATCTCGATCATCTCGGGGATGTGGCCGGTGGCGCGCGGTTCGTAGGTGGGACGCAGGCAGCCGAGGGCGTCGTACGCCTCGTTGAAGGCGACCTCGTTCTCGTAGCCGATCGACCACCACGGGCGGCCCTGCTCGGCCGACTTCGCGATGATCTTGTCGTCGATGTCCGTGACGTTCCGGACGAACGTCACGTCGTAGCCGCGGTGGGCGAACCAGCGGCGCATGATGTCGAAGTTCAGCCCCGACCTGATGTGCCCGATGTGCGGGGCGGCCTGCACGGTCGCACCACACAGGTAGATCGAGACGCAGCCCGGCGTGAGCGGGGTGAAGTCGCGAATCTGCCGGGCGCTGGTGTCGTACAGGCGAATCGTCACGGAACCAGGGTAGTCGGAACCTGGCAGTGCCCCGTGACGCATCGGCCACGGGGACACAGAACCGTCATATCCGTCCGATTTGCCGGAAGTAAAGCCTGAAGTGCGGGCCGCCCGCGGGGCACTTCCGTCCCCGGTGGGCGGCGCCGGACACGGCCTCTCAGATACGGCCGACCACCTTGCGCGGCGTGATCCGGACCACCACCCGCTGGGCGTCCTCGCCCGCCGCCGGGTTGAACTCGGCATACCGCTTGCCGGTGTACTTCAGCGACAGCTCGTCGATCAGCTCCGGCCCGCCCTCGGTCGTCAGCGACGCCGTACCGCGGACCTCGGCGTAGGTGTACGGGGCGTCGAAGGGCTGGAGGACGACCGAGACGCGCGGGTCCCGGCGGAGGTTGGCCTCCTTGCGGCGGCCGACGGTCGTCGAGATCAGCAGGTCGTCGCCGTCCCGCTTCACCCACACCGGCGAGACCTGGGGGCTGCCGTCGGGCTGGATCGTCGCCACGGTCACGAAGACCGGGGTGTCGAGGAGCATCTTGAGGTCGTCGGACAGGGTGGCAGTCACGAGAGGTCCTTCCTGCGGGCCGTTCCGAGGGACACGAGCACTCCGATCCTGCCTCAACACCCGTGCGCCGCCCGGCATTCCCGCCGGCCGCCGCCGGTCCGACCGGCCGCTGTTGGGCCGATCGGACCCGCGCCTTCCGGATGACGCCGTGGTCGGACCCGCGTCTTCCGTATGACGCCGTGGTCGGACCCGCGTCTTCCGTATTACGCCGTGGTCGGACCCGCGTCTTCCGTATTACGCCGTCACACGGAAGACGATGGCCGTGGCGACCGCCGCCAGGCCCTCGGCGCGGCCGGTCAGGCCCAGCCCGTCCGAGGTGGTCCCGGAGACCGAGACCGGCGCGCCGACGGCCGCCGAGAGCGCCTTCTGCGCCTCGTCGCGCCGCTTGCCGACCTTCGGGCGGACGCCGATCACCTGCACCGCCACGTTGCCGATGGTGAAGCCCTCGGCGCGGACGATCCGGGCGGCCTCGGCCAGCAGGGTCACCCCGGAGGCACCGGACCACTCGGGGCGGCTCGTCCCGAAGTGCGCCCCCAGGTCGCCGACGCCGGCCGCCGAGAACAGCGCGTCGCAGGCGGCGTGCGCGGCCACGTCGCCGTCGCTGTGGCCGGCCAGCCCGTAGCCGTCGCTCTCCGCGGCGTCCCACAGGAGCCCGGCGCACCACAGCTCACGGCCCTGCTCGAAGGCGTGCACGTCGGTGCCGATGCCCACGAGGGGGACCAGCGGGCCGGCGGGGGTCTGCTCAGACGTAGCCATCGGTGGCCCTCCTCCGGGCGAGTACGGCCTCGGCCAGGACCAGGTCCAGCGGCCGGGTCACCTTGAACGCCTCCTCGTGACCGGGCACGACCACGACCGGTACGCCGAGGCGTTCCGCCAGCCCGGCGTCATCGGTGGCGCCCTCGCCCTCCACGACGGTGTCATGCGCCTTGCGCAGCGTCTCCGGGTCGAAGCCCTGCGGGGTCTGCACGGCGCGCAGCAGGGACCGCTCGGGGGTGCCGACGACCGGCTCGGGGGTGCCCTGGGGCTGCGGCTCGACCTGCTTGACGGTGTCGGCGAGCGGCAGCGCGGGGACCACGGCGGGGGCTCCGGCGCGTACCGCCGCGATCACCGCGTCGACGGTGTCGACCGGGACCAGCGGGCGCGCCGCGTCGTGCACCAGCACCACGTCGATGCCCTCGGGCAGCGCGGCCAGGCCGAGGCGTACGGATTCCTGGCGGGTCCGCCCGCCGGGGACCACGACGAGCTCGGTGCGGTCGGCGAGCGGGTACTCGTGCAGCAGGCGGTCGACCTCGGTGGCGCCGTCGGACGGGGCGACCACGACGATGTGGGAGACGGCTCGGGAGGCGGCCATCGCGCGGACGGCGTGCACCAGCATGGGAGTGCCGCCCAGCGTGCGCAGCGCCTTGGGGGTGCCGGGACCGAGCCGGACACCGCGGCCGGCGGCCGGGATCACCACGGCGGTGCGGATCGGGCGGGTGGGATCTGACATCGATGGCTCCGGAGTCCGGGGCGAGCCCGGAATTGGGGCAGACAGGTTTGTTTCCTCGGACGAGGTGGGTATGGCCTGGGAGAACCCCCGCCCGTAAGAGCTGGGGAGTGCCGGGTGCGACGCCTTGACCGGACCCTTCCGTGACATCGGTCGGGGCAGCTGCCCGGGCCCGGCACACCTGGGTGGGCCCGGCGTCCCGTCGGCAGCCCGCCTTTCACGGACCGGCCCCGTTTCACCGCCGGTCCGTCACCACGCGATATTCACGGCGTGACTTTCACGGCGCGAGTTTCACCGCCAGATCGTCACAGCCGCCAGATCGTCGCGGCCACAATGTCGCAGTCGGACGTCCGCAGTCAGACGTCCGCAGTCAGACGTCACAGCCAGATATGCCGCAGCGCCCGGCAACAGACCCTCCACAGAGGAGGTCGTCACTCGGGCACCGCGGCATTGCTACGTCATTGCTACGTCGCTCGTCGCTGCGTCGGCGGGGCGCCGGACAGCGTCGTCAGGACGCGAGGACCTCGTCGAGCAGGGCCTCGGCCTTGTCTTCGTTGGTGTTCTCGGCGAGGGCCAGCTCGCTCACCAGGATCTGGCGGGCCTTCGCGAGCATCCGCTTCTCACCTGCGGAGAGTCCACGCTCCCGCTCGCGCCGCCACAGGTCACGCACGACCTCGGCGACCTTGATCACGTCGCCGGAAGCGAGCTTCTCAAGATTTGCCTTGTAGCGACGGGACCAGTTCGTGGGCTCTTCGGCATACGGTGCACGCAGCACCTCGAAGACCCGGTCCAGCCCGTCCTGACCAACCACGTCGCGTACGCCGACGAACTCCGCATTGTCCGCTGGCACACGAACAGTCAAGTCGCCCTGGGCGACCTTCAGCACCAAGTAGGTCTTGTCCACGCCTTTGATCTGGCGAGTTTCGATGGCCTCGATCAGCGCGGCCCCGTGATGGGGATAGACCACGGTGTCGCCAACCTTGAACGTCATGTGACAGGTACCCCTTCCGTGGCTATCCATGCTAACACGGGAACGGACCGTTCTGAATGGCGTTTTCGCAGGTCAGGGCATATCTCGGGGCTTGACAACAGCGGCCGGGACGTGCTTCGAGGGGGTCCGGGACGCGGGTATTCGCAGGTCGGAGGGGCTTCTCGGGTGGGCGGAAACGTGCCCGTCACACACCTGGAAGCCCTTGATCGAGAGGTCGAAAGTCCCGTTTTGCACGGATCCGCATGAGCGAGTTCCGCTACTCCGTTCGGCTGCTCACGGGCCCCTTGCGGCCGTTTCCCGAATTGATCACCGCTCGACGGCCGAACAGTGTGATCAATTCCGCGGGGCCTTCACATTCCCTTCGAATACTCCTTTTCGGCCGGGGAAAACGGCGCGGATTCGGCGGGCCGGCACCCGAACGGCCGTCCGAAGATATTCCGGCGTGTTGTCGGTGCCCGTTCATCCCGGTTGTCGTCGGGTGTTCCGCACCCTCGTGGGTGTTCCGCGCGGGCGGCCGCGGATTCCCCGTCCCTTCGCCGGCCGGGGCCCCGAACCACGGCCGGCTTTCGCCGGGGCGCGCGCGGGCCGGGGGCCCGTGATCCCGCTGGGGGCGGGTCGGGTGCGGCGGCGCGGGGACGGCTCGGTAACCTAGCGGCGCTGACACACCCTTAGGGCGGCTTTACGTGCCCGTCGTCATGACGCGTACGCAGGACCGCCCCAGCCGTCCATCCGCGACCGGGCACGAACGTTCGGCCGCCGTAGCTCGTCAAGGAGATGCCGCCGCCGTGAGCCGCAGCCTTCGACGCGGCGTCCTCGCCGCCACCGTCCTTTCGCTCTCGATCGCCTCGCTGTCCGCCTGCGGGGCCGGGAACGACGCCCAGACGCTGCAGGTCAAGCCGGACAACGCCGCGACCTCCGCGGGCGACATCAAGATCCAGAACGCGTCCGTGGTCACCCAGCCCGACCTGAACGCCAAGGGCCCGGCCGTGGTCACCGCGACGGTCTTCAACAACGGCGCCAAGGACCAGAAGCTGACCGCCATCTCCGTCAACGGCACCGGCCAGTCGGCCAAGCTGTCGCCGGCCGGCGGCTCCGCGGGCGCGATCACCGTGCCCGCCGGCGGTTCCGTCGTGATCGGCGGCCAGGGCAACGCCTCGGCCGTGCTCGCCAGCGGCCGGGAGGCCGTCCAGGACGGCAACCTCCAGCCGCTGACGTTCAGCTTCAGCTCCGCCGGCAAGGTGGAGCTGGGTGCCTACGTCGTCCCGGCGAAGGAGTACTTCGAGGGCTACGGACCCTCCCAGGTGCCGCAGCCGTCCGGCTCCGCCTCGCCGTCCGGCTCCGCCTCGCCGTCCGAGTCGGCCTCGCCGTCGGAGTCCGGCAAGCCCAAGGCCGGCGCCGGCTCCGCCTCGCCCAAGGCGTCGGCTTCGGCCCACTGAGCCACGGCCCGCACGGGCCCGGAGAACGTGTCAGGGGCGCCCATCCCCCCGGATGGGCGCCCCTGACGCGTACTCCGGCGCGCCGCCGCGCACACCTTGCCCGCGGCGGCCGTCGGCGTCCCCGAGAAGGTGTCTCTACGGCTCGAACTTGTAGCCCAGCCCGCGGACCGTGACGAGGTAGCGCGGCGCGCCCGGGTCGGGCTCGATCTTGGCCCGCAGGCGCTTGACGTGCACGTCGAGGGTCTTGGTGTCGCCCACGTAGTCGGCGCCCCAGACCCGGTCGATCAGCTGCATGCGGGTCAGCACCCGGCCCGCGTTGCGCAGCAGCATCTCCAGGAGGTCGAACTCCTTCAGCGGGAGGTCGACCTTGCCGCCGGAGACCGTGACGACGTGGCGGTCCACGTCCATCCGGACCGGGCCGGCCTCCAGGGCCTGCGGGGTGACCTCCTCCGGCTCGCCGCGGCGGCGCAGCACGGCGCGGATGCGGGCGACCAGTTCGCGGGAGGAGAAGGGCTTGGTGACGTAGTCGTCGGCTCCTATCTCCAGGCCGACGACCTTGTCGATCTCGCTGTCCTTGGCGGTCACCATGATGACCGGGACGTTGGAGCGGCTGCGCAGCTGGCGGCAGACCTCGGTGCCGGGCAGGCCCGGCAGCATCAGGTCCAGCAGGACGAGGTCGGCGCCGTTGCGCTCGAACTCGTCCAGTCCGTCAGGGCCCGTAGCCGCGATGGCTACCTCGAAGCCCTCCTTGCGGAGCATGTACGACAGTGCATCGCTGAACGATTCCTCGTCCTCGACGACGAGCACTCGGGTCACGGAAGGACCTCCGGGGCTGGATGAGCAGGGAGCGGATCGTTGAAGGTCTCGTACGGGCGGTCCTCGTCGTCGAGGCCCTCCGCGGCGAGGTCGTCGGGCCGTTCGCGGTCGCGTACGGCCCCGGCTTCCGGGAGACGCAGGGTGAAGGTGGAGCCCTGTCCCTCAGCGCTCCACACCGTGACCTCCCCGCCGTGCGAGGCGGCCACGTGCTTGACGATGGCGAGGCCGAGGCCGGTCCCGCCGGTGGCGCGGGAGCGCGCCGGGTCCACGCGGTAGAACCGCTCGAAGATGCGGTCCCGGTCCTTTTCGGATATCCCGATGCCCTGGTCGGTCACGGCGAGCTCGATCAGATCGCCTCCGGGCGCGGAGATCCGCCGGCCGGCGATCCCGACGCGGGTGCGGGCCGGGGAGTAGTTGACGGCGTTCTCGACGAGGTTGCCCAGGGCCGCGGCGAGCTGGCCGCGGTTGCCCCAGACGCTCAGGTCGGCGGTGCCTCCGGAGGCCATGGTGATCTGCTTGGCGCCGGCCTGCTGGCGGCAGCGGTCGATCGCCTCGGCGACCAGCTCGTCGACGCGGACCGGCTCGGCGTCCTCCAGCGGGTCGTCGTTCTGGACCCGGGAGAGGTCGATCAGCTCCTGGACGAGGTTGGTCAGGCGGGTGGCCTCGTTCTGCATCCGGCCGGCGAAGCGGGTGACCGCCTCGGGGTCGTCGCTGGCGTCCATCACGGCCTCGGAGAGCAGCGACAGCGCGCCGACCGGCGTCTTGAGCTCATGGCTGACGTTGGCGACGAAGTCCCGGCGGACCGCCTCTATGCGGCGGGCCTCGGTGAGGTCCTCGACCAGCAGCAGGACGAGCCGGGAGCCGAGCGGGGCGACCCGGGCGGAGACCGCGAGCGCCTCGCCGCGGCCGGTGCCCCGGCGCGGGAGGTCCAGCTCGACCTGGCGTATCTCGCCGTCCCTGCGGGTGTCCCGGGCCATCTGCATCATCGGCTCGACGGCGAGCTTGCCGCCGCGGACCAGCCCGAGCGCGTACGCCGCGGAGCTGGCCTTGACGACCGCGTCGGCCTCGTCGAGGACCACGGCGGAGGAGCGGAGCACCGACAGGACGGTGTCGACGCCGGGCGGCAGCACCGCGTCCGTGTGGAGCGAGGAGCGGGTGGGCTTGGCCTGGTCGCGCTCGCTCCAGCGGAACGCCAGCATGGCGAAGACGCCGGTGCACAACCCGGCGATCGCTGCCACTGCGGCAACGGCCGCATCCACGTTCATGACTCCAGAGTATGTGCCGGGTCCGACACTCCCCCAAGCCTCGCGAGCCGCTGCTCGGACAGCCGTCGCCCAGAGTTCACCGGGGCGTCCGCGCGGGTTCACTCCGGACGCCGGCGCCGGGCGGGCGGCCGCCCCGGAGGCGGTGGCAGGTCGCCCAGAGTTCACCTTGACGTCGGTGCCGGTTCACCCCCGGTGGCACCGCAGGTCGCGATCCGGCCGCAGGGTGAGGGTGCGGTCCGGGTGACGGGCCGGTGCCGCCCGGGGAGGGACCCGCGCGGACACGGACCGTGAGAGCGTGGACACCGGACCACCGCCGGGACCCACCGCCGCACTCCCCCCCCCCACGCGACACACGACACCCGACACTCGACGCGAGAGAAGGACACAGATGCGGGACGCGTACCACGAGGAGCTGGATTCGATCGGCGAGGGCCTGGTCGAAATGGCCCGGCTCGTCGGCTCCGCGATCGGGCGCGCCACCACGGCGATACTCGACGCGGACCTGAAGCTGGCCGAGCACGTCATCGCCGGCGACGAGAAGGTCGACGACCTCCAGCGCGATCTGGAGGCCCGGGCGATCGCCCTGCTGGCGCGGCAGCAGCCGGTCGCCACCGACCTGCGGATCGTCGTCACCTCGCTGCGGATGAGCGCCGATCTGGAGCGCTCCGGCGACCTGGCCCAGCACGTGGCCAAGCTGGCCCGGCTGCGCTTCCCGGAGACGGCCGTGCCGCGCGATCTGCACGCCACCATCCTGGAGATGGGGCAGCTGGCGCAGCGCCTGATGGCGAAGGCGGCCGAGGTCATCATCACCAAGGACGTCGACCTGGCGCTCCAGCTGGAGCAGGACGACGACGCGATGGACCTGCTGCACCGCACGCTCTTCCAGCACCTGATGGACGACCGCTGGAAGCACGGCATCGAGACGGCCGTGGACGTGACCCTGCTCGGCCGCTACTACGAGCGCTTCGCGGACCACGCGGTGTCGGTCGCCAAGCGGGTGGTCTACCTCGTCACCGGTGAGCACGCCGACGAGATCGCCCCGGCGGCGCCGGTCGAGGGCGCGTAGGTCCGCGGTCGGCCCGGTACGTCTGCCTGCGCGCCACCGTGCGCCGTTGCGGTGTGCCTCCGCGCGCCGTTGACGCGCCTCGGCGCGCGGGCATGCAATGGCTTCAGGTGACCCCTAGGAGGCAATGCATGGCACTCATGGCGGACTCTCCGAACCCCGCGTCCCCGCACACCCCGACGGCCGGCGACCGCCCGCAGCTCCCGCTGCTCGCCGGGTGCAGCTGCGGTCCCGGCTGCAGCTGCGGCTGCCAGTCGGGCGGCGCCTGCCAGTGCGGCGGCGGCTGCTAGCGGCCCGTCACGACAGGCCCGCGTCACGACAGCACGGCGCCACCCGGGCCCCGGCCGGCAGCGATACCGGCCGGGGCCCGTTGTGCGGGTCACACGCTGAGCGTCAGCTGGTGGACCTCGTCCGCCTTGTGTCCGGCGCGCTCGTGGATGCGCTGGACGGCCTCCGCCGAGGGCGCCTCCGACAGGCAGAACACCTCACCGGAGTCGGTGTCGGCCCAGGCGTGCTCGAACGTCACGCCCTCCTCGCCCTGGATGTCGAGGTCCGCCTGGTGCGCCTCTTTGAGCTGCTCGGCCGTGAGGCCCTTCATGTTGCGATGGATGTCCATGAACTTGGGCATCGCTCTCATCCTTCCCGTCGCGGAGGAATACCGCCTGCCCCTCCCCCGGCCGCCCCTTCCCTCCCTTCCATGCTGCCTCCGCACGCCCCGGACGTCCCCCGGGACACCGCCCGGCGCCTCGTCCCAACGGCCCCCCGCCGGTTGCGCCGCCGTCCCCCGCCCGGCTCGATGGGACACATGGAGTCGAGTCAGCCCACACCGGAAAGCCGTTCCGTACCGCCCGCCGAACGGTCCCACTGGGTCGCTTTCGCCGGCATCCTGCTGATGCTGAGCGGCCTGTTCGACCTGATCAACGGCTTCGTCGCCCTGCTCGACCACGGCTACTACGCCACGACCGCCAACCACGGCAACCGCCTGCTGATCTTCAACTTCGCCTTCTGGGGCTGGGTGTGGATCATCATCGGCGTGGCCCAGGTCCTGGCGAGCCTGGGCGTCTTCCTCGGGGCGCGGGCCGCGCGGATCACCGGCATCGTGCTGGCCTCCGCCTGCCTCGTGGGCCAGCTCATCTTCCTGTCGGCGTTCCCCTACTGGTCGATCTTCGTCATGGCCATGTCCCTGCTCGTCATCTACGGCCTGGTCTCCGTCCCCCGGCACGTACCGGGGGAGCGCGTCTGAGGGCCACCGGGACCGTTCCTCCCCCCTGGTCGGCAGCCCCTGCGCCCCAACCGACCTGCTGCTGAGCGGATGTTGGGATGCGTTGCCGGTCGCCGTCACTCGACCTCCGCCCCCGGGGCAAGCAGAAGTCATCCCCGCCTGAGGGCCCGCCACCTGCCCTTTCTGCCTGGTGGCGGGCCTTCTCGCTGCCCGTGCGCCGTCAGCGGCCGGCCGGCTCCGGCCTGACGTGGTCCGCAGCCCGTCTTCCCGCTCCCTGCGGTTGATCATGCTGGTAGCGTCGCGATCTTGTACGACTCACCCGGAGAAAGAGGAAACATGCGTTACGCCCGGACGCTGGGGGCTGCTGCCTTCGCCGCGGCAGCCACCGTGCTCGCGACCGCGCCCGCACACGCGGCCTCGTACACCGCGCACCCCCACTACATGAACAAGGGGAGCGCCGTGTTCAACAGCTCCACCAACACGCTCAAGGTGTGCGACAACGCCGCTGACGGCCTCACCGTCATGGTGACGATCGAGGACGACGGCAACTTCTACGGCTACGACATGACCAAGGGCAGCGGCCAGTGCCGGACGTACACGCCCAAGCTCCGGAACGGACAGCGGTTCACGCTCCAGGCGTTCAACGGCAGGAAGGGCAAGGCCGTTTCGGGCTCCCACGGGGCCTTGGTCTACGGGATCGTGTAACAGACCGCACAGAGCGGCAGCGGCAAGGCGGTCGGCGAGTACCGGCGCTCCGGCCACAGGATCCGCCGCACTGCCGGCCCACAGGCGGCCCGCAGGCGGCCCAAGAACGCGACGGCCCCTCGCCTGCACCGAACATGCAGGTGAGGGGCGTGATCGCAATCGTTACTTCTTCTTGCCCTGGTTCTTCACGGCCTCGATGGCGGCCTTGGCGGCCTCCGGGTCGAGGTAGGTGCCGCCGGGGGTGATCGGGCGGAAGTCGGCGTCCAGCTCGTAGGAGAGCGGGATGCCGGTGGGGATGTTCAGGCCGGCGATGTCCGCGTCGGAGATGCCGTCGAGGTGCTTGACCAGGGCGCGCAGGCTGTTGCCGTGGGCGGCGACCAGGACCGTCTTGCCCGTGAGCAGGTCCGGGACGATGCCGTCGAACCAGTACGGCAGCATGCGGACGACGACGTCCTTGAGGCACTCGGTCTGCGGGCGCAGCTCCGGCGGGAGCGTGGCGTAGCGGGGGTCGTCGAACTGCGAGAACTCCGCGTCGTTGGCGAGCGCGGGCGGCGGGGTGTCGTACGAGCGGCGCCAGAGCATGAACTGCTCCTCGCCGAACTCGGCCAGGGTCTGCGCCTTGTCCTTGCCCTGCAGCGCGCCGTAGTGGCGCTCGTTCAGCCGCCACGAACGGTGCACGGGAATCCAGTGGCGGTCGGCGGCCTCCAGGGCCAGCTGCGCGGTGCGGATGGCGCGCTTCTGGAGGGAGGTGTGCACGACGTCGGGGAGCAGGCCGGCGTCCTTGAGCAGCTCTCCGCCGCGGACCGCCTCCTTCTCGCCCTTCTCGTTGAGGTTGACGTCCACCCAGCCGGTGAACAGGTTCTTCGCGTTCCACTCACTCTCGCCGTGGCGGAGCAGGATCAGCTTGTACGGTGCGTCGGCCATGCCGTCGAGCGTAATCGAAATCCGGATATGGCCTTGCCCAGGTCCAGGACCTGGTCTTCCGCGTGACGTTTGACGCTTTTCGTCAAATGACTGGTGGCCGGGGCGGGGCGGTATGTAGGTTGCGCTTACAGCCAGAGCCACTTACACATCTGACAGTGAGCCGGTCGTCGACCGCCACTCACCCACCACGCGACACCTCGCACCGCACCGCACACCGCCCGGGGGAATTCACTGTCATGCCCACGCCTACTCCGTCCCACGAGTCCCGCCCGGGCCGGTTGTCCGCCCTCCGGCGAGCCGCCGTCGACAGCGTCTCCGGACTGCCCCGGCAGTTCTGGTGGCTCTGGACCAGCACCCTGATCAACCGGCTGGGCGCGTTCGTCGCCACGTTCCTGGCCCTCTACCTCACCGTCGAGCGCGGCTACTCCGCCTCGTACGCGGGCCTGGTCGGCGCGCTCTACGGACTCGGCGGGGTGATCTCCTCCGTGGGCGCCGGGGTGCTGACCGACCGGCTCGGGCGGCGGCCCACGATGCTGATCGCGCAGCTGTCGACGTCGGTGTCCGTGGCGGTGCTCGGCTTCATGGAGGACCCGGTGGCCATCGCGGTGGTGGCCGGCGTCGTCGGGATGGCGACCAACGCCTCCCGCCCCGCCGTCCAGGCGATGATGGCCGACATCGTCGCCCCCGAGGACCGGGTGCGCGCCTTCTCCCTCAACTACTGGGCGATCAACCTCGGTTTCGCGATCTCCTCCACCGCGGCCGGCCTCATCGCGCAGCACGGCTATCTGGCCCTCTTCCTCGGCGAATCGACGCTGGTGCTGACCTGCGCGCTGGTGGTCTTCTGCAAGCTCCCCGAATCCCGCCCCACCGCCGACACCCCGGCCGGCCCGCAGGACCCCGCCGCCGAGGGCGCGTCCGCCGCCCCGGTCTCCATGCTGACCGTGCTGCGCGACGGCCGCTTCATGACCGTCGTCGGCCTCAACCTCCTGCTGGCCCTGCTCTTCCAGCAGGCCTACGTCTCCATGCCGGTCTCGATGGGACAGGACGGCTTCTCCAGCGCGGACTTCGGCGCCGTCATCGCGGTCAACGGCATCCTGATCGTCCTCCTGCAGATCCCGGTGACCCGCTTCATCGAGCACCGCAGCCCCGCGACGCTCCTCATCGGCTCGGCACTGCTCGCCGGCTACGGCTTCGGGCTGACCGCGCTGGCCGGCTCGGTCGCCATGTACGCCCTCGCGGTCGCCGTCTGGACGCTCGGCGAGATCATCAACTCCCCCACCCAGATGGGCCTGGTGGTACGCCTCTCCCCCGTACACGGCCGCGGCCGCTACCAGGGCATGTACGCGCTCTCCTGGTCCATCGCCTCCCTGTCCGCCCCGCTGATCGGCGGCACGGTCATCGACCACTACGGCGCGAACGCCCTCTGGGCCGGTTGCGCGGTGGTCGGCACGGTGGCGGCCCTCGGCTACGGCCTCCTGCTGCGCAGCCTCCCGGCCCAGCCGGCCACGACCACCACTTCCCCTTCCGCTTCCGCTCCTGCCACCGCACCGGCGGCCGCTCCGGCGACGGGGGAACCGGTCGCGTGACGGCGGGCTGAGCGCCGGAAACCCGTCGCCCTTCAAGCCCTTCGTGGCCGGCCTCGCGGCCATGTCACACGCCGCGACCACGCCCCGGTCCAGGACCTCGTACGTCCGCCTCCCCTGCCGGGCCTCCTCCGAGCAGCCGTACGAAGGCGACCACGAACGCCGCTGCCGGCCCCGGTTACCGACCCCGCACGCTCGCCGAGGCGCGCGCGCATGGCCTACGCCAAGGCCACCGGTGAGCCGTTCGCCCGCGCTCCGGTGCGCCACCGGGTGCCGTGACCAGTCCCCGCAGACGAGGCACCGGGGGCCCGGCCACGCGATGTTCGTGGTAGCCCCACCCCCAAGAGACGTGGCTGCACGGTCGAGCCGGGCGGGGCGTTTCGGGACGCTGGTGGTGTGTACGGGCGGGCCGGCGAGCGGTCCGGGCGTACGGGCGATCCGGCGGAACGGGCGGGGAGTTGGGCATGGGCACGGGTGTGGAGCGACGGGTGACGCGGTGGGGCGCGGCGGTCGGGGTGCTGGCGATGGGCGGGGCGCTGGTGGCGGGAGGGGCGATAGCGACGGCCGGTACGGCGCCGGAGAAGCCATCCGCGACGGGCCGGCCGGCCGGTACGGGGGAAAGCCGTGCGTCGGCAGCCATGACCCTCCCGGCGCCCACCGGCCGCTACCAGGTCGGCACGGCGGCCCTGCATCTGATCGACCGTCAGCGGCGCGATCCGTGGGGTGGCGGGACCCCGGGGCACCGGTACCGGGAGTTGATGGTCAGCGTTCGGTATCCGGCGGGCGCAACGGCCGGGCGGTATCCGCGTGCCGCGCAGATGACGCCGCGTGAGGCGGCCGCGTTCGACCGGATGAACAGCTTCTCGGAGCAGGTACCGCCGGGGAAGGTCGCCTGGCAGGCCACCCGGACCGCCGCGCACACGGGGGCACCGGTGGCGGCGCGGCGGCCCGGGCAGCGGCTGCCGGTGGTGCTCTACTCCCCCGGCGCGGGCGATCCGCGCGGATTCGGCAGCACGCTCTGCGACGAACTGGCGTCACGCGGATACGTGGTGGTCACCCTCGACCACACCTACGAGGCGCCGGCCGTGGAGTTCCCGGGCGGGCGGGTGGCCCGCAGCGTGATGCCGGCGGAGATCACCAAGGCGCAGAAGGCCGGGCGGATGACGGAGCTGCTGCGGAAGGTCAGCGCGGTGCGGGTGGCCGACACCCGGTTCGTGCTCGACGAGTTGGGCCGGCGGGGGGACGCCTCCCCGCTGCCGCGCGGGCTGCGCGGGGTGCCGGACATGGGCGCCGTGGGGATGTTCGGGCAGTCGGCCGGCGGGTTCACCGCGGCGCAGACGATGCACGACGACCGGCGGATCCGGGCCGCGGCGAACCTGGACGGGGTGATGGGCTACACCCAGCGGGACGACGACCCGTCGAACCCGTCGACGGTCGGCCGGGACGGCGTCGACCGGCCGTTGCTGCTGATGGGGATGGACGGGGACACCCACCACACGGTGGCCTCCTGGGGCGCGGTCTGGGAACACAGCAAGGGCCGGCACGGCGCCTGGCTGCGCGACCTGACGCTGCGCGGCAGCCGCCACGCGACGTACACGGACGCGGAGACGCTGATCCCACAGGTCGCCCGGCGGGTGGGGCTGCCTCCGGCCGAGGTGGCGAAGATGATCGGGTCGGTGCGGCCGGCCCGGGCGGTCGCGGCCCAACGGGCCTACGTCTCGGCGTTCTTCGACCGGTGGCTGCGCGGACGGGAGGACGGCGGGCTGCTGGACCGGCCGTCCGCGCACTACCCGGAGGTCCGGTTCGTACCGTGAGCACGCGGACCTGCCCGGCCGGTCCCCACGGACCGGCCGGGCAGCTCGCCTTCCCGCCCCCTCACTCCGGCGACGACGCGTAATGCACCGTCTTCGCCGTCAGCAGGAACAGGTCCGGGCGCCGGTCGACGCCCGCCGGGTCGGCCGGGTCGAGGAGCCGGTCCAGGGTCGCGAGGTCCTCGGCGTCCAGGTGGTCGGCGAGGGTGTCCCGGCAGCGCTCCAGGGACCGCCGTACGAACTGCCGGGTGCCGTCCTCCAGCGGGGCCGGCCGGTCCACGAGGAAGGTCCGGCTCCGTGCGCCGGTGAGCCCCGCGGCCCGCAGCATGCCCGGCCAGTCCTCGACCACCGCCACCGAGCCGGGCAGCTCGTCCCGCATCCGGCCGAAGCGGACCGCGGTCGCGCCGTCGATGCGTTCCTGCAGGCCAGGACGGCCGAAGCCGAGGTCGCGCGGCAGCCAGCGGGGCGGCAGTCCGCCCTCGACGATGGCGAGGACGCCGCCCGGGGTGAGCAGGCGGGCCAGCCGGTTCAGGGCGTCCTGCTGGTCGCCGACGTGGTGCACGACCTGCCCGGACCACACCAGGTCCGCCGGGCCCAGGTCGGCGAGGCCCGCCGGGAATTCGGCGACCCTGGTCCGCAGCGGCACGCCGAGCCGCTCGGCCCGCTCCCGGGCACGGACCAGCAGCTCCGGCGTGCCGTCCACCGCCGTGACCTCGGCCTGCGGGAACAGCGCCGCCAGTCGGCAGGCGGCCACCCCGGGGCCGCTGCCGATGTCCAGGACACGGCGCGGGCTCAGCTGCGTCAGCTCCTCGAACGCCTGGCGCACGTAGGGACTGTGGACCTCGCCCTCCAGCTCCAGCAGATCGGCCATCGCGGCCCAGTCGAAGTCGTCGTCGTGCCCGAGGTGGCCGTGGTGGTGCTGCCCGTGCTTGTCGCCGCTCATCGCTTCCGTCCCTCCGGTTGGTGTGCCGTCAGCTCCATGCCGACGATGCGGCTGACCGGGGCACACCGGCAATCTTTATTGCCGTTCTGGCAATCTCCCCACGTACCCGTCTGTCCCGCCGTCGGGGTTGTTCGCCGTTGCGCGCTTTGCGGCGCCCCGCACGTACCCGGCCGTCCCGCCGCGGGGCTTGTTCGCCGTTGCGCCTGGCGGCGGGCGTTGTTTGTCGGGTGCGGTGCCGGCCCTCCAGACTTCGTCCTCCGGTCCAGCCCCTCCCGTGAGTGGGAGTTTCTGAGCTGGTTGGGGGCGTGCGTTGTCTGTTGCCTGCACGCACGTGGCATTACGTACACCCCCACCGGCCTTTCCCACTCCTCCAACGGGAGGGGACGGGCCGGAGGGGCCGGTTGTGTGGACGTAAAGCGTCAGCAGTCCACACAACCGGCCCCGGAGGCCCGTCACCGCACCCAACAACCACCCAGCCCGCCGCAGGCGCAACGGCGAGAAACCACCACGGCGGGACAGCCAGGTACGTGGGCTACTCGCCCCTACGCGTCAGATGCGCGAAAGCGTCCAAGTTCCGCGTCGACTCCCCCCGCGAGACCCGCCACGCGTACTCCTTGCGGATGGCCGTGGCGAAGCCCATTTCGAGGAGGGTGTTGAAGCTGCCGTCGGCGTTCTCGAGGACGGTGCCGAGGATGCGGTCCAGCTCGTCCGGTGTGACCGCGATGAGCGGCAGCTTGCCGGCGAGGTAGATGTCGCCGAGCTTGTCGATCGCGTAACTCACGCCGTAGAGGCGGGTGTTGCGCTCCAGGAGCCACCGGTGCACGGCCTCGTGGTTCTCGTCCGGGCGGCGGACGACGAAGGCGTTGATGGAGAGGGAGTGCCGGCCGACGATGAGCGAGCAGGTCGTCGACAGCTTGCGGGTCCCGGGGAGCTTGACGACGTAGTTGCCGTCGGACGGGGACTCCCATTCCAGGCCGGCGTCGTCCAGCGCCGTCTCGATCACCCGCCGTGCGTCCGCGGGGCGTACGTCGTCAGCCTGGGGCAGGTCGTCAGCCATGGGCCGATCGTAGGTGACGCCGCCGCTCCTGCATCGCGGCGGTGTAGACGTCGCCGGTGGCCGCGGCGGCGGTGTCCCAGCCGAAGGACTGCGCGTGCCGGGCGGCGTCGGCGCCCATGCGGGTGGCGAGGTCCGGGTCCTCGAGGAAGCGCCGCAGGGCGCGGGCGTAGTCGGCGGGGTCGTGGCCGGTGACGAGGAAGCCGCTGACGCCGTCGCGGACGGCCACCGGCAGGCCGCCGACCGCGGCGGCGATGACCGGGGTGCCGCAGGCCTGGGCCTCGATGGCGACCAGGCCGAAGGACTCGCTGTACGAGGGCATGACCAGGACGGAGGCGGCGCGGTACCAGTCGGCGAGCTGTTCCTGGCCGACCGGCGGGCGGAACCGCACGAGGTCGGCGATGCCCAGCCGGGCGGCGAGCTTCTGCAGGCCCTCGGGCTTGGCCAGGCCGCTGCCGCTGGGGCCGCCGACGACCGGTACGACGAGCCGGGAGCGCAGTGAGGGGTCCTCGGCCAGCAGGGCGGCGGTCGCGCGCAGCAGGATGTCGGGGGCCTTGAGGGGCTGTATGCGCCCGGCGAAGAGCGGGATGACCGCGTCCTGGGGGAGGCCGAGGCGGGCGCGGGCCGCGGCCCGGCTCTCGGCGATGCCGCCGTGGGTGGGCCGGAAGCGGTCGAGGTTGACGCCGGGGTGGACGACCGCGACCCGGCCGGGGGCGGCGTCGTAATGCCGGATCAGCTCGTCGGCCTCCTCGGCGGTGTTGGCTATCAGGCGGTCGGCGGCCCGGACGACCTGGGTCTCGCCGATGACCCGGGCGGCCGGCTCGGGGGTGTCACCGACGGCAAGGGCGGCGTTCTTGACCTTGGCCATGGTGTGCATGGCGTGCACCAGCGGGACGCCCCAGCGCTCGGCGGCGAGCCAGCCGACGTGGCCGGAGAGCCAGTAGTGGGAGTGGACCAGGTCGTAGTAGCCGGGGCGGTGGCCGGCCCAGGCCTGCATCACGCCGTGGGTGAAGGCGCACAGCTGGGCGGGGAGCTCCTCCTTGGCCAGGCCCTCGTAGGGGCCGGCGTCGACGTGCCGGACGAGGACGCCGGGGGCGAGGTCGACGGCGGGCGGGAGGGTGCCCGTGGTGGCGCGGGTGAAGATCTCCACCTCGATGTTGATCGAGGCGAGCTTCTTGGCGAGCTCGACGATGTAGACGTTCATGCCGCCGGCGTCGCCGGTGCCGGGCTGGTGCAGCGGGGAGGTGTGGACGCTGAGCATCGCCACCCGGCGCGGACGGCGCGCGCCGCCGGGCAGACGCAGCCGCGACGGTGCCGGGAACGGGCCATGGGGACGGCTGCGGAGCCGGGACACATAGGGGCTCACGTCGAGCTACCTCCTAGCCGGGGCGCGGCGGCACGCCACCGACCTGCTGCAACAACACATCCGGGCGATGCATTTCCGTCCGGCGGTCCATCGTCGCACTTTGCCAAAGTGTGACCGTTCGGTGCACGTGACCGATCGCACGTGACCGTGGGACAAGGAGGGCTCCGGCCCCCCATACTCTCGAAGCCATGCCCCGCCGCCCCACCCCCGCTCACCCCGCGCCGACCCGGCCCGTCGGCAGTGCGACCCGCGGGACCACCAACCCCAACCGGCTGCGCCGGATGGACCGCTGGATAGCCGCGGAACACGGCGCCGCGCTGCGCCGCGCGGCCGACCCGGTCGCGGTCGACCTCGGCTACGGCGCCGCGCCCTGGACCGCCGTCGAGCTGCTGGGCCGGCTGCGCACGGTCCGCCCCGACGCCCGGGTCGTCGGCATAGAGATCGACCCGGCGCGGGTGGCGGCCGCCCGCCCGTACGAGAAGCCGGGGCTGGACTTCCTGCACGGCGGCTTCGAGGTGCCGCTGCCCGGCGACCGGGGGCGGGCGCCGGTCCTGATACGGGCCGCGAACGTGCTGCGGCAGTACGACGAGGACGAGGTGGCCGCCGTCTGGCGGCGGCTGTGTGCGCGGCTGGCCCCCGGCGGGCTGCTGGTCGAGGGCACCTGCGACGAGATAGGGCGCCGGCACGTATGGGTGGCGCTGGGCCCCGAAGGGCCTCGCACGGTCACCTTCGCGGCCCGGCTCGGCACCCTGGAGACCCCCTCCGACCTGGCCGAACGCCTCCCCAAGGCGCTGATACACCGCAATGTGCCGGGCGAACCGGTGCACGCCTTCCTGCGCGACTTCGACCGGGCCTGGGCGGCCGCCGCCCCGCTGGGTGCGCTCGGGGCGCGGCAGCGGTGGCGGGCCGCGGTGACGTCCCTCGCGGCGGACTGGCCGCTGGCCGGTGACCCGCGGCGGCGGCGCCAGGGCGAGGTCACCGTGCGCTGGGAGGCGCTGGCGCCGCGCGGCTAGGCGCGGTCCGGTGCGTTCGTCCCCGCGAGCGCCCGCGCGCCCGCCCGGACCACGGTCACACCGCCAGCGGGGTCGCCGCCGGGCCGCGGGCCGCGGCGGGCCGGGCCGCCAGTTCGCGCAGCCGCCGCTCGGTCGTCGAGCCGCGCGGGGCCGTGTACGTGACCAGCGCCTGGTCCGGGTCGGTGGTGAGCCGGAAGCTCTCGAAGGTGATCTCCAGCTCGCCGACGTCCGGGTGCCTCAGGCGCTTGGTCCCGCGCAGGCACTCGCGCACCGACTGGGCCTCCCAGATCCGCCGGAACTCCGCGCTGCGCGCCAGCAGTTCGTTCACGACCTCGCAGATCCGCGGGTCGTCCGGGTGCCGGCCGCTGTCGGCGCGCAGATTGCCGACCACCTCGACGGCCTTGTCCTCCCAGTCGGGGTGCAGCGCGCGGGCCGCCGGGTCGAGGAAGACCAGCAGTGCGGTGTTCCGCCGGTCCGGGCTGAGCGCGTCCAGGTCGAAGGCGATCCGGCCGCCGAGCGCGTTCCAGGCCAGGATGTCCAGGCCGCGGCCGATGACCATGGCCGGGACGGTGCTCGCCATGGCGTCCAGCAGCTGCCGGATCTCCGGCCGTACGGTCCGCCCGGCAACCGGCCCGGGCACGCACTCCGCCTCGCTCCGGCGCCGGGGCACGGCGATGTTGCGCAGGTACGTCACCTCGCCGCCGGACAGTCGCAGCGCCCGCGCGATGGCGTCCAGGACGGAGTCGGAGATGGCGGGCGCCCGGCCCTGCTCGATGCGGGTGTAGTAGTCGACGCTGATCCCGGCGAGCTGGGCGACCTCCTCGCGCCGCAGCCCGCGCACCCGGCGGCGGCCGATCCCGCTCGGCAGGCCCAGGTCGGCCGGGTCGAGCGCGGCGCGGCGCGCCTTGAGGAACGAGCTGATCTCGATTTCCGCGTGCAGCATCCGTCCAGTATGCGCCGCGGCGCCGCAAGGGTGGTTCCGCCGGACCCAGGCTGCGACGGGCCTGGTCCGCTCCGGCCGGCCCCACCAGTCTGGTGCGCACGCATCCACCGATGCACCGCATCCACCACCGCACCACGGGCACCGACGCGCACGCACGCACCGGTGCGGGGCACGTCCGTGCCGGTGCGGGCACCCACGAGAACGGACAGGGAGCAGCTCATGCAGCGCAGGATCCTCGGCGGCACCGGCATCTCGGTCAGCGAGTACGCGCTCGGCGCGATGATGCTCGGCGCCTGGGGCAACACCGATCAGGACGACTGCGTACGGATCGTGCACCGTGCGCTGGACGCCGGTATCAACTTCGTGGACACCGCGGACATGTACGCGGCGGGCGGGTCCGAGGAGATCGTCGGCAAGGCGCTCAAGGGGCGCCGCGACGACGTCGTACTGGCCAGCAAGTTCTTCAACCCGATGGGCCCGGACGCCAACCACGGCGGCACCTCCCGGCGTTGGATCGTGCGCGCGGTGGAGGACAGCCTGCGCCGGCTGGACACCGACCACCTCGACCTCTACCAGGTGCACCGCCCCGACCCCACCACCGACATCGACGAGACGCTGTCCGCGCTCTCGGACCTGGTCCGCTCCGGCAAGGTGCGGGCGATCGGCACCTCGACGTTCCCCGCCGAGGAGATCGTCGAGGCGCAGTGGACCGCCGAGCGCCGCGGCCACGTCCGCTTCCGCACCGAGCAGCCGCCGTACTCGATGCTGGCGCGCGGGGTGGAGAACGCGGTGCTGCCGACCGCGCAGCGCCACGGCATGGGCGTGCTGACCTGGGGCCCGCTCAGCGCCGGCTGGCTCTCCGGCCGCGACCTCTCGGCCAGTTCGCGGGCCGCCCTGGAGTCCCGGAAGTTCGACCTGTCGGTCCCGGAGAACGCCCGCAAGGCCGAGGCGGTCCGCGCGCTGTCCGAGGTCGCGTCCGACGCCGGTCTCACCCTCCCCCACCTGGCCACCGCCTTCGTCCGCTCGCACCCGGCGGTGACCTCGGTCATCATCGGCCCGCGCACCCTCGACCAGTTGGAGAGCCTGCTGGACGGCGCCGAGGTCACCCTCGACGCGGACGTCCTGGACCGGATCGACGCCATCGTCCCCCCGGGCACCGACCTCAACCGCGCCGACAACTACTACCTGCCCCCGGCCGTCGCGGATCCGGCACTGCGGCGCCGCTGACGCGGGTCCGCGCTCAGGCCAGGTGCAGCGCGGCGAGCAGCGCGTCGACCAGTGGCCGGTCCCGTTCCTGGGTGAGCCGGCCCCGGGCCTCCTCCGGCGGCAGCCACACCAGCCGGTCGACCTCGTCGGTCGGCGTGAACGCCCCCGCCAGCGCCTCGGCGGCCCAGTAACGGACCTGCTTGGGCCGCCCGTTGGCGAAGTAGTACGAGGTCGGCAGGGGCGCGCCGGGGCGGCAGTCCATGCCGGTCTCCTCGGCCACCTCGCGGACCGCTCCGGCCAGTGCGTCCTCGCCGCGCTTGAGCTTGCCCTTCGGGTGCGACCAGTCGTCATATTTCGGCCGGTGGACGAGCGCGATCTCCAGCCCGTGCTCGGCGGACGGGCGACGCCGCCACAGGACGCAGCCCGCGGCCCGCACCGCCTTGCCGGCGTCCGGCTTACGTGCGTCCGGCTTGCGTGCGTCCGGCTTGCGGGCCGGCCGCTCTCCGGGGGCGGTCATCGGTCCACCCCCTTCAGCGCCTTCTCCCGTGACAGCCAGACGCGGCCGAAGGCGTAGCGGGCCGCCTCGACCTGGTGGCGCTGGTCGGCGTGGAGGACGCCGAGGGCGTACGCGGTGGCCGGGGCGATGCGCGGGGTGCGGGCCGCGGCGGCGGCTGCGGCGGCGGCCTCGGCGGCGTCGCGGTGGCCCTCCAGGAGCCGGGCCGCCTCCGCCAGACGGGGGTCGGCGTGCTCGGGGACGAGCACCTCCTGGGCGTAGCGGCTCAGCCGGAGCAGCACCCGGACCTGGTGCCAGGACGCGTCCTGGCGGGCGCCGTCGGCCAGCGCCTCGGCGTTGTACGGCTGGCCGGCGCGGACCAGCGGCAGCGCGCCGACCGCCTCGGCGAGCCGGCGGCCGGACTGCTCGGCGAGCGGCGGCAGCGCCTCGGCGGCCGGGACGTCCGCGGCCGCACGGATCAGCGGCACCTCGGAGGCGAGCACGGCGACGGAGTCGGCGACCGCGTGGAAGCGGGACGAGCCCAGGGCCTGGAGCGCGGCGGAGTGGGCGCGGGTGCGGGCGAGGGTGAGCTGGCGGTCCAGCAGCGCCCCGGCCCGCGCGGCACCGGCCGCGAGAACGGCATCGGCGTCCGGGACCTCGGCCTCCCGCCCCTCGGCGGGCCCGGTGTCGGGGGCCTCCGTCCTACGGGCGCCGGTGTCCCGCGCGTCGGCGTTCCGGGCTCCGGCGTTCCGGGCGCCGGTGGCCCGGGTTCCGCCCGGTGGTTCGGCGCGCTCGGTCCGTGCGCCGCGGCCGGTGCGCGGGGCGCGGTCGGTGCCGCGCTCGGGGCGGTCGGTGCGGCCGGTCAGGCGCGTCAGGGCGGCCATCAGCCGGTCGCGGCGGGCCGCGCAGGCCTGTTCGCGGGCCAGGGTCCCGGACAACCAGCCCAGTTCGGCGAGGAGTTGGTCGGCCCAGGCCTCTTCGGTCAGCGGCCGGAAGGTGTGCAGGGTGGCGCTGATCCGGCGGGCCGCGCGGCGCAGCCCGCGGGCGGCCGCGCCGGCGCCCTCGGCGTCCGGGCCGCTCTCCCGGTGCAGCCGCAGACCGCGCAGGAAGTCCGCGGACTGCTGGTGGAGGTAGCCGGCGAGCACGTCCTCGGCGGTGCGCCCGGCGAGGTGCGGGCCGGCTCCGGCACCGGCCGCCGGGTCGTCGTACGGCACCGGCGGACCGTACGGTCCGTAGCGTCCGTCCACCACCGCGGCACGGGCGCCGGCCGCCCCGCCGGGCTCGCATCCGGTGCCGAGGAGACCGGCCGGCCCCCCGGTCCGCTGGTCAGGTCGCTGGGCCACGCCGGCGCCTCCGGGCGTCGATGAGCATTTCCTGTACGTTGCGCAGCGGCGCGCCGTCCGCGTCCACGGCGCGCCGGGTCCAGTCGCCGTCCGGGCCCAGGTGCCAGGAGGACGTGGTGTCCGAGGTACCGGTCTCCAGGAGCCGGTTGAGGGCGGCGCGGTGCGCCGGGTCGGTGACCCGGACCAGCGCCTCGATCCGCCGGTCGAGGTTGCGGTGCATCATGTCGGCGCTGCCGAGCCACACCTCGGGCTCGCCGCCGTTGCCGAAGACGAAGATCCGGGAGTGTTCCAGGAAGCGGCCGAGGATGCTGCGCACCCGGACGTTCTCGCTGAGGCCGGGCACTCCCGGTCGCAGCGCGCAGATGCCGCGCACCCAGACGTCGACCGGGACGCCGGCCTGCGAGGCGCGGTAGAGCGCGTCGATGACGGCCTCGTCGACCATCGAGTTGACCTTGATGCGGACGTAGGCGGGCCGGCCCGCGCGCTGGTGCGCGATCTCCTTGGTGATCCGCTGGATCAGGCCGTCGCGCAGGGACTTGGGGGCGACCAGGAGGCGGCGGTAGGTCTCCCGGCGGGAGTAGCCGCTCAGCCGGTTGAAGAGGTCGGAGAGGTCGGCGCCCACCTGCGCATCGGCGGTCAGCAGCCCGAGGTCCTCGTAGAGCCGGGCCGTCTTGGGGTGGTAGTTGCCGGTGCCCACGTGGGAGTAGCGGCGCAGCATGTCGCCCTCCTGGCGGACCACGAGGGAGAGCTTGCAGTGCGTCTTCAGGCCGACCAGGCCGTAGACGACGTGGCAGCCCGCCTCCTCCAGCTTGCGGGCCCACTTGATGTTGGCCTGTTCGTCGAACCGGGCCTTGATCTCGACCAGCACCAGGACCTGTTTGCCGGATTCGGCCGCGTCTATCAGGGCGTCGACGATCGGCGAGTCGCCGGAGGTGCGGTAGAGGGTCTGCTTGATGGCGAGCACGTCGGGGTCGGCCGCGGCCTGCTCCAGGAACGCCTGCACGGAGGTGGAGAAGGAGTCGTAGGGGTGGTGCAGCAGGACGTCGCGGGCGCGCAGCGCGGCGAAGATGTCCGGGGCCGAGGCGGACTCCACCTCGGCGAGGTCGCGGTGGGTGCCGGCGACGAACTTGGGGTACTTCAGCTCGGGCCGGTCCAGCGCTCCTATGCCGAACAGTCCGGTCAGGTCCAGCGGGCCGGGCAGCGGGTAGACCTCGGCGTCGGAGATCTTCAGTTCCTGGACGAGCAGGTCGAGCACCGCCGGGTCGATGGACTCCTCGACCTCCAGCCGGACCGGCGGTCCGAACCGCCGCCGCATCAGCTCCTTCTCCAGTGCCTGGAGGAGGTTCTCGGCGTCGTCCTCCTCGACCTCCAGGTCCTCGTTGCGGGTCACCCGGAACATGTGGTGCGCGCGCACCTCCATGCCCGGGAACAGCTCCTCCAGGTGGGCGGCGATGACGTCCTCGATGGGGACGTAGCGCTGCGGGGAGGCCTCCAGGAAGCGGGAGAGCAGCGGCGGGACCTTGACCCGGGCGAAGTGGTCGTGGCCGCTGACCGGGTTGCGGACGACGACGGCCAGGTTCAGCGAGAGGCCGGAGATGTACGGGAAGGGGTGCGCGGGGTCCACGGCCAGCGGCGTGAGCACCGGGAAGATCTGCTGCCGGAACAGGGTGAACAGCCGGGCCTGTTCCTTCTCGGTCAGATCGGGCCAGCGGATCAGGTGGATGCCCTGGTCGGCGAGGTCGGGGGCGATGTCCTGCTGGAAGCAGGCGGCGTGCCGGGCCATGAGCTCGCGCGAGCGGGTCCAGATCAGGTCCAGCACCTCGCGGGGCTGGAGGCCGGAGGCGGAGCGGGTGGCGACGCCGGTCGCTATCCGCCGCTTGAGTCCGGCGACCCGGACCATGAAGAACTCGTCGAGGTTGCTGGCGAAGATCGCCAGGAAGTTGGCGCGTTCGAGCAGCGGGGTGGCCGGGTCCTCGGCGAGTTCGAGCACCCGCTCGTTGAACGCCAGCCAGCTGCGTTCCCGGTCCAGGAAGCGGTCGGCGGGCAGCTCCGTGCCGTCCGCGCCCACCTCGCCCTGGTCCACATACGTGTCCGGGTCGGCGTCGAGGTCGGGTTCCAGGCCCGGCACCGTCCCGCGGACCGCGTGCGGCCGGTGTGCGGCGATGGAGCCCACGGAAGGCTGGGCCGAGGGGGCCGCCGGGGCCTTGGCGGGCCTGGTGGCCGGCATCTCGGGCTGGACCTGTGCCTGAGCGCTGGGCTGCTGGTTCATGGCCTTATTCTTCCGCGTCCGGGGGGTTCCAGGCGCGTCAGGAGGAGGCGGCGCGAGATGGAGCCTCGGGTTGGGGAGGTTCGGCACAGCGGGCTGCATTCAGCGATGCTCGCAACCGACCTTGAATCAGCGGTAACGCGGATGTGGCGCACAGGCAAGCGGGACGCTACGGCGCGGGGCCGGGCGGCGGGCCGCGGCGGCGCCCGGAGCGGGCGGTACCCGCGGCCACTTTGCCACCGCGCCGTCACTCTGTCACCGCCACCGTGACACATGAGAAATACCCTCAGCCTCAATTAAGCAAGACCTCATGCAATTCGGCGGAGCGCACCGGATTTCTCGCCCAAGATTTTCCGTGTCGCAGCGAAAGAGCCGCGAAGGGGAAATGTAAAAGAAATTCATCGAGCCGCGGAGAAATCCATGAGCTTCCGCAAGGTCGTCATCGCCGTCCCCGCCCGCCCGGCCGAGCCGGCCCGCCGGGGCGTCCCCGCCCGCCCGGCCCACCACTGCGGCCACGGCGACGTCGTCGTCAGCCACCGCGGCGGCGCGCGGACGACCGCCCCCGCCCGCCGGGCGATCGGCGGCTGATGGACCGTCGGTGACGGGCCCCGGTGCTGCGCCGGGGCCCGTCCCGGATCGCCGCGACCGGGCCGGCGAACGCCGGGAAGAACCTGAGAAAAACCTGAGAAAGGCACCGGAAAGGCCGGGGAAAGGCCGTGAAAGGCCACCGGAAGGCCGGGAAAAGAGCCGGGAAGAGCGGGAATGACGACGACGTACACGGCGGCGGAGAAAGGCGGACGCGGAAGAGCGGTCCGGCGTTCGTTCCGCGCTTTCTGGCCGCTGCTCAAAGGAGACCGGCGCTGGCTGGCGGTGATATGCGGCTGCGTGGTGGTCGCCTCCCTCACCGAAACCGCGGCCATTCCGCTGTTCGGCGAATTAACCGATCACGCCCTGCGGAAGGGCTCCCTGGACGCCTTCTGGGGACCGGCCGGCCAGTGGCTCGCGGTGGCCGTCTTCGGCGCCCTGATCGGCTACCTCGGCAACTCGCTGGCCGTGTGGGTGGCGGAACGCTTCGTGCTGCGGCTACGGGCCCGGGTCTTCGGGCACGTCCAGCTGCTGCCGCCGCACTTCTTCCAGCACCACCGGCAGGGCGATCTCGTCGCCCGGCTCACCGGAGACGTCGAGGCCATCGAGCAGATGATCGTCGAGGAATCCCTCGGCAACATCGTGCTCACCCAGGCGTACCGCCGGGAACGGGCGGAGGAGCGGCGGCTGGCGACCGAGGCCCGCGCGTGGCTGCGCGCCTCGGTGCGCGGGGCCCGGGTGAGCGAGCTCTACGCCCAGCTCGTCGAGGTGATCGAGACGGTCTGTGTGCTGGCCGTCATCGGGCTCGGCGTCTGGGAGATCTCCGCGGGCCGGATGACCCTCGGCCAGCTGCTCGTGTTCGCCGCCTTCCTCAGCTGCCTCTACCCGGGTCCTCGTCCTCGACGAGCCGACCGCCGGACTCGACGCGCTCTCCGCCCGCCGGGTGATCGCACCGCTGCGCCGGCTGATGTCCGGCCGCACGACCGTGCTGATCACCCACGACCTCCAGCTGGCCCCGGACGCCGACCGCATCCTGGTGCTCGACCGCGGCCGGCCGGTGGAGTCCGGCCGGCCGCGGAACTGCTCGCCCGCGCCGGGACGTACGCCCACCTGCACCGGTCAACCGCCGGGCAGCCGGCCCCGGTTGGCTGAGGTCAGGTCTCCGACCGGTACATCAGGTCCGTCTCGTGCGTGACGAACCCCATCCGCTCGTAGACGCTCACCGCCGCCGCGTTGTCGGCGTCGACGTACAGCATCGCGGTCGGCAGCCCCTGCCCGGCCAGGTGGCGCAGACCGACCGAGGTGAGCGCCTTGCCCAGGCCGCCGCCCTGCGCGCCCGGCCGGACGCCGAGGACGTAGACCTCCCCCAGGCCCTCCTCGGCGTGCACCTTCGTCCAGTGGAAGCCGACCAGCCGCCCGCCCTGCTCGGCCAGGAAGAAGCCCTTGGGGTCGAACCACGCCTCGGCCTTGCGGTCCTCCAGGTCGCGCTGGGTCAGCGAACCCTGCTCGGGGTGGTGCGCGAAGGCCTCGGCGTTCACCTCCAGCCAGGCCGCGTCGTCGGTGCCCGGCTGGAAGGTCCGTACGGTCACGCCCTCGGGCAGTACGGGCTCGGGCAGCTCCAGGTCACCCAGCGAGCGCCGCATCTGCCGCAGCTCGCGGAACATCGTCAGGCCCAGGGTCTGCGCGAGGTGCCGGGCGGCCGGGTGCCCGCCGTGCGCCCAGACCCGCAGCCGGCGCCCGGACAGCTCCAGCAGCTCGGCGCCCAGCGCCCGGCCGTGCCCGCGGCCGCGGTGCCCGGCGTGCACCACCAGCTCGGCGGCCGGCGCCTCCACCGGGTCGGTGTCCTCCAGCTGGCCGTAGCCGACCAGCAGCTCCTCGCCCGCCTCCCCGTGCGCGTACACCAGCACATGCGCGACACCCGGGCGCTTGCCGCCCCGCAGCTGCAGCCGTCCCTGTTCGGACACCGCGGGCTGCCCGTCCGTGCGCGCGGCCCGTTCGATCAGCTCCAGGACGGCCGCGGCCGTTTCCGGCGCGACCTCGTCGACCACCTGGATCCTGCGGCCGGTCCGGCCCATCTCCTGTGCAGCGTCAGTCATGTGTGCAGCGTACGACCCTGCCGGGGTGTCGCACCGGCATCAGGGCGCCGCCGTGCGGTTCTGCCCGGCGGGCCACGCCGGTGCCGCCCGCCGGTCCGCCGCTCACCGGCAACCGTCCCGTAACCCGGCACCCCCTGTTGCGCTACGCGCGTCAACAATAAGCTGCGGTCCGCTCAGGACCATCCAGGAGGGGAACCCATGCCAGCGACACCGCAACGGCGCCGCGCCATCAGCAGATTGAGGACCGGTTCGGCCGCACTGGCCGCCGCCGTCGGGATCGGCGTCACCGTCGCCGCCCTGCCGGCCGGGGCCGACACCGTGCACCCTGACCGGACCGGTCACCCCGGCCGCACCGTCGACGTCCAGCTGCTCTCCTTCAACGACTTCCACGGCAACCTCGAACCGCCGCAGGGCTCCTCCGGCACGGTCGAGGAACTGCAGGCCGACGGCACCAAGAAGACCGTGCCGGCCGGCGGGGTCGAGTACCTGGCCCAGTCCCTGCGCACGGCCCGCAAGGGCCACCCCTACTCGGTCACCGCGGCGGCGGGCGACCTGGTCGGCGCCAGCCCGCTGCTGTCCGGGCTGTTCCACGACGAGCCGACCATCGAGGCCATGAACAAGCTGGGCCTGGACGTCACCTCCGTCGGCAACCACGAATTCGACGAGGGCCGCGCGGAGTTGACCCGGCTGCAGAACGGCGGCTGCCACCCCAAGGACGGCTGCTACGAGGACGGCAAGAAGTTCGCCGGCGCGGACTTCCCGTACCTGACCGCCAACGTCACCGACGAGAAGACCGGCAAGCCGCTGCTCAAGCCGTACACCGTGTGGCGGCACAAGGGCGTGAAGATCGGCTTCATCGGCGTGACCCTCGAAGGCACCCCGGACATCGTCAGCGCCAACGGCGTCAAGGGCCTGAAGTTCCACGACGAGGTCGAGACGATCAACAAGTACGCCAAGGTCCTCAACAAGCAGGGCGTCAAGGCGATCGTGGCCCTCATCCACGAAGGCGGCCTGCCCGCCTCCACCTCGTACAACTACCAGTGCGACAGCCCCGGCCCGGGCGACGGCATCTCCGGCCCGATCACCGAGATCGCCAAGCACGTCACGTCCAAGGTCGACGCGCTGGTCACCGGCCACACCCACCAGGCGTACGCCTGCACCATCCCCGACCCGTCGGGCCGGCCGCGCACGGTCACCTCCGCCGCGTCCTACGGCAAGCTCTACACCGACACCGAGCTGACCTACGACCGGCGCACCCACGACATCGTCCGCACCAGCGTCAAGGCGCCCGGTGCGGTCAACCACGTGGTCGACCGCACCCAGCCCAAGGCCGCGGACATGACGTCCCTGATCGGCCGCTGGAACAAGCTGGCCGCACCGGTCGCGGCTCGCCCGGTCGGCCACATCGCCGCCGACATCGCCGGCCGCGGCGCGAACGCCCCCGAGTCCCCGCTCGGCGACGTCATCGCCGACGCCCAGCTCGAAGCGACCAAGGCCGCCGACAAGGGCGGCGCCCAGCTCGCCCTGATGAACCCCGGCGGCATCCGCTCCGACCTCGCCTACCAGGCGTCCGGCTCCGAGGGCGACGGCGTCGTCACCTACGGCGAGGCGTTCACGGTCCAGCCGTTCACCAACATGATGAACGTCGTCGACCTCACCGGCGCCCAGCTGCTGACCGCCCTCCAGCAGCAGGTCAGCGGCCCCAACGAGGCGTCCCCCAAGATCCTCCAGGTCTCCACGGGTCTCACCTACACCCTCGACATGACCAAGAAGGGCGCCGACCGCGTCGTCAAGGACTCCGTCGAACTGAACGGCGCCGCGCTCGACCCCGCCAAGACCTACCGCGTCGCGATGAACGAGTTCCTCGCCGGCGGCGGTGACGGCTTCGCCGCCTTCAAGGACGCCAAGAACAAGTACGTCGGTCCGTCCGACCTGGACGCCTTCACGGCGTACCTGACGGCGCACTCCTCGGCGTCTTCGCCGCTTTCGCCGCCTGCGGCGTCTCGCATTCACGTGGTGAAGTAACGCCCACGTAGTTGTCTGCGGCGCCGCGGTGGTTTCTCGCCGTGGCGCCTGCGGCGGGCTGGGTTGTGGTGGGTGCGGTGACGGGCCTCCGGGGCCGGTTGTGTGGACTGCTGACGCTTTACGTCCACACAACCGGCCCCTCCGGCCCGTCCCCTCCCGGGGGAGGGAGCGTTAAGGCCGGTGGGGGTGCACGTAATGCCCACGTGCGTGCAGGCAACGGATAAGGCCCGCCCCCAACCAGCTGAGAAACTCCCACTCACGGGAGGGGCTGGACCGGAGGACGAAGTCTGGAGGGCCGGCACCGCACCCGACACACAAACGCCCGCCACCAGGCGCAACGGCGAACAAGCCCCGCGGCGGGACAGACGGGTACGTGGGGTCAAGAGAAATCGGCCACGTGGTCCCGCGCCCACTGGGCGAACGTGCGCGCGGGGTGGCCCGTGATCCGTTCGACCGCGTCGGAGAGTGGGAAGGCCGGGGCGTCGACCGTGTTGCCGAACCACCGGACCAGCTCCAGGGCCGCCTCCTTCGGCAGGTGGGGGCCGGACATCGCCTCGGCGGCGGCCTCCTCGGTGATCTGCTCGACCCGGGTCTCGCGGCCGATCGCCCGGCCGATCTCGGCGACCTGGTCGGCGACGGTCAGCGACTCGGGGCCGGTGACGAGGTAGACCTGGCCGGTGTGGGTGCCGGTGCGGTCCAGGAGGGCGACGGCGGCGACGTCCGCGAGGTCCGCCTCGTGGACCGGGACGCCCTGGGCGCCCGGGTGGGCGTCGCGGACGACTCCGGTGTCGCGGATCGCCGGACCCCAGGCCAGTGCGTTGGTGGCGTAGTTGCCGCCGCGGACGAAGGTCCACTCCAGGCCGGAGGCGCGCACCGCGCGCTCCACCGTGGCGTGCATCCGGGAGATGAAGTTGTTCTCGTCGGCGGGGGTGTCGGTCACCCCCATCGAGGAGTTGAGGACGATCCGGCGGACGCCGGCCTTGGCCGCGGCCTCGGCCAGGGCGACCGCGGCCCGTTCGCCGCCGGCCGCCAGGTTGAGGAAGAGGGCGTCGGCACCGGCGAGAAGGGGCACGAAGTCGGCGGCGTCGCCGGTGAGATCGGCGCGTACCACCTCCGCCCCGGCGGGCAGTTGGGCGCGCGCCGGGTCGCGGGTCAGGGCGCGTACGGCGACGCCGTCCGCGAGGAGCCGGTCGACGAGGCTGCGGCCGATGTTGCCGGTTGCTCCGGTTACCACGATCATGGGGCCACCTTCGGGAGGAACGGTAGGGGCGCGGAGGCGCGGGAAGCGCCGGACGAGCGCTGACGGTAATTCAGCAACCGTCGGGGACGCGAAAAGATTTCCTCAAGAGCGTCACGACAAGCTTCGCGTTTCCGACATACCTACGGTAAGACTTGCGTTCGAGGGACCCGATCGTGGTGGGATGTGCGGATGCGAACCCCCACACGCATATCTTCACCCTCGCCCGAGCCCGCCGCCTCGTACCGCCCCCACACCCCCGTCACGAGCGGCGCCGAGGGCGACCCCTCCGGCGACACCAGAAGGCTCTCCCCGGTCAACCCGTACGCCGATCTGGCCGCCCTCGCCGACCCCGAGCCGGACCCCGCCGCGGAGACCGGACCGGAGGACGACTTCTCCGCGTACGCCGGAACCACGCGCCGCCGCAGCTACCTCAACGAGCGTGACGACAGCGACGATCCGCTGGGGCTCGGGCTGCGCTCCGACGAGGACGAGGCCTGGTCGCCGCCCAACCACCGCCGGACCAAGCGCGGGATCAGCCGCTTCGCCGCGGTCCCGATCACCGTGAAGCTGCTGGTCGCGGTGCTGGTGTGCACCGCCTTCCTCACCCTCTTCGACCGGTTCGCGGTGCTGTACGCGCAGAACAAGACCGCGGAGAAGCTCAAGTCCGCGCTGCATCTGAACGCCACGCCCGAAGTCGACATCCAGGGCTTCCCGTTCCTCACCCAGGTCCTGGACAAGCGGGTCGACCAGGTGAAGGTCACCATCCCCGACCTGGCCGCCGACCGGGTCTCGCTGGCGAAGTTCGAGGCGACCGCGCGCGACGTCCGCCTGGACGGCGATCTGCCCAGTTCCATCAAGGGCGCCACGATCGGCTCCATGCACGGCGACGTGCTGCTGGCCTTCGACGACATGAACCGCGAACTCGGCGCCTCCCAGGTGAAGTTCAGCGGCATGGGACACGATTCGGTGCGCGCGGTGGGCCAGTTGCCGATCGCCGGGCAGGAGCTCCGTGTCCGGGCCGAGGCGCGCATCCGGCGGGCCGGCGACCGGGGGGTCTCCACCGACATCAGCCGGATGCGGCTGGACATCGGCGACGTCGCCGTCTACCGGCCGGGCACCGGCAAGGAGGAGGGCCTGCGGCTGACCCGCAAGGCCGCCGCCGAGCTCAGCCAACAGGCCGCCAAGGTCAAGGCGATGCTGAGCATCCCGGCGATCGCCGAGCGGATCGGCATCCCGAAGAAGTACCTCGACGAGGCGATGCGCAGCGACGACAAGCTGCACCGGCTGACCGGGTCGCCGCGCTTCGTCCACGAGCTGATGAAGGTCAACCTCGTCGACGTGGTGATGGACCACCCCTGGCTGCTGCAGAAGGTCGGCATCGACCCGAAGGTCCTCGGGGCGCTGAGCGGCCTGACCAAGCCGCAGCTCGCGGACCGGCTGTCGCTCTCCTTCCAGCTCCCCAAGACCCCCGGTGACGTCCGGCTGCGCAACATCTCCGTCGAACGGGACGGCATCCGGGCCGAACTGTCGGGGACCAACCTGCCGTTCGGGGACGCGGCAGGGAAGAAGAAGTGACGTAGGGCGCGGCGGGCTGCTCAGCCCGCCGCGGGCGGCTCCGGCGGGCCGGGCGGCGGGGTGGGCCTGCCCGGTGGCGGGGTCGGTGCGCCCGGCAGGGTGAGCACCGCCTCGGTGCCGCCGAGGTCGGCCGAGCGCAGTCGTACCGCGCCGCCCGCCTGCTCCGCCGTACGGGCCACGATCGACAGGCCCAGCCCGCTGCCGGGCAGGCTGCGGGCGGACGGCGAGCGCCAGAACCGCTCGAAGACGTGCGGCAGTTCGTCCTGCGGGATGCCCGGGCCGTGGTCGCGCACGGTCAGCGCCCCGCCGGCCAGCCGGACCTCGACCGTGCCGCCCGGCGGGCTGAACTTCACCGCGTTGTCGAGCAGGTTGACCACCGCCCGCTCCAGCGCGGCCGGCTCGGCCCGCACGTACCAGGGCGCGATATCCGCGGCGAGGGTGAGCGACGGGCCGCGCAGCCGGGCCCGCTCCAGCGCCGAGCCGACGATCTCGTGCAACGCCACGACCTCGACCGCGCTCTGCCCCGGCTCGGGCGGCCGGGACAGCTCCTGCAGATCGCCGATCAGCGCCGCCAGCTCGCCCATCTGCGCCTTCACCGACGCCAGCAGGGCCGCCTTGTCGGCGGGCGGGATCGGGCGGCCGGACTGCTCGCTGCGCACCAGCAGGTCGATGTTGGTACGGAGCGAGGTCAGCGGGGTGCGCAGCTCGTGGCCGGCGTCCGCGATCAGCTGCTGCTGGAGGTCGCGGGAGGCGGCCAGCGCCGCGGTCATCGCGTTGAACGAGCGGGACAGCCGGGCGATCTCGTCGTCGCCGTCCGCCGGGATGCGGATGGCCAGGTCCTGCGTACGGGCGACGTGCTCGACGGCGTCGGTGAGCCGGTCGACGGGCTTCAGGCCGGCCCGGGCCACCCACAGCCCGGCGGTCGCCGCGCCCAGCACGCCCACTCCGGCGACCACCAGCAGTACCAGCGCGAGCTGGTTGAGCGGGTCGGTGACCTGCTTCATCGGCATCGCGACGGAGATCGCCAGCCGGTTGCCCGCCGCGTCGGTGAGCGGCCCCTCGAAGGGCTTGGTCGACACCCGCATCTCGGCCCCGTCCTGGGCCCGGGTGGTGTGCTCCGACTGCGTCAGCCGCCCCGCGGCCACCGCGGTGTCCGCGCGCTGCGGCGGGATCGGCGACTTGTCCGGCGAGGTGCAGACGTAGCCGCCGGCCGACACCAGCTGGATGGTGTACGGGGTGGGCTGGAAGTGCACTCCGTCCGGACTGTTGCAGTAGGCGGTGAGCGCCCGGACGTAGCCGGCGTCCACCTCGACGCTGCTGAGCTGGGTGTCGAGCTGCTCGGTCAGCCGGTCCCGGGTGATCAGCCAGCAGGCGGCGGCCGAGAGGGCCACCGCGAAGGCCACCGCCACCGCCGTGAGCATCGCCAGCCGCGAGCGCAGCGGCAGCCGGTGGAACCGGGCCATCGGGCCCGGACGGCCGGTGCTCATTCCGCCCCGCCCTCCGCCCGCAGGACGTAGCCGACCCCCCGCACGGTGTGCACCAGGCGCGGTTCGCCGCCCGCCTCCGTCTTGCGGCGCAGGTACATCACGTACACGTCGAGGGAGTTGGAAGTGGGCTCGAAGTCGAAGCCCCAGACGGCCTTGAGGATCTGCTCGCGGGTGAGGACCTGGCGCGGATGGGCGAGGAACATCTCCAGCAGGGTGAACTCCGTACGGGTCAGCTCGACCGGCCGGCCGCCGCGGATCACCTCCCGGGTGGCGAGGTTCATCCGCAGGTCGGCGAAGCTCAGCGTCTCGTCCTCCGCGGGCTGCGCGCCGGCCGCCGCCGCGTAGGAGCTGCGGCGCAGCAGGGCGCGGATCCGGGCGAGCAGTTCGTCGAGCTCGAAGGGTTTGACGAGGTAGTCGTCGGCACCGGCGTCCAGGCCGGTGACCCGGTCGCCGACGGTGTCGCGGGCGGTGAGCATCAGGATCGGCACGGTGACCCCGCTCGCCCGCAGCCGGCGGGCGGCCGTCAGCCCGTCCATGCGGGGCATCAGGACGTCCAGCACGATCAGTTCGGGGTCGTAGCCGGCGACCTTCTCGACCGCGTCCAGACCGTCGACCGCCTCCTCGGTCCCGTACCCCTCGAAGACGAGCGAGCGCCGCAGCGCCTCGCGGACCGCGGGCTCGTCGTCGACGATGAGGATGCGGGCGGGGTGGTCACCGTGCTCGGCGGGGCTCATGTGCGTGGTTACCTCGGCTGGGATACGGAAAAGGTCGGCTGCTCTTCAGCCTTGCACGGCGGGTGGCGATCTGGGGGTGACGCGGAGCGTCTCGTGCCGGGGTGGCGGTCGGTGGGGGCACCTCCCAGGGGTAGCTGGGGGAGGGCGGGCCTCTCAGACGCCGCTGTTGCTTCCGCCGCTGCCGCCGCCGCGCAGCGAGTCGAGGTCGGCCTTGACGGTGTTGATCGGGATGGCGAAGCCCAGGCCGACGCTGCCCGCGGTGCTGCTGTTGGCCGAACTCGGCGAGTACATCGCGGAGTTGATGCCGACGATCTGGCCCTGGAGGTTGATCAGGGCCCCGCCGGAGTTGCCGGGGTTGAGCGAGGCGTCGGTCTGTATCGCCTTGTACGAGGTCTTCGAGGAGCCGGTGTCGCCGTTGTACTGGTTGCCGCCGAACTCGAACGGCCAGCCGCCGCCGTCGCCCGGGCCGCCCTGCCGGCCCTGCCGGCCCTGCCCGTCCTCCTTGGGGACGGTCACGTCGCGGTTGAGGGCGGAGACGATGCCGCTGGTCACCGAGCCGGTCAGGCCCTCCGGCGAGCCGATCGCCACCACGCCGTCGCCGACCGCGATCTTGTCGGAGTCGCCGAGCGAGGCCGGGGTGAGCCCCTTCGCCTTCTGGACCTTGATCAGCGCCAGGTCCTTGTCCGGGTCGGTGCCGACGACCTTGGCGGTCTTCCGGCTGCCGTCGCTGAAGGTCACCTGGACCGTGTCGGCGCCGGAGACCACGTGGTTGTTGGTGATGACCTCGCCGCTGCGGGTGAGCACGACTCCGGAGCCGGTGGACTCCCCGTCGGTGGTGCGCGCCTTGATCTCCACGATCGACGGGCTGACCGCCTTGGCCACCGCCGAGACGCCGCTGCCGCTGTTCTTGCCCGCGTTCACCAGCGGGGTGCCGACGGTGTTCTGGTCGGCGCGCGTGGTCGCGCCCGCGATCAGCGCCGCGCTGCCGCCCCCGATGAGACCGGAGGCGAGCGCGACCGCCGCGATCAGCGCGACCGGCTTACGGACCCGCGGCGGCGCACCGGGCGGTGCCTCGGCCGCGACGGCCGTCCCGCCGTGCCCCGGTGCGTACGGGGGCGGCGGCGGGAAGGCCTGCCCGGACCCGTGCGCGAACCCCTGCGTGAACCCCTGCTGGTGGATCTCATCGCCGCTTCGGCGGTAGCTGTCGGTCATGAGATGACTGTGCGTGCGGTGCATGAGAACAGTCTGAGAACGCCGTGAGAGACCCGACAGAAGTAGATATGCCCGGTATGAAGAGGCCCGGTGCGGCGCCGCGCGCGGTCAGCCGCCGCAGCCGCACGACCGCCGGACGACCAGCCGCGACGGGAACTGCCGCAGCCGCTCGCGGCGGGAGCCGACCACCCGCAGCCCGTCGTCCAGGACCAGGTCGACCGCGGCCCGCGCCATCGCCTGACGGTCCGAGGCGACCGTGGTCAGCGGCGGGTCGGTGAGCCCGGCCTCCTTGACGTCGTCGAAGCCGGCCACCGCCAGCTCGCCGGGCACGTCGATGCGCAGCTCGCGGGCGGCCCGCAGCACGCCGATGGCCTGGTCGTCGGTCGCGCACATGATGGCCGGCGGCCGGTCGGGCCCGGCCAGCAGCTTCAGCGCGGCCTGGTAGGCGTCATAGCGGTTGTAGGCGGCCTGGTGGTAGTGGCCGTCCGGGGAGCGGCCGGACTCCAGCATGGCGCGCCGCCAGCCCTCGACGTGGTCGGTGACCGGGTCGCCGGACTTCGGGGTCTCCTCCGTGCCGCCGAGGAAGGCGACGTAGGGGTGCCCGTGCTCCAACAGGTGCCGGGTCGCCAGCTGGGCGCCCCAGATGTCGTCGGTCATCACCGCGACGTCGTCGATGGCGTCCGGCCGGCGGTGCAGCAGCACCACCCGGGCGTCCCACGCGTCGATCTCGGCGGCGGCGTGCTCACTGGGGCCCTGGCTGATCAGGATCAGCCCGGCCACCCGCATGCCGAGGAACGCCCGGAGGTAGTGCACCTCGCGCTCGTCGAGGTAGTTGGCGTTGCCGACCAGCACCATCTTGCCGCGCTCGGCGGCGGCCTGTTCGACGGCGTGCGCCATCTCCGCGAAGAACGGCTGCCGGGTGTCCGGCACGATCAGGCCTATGAGGTCGGTCCGGCGGGACGCCATCGCCTGCGCGACACGGTCCGGCCGGTAGCCGAGCTCCTTGATGGCGGCGAGCACCCGCTCGCGCGTGGCCGGGGCGACCGGCCGTGGTCCGTTGTTGATGACGTAACTGACAACGGCGGTGGACGTCCCCGCCAGTCTTGCCACATCATCCCGCGTCACCTTGGCCACGCGCGGCAGTCTACGCGGGTGGTCCTACCTGCGGGCAGGCCGTGGGCCTGCGGAGTCCGCGGGCGCGGTGACCGCCGGGTCCGGGCCGTCGCCGCCCGCCGTGGTGCGGCTCTGCGCGGTGCCCGCCTTACGGTCGGATTCCGCCCGCTTCGCCCCGTCGTCCTTGGCCTTGCCACCGCCCTCCGCGGAGCGCTCGGGCTTCTCGGGGGTGACGAAGCGGTAGCCGACGTTGCGGACCGTGCCGATCAGCGACTCGTGCTCGGGACCGAGCTTGGCGCGCAGCCGGCGGACGTGGACATCGACCGTCCGGGTGCCGCCGAAGTAGTCGTAGCCCCAGACCTCCTGCAGGAGCTGGGCGCGGGTGAAGACCCGGCCCGGGTGCTGCGCGAGGTACTTCAGCAGCTCGAACTCCTTGAAGGTCAGGTCCAGCACCCGGCCCTTCAGCTTGGCGCTGTAGGTGGCCTCGTCCACCGAGAGGTCGCCGTTGCGGATCTCCATCGGCCCGTCGTCGGTGGTGATCTGCTGGCGGCCCATCGCCAGCCGCAGCCGCGCCTCGACCTCGGCGGGGCCGGCCGTGTCCAGCATGACGTCGTCGACGCCCCAGTCGGCGGTGACGGCGGCCAGGCCGCCCTCGGTGACGACAAGGATCAACGGGCAGCCGGGGCCGGTGGACCGCAGCAGCTGGCACAGCGAGCGCACGTGGGGAAGGTCACGCCGGCCGTCGATCAGTATGACGTCGGCGCCGGGGGTGTCGATGAGCGCCGGGCCCTCGGCCGGGGCCACCCGCACGCTGTGCAGCAGCAGCCCGAGCGCCGGGAGCACCTCCGTCGACGGCTGGAGTGCGTTGGTCAGCAGCAGGAGCGAACTCACCTGCGACCACCTACCCGGTTCTCGGGGTGTTGCATCCTCTTCTGCTCGCGGTCCTGCCTGCTTCGCTCGCCCATGACGTCTGGTTCCTCCTCGGTCCCTGCGACGGGGGCACCTCCCGGCTCGGCCGGGGTGTCTGCGGCACTGCTTCGTACGGTCCTCGCAGCCGCGCGGAACGTGGCTGAAAGCACAAAAGGACCCGGGGGCAACGCTGCCCGGATCCTTCTTGCCCAGCAGAATAGCTCAGATGGGTACCCGACCCGAGGCCGATTTTGCACGTTCTTGTGTTCCGTCGATCACTTCGAGTGGTCATCGCGTGTCTCCGTTGACGGTCGCCGGGGCATGGATCATGGCTTCCCGAACCGCCTGAACGGCCCAGCGACAGGGCGAGTTGGGAGCCTGCGGAGAGCCCCCGCCGCCGGCCCGCCCATGGCCTTCGACCAGCGGTCCGGCCGGCCCCGCGATGGCTCGATCCGACCGCGGAGGCGTCCCGGCATGCGGACATGATCAGTCCGCACCACGGGACGACACGACCCCGACGACCGGCGGCGGGCGGCCGCTCCCGGGGTTGGGGAGCGCACGGGGAGCGCACGGGTGCGCGCACCGGCACACCTCCCCGCGGCTCAGTCGTCGGTCTCGGTGCCGTCGTCGACCGGGTCCTCCTCGTCCGAGGGCGGCCGGTGGTTGTCGATCTGGTGGTGGACCCGGATCGCGGCCTCGCGCAGCTCGTGCCATTCGTCGGCGTCGGTGAACAGCGGCGGATAGGTCCGGCCCTCGCCCAGGTCACGCAGCTTGGCCAGGGCGTTCTCCGCGCCGCTCAGCGCGAGCCCCAGTGCCCTGCGCTGCTCGGCGATCCGCGCCCCGACGGGACGGTCGTCCGACGCCTCGGCATCCTGCCCCGCCGCCGACCCCGCCGCCGACTGCGCCTCGTCCGTCCCGGCACCGGGCTGCGCTCCGGTCGGGCCGGCCGTCCGGGGAACCGGCGGCATCGCGTCCGCGATCGTCTTTCGCGCCCTGGCCTCGTCCGACGCGTAGACGACGTCCCACGGCAGCAGCGGCACCTCGTCCTCGCCGTGCCGGCGGATCCGGTCCGGCGCCGCCAGATCCACCGCGACGTGCTGGTAGGCCCCGTCCGCCGCCGCCTCCTCCGGCAGCCCGAACTCCTGCCGTGAACTGGCATTGCGCGGCAGCCGGCCCGCTTCGAACCGCTGCGCCGCCAGCGCCAGGGTCCACAGCCCGAGCTCATTGCCCTCGGCGGCCAGCCCGCCGACGACGAGATGGGCATCGGCGCGGAAGGGCACCTTCCCCGGCTCCCGGCGGGTGCCCAGGGCCGACCCGACGTTGCTGGTGATCAGCTTGTCCGCGATCAGGGCCGTGCCGCCGGCCAGCGCGAGGGTGCAGCGGGCGTTGACGTCGCCCGCCAGGGCGGGCGCCACCAGACTGGTGAAGTCGTCGGTCGGCACCGGGATCCAGCCGCCGGACAGCACGGCCTTGCACAGCACACCGCCGTTGCTCCAGGCCTTCCGGGCCTGCTTGACGGCCGCCTTCTTCTCCGCCCGCCACGGCTCGTCCACCACCGGGCCCAGCAGCCCCGCATAGCCCTTGGCGGTCATCCGCCGCTCGTTCTTGATCTCCTTGGCCCGCCCGCGCAGCTCGGCGTAGAGCTCCGCCCGGGTCAGCACGTGGAGGAGGTAGACCGCGCGCCACAGCGGCGTCGCGGGGATGCCCGGGTCGCGGAAGATGGCCGGGGTGTCGGCGGCCGGGCGGCGGCCCACCGCGAGGGCGTACACCTCGCCCAGTTGCTCCTCGTTGCCCCACTCGCGCGCCCGGGTCTGCACGACGAGCTTGAGCGCGCGGGTGGCGACCTCCAGGTTCTGGGCCGCCGCGTCCCACGGTTTGAACTCCACGTGCACCGAGGCGAGGATCGAGCGCAGGGCGTCGTCGAAGACATCGGCGGCGGGCAGCATGCCGCCTTCGTGCGCCTGGGTTCCCACGACGATGTGGGCCGGCACCACGTACGTCTGGGCGATCTGGACGGCGCGCAGCGAAGGCACCTCGCCCGCCGACTCCCTGCCGAATTCCTCCCGCAGCAGCTCACGCCGCAGCTCCCGGCCCAGCGCCCACCGCTGGGTCCGCGACTTCAGCGGCTCGTTGGCCGGCTGCTTGCGCTCGGCGAGCAGCGCCTCGGTCGCCGCCTCGGCCGCCTCCTCCTTCGTGGCGCCCGGGCCGGCCATCACCTTCCAGGCGCTGGCCAGCCGGGTGATGCCGTCCCTGGCCACCAGCGTGTGCACCGGCTCGGTGCCGTCGGTGAAGGCGATGACGACCGGGTGCACGATCAGCGCCCGGGTCACCCGCCGGGCCAGGATCGACTCCTCGTAGGAGTTGATGTGCAACGTGGCGTGGACGGTCTGCCAGATGTGCTTCCGGAGATGCGCCAGGTCCCGGTACTCGTAGCGCAGGATCGCCTGCGGCCGCCCGTCCGCGTCCATGCCGGTGACCTGGGGATCATCGACGTCCAGCACCTCCTGGCCGGTACGCGGCTGGATGCCCGGGAACAGCTCGGTCAGCCACACCCTCGTGTGCACGGAGCGGAGGGTGGCGCCGTCGACGTGCTCCTCCAGGAGCAGGCTGCCGTCCGAGCCGCCCGGCTGCCGCAATTGCACGGCGACGAGTTCCGGGGCGACCGACGCGCGCGCGACCGCGTGCCAGGCGTCCTCGGGGAGCGAGGCCAGCGCGCTGTCCTGTCCGGCCTTCACCAGCTTCATCCGGTCGTCGACGTGCGAGGCGCCCGGCAGCTCCCGCGCGACGTCGGAGACCACGACTTGTTCCTTGCCCCACTCCACGGTGATCGGCGCTTGCGCCTCGGACTTCGACATGAACCCTCCGTCGTTCTGTGCTGGTTGCGGACCGGTCGGCACGGGTCATCACTGCGCGGTGGGGCCGTCGGCCCACGGCAGGGCGGCGCCGAACGAGCCCCACAGGAACTCCCGCTCCGGGCGCTTGGCGACGCTCTGGTAGGCGGCGTACGCGAGCAGGTCGGCGGCCTGCAGGAAGTAGTTGATCCGGGCCGACTCGAAGAGCGGGACGCCCACGATGCGGCGGTCGCGCCCGGGCAGGTCGTGGTAGGCATCGACCAGGCAGGTGTCGGTGCCGTCGCCGTCGACGACCACCACGCCGTATTCGTCCGCGGCGGCGAGTTCGGCGTTGATCCGGTGCAGCCAGGCGCGCTGGAGGGCCGGGCGGTCACGTCCGTAGTCGTCCGTCTCGCGGTGGACGGCGGTCACCCGCGCCCGGGGGATCGCGGCGACGGCTTCCAGGCCGCGGCGGATCACCCCGCGGCAGGCGGCCAGGTGGGCCTCGCGCGCGGCGCCGGTCAGTCCGGGGCGGTAGAGGTGGCGGCCGCGGCCCGCGGCGAGGTCCTGGGCGTGCAGCGAGGCGTGGATCGGCAGTTGCAGGGCGGGGTCCTCCTCCAGGGAGGCGCGGAAGCGCAGCAGCTCCCCTTTGGCGGCCTCGAGGTCGTCCAGGTGGACGGACAGCGAGGCGAACGCCGTGATCGTGCGGGCGTCGCCGGCGTCGTCGCCGTAGATGATCCGCAGAGGCGCGGCGGACTTCTTGGTGGCCATGAACAGCCGTCTCCCGTACCGGGCCGCATTGAGGCGCCGTGCGCACGCCATCGTCCGCACCCTCTTGGCATGGAGCGTTCCCTCTCACCACGCGCACGCGCAGCGCGGCACGAGCGGCCGGGTACGCGCTCTGCGGCGGATCAGGCCTCATGGGAGGCACCACTCACCCCAAGCAGCAGCCGCCGCCCGCCGGTTCTCCTACGGGAACTCGGCTGCGGGCGACGGCGTCCAGGATCATTCCCGGACCCCGTACACACCTCGTCGCCGTGTGTGACGTGTTGACCACACGATAGCGGCGCGCCCGTATGACCTACACATAAATCCGCGATCTCCGGGGGGAGTTGGGTTTACTCGCAGGTCATACGGGCGCGGGTGCGGTAAGGGACCGGTCGGCGGGCGGCCGGGGTCAGTCGGCCTCCACCACCGCCTCGGCGAACTGGGCCGCGTACAGCCGGGCATAGGCGCCGTCGGCCGCCAACAGGGCGTCGTGGGAGCCCTGTTCGACGATGGCGCCGTTCTCCATGACGAGGATGGTGTCGGCGTCCCGGATCGTGGAGAGGCGGTGTGCGATCACGAAACTGGTGCGCCCGGACCGCAGTTGGGCCATCGCGTGCTGGATGAGGACCTCGGTGCGGGTGTCGACCGAGCTGGTGGCCTCGTCGAGGACGAGGATGGCGGGCTCGGCGAGGAAGGCCCGGGCGATGGTGATCAGCTGCTTCTCACCGACCGAGACGTTGCTGCCCTCGTCGTCGAGGACGGTGTCGTAGCCGTCGGGGAGGGTGCGCACGAAGCGGTCGACGTGGGTGGCCTTCGCGGCCGCCACGATCTTGTCCATCGAGGTGCCGGCCGGCGCGCCGTAGGCGATGTTCTCCGCGATCGTGCCGCCGAAGAGCCAGGTTTCCTGGAGGACCATGCCGATGTTGGCCCGCAGCTCCTCGCGGGACATCGCGGCGATGTCCACGCCGTCCAGGGTGATCCGGCCGCCGCGCACCTCGTAGAACCGCATCAGGAGGTTGACCAGGGTGGTCTTGCCGGCGCCGGTCGGGCCGACGATGGCGACCGTCTGGCCGGGGTGGACGGCCAGCGACAGGTCCTCGATCAGCGGCTTGTCCTGGGCGTAGGAGAACGAGACGGACTCGAACCCGACGTGGCCGCGGACGTGTTCGGGGCGGGCCGGCCGCTCGGGGTCGGGGTCCTGCTCCCGGGCGTCGAGGAGTTCGAAGACCCGCTCGGCGGAGGCGACGCCGGACTGGACGAGGTTGGCCATCGAGGCGACCTGGGTCAGCGGCTGGCTGAACTGGCGGGAGTACTGGATGAACGCCTGGACGTCACCGATGGACAGCGCCCCGGAGGCGACGCGCAGCCCGCCGACCACCGCGACCAGCACGTAGTTCAGGTTGCCGATGAACATCATCGCGGGCTGGATGATGCCGGAGATGAACTGGGCCCGGAAGCCGGCCGCGTAGAGCGCCTCGTTCTGCTCGCGGAAGAGCTCGGCGGACTCCTTCTGCCGGCCGAAGACCTTCACCAGGCTGTGGCCGGTGTACATCTCCTCGATGTGGGCGTTGAGCTTGCCGGTGGTCTTCCACTGCTGGACGAACTGCGGCTGCGCCCGCTTGCCGATCTTGGTGGCGACGACCACCGAGACCGGGACCGTGACCAGCGCGACCAGGGCCAGCAGCCAGGAGATCCAGAACATCATGGCGAGCACGCCGAGGATGGTCAGCAGCGAGGACACGATCTGGCTGAGGGTCTGCTGCAGCGTCTGCTGGATGTTGTCGATGTCGTTGGTGGCCCGGGAGAGGACCTCCCCGCGCTGCTGCTTGTCGAAGTAGCTGAGCGGCAGCCGGCCGAGCTTCTCCTCGACCTGCTCGCGCAGCCGGAAGACGGTCCGCTGGACGACCTTGGTGGCGATCCGGGCCTGGACGAACCCGAAGAGCGAGGCCCCGGCGTAGATCACGGCGACCCAGAGCAGGACCACGCCCACCGTGCCGAAGTCGATGCCGTGGCCGGGCACGAACGGCATGGCGCCGAGCATGTCGGCCAGCCCGCCCTGGCCGTGCGCCCGCAGCCGGGCCACGGCCTGGGCCTTGGTGATGCCCTCGGGCAGCCGGCGGCCGATGATGCCGGACATGATCAGGTCGGTGGCGTGGCCGAGGACCTTGGGGCCGACGACCGTCAGCGCCACGCTCGCCACACCCAGCAGCAGGGCGACGGAGATGATGCCGCGCTCGGGCCGCATCTGGCCCAGCAGGCGCTTGCCGGAGCCCTTGAAGTCCATGGATTTCTCGGTGGGTTGCCCGCCCATGAAGCGGGCCGGGCCGGCCGCCGGGGCCGGCCCTCGTCTGGGGGCCGCCGTGGTCGTCCCCTCGGTGGCCGCCGGGGCGCGGGTGGCCGCCCCCTTGTCCGCGGTGGTCACGCCGCCTCCTGCTCGGTGAGCTGGGAGAGCACGATCTCCCGGTAGGTCTCGTTGTCGGCCATCAGCTCGGTGTGGGTGCCGGTGCCCACGATGCGGCCCTCGTCCAGCACGACGATCCGGTCGGCGCCGCGGATCGTGGCGACCCGCTGGGCGACGATCACCACCGTCGCCCGGTCCGTCTCGCGGGAGAGCGCGGCGCGCAGTGCGGCGTCGGTGGCGTAGTCCAGCGCGGAGAAGGAGTCGTCGAAGAGGTAGATCTCGGGCCGGCGGACCAGTGCGCGGGCGATCGCCAGCCGCTGCCGCTGGCCGCCGGAGACGTTGGAGCCGCCCTGTGCGACGGGCGCGTCCAGACCGCCCTCCATCCGTTCGACGAAGTCGCGGGCCTGGGCGGTCTCCAGGGCCTGCCACAGCTCGTCGTCGGTAGCGTCCGGGTTGCCGTAGCGGAGGTTGCTCGCCACCGTGCCGGAGAAGAGGTACGGCTTCTGCGGGACCAGGCCGATGGCGCCGGCCAGCGTCTCCGGGTCGAGACCGCGCACGTCCTCGCCGTCGACCAGGACCGCGCCGCCGGTCGCGTCGAAGAGCCGGGGCACGAGCCCGAGGAGGGTGGACTTGCCGCTGCCGGTGGAGCCGATGACGGCGGTGGTCTCACCGGGGCGGGCGGTGAGCGAGATGTCCTTGAGGACCGGCTGCTCGGCACCGGGGAAGCGGAACTCGACGTTGCGGAGCTCCAGTTCGCCGCGGCGGCGCAGCGTGGTGACGGGGTCCTGCGGCGGGACAACACTGGAGTCCGTGGCCAGCACCTCCTGGATGCGCTCGGCGCAGACCTCGGCGCGCGGCAGCATCATCACCATGAACGTCGCCATCATGATCGACATGAGGATGTACATCAGGTAGCTGAGGAAGGCCGTCAGCGCGCCGATCTGCATCCCGCCGCTGTCGATGCGCAGCCCGCCGAACCAGACGACGGCCACGCTGGAGAGGTTCACGATCAGCATGACCAGCGGGAACATCATCGACATCAGCCGGCCGGCGCGGAGCGAGACGTCGTAGAGGCCGGTGTTGGCCCCGGCGAACCGCTCGCGCTCGTGCCGGTCGCGGACGAAGGCGCGGATCACACGGATGCCGGTGATCTGCTCGCGCAGCACGCGGTTGACGGTGTCGATGCGCTCCTGCACGCCGCGGAAGAGCGGCCGCATCCGGCGCACGATCAGTGAGACGAGGATCCCGAGGACCGGGACGATGACCAGCAGGAGGCCGGACAGCGGCACGTCCTGGTTGAGCGCCATGACGACGCCGCCGACGCACATGATCGGCGCGGAGACCATCATCGTGAACGTCATCAGCACCAGCATCTGGACCTGCTGGACGTCATTGGTGGTACGGGTGATCAGCGACGGGGCGCCGAAGGTGCCGACCTCTCGGGCGGAGAAGGACTGCACCCGGTCGAAGACCGCGGCGCGGATGTCCCGGCCGAGGGCCATGGCCGTGCGCGCGCCGAAGTAGACGGCACCGATCGCGCAGACGATCTGCAGCAGGGTGACGGCGATCATGAAACCGCCGGTGCGGAAGATGTAGCCCGTGTCCCCCTGCACGACACCGTTGTCAATGATGTCGGCGTTGAGGGTGGGGAGGTAGAGGGTGGCCAGGGTCTGGATCAGCTGGAGCAGCACGATCAGGGTCATCGAGCGCCGGTGGGGGCGCAAATGCGCCCGCGCGAGTCGTACCAACACACAATGAGCCTAAGTGAACACTTGCCTTCGGCAATCGAATTTCCGGAAGGCCGCCGGGAGCGGGACGAAAGCCGCCACCGGAACTCGTCCCGGACGGCCCCGGCCGTCGCGTACGCCATCATGGAGGCGGCAACGACGGGGCCGCCGCCACCGAGGGCGGTCCCCCGACCGACACGACGAAGAGGCCGCCGTGACAACAACTGGCACCGTGCGCTACTGGGCCGCGGCCAAGGCCGCCGCGGGCACGGCAGAGGAGCCCTACAGGGCGGCGACGCTCGCCGAGGCGCTCGACGCGGCGCGCGCCGCGCACGCCGCGAACCCCGAGTTCGCCCGGGTGCTGATGCGCTGCTCGTTCCTGGTGGACGGCGATCCGGTGGGCACCCGCGACCACGCCGGGGTGCCGCTGGCCGAGGGCGGCACCGTCGAGGTCCTGCCGCCGTTCGCGGGAGGGTGAGCAGCCGATCATGAGCGACCACCAGCCGCAGGGCCACCAGCCGTACCAGCCGCACGACCCGTACGCGCCGCAGAGCCCGTACGCCCCACAGGACCCGTACGGGTCGCAGGCCCCGTACGGGCAGCCCGGCCCCTACGCCCCGCAGGACGCCTACGGCCGGCCGGCCCCCTACGGGCAGCCCGAGCCCTACCAGGAGCAGCAGTACGGCGGGCCCGACCCCTACGGGCAGCCGGCGCCCCAGCCGGCCACCGCCCCGCACGACCCCCAGGGCGCCTACGGCGACCCGTACGGGCAGCCCGGGCACGGCCACGGCCGGCCCGGACCGGAGCAGCCCGGGCACGCCGCGCCGCTGCCCGCCCCGCAGCCGGCCGCGACCGCCACCATGGCGGCCGCCCCGCCCTCGCTGCCCGCCGCGCCGCTCAAGCCCAACCAGCGCGCCCGCCTGGAGGGCCGCTCGCCGATCATCCCGCCGGGCATCCAGCCGGCCGCGCTGACCGCCGTCCTCGCGCTGCTGCTGGCCCTGACCGCGCCGCTGGCCCAGCCGGTGCTCGCGGTGCCGGTGGTGCTCCTCCAGGCGGTCACCGCCGCCGGCTGGTTCCGACTGAACGGCATGTGGCCGGCCCGCCAGGGCATCGCGCTGGCGTTCCTGGCCGGGCTGGCCACCGACGCGGCGCTGCTGGCCACGGACCCCGCGAGCGCGCCCCTGGTGGGCATCGGCACGCTCGGCGTGTGGTGCCTGCTGGTCCTGATCCTCCAGCTGCGCAACCGCAGCAGCGCGGACGAGCGGATGTACGCGCTGACCGCGGGCCTGACCTCGACCGCGCTGGCGGTGCTCGCGGCCGGCCACCTGGCCGCGAACCCGCACGCGGTGGTCGTCGGCGCGGCCGCGGTCGGGGTGGCCACGCTCGCCCGGGCGCTGCCGCTGCCCTCGTTCGTCTCGGTCGGGATCTCGCTGGTGGCGGCGGCCGGTGCCGGTATCGCGGCCGGCCAGCTGACCGGCCTGGGCACGTCCGGCGCCCTGCTGGGCCTGGCGGCCGGCGGCTGCGCCCTGATCGGCCTGCGGGTGGCCAGCTACGACTACCCGTCCCGCTTCGTCCACATGACGGCCGGCGTGGCCCTGCCCCTGGCCCTCGCCGCCCCCGCGGTGTACGTCCTGGGGCGGGCCCTGGGCTAGGGCCTGACCCATCGGGCGGGCCCCGGGCCCGACGACCCGCGCCGGATACTCAGCGGCGGCCGCGGGCGAGCGCTTCCGGCG
>NZ_JAZBJP010000047.1:0-52590 GCF_036352915.1 Streptomyces bugieae
ACAACGCACGCCCCCACCGGCCTCTTACCTCCCACTCACGGGAGGGGGTGGACCGGAGGACGAAGTCTGGAGGGCCGGCACCGCACCCGACAACACCACGCCCGCCGCCAGGCGCAACGGCGAGACGAACCGCGACGCCGCAGACAGGTACGTGGGAGGCGCCGCAAAGCGCGCAACGGCGAACAAGCCCCGCGGCGGGACAGACGGCTACGTGCGGGGCGCCGCGAAGCGCGCAACGGCGAGACGACCCGCGACGCCGCAGACAGGTACGTGGGCTACAAAGCGCGGAGCGACTCCGCGTGCGCGGCGCCGCTTTCCGTGGTGAGGTCCGACAGGCTCTGCGGGGTGCGGATGACCGCGAAGCGGACGCCGTCGGGGGATGCGGCGTAGCCGTAGACGCCGGGGCGGGGGAGCGAGTTGTACGCGAAGTGCGTGGAGAAGTAGTACGCGCCGGTGTCCAGCAGGGCGATGTGGTCGCCGGACTGCAGGAGGGGGAGCGGGCGGTTCTCCGCGACCAGGTCGCCGGCGAAGCAGCATGGGCCGGCGACGTCCTGGGCGACCGGCGGCCCCGCCTTGGGGCGCCCCTCGGCGTCGTAGGCCGCGACCCGGAGCGGCCACGCCTCGGGGACGAAGACCGTACGGGTGGCGACCTGGGCGCCGGCATGGGTGACCGCGATCGGGCGGCCGCCCGCCGACTTCGCGTACTCGACGCGGGCGAGGACCGTGCCGTGCTTGGCCAGCAGGGAGCGGCCGAACTCGGTGATCAGGCCGTACCGCCCGGCGAGCAGCCCGGGGACGGCCGAGCGGAGCAGCGCGGCGTACTCGCGGTAGGTGGGGGTGGTGACGTCGGAGGAGAAGTTGACCGGGAGGCCGCCGCCGATGTCCAGGGTGTCGATCTGCTGCCGGCCGGCCCGTTCGTTGATCTCCTCGGCGAGGTCGAACAGGGCGCGTACCCCGGCGCCCATCAGCTCCAGCGGCATGCCCTGCGAACCGACGTGGGCGTGCAGTCGGGTCAGCCACGGGCGGTCGAGGCAGGCGCGGACGACCCAGTCGCGGGCGCCCTCGTCACGTAGCGCGATACCGAACTTCGAGGTGTCGGTGGCGGTGCTCATCGCCCCGATGCGGCCGCCGCCGATCTGCGGATTGACCCGCAGGCCGACGGGCGCGGTGCTCGGCACGGAGGTCCTCAGGCGGTCGATCCGGGCCAGTTCCTCGCGGTTGTCGGCGTTGACCGCGATCCCGAGGGCCAGCGCCTCCCGCAGCTCGGCGGGGGTCTTGGCCGGTGAGTCCAGGACCGTGCGGTCGGCGGGCACGCCGGCGGCCCGGGCCAGTGCCAGCTCGCCGGGGCTGGCCACCTCGCAGCCGAGCCCCTCCTGCGCCAGCAGCCGCAGCACGGGCACCAGCGAGGCCGCCTTCACCGCGAAGGCGTGCAGCACCGGGGTGCCGGGAGCGGCGAACTCCTCGAAGGCGGCGTGGAGTTCGGCCGCCGATCGCCGGACGCCGGTGATGTCGAGCAGCCCCGCCACCGGTTCCTCGGGCCCCACCAGTCCCTGCGCAACGGCTGCCTGTACGGCACGGTCTCGGTCCGTGTACGTCATGGGGCCACTCCATCATCGTCCGGGGGCCCCGCGCCATCGCTTACCGGGCGGGGCGGCCGTGGGGGACGAAAGGACGGCGAAGGGGCGGGGGAGGGGCGGGGAAGGAGTGGCGAAAGATCGGCTAAGGGGCCCGGCCGGCGCTGTCCCGGGGGTGGACGGGCGCCGGCCGGGCCCGGGGCGGACCGGGCGAGCCCGGTCAGGCTGCGGGGGCCGCTCCGAGGTTGGCCTTGCGGTGGCGTTCGCCGAGGCGGGAGCCGGACTCGCGGCGGGCGGCACGGCGCAGCAGGGGTATGGCGAGCAGGAAGCCGGCCACGGCCCAGGCGGCCAGGACCAGGGCGACCGTCGGCAGCTCCCAGGAGCCGGCCGGTTCCGCGGCCCGGGCGGCGTCCGGGAGCAGCGCCGAGCGCACGCCCTGGGCCATCCACTTCAGCGGGAAGACGGAGGCGATCTTCTGGACGACCGCGGGCAGCGAGGTGAGCGGGAACATCGCGCCGGACGTCACCAGCAGGCCCATGGCCGGCAGCATGATCAGCGCCAGCGCCTCGCGCGGATTGGGCAGGACGGCGCCGACGGCGGCACCGAGCGGCACCACGGCCAGCAGCCCCAGCGCGCTGACCCACAGCAGCGTCAGCCAGTTGTCGACGCCGTGCGGCAGCGGTCCGTTCGCCAGCAGCGCGCCGGCGCCCAGCAGGACGACCAGGGTGGCCAGCGCCATCGCGACGACCAGCACCGACTTGGCGATGAGGTAGGCCGGTATGCCGCCCGGGGTGGTCCGCAGGCGCAGCAGGGCGCCCTCCTCCCGCTCGGTCACCAGGATCTGCGGGAGGTTCACCAGTCCGATCTGGAAGAGCAGATAGGCGGCGAAACCGGAGAGGGCCAGATGCGACATCGGGACATGCGTCCCCGGTACGTCGTCGTCCATGTAACCCGCGACCACCAGCGCGACCACGACGTTGATGAGGTGGCCGCTCAGCTCCTTGGGGTTGCGGAGCAGATGCCGTATCTCGATCCCGCCGCGCTGCCAGCCGGCCCGCCAGTAGCGCCGGCGGGAACCGGGCCTGCTCTTGGCCGGGCCCTGCCCGCCGTCTCCAACTCCCTTGTCCGCCATGCTGGTTTCCCCGTTCGCGTTCGTCGCTGCCGTCACTGTGTCGACCGCTGTCATGTCCGTCCCCCTTGGTCTGTGGTGCTCCGCGCCCGGCCCTCAGGCGGCGCGGGTCTCGCTGCCGACGCCGTCGTCGAAGGCGTCCGTCACCGGTCCCGCCGCGGTCCCCGCCACCTCGTCCTGGTGCACCATCCGCAGGTAGGTGTCCTCCAGCGTCGGGCGGCGCACCTCCAGGTCGGCGACCGGGCCGCCGATCTCGCGGTGGAGCTCCCAGACCAGCCGGGACGGGTCCGCGGTGTGCTCCCGCCGGGCCGTGCCGTCCGGGGCCGTCCAGCGGACCTCGGCATGGGCGGCGGCGCTGCGGGCCAGCTCCGCCGGGGTGCCGTGGGCCCGGATCCGGCCGTTGACCAGCATCGCTATCCGGTCGGCCAGCCGCTCGGCCTCCACCAGGTCGTGCGTGGTCAGCAGGACCGTGACGCCCTCGTCGCGGGCCAGCCGCTCGATCAGGTCGTGGAAGTCGCGGCGGGCTTCCGGGTCGAAGCCGGTGGTCGGCTCGTCCAGGAAGACGAGCTCGGGGCGGCCGACCAGGGCGAGCGCGACGTCCAGGCGGCGGCGCTGCCCGCCGGAGAGCTGGTCCACCTGCTTGCCGGACTGCCCGGTGAGGCCGACCAGGGCCAGCAGTTCGGCGGGGTCGCGCGGTGCCTCGTGGTACGTGGCGAAGTGTGTCAGCAACTCGGCCACCCGCCAGCGGCGGTGGTCCCGCCAGGACTGCAGCACCAGGCCGATCCGGCCGCGCCAGGCGTCGCCGCCGCGCGCCGGGTCCGTGCCCAGCACCCGGACCGTCCCGGCGGAACGCTGCCGGAAGCCCTCCAGGATCTCGACGGTGGTGCTCTTGCCGGCGCCGTTGGGACCGAGCAGCGCGAAGACCTCGCCGCGCCGGACGTCCAGGTCGACGCCGTGCAGCACATCGGTGCTGCCGTAGGACATCCGCAGGCCGCTCACCTGGATGACCGGCGGTGCGGCGTCGGCGGTCGGGGGCACGGGCGCGCCCTCGGTGGTCGTCATCGGTGTGCCTCCGCGTGGTGTTGCTGGGTGGTCGGGTCCGAGGTCTGTCCCGGATCGGGTGGTGGGGTCGCGGGGGCGGCCGTGGGGCCGGCGCCCTCGACGATCGCCCGGAGCGCGGCCACATGCCCCTCGAAGGCGGTGCGGCCACGGCTCGTCAGCCGTACCTTGGTGCGGCGTTTGCGTCCGCCGCCCTCCTTGTGGATCTCCAGGTACCCGGCCTCCTCCAGGGTGTGCAGCTGCTTGGACAGCGCGGAGTCGCTGAGCGAGAGGCTGTCCCGGATGAAGGAGAAGTCGGCCCATTCCGTCGCGGCGAGCAGGGCGACGACCGACAGTCGGGTGGAGGGATGGATCAGTTCGTCGAAGCCCGATGGAGTGCTCATCGGCCCGCCTCCTCGGGGACGGTTCTCAGGGTGGGGTCGCTCAGGCCCCGGCCGCGCAGCGGGCTGACCGCCCAGCGGTTGGCCGGGCCGACGAAGAGCACGAAGGCGCCGGCGGAGAGCGTGGCCTGGATCAGGCTGCCGTAGGGCAGCGCCAGCCAGTCGGTCAGGCGCCCGGTGAGGATGATCATGCCGCCGCTGAGGGCCCCGCCCGCGAAGAAGGTGACGACGCTGCGCCAGCCGTACCGCGACCGGTGCAGCCGCATCCGGCTCCGGCGGCTGTAGACCACGGCCAGGGCGGCCAGGGCGCCCACATAGACGGCGAGGAGCGCGAAGCCGCCCCACTTCGGGAGGTCGAGCCCCCAGCTGGCGAGGAAGAGCCACATGAGGCCCGCCGTCACGTAGGTGCCCCGCTGGTCGCTCTGCGCGCAGCGCTCGACCTCGTCGTACACCCGCTCCTGTGGCACCCGGATGCGCTGGAGATCCTGCCAGGCCCGCTCGGCATCAACCGGTGTGGTCATGTCCTTCGCCTCCCCGTTGGCGTTTCAGACGGGCGGGGTCCGCGCCGGCGATCCACGCAGACAACCCACCTCAACTTTCCTACTGGGAAAGCTAACACCGACTTTCCGGCCGGGCAAGTCGAACGGCCGGGGTGTGGAAAACCTTCACCACGTCCTGTTGACTAGCGCTATTCACCGCCTCCAAGATGTGAATAGCTCAATCCATTCGATGTCAGGGAGGCACGGCCCATGTCGGGACCGCGACCCGTGCGGGCACCGCGCGGTACGGAGCTGAGTGCTCGGGGATGGCAGCAGGAAGCCGCGCTGCGCATGCTGCAGAACAACCTCGATCCGGAGGTGGCCGAACACCCGGACCAGCTCGTCGTCTACGGCGGCACCGGCAAGGCCGCCCGTGACTGGCGCTCCTTCGACGCGATGGTGCGCACCCTCACCACGCTCAAGCAGGACGAGACGATGCTCGTCCAGTCCGGCAAGCCGGTCGGCGTGATGCAGACGCACGAGTGGGCGCCGCGGGTGCTCATCGCCAACTCCAACCTCGTCGGCGACTGGGCCAACTGGGAGGAGTTCCGCCGCCTGGAGGCCCTCGGCCTGACCATGTACGGCCAGATGACCGCCGGTTCGTGGATCTACATCGGCACCCAGGGCATCCTCCAGGGCACCTACGAGACGTTCGCCGCCGTCGCGGCGAAGAAGTTCGGCGGCACCCTCGCCGGGACGATCACCCTCACCGCCGGCCTCGGCGGCATGGGCGGCGCCCAGCCGCTCGCCGTCACCATGAACGACGGCGTCGCCATCTGCATCGACTGCGACCCGCGCGCCATCGAGCGCCGGATCGAGCACCGCTACCTCGACGTCAAGGCCGACAACCTGCAGCACGCCATGCAGCTCGCCGTCGAGGCCCGCGACGCCCGCAAGCCGCTCTCCATCGGCCTGCTCGGCAACGCCGCCGACCTGCTCCCGCAGATGCTCGCCGAGGGCGCCCCGATCGACATCGTGACGGACCAGACCTCCGCCCACGACCCGCTGGCCTACCTGCCGACCGGCGTCGACTTCGACGACATGGCCGCCTACGCCGCCAAGGACCCGGCGGGCTTCACCACCCGCGCCCGCGAGTCGATGGCCCGGCACGTCGAGGCCATGGTCGGCTTCATGGACGCCGGCGCCGAGGTCTTCGACTACGGCAACTCCATCCGCGGCGAGGCCCAACTCGCCGGCTACGAGCGGGCCTTCGCCTTCCCCGGCTTCGTCCCCGCCTACATCCGGCCGCTGTTCGCCGAGGGCAAGGGGCCGTTCCGCTGGGCCGCGCTGTCCGGTGACGCCCAGGACATCGCCGCCACCGACAAGGCGATCCTCGACCTCTTCCCGGAGAACGAGTCGCTCGCCCGGTGGATCAAGATGGCCGGCGAGCGGGTCCACTTCCAGGGCCTGCCCGCCCGGATCTGCTGGCTCGGCTACGGCGAACGCGACAAGGCCGGCGAGCGGTTCAACGAGATGGTCGCCGACGGCACCCTGCGCGCCCCGCTGGCCATCGGCCGCGACCACCTCGACTGCGGCTCCGTCGCCTCCCCCTACCGCGAGACCGAGGCCATGAAGGACGGCTCGGACGCGATCGCCGACTGGCCGCTGCTCAACGCCATGGTCAACGTCGCCTCCGGCGCCTCCTGGGTCTCGCTCCACCACGGCGGCGGCGTCGGCATGGGCCGCTCGATCCACGCCGGACAGGTCACCGTCGCCGACGGCACCCCGCTGGCCGGCGAGAAGATCCGCCGGGTCCTCACCAACGACCCCGGCATGGGCGTCATCCGCCACGTCGACGCCGGCTACGAGCGCGCCGACGAGGTGGCCGCCGAGCGCGGCGTCCGCATCCCGATGCGCGAGGGCGAGGGCGCGTGACCGCCTCGTTCCACGAGATGTGGCAGGAGTTGCGGCCGCTCGGCCGCAACTCCGCCACCGGGGGATACCGCCGCTACGCCTGGACCGCCGCGGACGCCGACTGCCGCGCGTGGTTCCGGGCGCAGGCCGAGGCCCGCGGCCTCGCCTACGAACTCGACCGCAACGGCAACCAATGGGCCTGGCTCGGCGCCACCGGCCACCAGGACGTGGCCCCCGGCGAGGCCGTCGTCACCGGCTCCCACCTGGACTCCGTGCCGGACGGCGGCGCCTTCGACGGCCCCCTCGGCGTCGTCTCCTCCTTCGCCGCGCTCGACGAACTCCGCCGCCGGGGCGCCGACCCCGCGAAGCCGCTGGCGATCGTCAACTTCGGCGACGAGGAAGGCGCCCGCTTCGGCCTGGCCTGCGTCGGCTCCCGGCTCACCGCCGGCGCCCTGACCCCCGAGGCCGCGCACGAGCTGCGCGACGCCGACGGCATCTCGCTGCCGCAGGCCATGGAGCGCGCCGGATACGACCCCGACGCCATCGGCCCGGACCCCGAACGGCTCGCCGCGATCGGCGCGTTCGTCGAGCTCCACGTCGAGCAGGGCCGCGCCCTCGACCTGTCCGGCGACCCGGTCGGCGTCGCCTCCGCCATCTGGCCGCACGGCCGCTGGCGGTTCGACTTCCACGGCGAGGCCAACCACGCCGGCACCACGCGCCTGGAGGACCGGCGCGACCCGATGCTCAGCTACGCCGCGACCGTCCTCGCCGCCCGGGAACAGGCCCGGCTGGCCGGCGCCCTGGCCACCTTCGGGAAGATCAGCGTGGAGCCGAACGGCGTCAACGCCATCCCCTCGCTCGTCCGCGGCTGGCTGGACTCCCGCGCCCCCGACCAGGACACCCTGGACACCGTGATCCACGGCATCGAGCAGGCCGCCGCCGAACGCGCCGCACGCGACGGGGTCGACCTGACCGTCGTCCGCGAATCCTTCACCCCGGTCGTGGAGTTCGAGCACGCCCTGCGGGACGAGCTGAGCGCCCTCCTGGGCAAGGCGGCGGAGCGCCCGGTACCCGTCCTCGGCACCGGCGCGGGCCATGACGCCGGTATTTTGTCCGGAACCGTCCCCACCGCCATGCTGTTCGTGCGCAACCCGACCGGCGTGTCCCACTCGCCCGCCGAAGCGGCGGAGGAGGACGACTGCGCCGCCGGGGTCCTCGCACTCGCCGACGTACTGGAGGGGCTGGCGTGCCGCTGACCACGCAGGCAACACCGACGACGTACTGGCTCGAACACGCCTGGCTCGGCAGCCACGTCGAGCCGGGCGTGACCCTGCAGACCGCGGACGGCCGGATCACGGCCGTCCGCACCGGGGACGCCACCCCGCCGCCCGGCGCCACCGTCCTGCGCGGCCTGACGCTGCCCGGCCTGGCCAACGCCCACAGCCACGCCTTCCACCGCGCGCTGCGCGGCACCGTCCAGGTCGGCAGCGGCACCTTCTGGACCTGGCGCGAGATCATGTACGCCGTCGCCGACCGGCTCACCCCGGACAGCTACTACGCCCTCGCCCGCGCCGTCTACGCCGAGATGGCGCTGGCCGGCATCACCTGCGTCGGCGAATTCCACTACCTCCACCACGCGCCCGGCGGCACCCGCTACGACGACCCCAACGCGATGGGCGGGGCGCTGATCGCGGCCGCCGCGGACGCCGGCATCCGCATCACCCTGCTCGACACCGCCTACCTCTCGTCCGGCTTCGGCGCCCCGCCCGACCGGCACCAGCTGCGCTTCTCCGACGGCACCGCGGACCGCTGGGCGCAGCGCGCCGACGCGCTCAAGGAGGACCGCGAGCACGTCCGCGTCGGCGCCGCCATCCACTCCGTACGCGCCGTGCCCGCCGGGCAGCTCGGCACCGTCGCGGAGTGGGCCCGCGAACGGCAGGCACCCCTGCACGTCCACCTCTCCGAGCAGACCGCCGAGAACGACGCCTGCCGCGAGGCCCACGGCCGCACCCCCACCCAACTGCTCGCCGACCACGGCGCGCTGGGCCGGCGCACCACGGCCGTGCACGCCACGCACCTCACCGACCAGGACATCGCCCTGCTCGGCGGCTCCACCACCGGCGTGTGCATGTGCCCCACCACCGAGCGCGACCTCGCCGACGGCATCGGCCCGGCCGCCCGCCTCCAGGGCGCCGGCAGCCCGCTGTCCCTCGGCAGCGACAGCCACGCCGTCATCGACCTGCTCGAAGAGGCCCGCGCCATGGAGCTCGACGAGCGGCTGCGCACCCGCACCCGCGGGCACTGGACCGCCGCCGCCCTGCTGCGCGCCGCCACCGCCGACGGCCATGCCGCCCTCGGCTGGGACGACGCCGGCACCCTGGAGACCGGCGCGCTCGCCGACCTCACCACGATCGCACTGGACTCCGTACGCACCGCCGGACCACTGCCCCGGCTGGCCGCCGAAACGGCAGTATTCGCCGCCTCCGCGGCGGACGTGCGACACACCATCGTCGGCGGGCGGCAGATCGTCCGGGACGGTGTGCACACTCTTGTCCCCGACGTGCCCACAGCCCTCGCCGAATCCATCGCCGCCGTACGCGGCTGAAGGAGAACACCCCCGCGATGACGACGACCTCCGCGCCGACCACCGCCATCACCCACATCGCCCAGCTCGTCACCAACGACCCCTCCCTCGGTGAAGGCCCCCTCGGTCTGATCCAGGACGCCGCGGTCGTCATCGACGGCGACCGCATCGCCTGGGTCGGTGCCTCCAGCAAAGCACCCGCCACTGACAACGCCGTCGACGCCGCCGGCCGGGCCGGCATCCCCGGCTTCGTCGACTCCCACTCCCACCTCGTCTTCGCCGGCGACCGCACCGAGGAGTTCAACGCCCGGATGTCCGGGCGCCCTTACTCCGCCGGCGGCATCCGCACCACCGTCGCCGCCACCCGTGCCGCCACCGACGGGGAACTGGAGGCCAACCTCACCCGCCACCTCGCCGAGGCCCTCCGCCAGGGCACGACCACGTTCGAGACCAAGTCCGGCTACGGCCTGACCGTCGAGGACGAGGCCCGGGCGCTGCGCATCGCCGCCGCGCACACCGACGAGGTCACCTTCCTCGGCGCCCACATCGTCTCCCCCGACTACGCGGACGACCCGGCCGGCTACGTCGACCTGGTCACCGGCCCGATGCTGGACGCCTGCGCCCCGCACGCCCGCTGGATCGACGTCTTCTGCGAGAAGGGCGCCTTCGACGGCGACCAGGCCCGCGCGATCCTCACCGCCGGCAAGGCCCGGGGCCTCGCGCCGCGGGTGCACGCCAACCAGCTCGGCCACGGCCCCGGCGTGCAGATCGCGGTCGAGCTCGGCGCCGCCTCCGCCGACCACTGCACCCACCTCAGCCCCGCGGACATCGACGCCCTCGCCCAGTCCGAGACCGTCGCCACGCTGCTGCCCGGCGCCGAGTTCTCCACCCGCGCCGCGTGGCCCGACGCCCGTCCGCTGCTCGACGCCGGCGCCACCGTCGCGCTGTCCACCGACTGCAACCCCGGGTCGTCCTTCACCAGTTCCATGCCGTTCTGCATCGCCCTGGCCGTCCGCGACATGGGCATGACCCCCGACGAGGCGCTCTGGTCGGCCACCGCGGGCGGCGCCCGCGCGCTGCGCCGCACCGACGTCGGCCGCATCACCCCCGGCGCCCGCGCCGACCTGGCCCTCCTGGACGCGCCCAGCCATGTCCACCTCGCCTACCGCCCGGGCGTCCCGCTCGTCTCGGCGGTGTGGCACAAGGGAGTTCTGGTCTGACGCCGCCCGGCCCCGGACGGCCGACAGACGCGGAGGAGGGCCCGTCCCGGTACCCCGGGGCGGGCCCTCCTCCGCGCGGGCGGTGCCGGCCGCGCGGACCGGCAGGGGCGACCGCGGTCCTCACTCCTCGACCATCAGCCCCTTGCGGAGCCGGCCGAGCGTGCGGGAGAGCAGACGGGAGACGTGCATCTGGGAGATGCCCAGCTCCTCGCCGATCTCGGACTGCGTCATGTTCGCCACGAAGCGCAGGGACAGGATCTTCCGGTCGCGCGGCGGGAGTTCGGCGATCAGCGGCTTCAACGACTCGACGTACTCGATGCCTTCGAGTCCGTGGTCCTCGTAGCCGATCCGGTCCGCCAGCGCGCCTTCGCTGTCGTCCTCCTCGGGCTGGGCGTCCAGCGAGCTCGCGGTGTACGCGTTGCTCGCGGCCATCCCCTCGACGACCTCGTCATTGGTGATGCCGAGGCGTTCGGCGAGTTCGTGCACCGTGGGGGCGCGGTCCAGCTTCTGCGCGAGTTCGTCGCCCGCCTTGGCGAGGTCCAGACGCAGTTCCTGCAGACGCCTCGGGACGCGCACCGACCAGCTGGTGTCGCGGAAGAAGCGCTTGATCTCGCCGACGATGGTCGGCATCGCGAACGTCGGGAACTCCACCCCGCGGCTGAGTTCGAAGCGGTCTATCGCCTTGATCAGGCCGATCGTGCCGACCTGGACGATGTCCTCCATCGGCTCGCTGCGGGAGCGGAAGCGGGAGGCCGCGAACTTCACCAGGGCGAGGTTGAGCTCGACCAGGGTGTTGCGGACGTAAGCGAATTCGTGGGTGCCTTCCTCGAGCGATTCGAGCCGCTCGAAGAGGGTCTTGGACAGAGCCCTCGCGTCCACCGGACCCACCTCGTCGAACGGCGGGATCTCGGGCAGATCGTCGATCTCGGGAAAAACCGCCGGATCGGATTCGGCAGCGATCGACTGGGAAGGGATGTGCCCGGTCGGGTCGGACGGGGATGTCGACGATGCGGACTGCCGGGTGTCGTCGGTACGCAGTTCGTCGAGCCGGGGTGACATGGTCTCCTCCATCGTTCTCGGCATATGGCTGCCGATGCCTCTACGTGAAGCCTTCGGTGTGCGGCGCCTCCAAAGCCGGCCGTTGCGAATGTGTTCTTCTACGCCTACCTGTCTTTGCCGGAAGATGGCAAGTAAGCGTTGTCCGTATATTGGGCAATATGCGGATTGTTCGGCTACCGGCGCGCGTCAGGAAGGCGTAGGGTTCGACGAGCGCAGTCGCAAGCAATCCAGCCGTCTAGACAGCAAAAGGGGTGCGCTTCGCATGGACCGCGGGACGGTCGGCAGTGCAAGCCGGGGCCGGCTTCACGTCGAGATCCGCCATCACGGCGCAAGCGCTGTCGTGACGGTCACAGGTGAGCTCGATCACCACACCGCGGATCTCTTGCGGGAATCACTCGAAGGCTGTGTGGACGACGGTTACGCACGCCTGGTGGTCGACTGCTCACAGCTCGAATTCATGGACTCCACCGGCCTCAACGTACTGCTCGGCGCGCGCCTGAAGGCGGAGGCCGAGGGGGGCGGGGTCCATCTGGCCGGGATGCAACCGGTGGTCGCCCGGGTATTCGAGATCACCGGCGCTGAGGCAGTCTTCACGGTGCACGATTCCGTCGACGCGGCCCTGGCCGAGTGACCTGACGACGGTGTCCGGAACGATCTGTTCCGGGCGCGTAGTCCGTGTCACAACTTCCGTACCCAAGAAGTGGGTGTTCTCACGGTCCGGTCGGGCAGGAGACATCTGAATCCGTTGCAAGCAGTCCGCTATCTGTTCTCCGTGAATAGGCGAATCGGTGAGGTGAAGCGCTGATGAGCACCACCCGGCCGTACCCGCCGGGCGATCTCGGCCCGGAGCCGGGCGGCGCCGGTGCTTCCGCCGCCGTTCCGTCCGCCGCCATGCCGGCGGGCCAGATCCGCCGGCTGCGCCTGGCGGGCACCCGGGGCGCCGTGGCACGTGGCCGTGATTTCGCCCGGCAGGCCCTGCACGACTGGGGCTGGCTGCCGGCCGCCAACGCCGACCAGCGGGCCGCCGCCGAGGACGTGCTGCTCGTCGTCTCGGAGCTGGTCACCAACGCCTGCCTGCACGCCGAGGGGCCCGAGGAGCTGCGGCTGCGCTGCACCTCCAAGATGCTGCGGCTGGAGGTCACCGACCTCGGCGCGGGCTCGCCGGCGCCGCGCAGCCCGCACCGCCCCGGCCGCCCCGGCGGCCACGGCATGTTCATCGTGCAGCGGCTCTGCCTGGACTGGGGCGTGGTGCGCAACCCCGACGGCACGGGCAAGACCGTCTGGGCGGAGCTCGCCGCACCGGCCTGACCGAGGCCACGGCAGAAGAGGAGCGCGGGTCCGCGGGCCCGCGCTTTTGCCGTTCCCGGGCCCGTGTTCACCACCGCCGGGCGGCCGGATGTGCCCGCCGGTGCGGCCCCGGACCGATCGGGGCTGTGCTGTGCCTTCCCTCGGCAAGGTCCCCGGCGTACCTTGAGCGGCCAATCTGATGTGCCGTCAGTAACAGTCGGCGGTGCGCCCACCGGGAGAAGGGGAACGGACAGTGGCCCGCTTCTACGCACAGCACGGCCGGCGACCGCGCCGGGCGGCCGGCCTCGCCGCCGCCGTGGCGATGACGGCGGGGTCCGCGGTGCTGCTCACCGCGCCGGCCGCCCACGCCGAGGTCGTCGACGTCAACTACCAGTGCAAGACGCCGATCGGGAACAAGGGCGCGGTCTCGCCGATCGACATCAAGAGCACCCCCAGCGGTGGCGCGTACAAACTCGTGATGTCCTTCCAAAAGGGGGTGTCCTCCAGCCCCGTCGAGCTGGGCAAGGGCGCCATGAAGCCGAGTGCGCTGATCAAGCTGGGCGGCGCGGAGAGCGGTACGGTCCCGGTCGCCGGGCCGCCCAACGACCGGGCGATTCCGGCCAACACCCCCATCAAGATCAGTGACTTGAGCGGGACGTACACCCCCAAGGCGAGCGGCAAGGTCACCTTCACCGCCGCCACCCTCACCATCAAGGCGCTCGGCACCACGACCACCTGCACCCCCAGCAACAACCCCAAGCCCTCGCTCACCCTCGACGTGAAGGGCTCCGGCGGCAGCGGCGGTGCGGCCACCGGCGGCTCCGGCGGCACGGGCGGCTCCTCCGGCGGACAACTGCCGCAGACCGGACCGGCCGACTCCGCGGTGGCGCTGGGCACCTTGGGCGGCACGGTGCTGCTGGCCGGCGCGGCCGGGGTGCTCTGGCTGACCCGCCGTCACCAGCGCGTCTGAACCGCATCCGGACCGCAGCCTCCGCACCACGTGCAGCCTGTGCACCACGAGTACCAGGAGCCGCCGATGCCGTTCCGTCCTCGCCCCGCGGTCAGCGGTGCGGTCCTCGCGGCCGCAGCGGTACTGCTGTGCCCCGCCGCGGCCCAGGCCCGCCCCGCCGCGCCGGCCGGGCCGGGCTGGTCCGCCGCGCCCGCCCCCGGTCGCGGCGCCGCACCGAGCGCGCAGGACCGCCCGTACTTCTACCTGGAGGGGGCGCCGGGCACGGTGCTGGCGGACCGGCTGTCCCTCGGCAACCCCACCCGCCGGGCCGTCACCGTGCGGCTGCGCGGCACCGGCGGCGGGACGGGCGGCGGCGCCGGTTCCTGGCTGCGGTTCGCCGCGGGGCGGGTCACGGTCCCGCCGCGGACCCGGGCGAGCGTCCCGTTCACGGTGACCGTGCCGCGCGACGCCGCCTTGGGCGACCACCCCGGCACGATCACGGCGACCGGCGGACCGGCGCGGCACGGCGGGCCCGCGGTCCGGCGCACCGTACCGGTCCACCTGCGGGTGGCCGGCCCGGCGCTGTCCGCGCTGACCGCCGAGGACGTGTCGGTGCGGCGGCGGGGGAGCGCGGCGGTCATCCACTACACGCTGGTCAACCGCGGCAACACGGTGCTCACGCCGCGGCTGGCGGTGCGCGCCGACGGCCTCCTCGGGCCGGTGCTGCGGCGCGCCGCACACACCCTGCCGCTCACCCTGGAGCCCGGTCAGCGGGCCCGTCTGACGGCGGACTGGCCCGATCCGCCGGCCCTGGACGCGGTGGACCTCCGGCTCACGGTGACGGCGGGCGGCGGTGCGCACGACGCGGCCACGGCCTCGTACACCGCCGTCCCGTGGGGCGTCGCGGCCGGGGCGGCGCTGGTCCCGGTGGCGGGCGCGGCCGGTCTGCTGTCCGTACGGCGGCGCCGCCGGCGCCGGCGCGGGGACGAGGGGGACGAGCGGCGGGACGGGGGAGGCGGCAGCGGCGGCGGGAACGAGCGGCCCGCGCCGCCGGCCGCCCTGCCCGCGGCCGTCGCCACGGCCCTCGCCGCCGCCCTCGTCCTGGCCCCGTCGGCGGCCGGCAGCGCCCGCGCCGCGTCCCCGGCCGGTACCGCGTCCCTGTCCGGTACCGCCCGCGCCGCGTCGCCGGCCGAGGCGCCCGGGGGCCGTCCCACCGTCCAGCTCTCCCGGAAGGAGGCCGGAAAGGGCGGCACGCTGACCGTGAGCGGGCGCGGCTGGCGGCCCAAGGCCCTGCTCACCCTGCTGATCTGCGGACAGAACATGATCGGCGGGACCAATTCCTGCGCCAACGGGGACGGCCGGGCGGTCACCACCGACGCGCACGGCACCTTCCGCAAGCGCCTGCCGGTCGCCGAACCGCCCAAGCCCTGCCCCTGTGTGGTGCACGTGGCGACGGTGACCGGGGCGGCGGCCGCCGCGGACGCCGCGTTCAAGGTGGCGGGCCACCCGGTGGCGCCGCTGCCGAGGGAGCGCACCGGTGGCCGGCTGGCGGTGCTGTCCCCGCCGCGGCTGGCCGGCAGCAGCGGGCTGCTCACCTGGTTCGGCGCCCCGCCGCAGCGTGAACTGACCGTCACGGTCGGCAATCTCGGCTCCGCGCCGGCCCGGAACCCGGTCTTCCAGGTCGGCACCTCGCACGGCGTCTTCGCCCCGCAGTGGGAGGAGCAGCAGTGGCGGGGGACCGTACCGCCCGGCAAGAAGGTCCAGGTCAAGCTGCCGGTCGAGCTGGCGGCCGGCGCACACGGGGACTATCTGGTCTCCCTCGAGTACGGCGGCAAGGTGCTGGCCGAGCAGCCGTGGGGCGTCGGCCGGCCCTGGGGCGTGACGCTCTTCTGGGTGCTGCTGTGCGTCGTGGTCCCGACCGCCGTGTTCCGTATCGGCATGGCGGTCGTGGACCGGGTACGCCCGCGCCGCACGGCAGGTCACGCCCGCCCCCGCATCCGCACCCGTCGTACCACGTCGGCCGGCGACCGTGCCGCGCTGCCGTGGTTCACCCCGGACACCGCACCGTCCACCACCACATCAACCGAACGACCGACGTCGAAAGGTTCTGCGTGATGAGGCAACGGAGGAGAGCCGCGGTGGCCTCGGTGGCCGCGCTGGCGCTCGCGGGAGCGGGCATCATGGCCGCGGCCGGTGCCGCCGAGGCAGCGGAGGTCTCGTACCGGACGGAGTGTCTGCCGCCGCCGATATCGGGGCTGCCGCCGATCGAGGGCACCACGAAGGTGGACGTCAGCGCGCCCGCGACGGCCAAGGTCGGGGACGAGATCGAGGTGGTCTGGAAGACCGTCGAGGGCGCGTCCAAGAACCCGGACATCCTCGATCTGGGGAAGGACACCGTCCAGCCGACCGGCACGATCAAGGTGGCCGGGGCGCAGACCGGGGACCTGCCGATGCAGGGGCCGCGGCAGAACCCGCCGATCCCCAAGGGCAGCCCGATGAAGCTGTCCGACATGACGGGCAAGCTCAAGCTGACCAAGCCCGGTGAGGTCACGCTGACCCCCGGCTTCTACAACATCAACGTCAACCGGCCGATCTCCACGGACACCAAGTGCTCGCCCAAGGAGGAGGTGAAGCCCGCGGTGACGATCAAGGTCACCGACGGCGGGGGCTCCACCGGCGGAACGACCGGCGGCGGTACGGGTGGCACGACGGGCGGCAGTACGGGCGGGACCACCGCGGGCACCTCCGGGGGCAGCGCCGGCGGGAGCTCCGCGGGCGGCACCACCGGCGGCTCCACGGACGGCGGCGCCACCGGCGGTTCGGCCACCGGCGGTTCGGCCACCGGCGGTTCGAGCGCCGGCGGTTCGACCGGCGGCTCCGGTGGTGACCCCGACGGCACCGCGTACAAGGGCAAGGAGATCCAGGTCCCCTACGCCTGCAAGACGCCCATCGGCGACAAGAAGGCGACCTCCCCGGTACAGATCAACGCCGTGAAGAAGGGCGGCGGTTACGACCTGACGGTGCAGTTCAAGAAGTCCGTGATGAACAGCCCGGCGGACATCCCCAAGGACTCCGTCAAGCCGTCGATGGACGTCAAGGTGGGCGGCGCGGACAAGGGAACGGTCAAGGTGGAGGGCCCGGCCAACCCCGCACCCATCAAGTCGGGCGACCCGATCGAGATCCCCGATCTGAAGGGCACCTACACGCCGGGCGCCACCGGCAAGGCCACGCTGAGCCCGGGCGTGCTCACCGTCAACGCCCTGGGCACGACGACGACCTGCACCCCGGAGAAGGACCCCGGGGCCTCGCTCACCCTCGACACCGCGGCGCAGCCGGGCGGCACCTCCGGCGGCTCGTCGGGCGGGACCACGGGCGGCACCACGGCGTCCGGCGGTGGTACGGCCTCCGGCGGCAGCGCGACCGGATCGGCCGGCGGCTCGGCCGGCAGCGGGGGCGAGCTGGCCCACACCGGCGCGGGCGGACGGGGCGCGCTGACCGCGCTCGGCCTGCTCGCCGGCACGGCCGTCCTGCTGGGCGGCGCGGTGTTCACGTTCCTGCCGCGGCGCCGGGCACGGCTGCGCTGACCCGGCAGGTCCACCGCACGACGAAGGGGGCGTCGCACCGGCGGTGCGACGCCCCCTTCCGCTGTCCGGGGCCGGCAGGCGTCAGTTGACGCCGCCCATCAGCTGCTTGACGCGCTTGCGGGACATCCAGATGCCGACGCCGGCGACGACCGCGAGGGCGGCCTCGACGGCGACCGAACCCGAGGTGTTCAGGTCGACGTTCAGCTGCGGCGAGGTCAGCAGACCCGCCACGGAGTCACCGGCGGTGACCGCGAGGAACCAGACACCCATCATCTGGGAGCTGTACTTGGCGGGCGCCATCTTCGTGGTGACCGACAGGCCGACCGGCGAGAGGCAGAGCTCACCGATGGTCTGGATGAAGTAGATCGCCACCAGCCACATCGGGCTGACCTTGCCGCCGTTGGCCGCGGTGTCCAGCAGCGGGAAGAGGAAGACGGCGAACGAGATGCCGATCAGCGCGAGGCTGGACGCGAACTTGACGGCGGTGCTCGGCTCCTTGCCGCGCTTGTTCAGCCACAGCCACCCGGAGGCGACCACCGGGGCGAGCGCCATGATGAAGATCGGGTTCAGCGACTGGTACCAGGACGTCGGGAAGTGGAAGCCCAGCAGGTCGTTGGTGGTCGAGTGCTCGCCGAAGATCGACAGGGTCGAGCCGTTCTGGTCGTAGATCATCCAGAAGACGGCGGCGACCACGAAGAACCAGATGTAGCCGGAGAGCTTGGACTGCTCCAGCTCCGAGAGCTCCTTGTCGCGCTTCATGCGGAACAGCACGGCGATCGGGATGATCAGGCCGGCGATGGTGATCGGCATCAGCGCCCAGTCGGCGAAGTTACCGGTCACACCGAGCAGGGTGTAGAACACGGCCGCGACGATCAGCCAGACCAGGCCCTTGCGCAGCACGGACGCCTTCTCCTGGGGCGACGCGGGCTGCGACACGACGTCGCTCTCGGCGCTCAGGTGGCGGGTGCCGAGCAGGAACTGGGCGAGGCCCAGGGCCATGCCGACCGCGGCGAGCGTGAAGCCGAAGTGCCAGTTGACGCTCTCGCCGACGGTGCCGATGGTCAGCGGGGCCAGGAAGGCGCCGAGGTTGATGCCGATGTAGAAGAGCGTGAAGCCACCGTCACGGCGCGGGTCCTCCGGGCCGTCGTAGAGGTGGCCGACCATCGTGGAGATGTTCGCCTTCAGCAGGCCGGAGCCGAGCGCCACCAGGATGAGGCCGGCGAAGAACGTCGCCGCGGTGGGCAGGGCGAGCGTGATGTGACCGGCGATGACGACGCAGGCACCGATGGCGACCGTCTTGCGCGGCCCCCAGAAACGGTCGGCCATCCAGCCGCCCGGCATGGCGAGCAGGTAGACCATCGCCATGTACACGGAGTAGATCGCCGTGGCCGTCGTGGCCTGCATGTGCATGCCGCCGGGCGCGATCAGGTACAGCGGGAGTAGGGCCTTCATGCCGTAGAAGCTGAAGCGCTCCCACATCTCGGTCATGAAGAGCGTGGCCAGTCCGCGGGGGTGGCCGAAGAAGGTCTTGCCGCCGTTCGCAGGGGTTCCCTGCTTGGCCGCGTCCTTCGTCAGGCTGGACGCCATGATGGTTCCTTGCTGCTCGGGACGCGCGCGAAGGCCGTGACGCGCCCGGTGGGGGATGACCGGTACCGGTGCGGACATGCCCGCCCCCACGCCCGGGGGTTCGGTGCGCACGCCGTTCATCGAAGGCAGCACCGGCAGGACGGTCCGACACCGGGATCCACGCCCCCCGTGCTGCTCGCGCGGTGGACCCGGTCGACAGGTCAATCACTGTGTACCGGGGCTGGTGGTACCAGCCCCGCACACAACAGGGACCGGTGACGTCAGTTGAGCGTCACGGTCCCGTTGGTTGTGCGTTGGACGTTCGTTCACCATACGACTCGAACCGCCCCCGGTGGGGCCCGTGAGACAACGCTCACACTGAAGTGGGGAACCGCGCGCGCCCCTCCGGGCGACCGCGCGCGCCCGTCCCGCACGGGTGCGCCGCAGGCCACGCTGCAGGAACGGTCCGCCGTCGGCCATCCGTGCTGGTCCTCCCCTCGGGCCGGATACATCGGACTACCATCGGCCCATGACCCGTGTACTGCTCGCCGAGGATGACGCGTCCATCTCGGAGCCGCTCGCCCGCGCCCTGCGCCGCGAGGGTTACGAAGTCGAGGTGCGCGAGGACGGCCCGACGGCGCTCGACGCCGGTATCCAGGGCAACATCGACCTCGTCGTCCTGGACCTGGGCCTGCCCGGCATGGACGGCCTGGAGGTCGCCCGCCGGCTGCGCAACGAAGGCCATTCCTTCCCCATCCTGGTCCTGACCGCCCGCGCCGACGAGGTGGACACCGTCGTCGGCCTGGACGCCGGCGCCGACGACTACGTCACCAAGCCCTTCCGGCTCGCCGAACTCCTCGCCCGGGTACGGGCCCTGCTCCGCCGCGGCTCCACCGCCGAGCCCCAGCAGCCGCCGGCCACCCACGGCGTCCGCATCGACGTCGAATCGCACCGCGCCTGGATGGGCGAGGAGGAACTCCAGCTCACGGCGAAGGAGTTCGACCTGCTGCGGGTCCTGGTGCGGGACGCCGGCCGGGTCGTCACCCGCGACCAGCTCATGCGCGAGGTCTGGGACACCACGTGGTGGTCGTCCACGAAGACGCTGGACATGCACATCTCCTGGCTCCGCAAGAAGCTCGGGGACGATGCCGCCAACCCCCGCTACATCGCCACCGTCCGCGGTGTCGGCTTCCGCTTCGAAAAGAGCTAGGGGCCCGTGCGCCGCCGCCTGATCAACTCCACGCTCGCCGTGGTCCTCGTCGTGATCGCCGTCTTCGGCGTCTCCCTCGTCATCGTCGAGACCCGGACGATCCAGGCCGGCGCGCAGGAGAGCGTGGCGTCCGAGGCGGTCCGGCTGGTCGGGATAGTGGAGAGCCGGCTCGGCAGCGGGGAGAAGATCACCCCTGACGTCCTCTCCGAGCAGATCACCGCCAAGCGGCACGCCGAGATCAAGGTGCCCGGTAAAGCGCCGATCGAGATCGGGCACCGCCCCGCCGGCGACGTCATCCAGTCGACCGTGCGCGGCGACCGCGGCGAATCCGTCACGGTCCAGGAGTCGAGGTCCACGATCAGTGCGGAGATCGGCCGGACGCTGCTGGTCATCCTGGCCGTCGCGCTGCTGGCGATCCTCGCGGCCGTCGTGCTGGCCGTCCGCCAGGCCCGCCGGCTGACCGCGCCGCTGACCGACCTCGCCGAGACCGCCGAACGCCTCGGCTCCGGCGACCCCCGCCCGCGCCACCGCCGCTACGGCGTGCAGGAGCTGGACCGGGTCGCCGACGTGCTCGACGCCAGTGCCGAGCGGATCGCGCGGATGCTGACCGCCGAGCGGCGGCTGGCCGCGGACGCCTCGCACCAGCTGCGGACGCCGCTGACCGCGCTGTCGATGCGGCTGGAGGAGATCACCCTCACCGACGACCCGGACACCGTGAAGGAAGAGGCCACCATCGCGCTGGCCCAGGTGGAGCGGCTGACCGACGTCGTGCAGCGGCTGCTGACCAACTCCCGCGACCCGCGCAGCGGCTCCGCGGTCGCCTTCGACCTGGACGAGGTCGTCAAGCAGCAGATCGAGGAGTGGCGGCCGGCCTACCGCAGCGCGGGGCGGGCCATCGTCCGCTCCGGAAAGAAGGGCCTGCGGGCCGTCGGCACCCCGGGCGCGGTCGCCCAGGTGCTGGCCACCCTGATCGAGAACTCCCTGATGCACGGCGACGGCACGGTCGCGCTGCGTACCCGCGTCACCGGCAACCAGGCCGTCGTCGAGGTCACCGACGCCGGGCCCGGGGTGCCGCCGGACCTCGGCTCCCGGGTCTTCGAACGGACCGTCTCCGGCCGCAACTCCACGGGACTGGGCCTGGCCGTCGCACGGGACCTGGCGGAGGCGGACGGCGGGCGGCTGGAGCTGCTGCAGCAGCATCCGCCGGTCTTCGCGCTGTTCCTGGCCCGGGAGGCCGAGCCCACCGAGGAGTGACGCCCGCGGGGCGCTGCGGGCGCCGTGGACGGGCTACTTGCGGGAGGCGGGCCGCCGCACGTGCGGGGTGCGGTGCGGCGCGTCCGCGTCCTCGGCGAGGAACGACTCGGCCGTCTCTATCGCCTCGCGGGCCGGCAGCGTACGGAAGACCCAGGTGCGGTACGACCAGAAGCGGAAGAGCGTGGCGAGCCCGATGCCGAGGAACTTGAAGAAGTTGTTCTGCAGCGGGGTGTCCCAGTGGAAGCCGTACGTCGCGATGTAGAGCAGGCCGTTCTCTATCACCAGGCCGACCGCGCTGAACAACAGGAAGAGCGTCAGCTCCTTCGTGCGGCCCTGCTTGTCGCGGTCCCGGTAGGTGAAGTACCGGTAGCCGACGTAGTTGGTGCCGGTCGCCACGACCGTGGCGATGATGCTCGCCCGCACCACGGGCACCTCGGTCAGGTGGCGTACGAGGTTGAAGACCACGAAGTTGACCACGACGCCCGCGCCCCCGACGGCACCGAACTTCACCACTTCGCGGGTGAGCGCCTCCAGCCTCGACCGCAGTGCGCTCCGTTCACTCATGGTGCTCGTTCAGCTCCCCGTCGTGGGCGGTGTCCGCGGCCGTCAACCTTGGTCCGCACCCTCATGCTAACCACGCCCGCCGGAAGCGCTCAGCCGACCGTGACGCGGAAGTTGAGGGTGCGGGCCCCCGGTTCGTCGGCCGCCCCCGCCGAGCAGCGCCGACAGCGCACCAGACGTAAGTCCGTACGCCCCGGCCGGACCGCCTCGAAGTCGAGGTAGCGGGCCGGGCCGGTGCTGCCGTTCGCCTCGTGGGCGCCGGCGGGCCGCAGCACGGCCGGGTCGGGCCGGGGCGCGGCGACGACCCAGCGGAAGCCGCCGGGGTCGTCGGCGACCGCCACGCTGAAGCGGTCGCCGGCGGACACCGCGATCTCGGTGTCGTCCGGCCCGTAGACCTTCGGCCCGGACAATTGGCTGAAAACCGAGTGCAGGGCGATCAGCAGCGCGGCGATCGCGATGGCGATCACCAGCCTCCTGCCGCCCCTGGATATGTCGCTGTTCTCCATCCGGCCTCCCCTTCGCCGGGCCCGCGCCGGGCACCGGGCACCGCCCCGTACCGGCTGCCCCGGCCCGGGACCCACGGCCGGTGGTGATCTTCCACCGGCGATCTTCGAACGTGCGAACTCAGAGGATCATCCAAGGTCGGGTCAGGCGGAACGATGGCTTACGGATACCCTGGGGGGCGTGACGTTCCCGGTAGTCGGCATGGTCGGCGGCGGCCAGCTCGCCCGTATGACCCACGAGGCGGGTATCCCCCTCGGCATCAAGTTCAAGCTCCTCAGTGACACACCGCAGGATTCGGCGGCCCAGGTGGTCAGCGAAGTCGTCATCGGCGACTACCGCGATCTCGACACCCTGCGTGCCTTCGCCCGCGGCTGCGACGTGATCACCTTCGATCACGAGCACGTCCCCACCGAGCATTTGCGGGCCCTGGAGGCCGACGGCATCCCCGTCCGCCCCGGTCCCGACGCGCTGGTGCACGCCCAGGACAAGGGCGTGATGCGGGCGAAGCTGGACGCGATCGGCGCGCCCTGCCCGCGCCACCGCATCGTCTCGGACCCCGAGGACGTGGTGCGGTTCGCGGCGGAGGGTGACGGGTTTCCCGTGGTCCTCAAGACCGTCCGCGGGGGCTATGACGGCAAGGGTGTCTGGGTCGTGCGATCCTCCAAGGAGGCCGCCGAGCCGTTCCGTGCCGGGGTGCCCGTCCTTGCGGAGGAAAAGGTCGATTTCGCCCGCGAACTCGCGGCCAACATCGTCCGCTCCCCGCACGGCCAGGCCGTCGCCTATCCGGTCGTGGAGTCCATCCAGGTCGACGGCGTCTGCGACACGGTGATCGCCCCGGCGCCCGACCTCGACCCCGAGCTGGCCGGCCAGGCCCAGGAACTCGCGCTGCGGATCGGCCAGGAACTCGGCGTCGTCGGCCACCTGGCCGTCGAGCTCTTCGAGACCGCCGACGGCCGGATCCTCGTCAACGAGCTCGCCATGCGCCCGCACAACTCCGGCCACTGGACCCAGGACGGCGCGATCACCTCGCAGTTCGCCAACCACGTCCGTGCCGTGCTCGACCTCCCGCTCGGCGACCCGCGCCCGCGCGCCCGCTGGACGGTGATGGCCAACGTCCTCGGCGGCGACTACCCCGACATGTACTACGCGTATCTGCATTGCATGGCGCGGGACCCGCAGCTGAAGATCCATATGTACGGCAAGGACGTGAAGCCCGGCCGTAAGGTCGGGCACGTCAACACCTACGGCGACGACCTGGCGGATGTGCGCGAGCGCGCCGCGCACGCCGCCGGCTACCTGCGAGGAACGATCACCGAATGACTTCCCCTGCAAGCCCCCTGGTCGGCATCGTCATGGGCTCCGACTCGGACTGGCCCGTCATGGAGGCCGCCGCCCAGGCCCTCGCCGAGTTCGAGGTGCCCCACGAGGTCGACGTCGTCTCCGCCCACCGGATGCCCCGCGAGATGATCGCGTACGGCGAGGGCGCGGCCGACCGCGGCCTGAAGGTGATCATCGCCGGCGCGGGCGGCGCGGCCCACCTCCCCGGAATGCTCGCCTCGGTCACCCCGCTGCCCGTCATCGGCGTCCCCGTACCGCTCAAGTACCTGGACGGCATGGACTCCCTCCTGTCCATCGTGCAGATGCCGGCCGGCGTGCCGGTCGCCACCGTCTCCGTCGGCGGGGCCCGCAACGCCGGGCTGCTCGCCGCCCGGATGCTCGCCGCGCACGACCCCGAACTCCAGGCCCGGATGCGGGAGTTCCAGCAGGAGCTCAACGAACAGGCCACCGAGAAGGGCCGCCGGCTGCGCAACAAGGTCGCCACCCCGGGCGGCTTCGGCTTCGGGGGCGCCAAGTGAGCAGCTCCCGGGAGACCGCCCGGGAGCTGCTCACCCGCTGGCCCGTCGTCGACGGCCACAACGACCTGCCGTGGGCGCTGCGCGAGCAGGTCCGCTACGACCTCGACCGGCGGGACATCGCCACCGACCAGTCCGCCACCCTGCACACCGACCTGCCGCGGCTGCGGGCCGGCGGGGTCGGCGCGCAGTTCTGGTCGGTGTACGTACGCGCCGACTACGCCGGCGACACCGCGGTCAGCGCCACCCTCGAACAGATCGACGCGGTACGGCAGTTGGTCGCCCGCTACCCCGACGCGCTGCGCCTGGCACACACCGCCGACGACATCGAGGCGGCCCGCGCCGAGGGCCGGATCGCCTCCCTGATGGGCGCCGAGGGCGGCCACTCCATCAACAACTCGCTCGCCACCCTGCGCACCCTGCACCAACTGGGCGTGCGCTACATGACGCTCACCCACAACGACACCATCGACTGGGCGGACTCGGCGACCGACGAGCCGCGCCACGACGGCCTGTCCGCCTTCGGCGAGGAGGTCGTCCGGGAGATGAACCGCTGCGGGATGCTGGTCGACCTCTCGCACGTCTCCGCGGACACCATGCGCGACGCCCTGCGGGTCAGCACCGCGCCGGTGATCTTCTCGCACTCCTCCGCGCGGGCCGTCTGCGACCACCCGCGCAACGTCCCCGACGACGTGCTGGCCCAGCTGCCCGCCAACGGCGGCATCGCGATGGCCACCTTCGTGCCGAAGTTCGTGCTGCCCGAGGCGGTGGAGTGGACGCGGCGGGCCGACGAGAACATGCGCGCCCACGGCCTGCACCACCTCGACACCACGGAGGAGGGCATGGCGGTCCACCGGGCCTTCGAGGCCGCCAACCCGCGGCCGAGGGCCACCGCGGCGACCGTCGCCGACCACCTCGACCACATGCGCGAGGTCGCCGGCGTCGACCACATCGGCATCGGCGGCGACTTCGACGGCACCGCCTTCACCCCCGACGACCTGGCGGACGTCGCGGGCTACCCGAACCTGATCGCCGAACTGCTGGACCGCAACTGGTCCGAGGCCGACCTGGCCAAGCTGACCTGGCAGAACGCGGTCCGCACGCTGCGGGCCGCGGAGGACGTGGCGCGCGCCGAGCGGCAGCGGCGCGGCCCGTCCCACGCGACGATCGGCCAACTGGACGGCTGACCGCGGCCGTTACTTGAGGCAGAGGCAGAAGGGGTGCCCGGCGGGGTCGAGATAGACCCGGAAGTCGCGCACCCCTTCGTCGTGCTGCACGAGCTTCGCGCCCAGCCCGACGACCTTGCGCTCGGCCTCGTCGATGTCCGCCCGGGCCACGTCGAAGTCCAGGTGGAGCTGCTGCGGCACGTCCTGGCCCGGCCACTGCGGCGGCCGGTAGCCGCTCTCCACCCGCTGGAAGGCCAACGTGCGCCCGTTCGGCCCGGCGACCTCGATCCAGTCGTCGTCCGCGCCCTCCGTCACCCGCCAGCCGAGCATCTGCGCGTAGAACTCCGCGAGCGCGGCGTGGTCGGGACAGTCCAGCACGGTGACACCGAGCGTGATCATGACGTTACCTCCATGCGCGTCCAACCGGTAACTTCGTTACTGCATGATGGCAGCTATCGGTAACATTGCAAGGTGGCATCCCGAACGGCCCCGGATTCCCTGCTCCTCGTACAGGACCTGGTGAACACCCTCGACATCGAGACCGGCGCGGACACGCTGTGTGCGGACGGCGGTCCGCGCGCCTTCCTGCGCGACCACGGGCTCCCCGAACTCGCCCTGGACGACGACGGGTTGACCGGCCTCCAGCAGCTACGAGAGGCACTGCGCGCGGCCTGCCTGGCCCACACCGAGGGCAGCCCACTCCCCACTCCGGCCGCCCGCACGCTGAACCGGCTGCTGGCCGAAGCCCCCCTGGTGCTGGCCGTGGCCGAAGACGGCCACCCCGCGCTCCGCCCCGCCGACGGCCTCCGGGGCACCGCCCACCTCACCGCCCACATCGCCGCCGCCGTGGCGACCGCGGTCGCCGACGGTACCTGGACCCGCCTCAAGGCCTGCGAGGCCCACGACTGCCGCTGGGCCTTCTACGACCGCAGCCCGGCCGCCCGCGGCCGCTGGTGCACGATGGCGGTCTGCGGGAGTCGGGCGAAGATGCGGACGTATCGCGCGAAGCGCGTGTAGCGCTGATCCCCACGTACTTGGCTGTCCCGCCGTGGGTCGTCTCGCCGTGGCGCCTGCGGCGGGCTGGGTGGTTGTTGGGTGCGGTGGCGGGCCTCCGGGGCCGGTTGTGTGGACTGCTGACGCTTTACGTCCACACAACCGGCCCCTCCGGCCCGTCCCCTCCCGTTGGGGGGAAGTTGAGGCCGGTGGGGGTGCAGGTAACGCCTACGGGCGCGCAGGTATCGGGTCAGGGCCGCCCCCGACCAGCTTGGAAACTCCCACTCACGGGAGGGGTGGACCGGAGGACGAAGTCTGGGGGAGATTAAGCCCGAGGCCGCCCCAGCGCTCGGTAGGTCCAGCCTGCCTTGCGCCAGAGTTGGGGGTCGAGGGCGTTGCGGCCGTCCAGGATGCGGCGTTCGGCGGTGACCTCGGCCAGTGCTGCCGGGTCCAGCTCGCGGAACTCGCGCCACTCCGTCAGGTGCAGCACCACGTCCGCGCCGCGCACCGCCTCCAGGGCGGTGTCCGCGTAGCCCAGCGTCGGGAAGAGCCGGCGGGCGTTCTCCATGCCCTTGGGGTCGTAGACGGTGACCTGGCCGCCCTGGAGGTGGATCTGGCCGGCGACGTTGAGCGCGGGGGAGTCCCGTACGTCGTCGGAGTCCGGCTTGAAGGTCGCGCCGAGGACGGCGACCCGCTTGCCGAGGAAGCCGCCGCCCACCGCGTCCCGGGCCAGCTCGACCATGTGGCCGCGGCGCCGCATGTTGATCGAGTCGATCTCGCGCAGGAAGGTCAGGGCCTGGTCGGCGCCCAGCTCACCGGCGCGGGCCATGAACGCCCGCAGGTCCTTCGGCAGGCAGCCGCCGCCGAAGCCGATGCCGGCCCGCAGGAACTTCTTGCCGATCCGCTCGTCGTGCCCGATCGCCTCGGCGAGCTTCACCACGTCGCCGTCGGCCGCCTCGCAGACCTCGGCCATCGCGTTGATGAAGGAGATCTTCGTCGCCAGGAAGGAGTTGGCGGAGGTCTTCACCAGCTCGGCCGTCGGGTAGTCCATGACGATGAACGGAGAGCCCTCGGCGATCGGCTTGGCGTAGACCTCGCGCAGCAGCTCCTCGGCCTTCTCGCCGGCCACACCGACGACGATCCGGTCGGGGTGCAGGGTGTCCTGGACGGCGAAGCCCTCGCGCAGGAACTCCGGGTTCCAGGCGAGCTCGGCCGCCGGGCCGGCCGGGGCGGCGGCCGCCAGCCGCTCGGCGAGCCGGGCCGCGCTGCCCACCGGCACCGTCGACTTGCCGACGACCAGCGTGGGCCGGGTCAGATGCGGCGCCAGCGCGTCGAAGGCGCTGTCCACGTAACTCATGTCGCAGGCGTACTCGCCGTGCTTCTGCGGGGTGTTCACGCAGACGAAGTGGACGTCGCCGAACGCGCCGGCCTCCTCGTAGGAGGTGGTGAAGCGCAGCCGCCCGGTGGAGCCCTCGATGCCGGCGACGTGGCGGCGCAGCAGCTCCGCAAGGCCCGGCTCGTACATCGGGACCTCGCCGCGCTGCAGCATCTCGATCTTCTCGGGGACCACGTCCAGCCCGAGCACCTCGAAGCCGAGCTCGGCCATGGCTGCGGCGTGGGTGGCGCCGAGGTAGCCGGTGCCGATCACGGTGATCTTGAGGGCCATGGGTGCTCCAGACGCATGCTGACGAAAACGGCCGGACCGAGCATAGTCGCGAGGGGAATGGCCTACTCCAGTCGCGCGGTGGGCAGGACCGTAACTGTCGGCAACCTCACGTATCCGCAGGCCGGGCCCGGCGCCTAGAATCCGGAGAGGTAAAGGGTTACTTAACGGTAGTTAGCACTGCCGGAGCTCACAGGGGAGTGAGAGTTAGTGGCGGGAACCGCTGATTTCGATCTGTACCGGCCGTCCGAGGAGCACGACATGCTCCGCGAGTCGGTGCGCTCGCTCGCCGAGGCGAAGATCGCGCCGTTCGCCGCCGCGGTGGACGAGGAGGCCCGCTTCCCGCAGGAGGCGCTCGACGCGCTGGTCGCCAACGACCTGCACGCCGTCCACGTACCGGAGTCCTACGGCGGTGCCGGCGCCGACGCGCTGGCGACCGTCATCGTGATCGAGGAGGTCGCCCGGGTCTGCGCCTCGTCCTCCCTCATACCTGCCGTCAACAAGCTCGGCTCGCTGCCGGTGATCCTCTCCGGCTCCGAGGAGCTGAAGAAGAAGTACCTCGGTCCGCTCGCGGGCGGCGACGCGATGTTCTCGTACTGCCTGAGCGAGCCGGACGCCGGTTCCGACGCGGCCGGCATGAAGACCAAGGCCGTCCGCGACGGCGATGACTACGTCCTCAACGGCGTCAAGCGCTGGATCACCAACGCCGGCGTCAGCGAGTACTACACGGTGATGGCGGTCACCGACCCGGAGAAGCGCTCCCGGGGCATCTCGGCCTTCGTCGTCGAGAAGGGCGACGAGGGCGTCTCCTTCGGCGCCCCGGAGAAGAAGCTCGGCATCAAGGGCTCCCCGACCCGCGAGGTCTACCTCGACAACGTCCGCATCCCCGCCGACCGCATGATCGGCGAGGAGGGCACCGGCTTCGCCACGGCCATGAAGACCCTGGACCACACCCGCATCACCATCGCGGCCCAGGCGCTCGGCATCGCCCAGGGCGCGCTGGACTACGCCAAGGGCTACGTCCAGGAGCGCAAGCAGTTCGGCAAGCCGATCGGCGACTTCCAGGGCATCCAGTTCATGCTCGCCGACATGGCGATGAAGCTGGAGGCGGCCCGTCAGCTCACCTACGCCGCGGCGGCCCGCTCCGAGCGGATCTCGGCCGGCGGCAAGGGCGAGGACCTGACCTTCTTCGGCGCCGCGGCCAAGTGCTACGCCTCGGACGCCGCCATGGAGATCACCACGGACGCGGTCCAGCTGCTCGGCGGCTACGGCTACACCCGCGACTACCCGCTGGAGCGGATGATGCGGGACGCCAAGATCACCCAGATTTATGAGGGCACGAACCAAGTTCAGCGGATCGTGATGGCAAGGAACCTTCCCTAGCAGGGTTTTTGCAGGTCAGAAGCTGTTTCGACGGCCCGGCGAGTCAGTCACGGCTTCCTGTCCGTTGCGGCCCGATCAGGCCCGTTCCTGGGCGTCATGCTGGGGAAATCCTGGGTAGACGCCTGGCTGGAAACGGCCTCTGACCTGCGTAAACAGCACAGCCCCCGGCGCGTGGCCGGGGGCTGTTGTCGTAGGTGGTTCAGGCGACCTCTGATGCCTCCGTGGGATCGTCAGCGCCGGGCGTCAACATCGTTGCGATGGCGGCCCGGCCGCGCTGCTCGGCCCCTTCGAAGATGTAGTGGTAGTGCTCCCTCAGCACGTCCGTACTGCTGTGGCCCATCCAGTCGGCCACATCGTTCTCGGGGACTCCGGCGTACAGCAGCCGCGACCCGTAGTAGTGCCGGAGTGAGTGCGTCTTGCAGTACTTCACCTGTCCCTTCCCCAGAGCCTCCATCCAGATCTTCGGGTAGAAGTACGACGCGTAGAGGTATCCAGTCCGCGTCACGTTGGGGAAGAGAAGCCGCTCAGGCCCCCATACGCCGTGGTTCTTGATGTGCCGCCGAAGCTCGAAGGCGACGTTCGGCGGGAGGGGGACGGTACGCCCTGGCTCGCCTTCGTCACGAGCCTTGATGTGCCGACGCTGGATCGCGCTGTTCTTCCCCGACTCGGTGTCTCCGTCCTCCGCAATCTGGAAGTCGACCCGAAGCGTCTCGGCCTTGAAGTCGATCTGATCGCGGGACACCGCCATGGCCTCACCCAGCCGCAGGCCGCATCCAGCCATGAGCCAGAGCATCGCGCGGTAACGCGGTGGGGCTGCATCCAGCATCGCCAGTACTTCCCGCGTCGTGAGCCGTCGAGCGGTGCTCTTGTGCTCCCGGATCTCCTTGGCGCGACTGCCCGCGCCCTTGACCTCCTTGCATGGGTTCCGGCCGATGATCTCGTTGGCGACAGCCCAGTCCATCATCCCGGAGAAGAACGAGAACCGCTGACGCCGAGTCCGGGCGGACAGCTTCCGATCCTGCTCCATCCACAAGAGCCACTGCTCAACGTCAGCGATCTTCAGGGACACGATGGAACGGGCCTTGAAGAACGGCTCAATGGTCGTGTTGAGGATCGACCGGTACTGCTTCTTGGTGCTGTTCTCCAGCTTCCTCTGATTCGTCCACTGCTCCCATACCGCCGTCACCGGCTGCTTGCCCAACCGGTCGTCCAGGTAGGTCCCGGCGTCGAGTTCCTGCTCCTTGCGCTTGCGCTGGTCATCAGCCCGCTTCTTGGTCTCGAACGTCTTCTGCCGCTGCTTGCCGTCCGGGTCGTACCAGAACGTCGTCCACTTCTTCGGGTCGTCCTTCGACCGCGCAACCCAAGCTCTAGCCACGGAGGTGCTGGCCTTTCTGTTCAAGGGGAGTGCTCGACCGGTGCGCCGGGAGCATCTGACCTCAGACTGAACTTGGCCACCCTGAGTTGTCAACCCTGGGTGGGTCACTCAGAGTGGTGTATGGTGAGGGTATGCGAGCAGATGAGAGCGGCTTTGAGATCGAGCAGCAGCAAGGGGGGTGGACGGTCCGGATGTGGTGGCCCGTGGGGACTGTGACGGGTGGCCCCCAGCGCATCACCATCGAGCCGGCTGCCGATGCGCCCGCACGTGACGTGGCACGGGGCATCTCCACGACCGTGCTGCGCAGGCTCGACCTCGCGGCGGCTTTGAACCTTGCCAAGATGGCGCCGGAGGCCCAGAGCACTCTTGAAAACACGGCCAAGAAGCTGAGCGAGTCTGGTGAGGCGGCGGGGCTTCTGCTGGCCAATGAAGGGGTCTCGGAGAGGTACTTGGTTTTGCTCGCGGCTACTTATAAGGCCCTGGCGGACACAGGGGCTGTGGCCCCCGTGCGACATCTGGCGCGGCTCATCGGCCGTCAGCCAGAGACCGTCAAGGACCACTTGAAGAAGACACGGCGCGAGGGCTACCTCAGCACCGTCGCAGGAAAGGCCGGAGGGGAGCTGACTGAGAAGGCATTGGCGATCTTGAAGTGCATGCCGTCTGCGGAAGCGTAGCCTGCACGGCCCAAATTCCTAATCCCGCATCGCAATGGCCCCCGAGATGACTCGGGGGCTTTCTTTGTCTGGAGAGTTGATTGACCAAGCTGATGACTGTTGGCGACGTGGCCGAGTACCTGAACAAGCCTCGGTCGTGGGTGTATGAGAACTGGAGAAACGAGAAGATCCCGTTCAGGAAGGTAGGGCAGTCGCTTCGATGCCGTCCTGCCGATCTGGACTGCTGGCTGGACGACCGGGAGGCCATGTGATGCGCCAGAAGACTCCAGACAGCGACTCTTGGGCTGTCGACCCCTTCGACCCTTTCGGTGGCGAGGCTCCGTGGGAAATGCAACGTCGTCAGGATGGGGAGGAGCGCTCCAGGGAGGCGGGAGACGGTTCTCTTCACCGTCCGTCCCCGCCGGCCAGCGCGGAGCGCGAAGACAGGTGGGAGGACATGACGACGCGCCACTACGACTTCATCGGGCATGTGCTGGCCTCAGACCTGCCTCACGCGAACCGCACCTTGGCCACCGCCGTTGCCCTGCACTGCGGGCCGAACAGTCACGGTTGTTCAGCCTCGGTCGGCACCCTCGCGGATGAAACGAGGATGACCGTCGCGACGTACGGAAGCGGCTCAGACTCCTTGAGGAGAAGAAGTTGATCCGCCACGACGGTTGGACAACTCCAAAGGCCGGGGCCACCTCCGGCACCAAGGTCTATCGGATCGGCAGACCCAAGTAAGCCGGGGCTTCCCGCTCGATAGGTAGGGGTCTTTTACCCTCTTGGGTAGGGGTGTTCGAGCCCCTTGGATAGGGGGAGGTCACCCCTCCAAACATTTCATTGAACATCCAATACAACATCTAATAGAACATGCCCGCCCCATCAGAGGGGCGGGCTGTTGTTTCTTTCTGGCGGAGACTCTTGGGAGTCTCGACCAGCCAAGGAAAGTAGAGTTAGGCAACCGGTTGCCAACGAGACTCAGGGGAGTCTCGTACCAACTGGCGAGGGAGCGCGCGCCCATGGCATGTGCCCCCGCTAGCCGTGTACAACTGCCCCGTCGTTATCGGCGGGTCAGCCGAGGGCGCGGAGGCTCGTCAGCACTAGGAGGAAGAGCGTCAGTGCGGCGCCAGCCGCGGCTGAACCGCCTCGGATGCAGGCTGGCGTGCGGGCTCCTTCCCACCGAGCGAGTAGGCCGGCCACCATGCCGACAATGATCGCTGCCAGCACCGCCGCCAGGATAAGCAGCAGCCTGACGTAGAGGGGCAGTCCCACTTCAACCTCCGTTGCACACAAGCGAGATGAACACACTCAGCTTCCGTGCAGGCCGGCTGCTGAACTAGCATTCCGGACTACCTCGATAAATCACAGGACTATGCAGGACTTCGCAGGAGTATGGGGGACTACATGGGGCGACGACTGGAGCCGCTCGACGCAGAGAACCCTCTGCATGTGTTCGCCCTGCGACTGAGGCAACTCAGGGACGCGGCCGGGACAGCAGGGGACACCAAGGCGACGTGCCAACGAGTGGGCATCTCACCCACGACGTACTACGCATGGCTGGCTGGGAAGCAACTTCCAGGAAGAGACGCCTTGGAGCGCACGGTCAAAGCATGGGGCGGAGAGGTCGCGGAGTGGTTGGAGCTTAGAGGCCGGACAGAGGAGACACTCGCGAAGTTGGCGGCGCAACAACGAGCCCTGGCTTCGCCGCCCCAACCATCGGCCCGCTCCCAAGAGGTCGAGACCCAGGAACGGAGTGTCCTTCCTTCTGGAACTTCAGCTCATGTGAGGCTTCGAGAGGCGCGTGAACTTCTCCGAATCCTTGGCTTCCTGGATGAAGCTACAGGTGAGCGCTCTGGACTCATTTTCTTGTCCTTGCTCAATTTAACTCCAGATAGGGATTGGCATCAGGTGGAGCGACCAGTGCGGCAGACGGTTGATGCTATGCGGTGGATCGGAGAATTCTATGGGGTTCACTACAAGCCGAACACCAGAGAGACGATTCGTCGGCGCACCCTTCATGAATTCAGGGAGAAGGCTCTCATCGTTTGGAATCCAGACAACCCCAACCGTCCCATCAACTCGCCCAAGTGGTGTTTTCAATTGTCGGACATGTACTTCCCGTTGATTCGCGGCTACAAACAAAAGTACTTCTGGCGCGAACTGGCAGATTTCTGGGGAAGAGTCGGTCACGGGTTCTTTGGAGATGAGAGCAGGTGATCGAGCGTAAGTTGCCATGGTTCTCAGGAGAATGTGTATAAAGTCCTGCCTGCGAATAAAGCAGGTGCCGTCGGACCTCATGCGTGATGGGTCAACCAAAAAGTGCGGCGAGCTCACACATTGAGTCATTCATCTCCCGGCGGGGCGGTTAATTCGCTGTGTAATAAGGCTGAAGCGAGGGCGCAGAAGGCTTAAGGATGCCTCTGTGTGCGGCAGCGGGTATCTAGGGAGAGCGCCTCAGCCTGAGGGTCGGCTCCTTCTTCTTCGCAGGAAAATCGATACCCGTACATGATCCAAGGGAGGCACCCCCGGTGGGTCCTAATAAATTTCAGGCGGGCATTACCCCAGGCAATTGTATATTCCGTTTACTGAATTGCCCCGCCCTTTGAGGTGGGCCCAGTATGTGAAGACGCTTTGCTTTGTTAGTTCGACGTCGCGATCGGGCAGCCCAGGGCAGCGTGATAACGGTTCGGGGAGCAGGTCACAACTGCCAGGGACAGGTAGCAGGGGCGTTCTAGGTAGAAGCCGTATGACACATCAGCACCTGAGTGCAGTTCTTCGGCAGCAGCATGCACTATCCGGGCCAGGCCCGTGGTGTCGCGGTACCTTTCCGACGCGAACCGAGATGCGTACTCGGCCAGCCGCTCACCGAGCCATGATGCCGCCTCCTTTGCCTCATCCCAGGTGCCTCGAACCGCTGAAGGGGGCTTGATAAGCCAGTACGCCGTTTCGAGAGGCGGGAGGTCCGATGTGGGGAACTCTAGGGCGGCCTCGCGGTAACGCTGGATCAGTTCCGGCTTGCTGCCGGCCGGGGGTGGGTCAGGGTGCGGGGGACGTCGTAGAGCCTCGTTGTCGAAGCGCTCTTTCGGCCCGGTCCATAGGTAGCCGTGGTGGTGCACCAGTCGTTCCCGTTCGAGTGGTGCCAGCCGGGCCGGACCCAGGGACGGGGGATGTTCCCGGCCCGACTGGCGGGAGGGGGGATCAGATGTTCAGGCCGAAGCGCGCCGGGTCGATGCCGGCCGCGCTCAGCTCCTCCGTGGTGAACCGCAGCGGCTCCGCACTCGGCCGCTTGCTGTCACCGAGCGCCCAGAGACCGTCGCCGATCCGGGCCAGGGTCACGCACCCCTCCGTGCAGGGGCCGCCGCACGCCTGGACGAACGAGGCCCCGCTGATGTCGAGCGCGTACAGGTCGGTTCCGTTCTGCATCACTGCACCTTCCTGCTAACTGATCACGGCCATGGCTGGCCGTCGCCGCCCGAACGGGCGGGAGTCAAAGGGGGAGAGCCGCGCTTCAGCGGTTGGAACGCTTGCCGTACTCGGCGCACCGCGTGCACTCGCACGGCGGCCACGCGGAAGTCATGAGAGGTGCCAGATCATCGCTCGCGGATACTGCCTGCTCGGGCCCCCGCGATCGCCCGGAGTCACGGGAAACGCGCATCGTCATCAGCGGCCGGTCAGCGAAGAGACGCTGCGCCGCTCCCTTACGCGTCACGCGTGTACCTCGGCTTGGTGGCGGCGGAGCCTTACGTTGCCGTCTGAAACCCCGCTGTAGTTCCCTGCGGATCGCGCGTTCTCGCGAGCCACCGACAGCGAGAGGCACGTACGGCATCCGGGCTTAGGGGACGGCTCACTTGTCCCGTTCATCAGGCTAATTGCCGATGCGGTCGACTCCGGATCGGAAGTTCTCTCTTCGCTCCCCATGACGCCATCTTCGGCTGGCCGGGGGCGCGCCTCTAGGCTGTTTCCTGTTCCCGCAAAAAGTCGTTGCGAATGTCTTCGAGTAGGCCTCGCATTCTGTCCCCCGACAGAGCTACGGCCGCGAACCCATTGAACTTATCTACGTACAGCCCAACGTCTCTCGGGTCCGTAACGACCACTTCAGCGTGCACGGTCTCTATCGTCACCATGTGGTCATCGCGGATAACGAACGCGTGATTGGCGATGTCGTGTTGCTGAATCGCCAGCGGCACCACTCGCACATCCACGTGAGGCAGGCGCGATATGGAGGCGATGCGGTCGAGCTGCGCCGCCATCATCTGCGGTGGGACGATTCTCCACCTTAGTGCCGGTTCCGTGATGACGAACTGAAGTGATTTCGTGCTGTCGTACAGAACCGCTTGCCGTTCGAGCCTTCCGCTGATTGTGCGCGTGAGGGCGTCTTCACCCAGGTTGTGCCGTTTCAGAACGGCCCGGATGTACTCCGGGGTTTGGAGCAGGCCGGGGATCAGTGCCGGTTGAAAGAGCCGCAGCGTCGACATCTGGGCTTCCAGGGCCTTGGCGGCTTGCTGCCCCTTGTGGACGCCGATGCGCTTCAGCAGCCGCCACGCTGTAGCTTCGGTCGCGGACGCGCGGGCAGCCTCCGTGTACTCGGCCTTGACTTCATCCGATACGCCGATGGCGGTCAGGATGCGTTCAACATCCGTGGCGCTCGGTGCGAGCTTGGCATTCTCGATCTTGGACAGCTTGGACGGAGACATGAGGGCGCTGCGGGCCACTGCCTTGGCTTCTTTTCCAGATGCCATTCGCAGCGCCCGCAGCGCGGCCCCAAGCTGTGCTCTGTTCACGCCCCGTACTTGGCCCACCATTCGGTAAATGGTTCCGCATGGGCGAGTGCCATGTCGCGGTACCTGGTGAACTCTGCCACCTGTTCCGGCTCCAGCACTTCCGAGCCCAGGTACTTTCCTGCCCCGTCATATTTCATCACGGCCACGGACTCGGAATCGAAGCACCAGAAGTCCGGTACGCCGGCCAGGGGATTGGGTTCCTCGGTGACGTCGAGGATGAAGAACTCTTCACCTCCGGTCATGTTCTTCCGGTAGCCCCACCCGAGTTCGAACAAAAGATAGTCTGTGAGCGGGCGCGACAGAATGTGCACCCGATACACCCGCTTCCCGTTCTCGGTGTGCGAGCGGAGTTCTTCCACCCATCCTGCGTTGTAGTCCTCGGGCTGCGGCTCCCCGGCCAGGTAGGCGTGATATGCGTCGACGTTCCCGGACTTGCTGTAGTCGTCCAGGGTTTCCAGACGGAAAGCCTCACGCTGGAACGAGTCGAAGAGGTCGCCGAGGGTCTTAGATGAGCTTGTCACGGATGGCCTTCTGGAGCAGTTCCATCGGAATCTCGACCAGGGTTTCGTGAGCGGGAATCTGGAGCCCGTGGTCCGTTGGCGTCTCGCCCTGCACCAGGAAAGTGCCGCGATCCGTCGCGTAGATCGTAGGGCAGTCCTTGATGTCGCAGGTGCTGACCAGCTTGGTGACCTTCATGGTCTGGGTTCCCCTCCCATGCCGCTGTCAGTGCCTCGCGTCTGGGTTGATGCTCCCGAGGGCCGGGCGTGTGGGTCAAGCGATCACGGTTGACGGGACGGGAAACCGCGTGACGCCCTCCAAGCCTGCTCGTCTGTTGCCCTCTCAGGCTCGGCTTCAAGGCGGCTGGGGTGACCTGCGCAGACTGTTGACGATCATGGGGAAATGCTGGGGAGCCCTCCTCTGAGAGGGCTGTTCATGCAGGTCAGGACCATATGACCTGTAAAGCACACAATCTACGAGGGCACCAACCAGGTCCAGCGCATCGTGATGGCGCGCAACCTGCCCCAGTAAGCACCACGGCAGACAGGAAGGGGCCCGGACCGCCGTCGCGGTCCGGGCCCCTTCCCGTGGCCGGGTCCCTGCGTCAGTTGCTGCTGACCGTGACCTTCTCGTCGTTGTTCAGCTGCTGGACCAGCTGCTGCACCTTGGCCTTGTCCCACACCAGGTTGCCGCCGGTGGAGCCGGAGATCGGCATGTTCATCGACTTGCCGTCACCGCTGGTTACGCCCTTCATCGCGAAGAACATCTCGCCCAGGTCCCACAGGCTCATGTCCTTGTCGACGATCAGCGTGTCCAGGCCGGCGCCCATCACCGGGTAGAGCTTGAACGGGTTGAGCACGGTGCTCGGCGTGGCGGTCTGGCTGGCCAGCGACGACAGGAACTTCTGCTGGTTCTTCGTCCGGTCCAGGTCACTGCCGGCGAAGGCGTGCCGGGTGCGGACGAAGGCGAGCGCCTGCTGGCCGTTGAGGGTCTGCTTGCCGGCCGGGAAGTCGGCGCCGGACCACTTGTCCTTGAACGCCTTGGGGATGTCCATCTCCACACCGCCGATGGCGTCCACGATGTTGGCGAAGCCGGCGAAGCCGATCTCCACGTAGTGGTCGATGTGCAGGTGGGTGTTGGCCTCGACGGTGCGCACCAGCAGCTCCGGGCCGTCCTCGGCGTAGGCCGCGTTGAGCTTGGTGTGCCGCCCGGTGCCCGGGTACTTCTTGCCGGAGTCCGAGCCGACGAAGGACGGTATCTCGACGTCCGAGTCACGCGGCAGCGAGATCAGCGTCGGGCCGTTGCTGCCGTCGTGCAGGATCATCATCGAGTCGGTGCGCTTGCCCTCGGCGGAGCCGGTGTGCAGCTTCTTCTTCTCCTCGGCGGACATGCCCTCGCGGCTGTCCGAGCCGACGATCAGGTAGTTCGTGCCGTCGCCGGTCGCCGGCCGGTCGATGACCTTGCTGAGGTCGACCTGGCGGCGGAGCTTGCCGTCGGCCCAGAAGTACGTGGCGACCGAGGCGACCGCCAGGACGGCGACCAGGGTGATGATCGTCCACTTGATGCGCCGGCCCCAGCGCGGCCGCGGCCGCCCGCCGCCGTAGTCGTCGCCGTAGCGGTCCCCGCCACCGCCGCCGCCTCCGTAGACCTGGCCGGTGTTGTAACCGTCGTACGCGTCGTCGTAGCCCTGGGACTGCTGCGGCGGCACGGTCGCGCCCCTGCGTGGGGACATCGACGGCGGCAGCGGGGGCTCCTGTCGCCGATAGCCGGGTGCCGCGTCACGCCGCACCTGGGGCATGGCACGCGCACCCTCCGGGTCGGCGCCGCTGCCGCGCCCGTACCCGTTGCCGTTCCGGTCGCCGGACCATCCGTTGGGCCACTCATTCATACCGGGCAGTGTGCACGGCCCAGGGGCCCGTCCCATAGGGCGGGTGCGGGATCGGGCCAGGCCTGTTGCAGACCTGATGCAAAGCGACGGCGGCGTTCCGCCGCATATCGCAAGGGCCCGTGACCATTCCGACCTGCACGAACGGAATCTACGATTCCGGATGCTCCCCACGTACTCGTTGCACTTTGTGGCATTGCCCACGTAGTCGGCTGCGCCTTGTCTCCTCCCCACGTACCTGGCTTTCCCGCCGCGGGTCGTCTCGCCGTTGCGCCTGGCGGCGGGCGTGGTGTTGTCGGGTGCGGTGCCGGCCCTCCAGACTTCGTCCTCCGGTCCAGCCCCTCCCGTGAGTGGGAGGTGAGAGGTGGTTGGGGGCGTGCGTTGTCTGTTGACCGTACGCGTGTGGGCGTTACGTGCACCCCCACCATCGTTTTCTTTCCCTCTCACGGGAGGGGGCGGGCCGGAGGTCCGTCACCGCACCCGACACCCACCCAGCCCGCCGCAGGCGCAACGGCGAACAACAACCGCGGCGGGACAGCCAGGTACGTGCGGGGCGCCGCAAAGCGCGCAACGGCGAGCAAGCCCCGCGGCGGGACAGCCAGGTACGTGGGAAGGAGACAAGGCGCAGCCGCTTAGGCTGGGGCGCATGACCGAACCAGTCGCCAGCGACCCCGATCGTGAACCCGTGGGCAAGCCCACCTCCGTGTCCCGCATCACGCTCAGCCACATCATGACGGCCGGCGACACGAATCTCCTCGGGTCGGTGCACGGTGGCGTGATCATGAAGCTGGTCGACGACGCCGCCGGCGCGGTGGCCGGCCGGCACTCCGGCGGGCCGGCGGTGACCGCCTCCATGGACGAGATGGCCTTCCTGGAGCCGGTCCGGATCGGCGACCTCGTCCACGTCCGCGCCCAGGTCAACTGGACCGGCCGCTCCTCCATGGAGGTCGGCGTACGGGTCCTGGCCGAGCGCTGGAACGAGTCCAGCCCGGCCCAGCAGGTCGGCTCCGCCTACCTCGTCTTCGCCGCCGTCGACGAGCACGGCAAGCCGCGCCCGGTGCCGCCGGTGATCCCCGAGACCGAGCGGGACAAGCGCCGCTACCAGGAGGCGCAGATCCGCCGTACGCACCGGCTCGCCCGCCGCCGCGCCATCAAGGAGCTGCGCGAACGGCGCGCCGCGGAAGGCCTCGACGACGCATAGCGGCCACCGCCAGCTGCCCCAGCAGCGCCAGCCCCGCCCCGATCACGGTGCCGGCGGCCGCGCACAGCACGTCGTCGATGTCGGCGATCCGCCCGGCCCGCATCAGCAGCTGCGCCGTCTCGATCACCAGGGACAGCCCGACCCCGAGCAGGAACGCCAGCGCGACCGGGACCCGCGGCACCGCGAACCGCAGCAGCAGCGGCACCGGCACGAACAGCGCCGCGTTGGCGGTCTGCCGCCGTACCAGCATCGCCAGCTCCCCGGGCTCCAGCTGGGCGCCCAGCTCGAACAGCCCCTCACCGGGCCGCCACCACACCGTCGCGTCCCCCGAGCCGATCGGCTGGGCCGGCGCCAGCGTCGCCACCAGGAGCAGCAGCAGCCAGCCGGCCAGCAGCACCCGGGCGGTGGTGCGCGGCGCGGGGCCGGCCGGGGACAGCGCGGTCCACAGGGCGAACCCCGCCGCCAGCGCCAGCGCCGCGAGCAGGAACAACGCCACCGTGGTGGGGGTGATGCCCAGCACAACCTGCCACACGAGGTGCACCTTTCCGAGTAGGTCCGTGGCGCCCGCCGGGCGTCAGCCGCAGCTCCACTTGGTGACGTAGACCGTTTCCGCGTGCTCCATGACGCCGCGGATGCACTCGTCCGCGAGCATCTCCACCCGGCCGCTCAGCGTGACCGCGCCGTGCCGGGTCCACCGGGTGCCGAACCAGCCGGGGAACGCCGTGATCCGGGTGTTCTTGCGCTGGTAGCCCAGCCGCACCGGGATCTCCCGGAGGCCGGCCGCCGCGCCGTGCCGCCGGTAGGTCGCGGTGTACGTCCCGTCGGACCCCACCGGGCCGCGCAGGCACAGCTGGCCGCGGACCAGGTCGCCGCAGCCGGTCGGGGCGGCGGGTGCCGGCGGTGCCGCGGCGGCGGTCGCCGCGACCAGGCACAGCGCGGCCGCCGCGACGAACGCGCGGCGGACCCGGCGGCGGGCGTCCGGGCGGTGCGCGGGCGATGCGGCCGGGGTGCGGCGGGGCGCGGGGACACTCATGCCGGGACCTCGCTTCGCTCGCTCATGGGCACACCGCCTGGTCGCCGGTGACCGCCGAGACCGCGCCGGCCGGCGGCGACGGTTCCTCGGCCCGCACCCGGTGGACCGCCTCGTGGTCCTGCCCGACCGTCACCCGCATCACCGACCCCTGCCCGGTCACCGGCCGCAGCTCGGCGCCCGGCAGCGCGGCGGCCAGCGAGCGGGCCGAGCGGTCCCAGCGCGGGTCGTAGGCGATGACCGTACGGGCCAGCCGGCCGAGCCCGGAGTTGCCCGGTGTGCCGACCGTCGCGAACCCGGTGGCGTGCAGCTCCCGGGCCACCGCCGTGGCCAGCCCGGCCCGGTCGCTGCCGTTGTCGACCTGCACCTGTACCCGGCCCGGCGGCACGTCCACGACCGCGGCGCGCGGCCGGTGCCGGTCCCGGTGCTCCGCGAGCGGCCGGTCCTCGCGGATCGCCTCGAAGAGCTTCGGCGCCCGCACCGGGTCCCACCGCACGGTCGAGCCGACGCCCGGCACCGGCTGCGCCACGTCGCCCAGCGGGACGGAGGTGAACTCCGACGACGACGGGGTGAAGCCGCGCATCGCCTGCCCGAGGTCGACCAGGTCGTTCGCCTCGAACCCCGGATCGGCGCGGACGGACGCCAGCATCGTGTCGGCGACGTCCTTGAAGCGGATCGGGTTCATCAGCACCCCGGAGGAGGTGATCTTGTGGATCAGGGCGGCCAGGAAGCGCTGCTGGCGCTGCATCCGGCCGAGGTCCGCGGAGCCGTCGATATGGCGCGAGCGCACGTACTGCAGCGCCTGCCCGCCGTTGAGCTGCGCCTTGCCGACCGGCAGGTTCAGCCCGGTGTAGCTGTCGCGCAGCGGCCGTACGGTGCAGATCTCCACCCCGCCGACCGCGTCCACGGTCCGCATGAAGCTGGTGAAGTCGACCTCCAGGTAGTGGTCGATGTGCACGCCCGTCATGTGCTCGACGGTCCGCACGGTCAGGTTGGGGCCACCCTCGGCGTAGGCCGCGTTCAGCTTGATCGGGTGCGCGGCGCGGGCCCGGCCGGTGGCCGCGTCCGTATGGGCGGGCACCTCGGCATAGGAGTCCCGGGGGAGGCTGACGACGCTGGCGCGGTCCCGGTCGGCCGACAGGTGCACCAGCATCAGGGTGTCCGTGCAATGGCACGGCTGACCGCCCAGGTGGTACTTCTCCTTCTCCTCCTGGGTGAGCTTGTCCCGCCCGTCCGTGCCGACGACCAGGAAGTTCAGCCCGTCGCCGCCCCCGGGCCGGTTGCTCATCCCCTGGAACGCGTCCACCCGGCCGATGCCGGTCTCGACGCCGGTGACCATGGCGTGCCCCACCCCGCTCGCCGACAGCAGCAGCACGGACGTGGCCGCGCCGATCCGCAGCCCCCAGCGCGGGCCCGCCGGGCGGCGGTGCGCGCCGGAGCGGTCGGCCCGGCGGGCGGAGCGGAACGGCGCGGTCACGGGGGACACCTCCGCGGTACGGACGGAACCGGCGAGAACACCGTAGGTCCATATGATCTGGTGCAAAGCGCCACACGCCGGGCATCGACCGGCCGGCCACCCGGCTGCGTCCGGGCCGGTCCGCCATTCGCGGTAACGTGAGGCGCGATTCTGCAGTCTCCCGGCGGGCGCTGCCGCCCCGGCGGCTCCGCCACGGGCCGTACCCCCGAGGAACCATGCCGCAGCAGCCGCCCCCGGCCGTCTCCGTGATCATGCCGGTGCTCAATGAGGAACGTCACCTGCGCAATTCGGTCCGGCACATCCTGGAGCAGGAGTACGCCGGCGAGATGGAGGTGGTGATCGCTCTGGGCCCCTCCGCGGACCGCACCGACGAGATCGCCGCCGAGCTGGTGGCCGAGGACCCCCGGGTGCACACCGTGCCCAACCCGACCGGTCGCACCCCCGCCGCCCTGAACGCCGCGATCAAGGCGTCCCGGCACCCGATCGTGGTCCGGGTCGACGGTCACGGCATGCTCTCCCGCGACTACATCGCCACCGCCGTGCGCCTCCTGGAGGAGACCGGCGCCGCGAACGTCGGCGGGATCATGCACGCCGAGGGCGAGAACGCCTGGGAGGACGCGGTGGCCGCCGCGATGACCTCCCGGATCGGCGTCGGCAACGCCGCCTTCCACACGGGCGGCGAGGCGGGCCCCGCCGAAACCGTCTACCTCGGCGTCTTCCGCCGCGAGGCCCTGGAACAGCAGGGCGGGTACAACGAGGAGTTCATCCGCGCCCAGGACTGGGAGCTGAACTTCCGCATCCGCGAGGCCGGCGGCCAGATCTGGTTCTCGCCCGAGCTGAAGGTCCAGTACCGCCCCCGGCCGAGCATCAAGGCGCTGGCGAAGCAGTACAAGGACTACGGCAAGTGGCGCCACGTCGTGGCCCGCTACCACGCCGGCTCGATCAACCTGCGCTACCTCGCCCCGCCGACCGCGGTCTGCGCGATCGCGGCCGGCCTGGTGGTCGGCGCCGCCGTCACCCCGTGGGGCCTCGTCGTCCCGGCCGGCTATCTGGCGGCCATCACCGCGGGCTCGCTGCCCGCCGGCAAGGGGCTCTCCCTGAAGGCCCGCGCCCAGATCCCCGTGGCGCTGGCCACCATGCACATGTCCTGGGGCTTCGGCTTCCTGACCAGCCCCCGCGCGCTGGCCAGGAAGGTCATCGCCAGCCGCCGCCCGGCGGTCGTCGCCCCGGCGGCGACGCGCACGGACTGACCCCGGCCGGCGACACGACGACGAGCGGCCGCCGCTCCGCCGGGTGGATCCGGTGGGGCGGCGGCCGCTCGCATGCCGATGCGCGGGACGGAGCTAGAACGTGTAGTCCGGGTTCACCCGCATGCAGCCCTTGGACTCGCCGTTGAGGGCGTCCGCGCTGGCGGGCGCCTTGTCGGCGGGCTTGTCGCTGCCGGACGTCTTCGGGTAGGTCGTGCCCGCCCGCCAGTCGTTGCCGACCACCAGCTGCAGCCCGCTCACCGAACTCGACTCCCGCACCGCGCTCTTGGGCAGGCCGAGCGCCTTGGCGACGGCCAGCGCATCGCCGCGCCGGTCCGCGCCGTGGTACGTCAGGGTGGTGTCGGCCTGGCTGGTGAGCACCGTGGTGGTGCCGGCCGCGGAGTAGCCGAGCCCGGCCAGCTGGTGCTGGACGTCGTTGGCGCGGCCGGAGGCCGGGCCGGTCACCGTGCTGTTGGTGCCGTTCTGCACGACAATCTTCAGCTGGTCCTTGGGAGTTGACGCCTTCGGGTCGGGCGCCGGCCTCTTCTTGGCGTCCTTGCCGTCGAGCGCGGTGTCGTTGCGCAGCATCGCGAACGTCGCGTCCGCGTCGCCGGGCTTGGGCACGACGTAGCGCTCACCGGGGCCGTACTGCCAGGGCATGGTGATCATCGTGATGCGCTTGGTCGGCACCCGGCTGAGGTCACCGCCCAGGTCGTAGAGCTTCTTGACGGTGTCCAGCCCGTCGTCGACGGTCAGTGCCTTGGTCGCGGCCTCCGCCAGGTCCCGCAGCTGTCCCGGGTCGGACAGCTTGGTGCCCTTCTTCAGCTGGCGGACCATCGAGTTCATGTACATGTGCTGGGCCTTGGCCCGGCCGATGTCGGTGTTGTCCTCGAAGCCGTAGCGGGTGCGCAGCCACTGCAGCGCCTGGACGCCCTTGACGGAGTGGGTGCCCTTGGTGAGCCGCAGGCCGCTGCCGTGGCCCCTGCTGTCGTGCGAGTAGATGTTGGCCCGGACGCAGACCGGGACGCCGCCGATGGCGTCCGCCATGTCCACCACGCCGGAGAAGTCGACCATCATGAAGTGGTCGATGTAGACGCCGGTGAGCTCCTGCCAGGTGGAGAGGGTGCAGCCCGGACCGCCGTGCTGGAGCGACTCGTTGATCGGCGCGGTGGTCTGCGGATAGACCTCGTGCGTCTTCGGGTCGGTGCACTTGGGGATCGTCACCCGGGTGTCCCGCGGGATGGAGACCACCGACATGTTGCTGCGGTCGGCGGAGACGTGCACCAGCATCTGGACGTCGGCCAGCGGCTTGCGGTCCGCGTCCTGCCGGGCGCCGCCGAGCTCGATGTTCTTCTTGCTGTTCCGGCCGTCGGAGCCGAGCAGCAGGATGTTCAGCGGGCTCTGCCCGAACGCGTTGGGGTCCGGCTTCTTCAGGCCGTTGCCGCCCAGGGACCGCGGGGCCTTGCGGAGGTTGGCGTTGAGGTGCTCGTAGTACCAGTAGCCGGCGCCCGCGGTGCCCACTATCAGGACGGCGAGGGATATGGCGGTCCAACGGAGGGCCTTGCGGCCCTTGCCCTTCTTGCGGCGCGGCCGGCCCCCTTTGCGGTGGCCGCCGGTCTCCTCGGGCCCGTCCTCGTCGCCGGGCGGCACCTCGCCGCCCTCCGGCGGCGTCCAGCCGGGTGCGTCCGGCGGCAGCCCCTTGTTCTCGTAGAGGCTGTCGTCCCAGCCCAGTTCCTGTGCTTCCGGCTGCCGTCGCCGGCGTGATCGGTCACCACGCACACTGCTCTGCCGCATTGGGCCCTCTCCCCGTTGTCAGTCCGGTGGTGCTTCCCGGCCGCCGTGCGGGGCGGCCGGGTCACGTTCGTTACTTCGCGCAGACGTTCTTGTCGTCCGCGTTGACGTTCTGCACGTTGTCCGGAATCTCGGTCGGCGCCGAGATCGGTGTGCCCGGTGCCTTGAAGTCCTTGCCGAGGATGAGCTTCATCGGCACCCGGTCACCGGCGTCCTGTGCGGACTTCTTCAGCGCGCTCTTGGGCAGGCCCATCCAGTCGGCCAGTGCGGCGGCCTGGTCGGCCTGGTTGGGGGCGTACTCGAGGCGGGTGGCGGCCAGCTTCTGCGGGGCGTTGCCGGCGTTGGTGGAGAGCCGGGCGCCCTTGCTGTTCTGCAGCCAGTCCACGGTCTCCTGGGCCGAGCCGATCGGCCCGCCGCCGTTGGTCACGTCGACCCGCACCAGCTCCGGCGGGGCCTTCTTGACCGATCCGGAGCTCTTCTTGCCCTTGTGCTTCTTCGCGAGCTGGTGGTCGGCCCGGACCATCGCGAACAGCGGGTCCGCCTTCGCCTTGTCCAGGATGACGGTGGCCGGGTCGTTGGGGTTGTCCAGCACCGGCACCGTGGCGAAGGTGATCTTGTCGATGTTGACCCGCTTCAGGTCGTTGCCGAAGTCCAGCAGCTTGCTGGCGGTACCGATGCCGGTGTCGACGGTGAGCGCCTTGGTCGCCGCCTGGCTGACGTCGTAGAGCTTGCCGGGGCTGGAGAACGCGCTCGACTTCAGCTTGCGGATCAGCGAGCTGAGGAACTGCTGCTGCATCTTGATCCGGTCCAGGTCGCTGCCGAACCCGATGGCGTGCCGGGTGCGGACGAACGCCAGCGCCTGCTCGCCCTTGACGGTGTGCCGGCCGGCCTTCAAGTGCAGGTGAGACTTGGGGTCGTTGAGGTCCTTGGCGGCGCAGACCTCGACACCGTCCACCGCCTCGGACAGCTCCTTGACCGCGTTGAAGTCCGCCATCATGAAGTGGTCGATCTTCAGGCCGGTGAGCTTCTGGACGGTGCGCCAGGTGCAGCCGGGGTCCCGGCCCTCCTGGCCCAGGCTGGTGTTGAAGCGCACCTGGTGCTCGCCGCGGATGACCTTCTTCGAGCCGTCCTTCTGCGCCGTCGGGCAGTCCGGGATGTCGGTGATCAGGTCGCGCGGGATGCTCAGCGCGGTGGCGTTGGACCGGTCCTTGGAGATGTGCATCAGGATCGTGGTGTCCGCGTGCCCCACGCTCCCGGCGTCGCCGTAGCCGGAGTTGCCCTTGCCGTCCCGCGAGTCCGTGCCGATGATCAGCAGGTTCACCGGGCCGTCGGACACCGCCTCGTTCTCCACGCCGACGTCGACCTTGGAGATGTTCCCGTCCAGCTGCTGGTACAGGTAGTACGCGCCGCCGCAGCCGGCGACGAGGACGAAGCCGACCACGCCCGCCGTCCAGTACAGGACCTTCTTCTTCCCGGACGCCTTCGGCTTGCGCTTGCGGCGGCTCGCCGGACCCGCCACCGAGGGCGAGCCGGTCGCGGTACGCCCCGCCGCCCGCCGCGCCGCCCGGCCACCGGCCGGCCGCCCGTCCGCACCGTCCTCGCCCCGCTCACCGCGGCGCCCGCGCTGCGTCGGCAGCGGCCGGGTGTCGGTGTCGTCCCCGGCACCCGGCCGCCGCGCGGCGCGTCTGGACCCGGGGGCCTTGGGGTCGGAGGGCCGAGCGGGGGCTTGACCGGCCGGGTCAAGCCGCAGCTCGTAATTGCCGGTGTTCGGATCGAACACCCACTGATCGGCGGGATCCACGTTGTCGTCGCCCGCCTGCCCACGGCCTTGCGCGTCCACGGTGCCTTGAGTCCTCCGTCGGTGCCACGCGGCGCCATCCCCTCAAGGCGCTCGGTAGGTCGATCGTGCAGTGCATGGTCAAAGGTGCATGGTCATCGGTCCGGCAATGTGCGGACCGGATCGCTCACACTATCCGCCCAGTTCAGCGCCACGCGACGCGCGTGACAAATTCCACTTCCCTACAACTGGGCAATCCGCCCAATCCATTCGAGTCGCCGAGCGTACTTTGCGGCATCTTTATTCGCAGATCCCGCGCTCCGCCGTCGTACCGGGAAAGGTAGGCCCTGAACCCGCCGAAGGCGAGGGTTCGGGGCCCGGCTTGTCGTCCGGCGACCCACCGCCCGGCGCCCCGCCCCCGGACCGCACCGGCCGCTCCGCACCGCCCGGCGCCGGCCGCACGGTCACCGGAAGATCCCTGCCCAGCCGCCCGAAGAGCTGGTCGGCATCCGGTTCCACCAGCTCGTCGCGGTTGGGATCGAAGCGGTACTCCCGGCGCGGCACGGTCAGGAACTGCACCCGCCCGGTCGGAATGCCGCGAGTGCTGCGCACCAATTCGTACAGCCCGCGCAGCGAAGCCAGACCGCCGTCCGTGGTCAGCGAACTCGTCGCGGCATCCAGAACCGGATACAGCCGGGTCGGATTCAGCAGGACACCATTGCTCTGCACTTTCTTCACGAGAGCACCAAGAAATCGTTGTTGGCGCTCCATGCGCTCGGTGTCACTTCCGTCCCCCAGGCTCTTGCGGGCCCGCACGTATCCGAGCGCGGCCTCGCCCTGCAGCGTCTGCCGGCCCGCGGGCAGATCGAGGTGCGCCTCGGCGTCCCGGACCGGCCGGGGGAGGCAGACCTCGACCCCGCCCACCGCGTCCACCATCCGCTTGAAGCCCACGAAATCGATGATCATGTAGTGGTCGATGCGGATCCGGGTCAGCTTCTCCACCGTCCGGATCGTGCAGGCCGCCCCGCCGTACGCGAACGCCGAGTTGAACTGGGTCGTCTGCGGACCGGTCTCCCGGCCGTCGGCCCCCTTGCAGTGCGGCACCTCCACCACCAGGTCCCGCGGGATGCTCACCGCGGTGGCGCTCCTCCGGTCCGCAGCGAGATGCAGCAGCATCGTGGTGTCCGACCGCTGGCCGCTGCTCCGGCCGTACGCGCTGTTGCCGCCGGTGCGGCTGTCGGAGCCGATCAGCAGCAGGTTCTGCGCGTTCGGCGGGCCCGCCGGCGGCCGCTCCGACTCCCACTTGCGCAGCTCGGCCTCGACGTCGCTGTCGGTGTGGATATTGCCGTTGAGCTTGGCGTACAGCGCCGCGCCGGCACCCGCCCCGACCAGCAGCACCCCGACCGCCCCGAACACCAGCCGGCGCCGCCAGCGCCCGTCCGGCGGGGTGCGCCGCGGCCCCGGCCCCCTGCCCGGGCGCTCGGCCCAGCCGGTGAACCTGGGGGGCTCGGGGGTCTCGGTCACCTGTGCGTCCATCCTCACGGAGTCGGCGTAGCGCCCGTGCGCGGGCCCCGCGTCACGACGGACGGACGGAACCCGCGCCGGGTCGTACGTATCTCACGAGCATGAACGGAAACCGGCGCCCGGGCCTGCGCTGGGCCCCCACGGTCCGCCGGACGGGGGAGCGCTCCCGGGAGCGCCCCCGCGGCACGCGCTACCCGGCCGCCCGCGGCGCCCGGAAGGTGATCTTCTCGCTGGTCTCCCGGGCCGCCTCGGCCGCCGCGTCGAGCCCGCCGAGGTGCCGGCAGAGCACCACCGAGCCGCCGGCCGCCAGCGGCCCGTACAGCCCGTACGACAGGCCCTCCCAGGTGTCGTACCCCAGCCCCGACAGCACCCGGGGCGCCGCGGGCAGCCCGGCCGCGGCCGCATCGGCCCGCGCCCGGTCCACGACCTCCGCACCGGTCAGTTCCTCGCCGGCCACCACCAGCGCCACCGCATCCGCCTCCACCGGGACGAACGGCACGAACCGGTCGCCCTGCCCCGGCACCTCCACGGCGTAGTCGGCGAACCCCTCCGGCGGCTGCGGGAAACGCCCGCCCAGCGGACGCAGCGCCAGCGCCACCCGCTCCCCGGAACAGGCCCGCGCCTCCGCCAGCCGGTCCGGACCGGCCACCACCAGATCCGCGGCCGCCGGATTCCCGCCGATCTCCGCCACCACGCCCACCGACGAACAGGCCAGCAACCAGACGGCGGTCTGCCAGTGGGCCGGCAGCAGCAGCGCGAGCCGGTCACCGGGCTCGGCGGCCAGATCGCCCTGCAGATAGTTGGCGGTCTTGGCCACCCAATTGGCGAAGGTCGCGACGGACAGTTCCACGCGCTCGCCGGTGGCGTCGTCGTAGAAGGTCACCAGCGGGCGGGCCGGGTCCGCGGCGAGCGCGGAACCCAGCAGGTCGGCGGGGGTGCGATCGATGGCGTTCATCGCGGCAAGGGTACGCGCGGCGGCCGCTGACGGTGGGTCGGGCCCGGCCGGCCCGGGCCACCGGATCGGCCGATGCCCCGTCAGGTCACCGTTGGCGCGTTGCCGCCGCCCGTGTTCACGATGCTGTTCATGCGCCCCTTCCTCGCGAGCTGCCTCGGCGCGGCGTGCACCGCCGCCCTCGCCCTGCCCTTCGCGCCGGACGCCGGTGCCGCCCGCCGGCCACCCGGCCCCGCCGCGGCGCGCATCGCCGACCTCCCGGGCAGCACCCAGTCCCTGCCGGTCGCGGCCCTCGGCACCGGCGCGCCCCGCCCCACCGACCGCGACACCGCCACCGCGCCGGCGCCCCGCACCCTCGGTCTGCCGGCCCGCAGCGTACGGCCGTTCTCCCTGCTCGGCGTCGTCTGGGAGGACGCCGGCGCCGCACTCCACGGCCGGGTCCAGGTCCGCACCCGCGCCACCCGCACCGGCGCCTGGTCCGGCTGGCAGGACGTCCAGACCCACAACGACGACGCCCCCGACCTCGACGCCGCCGAACGCCACGACAGCGACGTCCGCGGCAGCACCGCGCCCCTGTGGGTCGGCGACTCCGACGCCGTCCAACTGCGCATCACCCCGCAGACCCGCAACCGCGCACCGGTCGCCGTCCCGCGCGGACTGCGCCTCGAACTCGTCGACCCCGGCAGCGCACCGCCCGCCCGGCGCAGCATCCAGGGCCCGCCGGCCCCCCTCGGCCCCGACGCCACCGCCGCCTCCGTCGCCAACGCCGCCCTCGCCCCGGTCGGCGCCACCGAGATCCCCGCCCTCGACCGCGCCGCCTCCCAGGCCGACATCGCCGCGGCCGGCGGTGGCCGGCCCGCCGGCCCGACCTACGTCGGACCGCGCCCCCGCATCGTCACCCGGGCCGGCTGGGGCGCCAACGAGAAGCTGCGCGAGAAGTCGTTCCTCTACACCCACGCGGTGCGCGCCGCCTTCGTCCACCACAGCGGCTCCGGCAACAACTACACCTGCGCCCAGGCCCCCAAGCTGATCCGCGCCATGTACCGCTTCCACGTCAAGAGCAACCACTGGCGGGACATCGGCTACAACTTCCTCATCGACAAGTGCGGAACGGTCTACGAGGGCCGCGCCGGCGGCGTCGCCAAGCCCGTCATGGGCGCCCACACCCTCGGCTTCAACAACGACTCCACCGGCATCGCCGTCCTCGGCACCTTCACCGACACCGAACCGCCCAAGGCCGCCGTTGCCGCGGTCGCCCACCTGACGGCCTGGAAGCTCGGCCTGTCCAACGCCGATCCGCGCGCCACCACAAAGATGGTCTCCAGCGGCGGCAACCGCTATCCCAAGGGAACCAAGGTCGGCCTGCACGTCATCTCCGGCCACCGCGACGGCTTCACCACCGACTGCCCCGGCAACCACCTCTACAACAAACTCGCCGCCACCCGGCTCGCCGCCGCGCAACTCCAGGGGCGCTGAACGGGATACCGGTAGGGGGCACCCCCGGGGACGGGAGACCGCCGCCGGCCGGACGAGGAGGAAGGCCGCCTTCCGGGTCGTCCCGGGCACCACTGAACCGTTCCTGCGGCAGACACGTCTTAGCGACCACGACTTGGGATGACGGCGTCCGCCCGCGGCCGGAACCCGCCCCTCCGCCGGGGCCGGCCGGGGGCCCGTCTGCCTACACTGGTCCGCCGACCGGCCGACCCCAGCAGGAAGCAGAGACGACAGGTGACAGAAGCGATCCTCCTGGTCGGCGGCAAGGGCACCCGGCTGCGCCCGCTGACGGTGCACACGCCCAAGCCCATGGTCCCGGCGGCCGGCGTGCCGTTCCTCACCCACCAGCTGGCCCGCGCCCGGGCCGCCGGCGTCGAGCACATCGTCCTGGCCACCTCCTACCTCGCCGAGGTGTTCGAGCCGTACTTCGGCGACGGCTCGGCGCTCGGGCTGCACCTGGAGTACGTCACCGAGCGGGAACCGCTGGGCACCGGCGGCGCCATCCGCAACGTCGCCGAACGGCTGCACTCCGCCCCCGGCGACCCGGTCCTGATCTTCAACGGCGACATCCTCACCGGCCTGGACATCAAGGCCCTGGTCGACACCCACCGCACCTCCGGCGCCGACGTCTCCCTGCACCTCACGCGCGTCGAGGACCCGCGCGCCTTCGGTCTCGTCCCCACCGACGGCACCGGACGGGTCACCGCCTTCCTGGAGAAGCCGCAGACGCCCGAGGAGATCGTCACCGACCAGATCAACGCCGGCGCCTACGTCTTCAACCGGTCGGTCATCGACACCATCCCGGCCGACCGCCCGGTCTCCGTCGAACGCGAGACCTTCCCCGGGCTGCTCGCCGACGGCGCGCACCTCCAGGGCATGGTCGACTCCACGTACTGGCTGGACCTCGGCACCCCGCAGGCTTTCGTCCGCGGCTCCGCCGACCTGGTCCTGGGCCGCGCCCCGTCCCCGGCGGTGCCCGGCCGCCGCGGTGACCGCCTCGTCCTGGAGACGGCCGAGGTCGCCCCGGACGCCAAGCTCACCGGCGGTACGGTCGTCGGCCCGCGCACCGTCATCGGCGCCGGCGCCGAACTCGACGGCAGCGCCGTCCTGGAGGGCGCGGTCGTCGAACCCGGCGCCGTGATCCGCGACTCCCTGATCGGCGCGGGCGCCCGCATCGGCGCCCGTACGGTGCTCGACGGCGCGGTCATCGGCGACGGCGCCCGCATCGGCGCCGACAACGAACTCCGCGACGGCATCCGCATCTGGTGCGACGCGGAGATCCCGGCCGGATCGGTGCGCTTCTCGTCGGACCAGTAGCGGGGCCGGGCCGGTGGCCGGGCCGGGCCGGTGGCCGGGACACCGGGAATACCGCCCCCACCCGGCCGGTTGAGGCCCCGCAGGGGGCCCTCGCACCCCCTACGGGATCCGTTCGCCCCGCCCCTAAGGCCCGCGCCCCAGCCCCCGGCGTCCCGCACCCCCACCCCCGGCGGCCCGCGCCCCCGCCCCGGCGCCCCCGCCCCCCCGCCCGCAG
>NZ_JAZBJP010000048.1:0-51113 GCF_036352915.1 Streptomyces bugieae
GCAAGATCACCTACGTCGACGCCCAGACCGGCCGCACCAGCGACCGGCCCCTCCACGACGGCAGCAACGGCGTCCACGCCATCCCCCTCGGCGCCGACCGCCGCCCCACCACCCCCACACCCACCCCGTCCGACCACCACACCACCGACCACCACACCACCGATCCCCGCACCGACACCCCCCGCCGCCCCGCCGCCGAACCCGGCGCCGCCGGCGACAAGCACCCGCATCCCGACGACGCGGACGCGGACGGGAACGACGGGGGCCACGACGCCAAGAAGCCCAAGCTCGACCACGACGAGGGGCACGACGAGGGACACGGCGAGGGGCACGACCAGGAGCACGACGGGCAGCACCACGACGACGACAACCGGGACGCGCCCGACCGTACGCACCAGGGGTTGCTGCCCGAGGACTCCCAGGGCTCGCTGCGGGAGACCCACCACGTCGAGCAGGTCAGCCTCGACCGGCTCTACAACGACCTCGAGCACTGGGGCGGGAACGGGCAACTGCGCGACCTGCTGCAGCAGTGCGGCCCGCCCGGGAACCCGAACGGCATCACCCGGGAAACCCTGGAGAACACCCTCCGCCACCCGCCGTTCGCGGAGATGCCCCGCCCGCAGCAGATGGCCGCCGTGGCCGCCATCACCCGGCTGTCGCTCAAGTTCCACCGCGAACTGGAGGTCGGCTCGCTCCACCCGGACGTCGACAACCCCAACCATCCGTCGAACCGCCCGCTGGACCACGACCCCAGCACCGAAGAGGGCAAGGAGAAGCAGGACCGGCAGAAGGAGGCCAGGGACAAACTGGCCACCAACATGGACGCCAAGGGCCACCAGTCCGCGGGCAGTTACTACCACCAGCAGCAGTCCGTGCCGGACCGGAACGACGTCCGCAAGGAGCTCAAGGACACGTTCAAGGAAGACGGACGGAAATACACCGCGAACGTCTTCAAGGAACTGACCGGCGACAACAAGGGCGACTGGTCGAACCGGAACTACGCGGTGGTGGAGGTGCACGACCCGGAGACCGGGCAGACCCACTACCTCTCCGACAGTTCGCTGCCGATGGGCACCGAGTGGTCGGCCGGCGTGCACTCCGAACCGCACGTCCTGGACTACCTGGGCGAGGTCAACCGGCAGCGGGAGGCGGACGGCAAGCCCCCGCTCCAGCCCCAGGGCCTGTACACCGAACGGGAACCGTGCGGCCCCGCGTCCGGCAACGACTGCTCCTCCTACCTGGGCCACAACCTCCCCAAGGACGTGCCCATCTACTACGGGACCGGGTTCCGCCGGGGCCGGGTGGAGGACGAGGCCGAGATGCGTGCGGAAGGCCGGCAGGACGAGATCCGGCAGATCAAGGACGACGCCCGGGCCGCGTTCACGGCCGAGGGCGAGGCGTACGTCAATCGTCTGAAGGGACTGTGGCTGGGCTTCGCCGGAAAGGGCCTGCTGTCCTGAGCTAGGGTTTCGAGCACCGCACCGGTGGGAGTGATTTCGCGTGACACACCAGCTCGGCGACCGAGAGCGGTCAGCGATCCGGGACTGGCTGGCGCTGCCCGTGGAGCGGCGCGCACGGCTCGTGATCGGCGGCGACGGCGGCGCGGGGAAGTCCGCGCTGCTGCGCGAGAGCGCCGCGCAGGTCCCCGGTGCCGCGCTGGTCGACTGCACGGGCCTGACGGCGGACGAGGTCGCGCTGCGGGTGTGCGCCGCCCTCGGCGTGGAGCTCGGGCCCGACGAACTCCTGCGCGGCCGCCCCGGGTTGCGCGGCGCACTGCGCGGCGACCACACCGTGTTCCTGGTGAACTCCCAGTGGGCGGGCACCACACTGACCTCCTCGGAACCCCGGCGGATCGCCCGGGCGCTGTCCCTCCTCCTGCTGCGGGCACCCGAGGCCCGGATCCGGCTGGCCCTGGAATGGGACGGCGACCGGATGGGCGAACCGCCCGCGCGCGACGTGGTGGTGACCCTCGCGGCAGGCCCGGAAGCCCGCAGCGCGGACGCCACCGGCGCGGACGGCCGGCACCCGCTGGGTGTCCTCGCCGCCGCCGAGACCGCCGACGTCCCGGTGGAGGTGTACCGGCTGCTGCACGAGGCGCTGGGTGCGCCGTCCGGGCCCGCCGACGCCCGCGCACTGGCCGCCGCCTTCCCCGACGTGATCGAGGTACGGGAGACGGGGCGGGACGCGCGGGGTGAGGAGGAACCGGACGCCGGGCGGCTGGCGTTCCGTTCGCCGTCCCTCGCCCGTATGTGGCGCGCGGCCTGTCCGGTGTCCGAGGCGGAACAGCGGCGCGTCGTGGCCGCGCTGCTGGCGGCCGTGACGGATTCCGGGCCGGCCCGGCCGTGGACCGAGAGCGGTCCGGTCGGCCGGTACGCGGCCCGCGCGCTGCCGGCCCACGCGGCCCTGGCCGGCACGGCGGGCGAACTGCTCACCGACGGGCGGGTGCTGGCCCAGGTGCGCCCCGGGGCCGCCTGGGACGCCCTCGCCGTGGCGTATCCGGCCGGTGTGCCGTACGGCGGGGTGCTCGCCGACGTCCGGTCGCTTCAGGCGCAGGGCGCCTGGTCCCTGAGCCAGGGCGAGTGGGCGGCCTGGCTGCACCACGCGGCGCTCTGCGCGGGACGTACGGACCTGGCCCGGCAGCTGAGCGGGTCCGGGGTCGGGATGCCGTTCGAGACGGTGTGGACGCAGTGGCGGGGCAACGGGCGGTTCGGCCCGGTCCCCGGCGAGGTGGGGCGGATCGACGAGTTGGCGCTGGTCCGGTCGGAGGACGGGCTGTCGCTGCTGGCCGCCCGGGACGCGACCACGGACCGTGCGACGGACCCGGCCCACGCGTACGTCCGGCAGGAGTTCGACTCGGCCACCGGTGCGCCGCACGGTGCGCCCGCCGTCGTCCCGGAGCCGCTCTACGAGTCCGGCTGGGTCTACGACGACCGGGTGCCGGAGGGGGTGTCCGGGGCGTTCGCCGAGCGGCTGGACGGGGAGTGGGAGATCGAGCCGGAGCCGTCCGCGCCACCGCCGCGCTGCCCGTTGTCCGTCGGGCAGGGCATCGGGCTCGACAACCTGTGGGTGCTGGCCGGTGAGGGCGGGCTGTTCGCGGCCGTCTGCCGGGCGGACGGGGAGGACGACGGCACGGCCTGGCACGCGGCGCCGCTGCTGGAGCCGCACGCCCGGCTGGCGGCCCCGGAACCGCCCGCCGAGGCGCTGGCCGCGGCGGACGGCGACGCCGGCGCCCGGCCCTGGCTGGAGGAGGTGTTCGGCGCCGGTGCCTGCCGGCGGCACGCGGCCGGCGACCTGCCCGACGGCATCACCCACCCCGGCACCCGGGACTTCCTCGTCGAGGTGGGGCTGCCGAGCCTGGAAGGACTGCTGCAACTGCAGACCCACGGCGGCCTGAAGCCGCTGCCGAAGGACGGCACCGACGGGCAGCGGTCCGGGGTCCGCTACGAGATCGGCCACTGGATGTACGCCCCGCTGGCGCTGGACGGCGCGACCGGGCAGGTGCTCCGGCTGCCCCGGGACACGGCTCCCGAACCGGCCGCGGGCTCCCTCGCGCGGTTCTTCGCCATGGTCCGGCTCTTCGACGCGTACCGCCGCGGGTTCCACCCCTCACGCGCGGACCGGCGCGACGCCCAGCAGGTGCTCGCCGCCTGGTGCCGGCGGATCGACCCGACGGTGGACGAGAGCGACACCTGGGACGCGGTGCTGGGCGGCCACCCCTTCGAGGACGGCACGTGGGAACTCGTCACGAAGGACGGCCGGCCACCTCTGTGACCGGCCGTCCGCCGTGCTGCCGCGGGCGCGCCCCGCGCTGGGTCCCGCCGGGCGCTCGGTCCCGCCGGGCGCTCGGTCCCGCCAGGTGCTCGGTCCCGCCGGGTGCTCAGTCCTGCCGCGCGGCGGCGATCTGCCGCGACATGATCGTGGTCAGCTCGTACGCGGTGTGCGAGGCGGCCACGGCCGTGATCTCGGCGTGGTCGTAGGCCGGCGCCACCTCGACGACGTCGGCGGAGACCAGGTTGCAGGAGGAGAGGCCGCGCAGGATCTCCAGCAGCTCGCGCGAGGTCATGCCGCCGGCCTCGGGGGTGCCGGTGCCGGGGGCGTGCGCCGGGTCCAGGCAGTCGATGTCGATCGAGATGTACAGCGGCCGGTCCCCGATGCGCTGCCGCAGCTGGTCGGCGACCTCGTCGGCACCGCGCCGGTAGATGTCCGAGGACGTGACGATGCCGAAGCCCATCTTCTCGTCGTCGGTGAGGTCCTTCTTGCCGTACAGGGGGCCGCGCGTGCCCACGTGGGAGAGCGCCGAGGTGTCGAGGATGCCTTCCTCCACGGCCCGGCGGAACGGCGTGCCGTGGGTGTACTCGGCGCCGAAGTAGGTGTCCCAGGTGTCGAGGTGCGCGTCGAAGTGCAGCAGTGCGACCGGCCCGTGCTTCTTGGCGACGGACCGCAGCAGCGGCAGCGCGATGGTGTGGTCACCGCCGAGCGTCATCATCCGCGCGCCGGTGCCAAGCAGGTCGTCCGCCGCGGCCTCGATGGTCTCGACGGCCTCGTTGATGTTGAACGGATTGGCGGCGATGTCACCCGCGTCCGCGACCTGCGCCAGCGCGAACGGGGAGGCGTCCTGCGCCGGGTTGTACGGGCGCAGCAGCCGCGACGCCTCGCGGATCGCGTTGCCGCCGAAGCGGGCACCGGGGCGGTAGGAGACGCCGGTGTCGAAGGGGACGCCGACGACGGCCACGTCGGCCCGGCCGCCGACCTCGTCCAGGCGGGGCAGGCGGGCGTAGGTGGCCGGCCCGGCGTACCGGGGGATGCGGGAGGAGTCGACGGGGCCGACGGGGCCGACGGGCTCGTGGGAAGCGCTGGCTGCGGTGGTCATGAGCCGAGACTAGGGACGGCGAGGCCTCAGGCCCATGGACATTTCCGCGACGGAACACGATGCCCGTTCGACATTTCGTCCAGCCCAGCTCCGGTCCGACTCCGGTCCGACTCCGGTCCGACTCCGGTCCGACTCCCGCCCGGCTCCCGCCCGGCTCCGGTCCGTCCCCATCCCGGCTCCGGTCCGTGATCGCTTCCGTCCGGGGTACGGAACTCCCCCGCCCCGGAACATACGTCCGGGCACAATGGCGCTATGCCGATAGCCTCCGCAGCCGCCGTTCCGTCGCGCGCCGAACTCGTCGACCATCTCGTCCGCACCCGGATCGCCGGGGAGGTCGCCACCCCCCGGGAGAACAACCTCTCCCACTACCGCAAGCTCGCCAACGGTGACCGCTACTTCTGGTTCGGCCTGGAATTCGGCGACCGGTGGGCGGACGAGCAGGACGTACTGGCCGTGATGGCGGAGCGCTGCGGGGTGAGCGACGACCCGAACCACCGGCAGGGCCAGGACACCATCGACCCGGAACTGACGGTGGACGCGCTGGAGCGGGCGGCGGCGCTGCTGCGCAAGGCGGCGGCCGGCGAGCAGCGGGTGCTGTTCGCGACCGGCCACCCGGGCGGCCTGCTCGACGTGCACCGCGCCACCGCCGCGGCACTCCGCGCCGCCGGCTGCGAGATCGTCGTCATCCCGGACGGGCTGCAGGCGGACGAGGGCATGGTCTTCCAGTTCGCCGACGTGGCGATGCTGGAGCGCGGCGCGACGCTGTGGCACACCCACTCCCCCGAGCCGATGGCCGCGATCCTCGACGGCCTGGAGCGGGCCGGCCGCCCGCTGCCGGACCTGGTCGTGGCCGACCACGGCTGGGCGGGCTGCGCGGGCCAACGCGGCCTGGACGCGATCGGCTTCGCCGACTCCAACGACCCGGCCCTCTTCCTCGCCGAGGCCGAAGGCACCCTCCAGGTCACCATCCCCCTAGACGACCACGTCCGCAGCCCCCGCTACTACGACCCCCTGACGGCGTACTTGCTGGACGCGGCGGGGTTGGCCTGAACCCTGGGCACGTGCGTCCCCGCGCCCCATTCTGCGCGCGCGTGCCCGCGCCCCATTGCGCGCGTGCGTGCCCGCGCCCCATGGTGCGTGTGTGTGCCCGCGCCCCGCCGGCCCCGGCCCCCGGACCCCACGGGCCGGCCGTGCCCGCGTCCCTCCGCCCCTTTCCCTGCCCCTCTGCCCCCCGTGCCCTGTGCCCCTGCCCCTGCCCCTGCCCCTGCCCCTGCCCCTGCCCCAGGAAATATCGCCGCCCGCCCCCGCGTTGTGGCCCCGCAGGGGGCGCTCGTGACCCCTACGGGCTAAGGGCGCCGCACCTAGTCCTCCCGCGCCGCCGAGGTGAGGGACATGTCCGCGTAGCGCTCGCCCGCCACCTGTCCGGCGATCGGCTCCAGGAGGGCCAACTGCCCGGCGGTCAGGGTGATCCGGGTGGCCCCGGCGTTCTCCAGCAGGCGGCTGCGCTTACGGGTCCCGGGGATCGGCACGACGGTCAGGCCGTGCACCTCGGCCCGGTGCTGCAACCAGGCCAGCGCGATCTGCGCCGTGGTGGCGCCGTGTTCGGCCGCGATCTCGTGCAGGGGCTCCAGCAGAGCGGCGTTCGCCTTGGCGTTGTCCCCGGTGTAGCGCGGCATCAACTGCCGGAAGTCGCCGCCGGAGAGCTCCTTGCCCGCGTCGGTGAAGGCACCGGTCAGGAAGCCCCGGCCGAGCGGCGAGTACGGCACGAAGGCGACCCCGAGCTCGGCGGCCGCGCCCACCGCGCTGCGCTCGACGTCCCGGCTGAAGACCGACCACTCCGTCTGCAGGGCGGTGATCGGATGCACGGCGTGCGCCTCGCGCAGCTCGGCACCGGTGACCTCACTCAGGCCGAGGTACTTGACCTTCCCCTCCCGCACCAATTCGCCCATGGCACCGACGGACTCGGCCAGCGGAACGGCAGGATCGCGCCGGTGCATGTAGTAGAGGTCGATGACCTCGACGTTCAGACGACGCAGACTCGCCTCGACGGCCTTCTTGACGTAGCCGGGATCGTTACGGATGGCCCGGTACTTCGGGTCGTCCGCGCGGTACTCGATGCCGAACTTCGTGGCCAGGGTGATCTCGTCGCGGTGCGCGGCGACGAACGGTGCGAGGAACTCCTCATTGGCACCGACGCCGTACATGTCGGCGGTGTCGATGAGGGTGACGCCCGCCTCGACGGTGGCCTCCAGGGTGTCGCGGGCGGCCGCGTCGTCCGTCTCCCCGTAGGCGGCGCTGATGCCCATGGCGCCGAAGCCCTGGACGCCGACGAGGGGGCCGCCGTTGCCCAGCTCGACCTTACGGATCCGTTCGATGGCGTTGCTCATGATGGCGCTCAGGCCCCTTCCGACGCCTGGTGGGCGCCCGCATAAAAGTCGATCTTGGCGTCGAGTACGGCAACGGTGTCCTGCAGCTCCGCCATCCGCGCGAGGACCTCGCGCCGGGTCCGTTCGAGGATCTGCCGCCGCTCGTCGAAGGTCTCCTCGCCCCGCTTCACCAGCTGCGCGAAGTGCACCATGTCCGCGACCGGCATCCCGGTCAGCCGCAGCCTGCGCACGAAGGCGAGCCAGTCCAGGTCCCGGTTGCCGAAACGGCGCTGGCCGTTGTGCGACCGCTCCACGTCCGGCAGCAGCCCGATCTCCTCGTACCACCGCAGGGTGGGCGCGCTGAGCCCCGTGTACGCCGCGACCTCACTGATCGTGTAACGGTCCTGGCCGTCGGGCCGCGGATGCTCCGTCCCCGCGGCCACACAAACGTCCACGGGCGGGGAGGTCACGGGCGTGCTGTCGATCACCGGCATGCCGGCAACGTTAGGACCTTCAAGTGCACTTGAAGCAAGCGCGTGGTGCCGCGAAGTTGGAGCTGGGCCCACACCAGCCATTACCGGCGACAGGCAGCACCATCATGACGAGCGCGATCCGGGATGGAGCTTTCAGTAGTCGTCCAACTCGACGAAACGGCTCGCCCACGTCCGGAACTGCTCGTCGCATGCCTTCTGTTCGGCCCAGAGCGCGTCGAGGTCTTCCGGCGCCCCCAGCCCGGAGTTCCGGTCCAGCCAGACGAGGAATTCCTGGTGGCCATCGCTGTGTTCCTCGACCTCGTCCGGGTCGAGGAACACACTGTCGATGGCGAGAAGCTGGAACAGTTCCGGCAGGTTTCGCGCGACGACGTAAAGGTCTCCTTCGTCGCCCACCAAGACGACGGGCAGGGCGGCGAGGTCGGTTCGGTCGTCGCACCGCCACAGGGCGTAATGCGAGCCGGAGTGGGTGGCATACGCGAAGGGGATGAACCGCTCCAGAAACTCAGGCGGATTCGGCCCGCACGGCGGGGCCCCCGTCGCCGCACGGATGGCGACGGGGGCCGCTGACGACTATCGGGCGGTGGGGCGACTTGCCTCGCGTACACAGTCCTTGTCAGCGAGCCTGGTCGCTCTTCGGCCCGATGTCTTTGATCCTGGTCGGAGTTCCGTCCGGGGCGAACGAGTGGTGGAAGGTGAAGGCGTGCGGCGCGGAGCCGTGGTCGTGGAGGTGTTCCAGCTTGGAAACCCCGTCCTGCCAGGTGGGTATCACGCCGTCGGAGACCCACCAGCACACGTAATTCGGCTGTCCTGTCCTCTCGAACCAGTCGTAACGCCTGTTCAGCGCCTCACGGTGCACACCGGTGTAGACGGCGTCGAAGGCGTAGCGCAGGTCGGTCCAGAGTGAGAGGGTCGCGTCCAGGGCGGCGGATTCCGCCGTATGGCCCTTGTCGTACCAGGTCGGTACGGCGAACTCTCCCCAGGCACCCCAGTCCAAGTCGAAGTGTGTGCCCCGACCGCGGTCTGCCGCTTCCGCACGACCGAGGTACCCGGGGTGCTGGCTGATCTTCCGGTAGATGACCTCGCCGCTGTCGTGCAATTCGCGCGTGAGAGGTCCGGGATCGGTGAGAGGTGACTTCAGGACACCGAATGTGTACAGCGCAAGATGAGGCATGCGTCTCTCCCTGATTGGGGGTGCCTGGTGTGGACCCGGTTCTGGCTTACGCACGGGGGCGAGGATTCATGGCGCGTGACCAACTCATCCCGTCGCGGGTGGCTCAGCCTGAAGGAACTCCTGTGCGACCGCGGGCGATCGCCGAAGACCAGGTGAAGGTAGCTGCCTCTGCGGCCCATGTCGAAGTTGCGTTTTCCCTGCCCAAGTGCCCTCGTGCACCGGCCATTTCGGGGGCTGGGGGTGACGGGCGGGGCAGGCTGCGGGGTACCAGTGATCCGCTTCGGCCGATCGGTTCGCCAGCCATGCCCGTCCGCACCCCCTGTCCGATAGGCCCGAGTGCCGCCGAACGCGTGCGGTTGAAGAAGATGACCTACGGCCACAAGACCGAGCACCGACTGCGGGTGCGTGCACAGGTGGTGCCGCACGCAGCAAAAATCAGCTGGCACTCATTCCGCATTCAGGCCATTCGCTTACTTGGTCGTACATTGAATTGATCTTTCGCGATGCCTTGAGGAATGCATAGTCCGCCCTTCCGTCGCCTGGCCGCGACCGGCGATTCCTCTTGTCCACGATCAGCTGCCGCGTCATCTCAGAGGCATCTTCGCCGAACGAATAGACAACGGTGTCGGCGTCCTCAACGGCCTTCTTGAAATAGACCAGTCCGGCCATCGCGCCGCATCCGCCTTTCACTGTCAACGCCGCCCGTAACGATGGTTCCGGAGCCCTGAGTGACGCCAAGGACAGCCCCCTCACTGACCACGGCCAGCCCCACGCACCCACTCCAGGACCTCACCGCCGCGTGCCCTGTCATACCGGGCACGTACTCGTACCCTATGGAGGAGGGGCCGCCTACCTGGTCTCGGAGGTGTGTCATGACCACGGGGTGGGACGCCGTTCCGGCCGCGCATACATGGACGGTCGACGAGATCACCGGTAGTGCCTGCCCCTGCTGCCACTTCGGCTACAGCCTGGCGCGGGAGAAGACCGCCGGTCCGGACGGCCTGCACGTGTGCCGGCCGTGCGCCGCCCGGATCGGCGTCTGCACGGATGCTGAGGCCGCCCGGTGAATCCGTGGAAACTGCCGGGAGTTGGCGATGAGGTCGCGTACGACCCGGAGCGGCTGGCTGTCGTCACCGATATCCGCAAGGGCGTCTTCTACCTGCGGAGGCCGGGAGTCAAGGAGTGGCCGGTGAACGACCCGGCCTCCTTGACGGTGCGGCGGACCCGAGTTGAGCGGATCGCGGCGGGGGACTTCCAGTGAGGACGGCTCGCTCCCCCGGTGGGGGTGGGTGGTGGGGGTGCCATGCCCTAAGCGGCCGATGACACCCCTAGGGCCGTACAACCACCGCAAGGCACAAGCACGGCCACTCCCCGGCTCAACGCCCGCCCCCGCCCAGCCCCCGGTCCAGCCCCCCACCCGGCCGCTCCGCTACCCCCGCGGCACCCGCACGACCCCCTCCTGGATCACCGAGACCGCGAGTTGGCCGTGCTGGGTCCAGATGCGGGCCTGGCCCAGGCCGCGGCCGCCCGATGAGGAGGGGGATTCCTGGTCGTAGAGGAGCCACTCGTCGGCGCGGAAGGGGCGGTGGAACCACATGGCGTGGTCCAGTGAGGCGCCGACGACGTCGCCGACGGCCCAGCCGCCGCGGCCGTGGGCGAGCAGGACCGAGTCCAGCAGCGTCATGTCGGAGACGTAGGTGGCCAGGCAGACGTGCAGCAGGGGCTCGTCGGCGACCTTGCCGTTGGCCTTGAACCAGACCTGGGAGCGCGGGGCGCGCGGGTGGCCGACGGTGCCCCAGGGCGGGGTGTCGGCGTACCGCAGGTCGACCGCGGCGCGGGCCTCGACCAGCCGTTCGGCGATGTCCGCCGGGAGGTGGCGGGGCAGCATCTCGGCGGCCGTGGGCAGGGATTCCGGGTCGGGCGCGGCCGGCATGTCCGTCTGGTGGTCCAGCCCCTCCTCGTACTCCTGGAAGGAGGCGGAGAGGTGGAAGATCGGCTGGCCGTGCTGGACGGCGACGACCCGGCGGGTGGTGAAGGACCGCCCGTCGCGGATCCGGTCGACGGTGTAGACGATGGGCGCGCCGGGGTCGCCGGGGCGCAGGAAGTACGCGTGCAGGGAGTGCGGCGGCCGGTTCTCGGGGACCGTGCGGCCGGCCGCGACCAGCGCCTGGGCGGCGACCTGCCCGCCGAAGACCCGGGGCACCAGGGCCGCCCGGCTCTGGCCGCGGAAGATGTCCTGCTCGATCCGCTCCAGGTCGAGCAGATCGAGCAGGGACCGGAGTGCGTCGTTCACGGCTGCTCTTACAGGCCCATGGACTTGGCGATGATGGACTTCATGACCTCGCTGGTGCCGCCGTAGATGCGGTTGACGCGGTTGTCGGCGTACAGGCGGGCGATCGGGTACTCGTTCATGAAGCCGTAGCCGCCGTGCAGCTGGAGGCAGCGGTCGATGACGCGGTGGGCGACCTCGGTGCAGAAGAGCTTGGCGGAGGCGGCCTCGGCGGGGGTCAGTTCGCCGGCGTCGAGGGCCTCCAGGGCGCGGTCGGCGACGGCCTCGGCGGCGTCCACCTCGGCCTGGCAGGCGGCCAGTTCGAACTTGGTGTTCTGGAAGGACGCGACGGTCTTGCCGAAGACGGTGCGCTCCTGGACGTACTGCTGGGCGAACCGGACGGCGGCCTTGGCCTGCGCGTACGCGCCGAAGGCGATGCCCCAGCGCTCGGAGGGGAGGTTCTGGCCGAGGTAGTAGAAGCCCTTGTTCTCCTCGCCGAGCAGGTCCTCGACGGGGACCTTGACGTCGACGAAGGCCAGCTCGGCGGTGTCGGAGGTGCGCAGGCCGAGCTTGTCGAGCTTGCGGCCGATGGAGTAGCCCTCGGACGTGGTGTCCACGGCGAAGAGGGAGATGCCGTGGCGGCGGTCCTCGGCGGTGGGCGCGTCGGTGCGGGCGCAGACGATGACGCGGTCGGCGTGCACGCCGCCGGTGATGAAGGTCTTGGAGCCGTTGAGGACGTAGTGCGTGCCGTCCTCGCTGAGCCTGGCGGTGGTCTTCATGCCGGCGAGGTCGGAGCCGGTGCCCGGCTCGGTCATCGCCAGCGCCCACATCTCCTCGCCGGTGACGAACTTCGGCAGGTAGCGCTTCTTCTGCTCGTCGGTGGCGAGCATCTGGATGTACGGCAGGCCGAGGAGGACGTGCACTCCGGAGCCGCCGAAGGTGACGCCGGCGCGGGCGGTCTCCTCGTACATCACGGCCTCGAACTTGTGCGAGTCGATGCCGGCGCCGCCGTACTCCTCGGGGACGCGGATGCCGAAGACGCCCAGCTCGGCGAGCTTGTAGTAGAACTCGCGCGGGACCTGGCCGGCCGCGAACCACTCGTCGTGGACCGGTACGACCTCGCCCTCGATGAAGGCGCGTATGGTCTCGCGGAACGCCTCGTGGTCCTCGTTGAACACCGTACGGCGCATGGTTACGTCGCCTCCTCCAGATCACCGGCCAAACGCATGGCTAAGCGCTTGCTCAGCGAAAAGCTACCGGCCGGTCACCTGGACTGTCCAGACCTCAACCACAAGGTGTGCGGCAGCGCACTACGCGCCCGCGGCCACCGGTCCCCCCGCGGCCGGCGCCTCCGCCGGCCCCCCGGCCACCGCCCCGAAGGCCCCCAGCGCCAGCCGGTGCAGCAGCTCCGCCATCTCCGTGCGACCCGGGAGGGAGCCGGGCCGGCCCAGGTGGGGGGTGGAGTTCAGCAGGCCGAAGACGGCGTGCACGGCGGCCCGGGCCTGGGACTCCGAGGGGCCCGGGTGGACCCGGCGGACGACCTCCACCCACAGCTCGACGTACTGCCGCTGCAGCTGGCGCACCCGCTTGCGGTCGGCCTCGCGCAGCCGGTCCAGCTCGCGGTCGTGCACGGTGATCAGCGGACGGTCGTCCAGCGCGAAGTCGATATGGCCGTCGATCAGGGCGTGCAGCACCGCCCGGGGGTCCTCGCCGCCCTCCGCGACCCGCATCCGCCCGCCCGCGAGGAGCCGCTCGCTGATCCCCACCAGCAGCTCGGCGAGCATCGCGTCCTTGCCGGCGAAGTGGCGGTAGAGCCCGGGGCCGGAGATGCCCACGGCCGCCCCTATCTCGTCCACGCCGACGCCGTGGAACCCGCGCTCGGCGAAGAGCCGGGCGGCCTCTTTCAGGATCTGCTCGCGGCGGCTGGTCGGGGCGGGGGCCTGCGCATTACTCATGCCGTCGATTGTAGACAGCCGGGTTAGTGGTCGTTAACCTGAAGGAAATGACGTTAACGCCCATTAACCCGGATGCCCGGCGGCCGCGCACCGCGGCGGCCGGGCGGACGACCGAGCAAGGGGGCTCGTAGTGATGGAGCAGGCACCGGTGCTGGGAGGCGACGGGGCGTCCCTCGGCCGGAGTCCGAGGGACGATCCGGCCTCCGACTCCTGGCGGGCCAACGAGGCCGCGCACCGCGAGCTCGCCGCCGAACTGCGCGAACGGCTCGCGGCGGCCCGCCTCGGCGGCGGCGAGAAGGCCCGGGCGCGGCACACCGCCCGTGGCAAGCTGCTGCCCCGCGACCGGGTCGACGCCCTGCTGGACGCCGGCTCGCCGTTCCTGGAGCTGGCGCCGCTGGCCGCGGAGGGGATGTACGACGGGGCCGCGCCGGCCGCCGGGGTGATCGCCGGCATCGGGCGGGTCTCCGGCCGCGAGGTGGTGATCGTCGCCAACGACGCCACGGTCAAGGGCGGCACGTACTACCCGATGACGGTCAAGAAGCACCTGCGCGCCCAGGAGGTGGCCCTCGACAACCACCTGCCGTGCGTCTACCTGGTCGACTCCGGCGGGGCCTTCCTGCCGATGCAGGACGAGGTGTTCCCCGACCGCGAGCACTTCGGGCGGATCTTCTACAACCAGGCGCGGATGTCCGGCGCCGGGATCCCGCAGATCGCGGCCGTCCTCGGCTCGTGCACGGCCGGCGGCGCGTACGTCCCCGCCATGAGCGACGAGGCCGTGATCGTCCGCAACCAGGGCACGATCTTCCTGGGCGGGCCGCCGCTGGTGAAGGCCGCCACCGGCGAGGTCGTCACCGCCGAGGAACTGGGCGGCGGCGAGGTCCACTCCCGCACCTCCGGCGTCACCGACCACCTCGCCGAGGACGACGCGCACGCGCTGCGCATCGTCCGCACCATCGTCTCGACGCTCGGCGAGCGGCCCGCACTGCCCTGGACGGTGCGGCCCGTCGAGGAGCCCGCGGTCGACCCGGCCGGGCTGTACGGCGCGGTGCCGGTGGACTCCCGGACGCCCTACGACGTGCGGGAGGTGATCGCGCGGATCGTGGACGGCTCGCGGTTCGCCGAGTTCAAGGCCGAGTACGGCACGACGCTGGTCACCGGCTTCGCGCACCTGCACGGCCACCCGGTCGGCATCGTCGCCAACAACGGCATCCTGTTCTCCGAATCCGCCCAGAAGGGCGCCCACTTCATCGAGCTGTGCGACCAGCGCGGCATCCCCCTGGTGTTCCTCCAGAACATCTCCGGCTTCATGGTCGGCCGGGACTACGAAGCGGGCGGCATCGCCAAACACGGCGCGAAGATGGTCACGGCCGTGGCCTGCACCCGGGTCCCCAAGCTGACGGTCGTCATCGGCGGCTCGTACGGCGCCGGCAACTACTCCATGTGCGGCCGGGCCTACTCCCCCCGTTTCCTGTGGATGTGGCCCAACGCCAAGATCTCCGTGATGGGCGGCGAGCAGGCCGCCTCGGTCCTCGCCACGGTCAAGCGCGACCAGATGGAGGCCCGCGGCGAGGAGTGGAGCGCCGAGGAGGAGGACGCCTTCAAGGCCCCCGTCCGCGCGCAGTACGAGACCCAGGGCAACGCCTACTACGCCACCGCCCGGCTGTGGGACGACGGCGTCATCGACCCGCTCGAAACCCGCCAGGTCCTCGGCCTCGCCCTGACCGCCTGTGCCAACGCCCCCCTGGGCGAGCCGCAGTTCGGCGTCTTCCGGATGTGAGAGGAATGCCCACGACCATGTTCGACAGCGTCCTGATCGCCAACCGCGGCGAGATCGCGGTCCGCGTCATCCGCACGCTCCGCACGCTCGGCATCCGCTCCATCGCCGTCTTCAGCGACGCGGACGCCGGGGCCCGCCACGTCCGCGAGGCCGACACGGCCGTACGGATCGGCCCGGCCCCGGCCGCCGAGAGCTATCTGTCCGTCGAGCGGCTGCTGGACGCGGCCGCCCGCACCGGCGCCCAGGCGGTCCACCCCGGCTACGGCTTCCTCGCCGAGAACGCCGCCTTCGCCCGGGCCTGCGCCGAGGCGGGCCTGGTCTTCCTCGGCCCGCCGGCCGACGCCATCGAGCTGATGGGCGACAAGATCCGCGCCAAGGAGACGGTCCGCACGGCCGGCGTCCCGGTCGTCCCCGGCTCCTCCGGCAGCGGCCTGGACGACGCCCAACTCGCCGCCGCGGCACGGGAGATCGGCATGCCCGTCCTGCTCAAGCCGTCCGCGGGCGGCGGCGGCAAGGGCATGCGGCTGGTGCGCGAGGAGGCGCTGCTGGCCGAGGAGATCGCCGCCGCCCGCCGCGAGGCACGCTCCTCCTTCGGCGACGACACCCTCCTCGTGGAGCGCTGGATCGACCGGCCCCGGCACATCGAGATCCAGGTCCTGGCGGACGGCCACGGCACCGTCCTCCACCTCGGCGAGCGCGAGTGCTCCCTCCAGCGGCGCCACCAGAAGATCATCGAGGAGGCCCCCTCGGTCCTGCTCGACGAGGCGACCCGCGCCGCGATGGGCGAGGCGGCCGTGCAGGCGGCCCGCTCCTGCGGCTACCGCGGCGCCGGCACCGTCGAGTTCATCGTCCCGGGCAAGGACCCCTCGGCCTACTACTTCATGGAGATGAACACCCGCCTCCAGGTGGAGCACCCGGTCACCGAGCTCGTCACCGGCCTGGACCTGGTGGAGTGGCAGCTGCGGATCGCCGCCGGCGAGCACCTCCCCTACGCCCAGGACGACATCACGCTCACCGGGCACGCGGTCGAGGCCCGGCTCTGCGCCGAGGACCCGTCCCGCGACTTCCTGCCGACCGGCGGCACGGTCCTCTCGCTGCACGAGGTGCAGGGCGGCGGGACCCGCACCGACTCCGGCCTCACCGAGGGCGGCGAGGTCGGCAGCCGGTACGACCCGATGCTCGCCAAGGTCATCGCGTACGGCCCGGACCGGGCGAGCGCGCTGCGCCGGCTGCGGGCCGCGCTGGCCGACACCGTCACCCTCGGCGTGACGACCAACGCCGGCTTCCTGCGGCGGCTGCTGGCCCACCCCGACGTGGTCTCCGGCGAGTTGGACACCGGGCTGGTGGAGCGCGAGGCGGCCGGCCTGATCGAGGCGGGCGTACCGGACGAGGTGTACGCGGCGGCCGCGGCGGTGCGGCAGGCCGCCCTCACGCCGGCGGTGGACGAGGCCGGCTGGCGCGACCCGTTCGCCGCGCCCAGCGGCTTCCGGCTCGGCGGCGAGCCCGCGCCGGTGCGCCACTGGCTGCGGGTGCCGGGCCACGACCCGGTGGCCCGCGACGTCCGGCCCGGCGGCCCGGAGGACACCGCCGAGGTCGCACCGGACCGCGTCCGGATCACCGTCGACGGCATCGTGCACACCTTCCACCGCAGCGGCGACTGGCTCGGCAGGGACGGCGACGCCTGGCAGGTCGCCGACCACGACCCGGTGGCGGCCGCGCTGCGCGGGGCCGCCGGGGCGCACGGCGCGGACACCCTGGCCGCTCCGATGCCGGGCACCGTCACGGTCGTCAAGGTCGCGGTCGGCGACGAGGTCACCGCGGGCCAGGGCCTGCTGGTGGTGGAGGCGATGAAGATGGAACACGTGATCTCCGCCCCGCATGCCGGGACGGTGACCGAACTGGACGTGACGGTCGGCTCGACGGTCGCCATGGACCAGGTGCTGGCCGTGATCGCACCCCTGGACGGCGCCGACGGCACGGACGGGGAGGTGGCGTCATGACCGTCGCCGGACTGCCGATGGAGGTCGCCGCGGAGGGCCTGCCCGCCCGGGTGCGCATCCATGAGGTCGGCGCGCGCGACGGCCTGCAGAACGAGCAGGCCGTCGTGCCCACGGAGATCAAGGCCGAGTTCGTCCACCGGCTCGTCGACGCGGGGCTGCCGGTCGTGGAGGCGACCAGCTTCGTGCACCCCAAGTGGGTGCCCCAACTCGCCGACGCCGAGCGGCTGTTCCCGCTGCTGGGCGACCTCGACCCGCACCGGCTGCCCGTCCTGGTGCCCAACGACCGCGGCCTGGACCGGGCGCTGGCACTGGGCGCGCGCCGGATCGCGGTGATCGGCAGCGCCACCGAATCGTTCGCCAAGGCCAACCTCAACCGCACGGTCGACGAGGCACTGGTGATGTTCGCCCCGGTCGTCGCCCGCGCCAAGGAGGCCGGGGTGCACGTCCGCGGCTATCTGTCGATGTGCTTCGGCGACCCCTGGGAGGGCCCGGTGCCGGTCGCGCAGACGGTCCGGGTGTGCCGGGCGCTGCTCGACATGGGCTGCGACGAGCTGAGCCTGGGCGACACCATCGGCGTGGCCACCCCCGGCCACGTCCAGCACCTCCTCGCCGCCCTCAACGAGGCGGGCGTGCCCACCTCGAAGCTGGGCGTGCACTTCCACGACACCTACGGGCAGGCCCTCGCCAACACCCTCGCCGCGCTGCAGCACGGCGTCAGCACCGTCGACGCGTCGGCGGGCGGCCTCGGCGGCTGCCCGTACGCCAAGAGCGCCACCGGCAACCTCGCCACCGAGGACCTCGTGTGGATGCTGCACGGCCTCGGCATCGAGACCGGCGTCGATCTCGACCGGCTCACCGCCACGAGCGTGTGGATGGCCGGTGTCCTGGGCCGCCCGAGCCCCTCGCGCACCCTGCGTGCCCTCTCCCACAAGGAGTGACCATGTCCCTGGACCACCGTCTGCCCGAAGAGCTGGAGGAACTCCGGCGTACGGTCGAGGCGTTCGCGCATGACGTCGTCGCCCCGAAGATCGGCGAGTACTACGAGCAGCATGCGTTCCCGTACGAGATCGTGCAGGAGATGGGCCGGATGGGCCTGTTCGGCCTGCCGTTCCCCGAGGAGTACGGCGGGATGGGCGGCGACTACCTCGCCCTCGGCATCGCCCTGGAGGAGCTCGCCCGGGTCGACTCCTCGGTGGCGATCACCCTGGAGGCGGGCGTCTCGCTGGGCGCCATGCCGCTGTACCGCTTCGGCACGGAGGAGCAGAAGCGCGAGTGGCTGCCCAAGCTGTGCAGCGGCGAGATGCTCGGCGCGTTCGGCCTGACCGAGCCGGACGGCGGCTCGGACGCCGGCGCGACCCGCACGACCGCGGTGCGGGACGGCGACGAATGGGTGATCAACGGCAGCAAGTGCTTCATCACCAACTCCGGTACGGACATCACCGGCCTGGTGACGGTCACCGCGGTCACCGGCCGCAAGGCCGACGGCTCCCCGGAGATCTCCTCGATCATCGTGCCGTCCGGCACCCCCGGCTTCACGGTCGCCGCCCCGTACTCCAAGGTCGGCTGGAACGCCTCGGACACCCGCGAGCTGTCGTTCGCGGACGTCCGGGTGCCGGCCGGCAACCTGCTCGGTGAGGAGGGCCGCGGCTACGCCCAGTTCCTGCGGATCCTCGACGAGGGCCGGATCGCCATCGCGGCGCTGGCCACCGGCCTGGCGCAGGGCTGTGTGGACGAGTCGGTGACGTACGCGAAGGAACGTCACGCCTTCGGCAAGCCGATCGGCGCCAACCAGGCGATCCAGTTCAAGCTCGCCGACATGGAGATGCGGGCGCACACCGCCCGGCTGGCGTGGCGGGACGCCGCCTCCCGGCTGGTGCACGGCGAGCCGTTCAAGAAGGAGGCGGCGCTCGCGAAGCTGTACTCCTCCGAGATCGCGGTGGACAACGCCCGCGAGGCCACCCAGATCCACGGCGGGTACGGCTTCATGAACGAGTACCCGGTGGCCCGGATGTGGCGGGACGCCAAGATCCTGGAGATCGGCGAGGGCACGAGCGAGGTGCAGCGGATGCTGATCGCACGGGAGCTGGGGTTCTAGGTCCGTTGCGGGGGCTTCAGATCCTTCAGCTTCCCCAGATCCCGAAGGTCCTTCAGGCCCTTGAGGTCCCTCAGGTCCTTCAGGTCCTTCAGGTCCTTCAGGCCCCTTAGGCCCTTCAGGTCCCTTAGGGCGGGGCCAAACAGATCCCGTAGGGGGTACGAGCGCCCCCTGTGGGGCCACAACGTGGTGGGCTCCGGTGGAATTCCGAGGCCCATCACGTTGTGGCGCGTACAGGGGCGTGGCCTGTGGCGCGTACGGCGGGCGCTGCGGCGGGCGTGGCGGGCGCTGTGGCGCGTACGGCGGGCGCCTTACGCCGTGCGCCGCACCGCTACGTCGTGCGGCGCACCGTTACGCCGTGGCACGCACCGCTACGTCGTGGCGCGCACCGTTACGCCGTGGCGCGCACCGCTACGTCGTGGCGCGCACCGTTACGCCGTGGCGCGCACCGCTACGTCGTGGCGCGCCCCGTCACGCCGTCGGCCAGGGGACTTCCGGTGAGCGGTAGTAGTGGATGCCCAGCGCGTCCCAGCGGGGGCCCTGGGCGGCCAGCCGCTCGCGATACGAGGCCCAGTCGTGGGTGTCCGCGGGGGACCAGCCGAGCTCCGCGATGCCGGGCAGCCGCGGGAAGGCCATGTACTCGATGTGCGCGGACGTGGAGAGGGTCTCGGACCACAGCGGTGCCTCGACGCCGCGGATCGCCTCGCCGGGCGCGCCCTGGAGGTAGCTGCCCGGGTCCCAGTCGTACGCCCGCCGGACGCCCACGTAGCCGGCCCAGGACAGGCCCAGCGGGGTGTCCTTGTCGTACTTCATGTCGAGGTAGGCGCGGTCGGCGGGCGAGAGGATCAGCCCGGTGCCGTTCCGGGCCGCGTCGGCGACCTGCTGCCGCTCCGCCGCGCCGGTGGCGTCGTAGCCCCAGTACTGGGCGAGGGCGCCCTTCGCCGGGTGCGCGCCGGTCAGCTGGTGCCAGCCGATCACGGTCTTGCCGTACTTGGCGACCACCGGCTGCACCTTGTCCATGAAGGTGACGTAGTCCGCGTGGCTGGTGGAGTGCGCCTCGTCGCCGCCGATGTGGAGGTACGGGCCGGGGGTGAGCCGGGCGAGCTCGCGGACGACGTCGTCGACGAAGTCGTAGGTCACCTTCTTCGGGACGCACAGCGAGCTGAAGCCGACGTTGGTGCCGGTGTAGAGGGGCGGCGCGACGCCGTTGCAGTTGAGGTCGGCGTACGAGGCCAGCGCGGCATTGGTGTGGCCCGGCATGTCGATCTCGGGGACGACGGTGAGGTAGCGGTCGGCGGCGTAGCGGACGATCTCGCGGTAGTCGTCCTGGCTGTAGTAGCCGCCCTTGCCCCCGCCCACCTGGGTGGAGCCGCCGTAGGTCGCCAGCCGCGGCCAGGAGCGGATGGCGATCCGCCAGCCCTGGTCGTCGGAGAGGTGCAGATGCAGCTTGTTGATCTTGTACATCGCCAGCTGGTCGATGTAGCGCTTCACCTGGTCGACGGTGAAGAAGTGCCGGGACACGTCGAGCATCGCGCCGCGGTAGCCGTAGCGCGGGGTGTCGGTGACGGTGCCGCCGGCGATCCTCCAGGGCCCGGCCTGCTCGCGGTGTTCCCCGGCGGCCGGGGGCAGCAGCTGGCGGAGGGTCTGGATGCCGTGGAAGAGGCCGGCGGGCCGGCGGGCGCCGATCGTCACGCCGTGGCCGTCGGCGCGCAGCCGGTAGCCCTCCGCGCCCAGCTCGGCGGTGCCCCGGCCGCCGAGCCGCAGCACGATGCCGTCGCCGTCCTTGGTGGTGACCGGCAGGGCGTAGCCGGTGGAGGGGCGCAGCAGGCCCGCCAGATAGCCGGCGATCCGCCGCACGTCGCCGGAGCCGCCGGGCACGCGGATGCGGGTGCCGGCGCCGATCGTGTACGGGGTGCCGCCCTCGTGCACGGATGCCGGGGCGGGTACGACCCGGTCGAGGGGGACGGTGGGGGCGGCGGCCCGTGCGGCGGGGGGCGGTGCGGCGGCGGTTCCCAGCGCCGCGGCCACGGCCAGCAGCGGACCCAGCAGTCTGCGTCGTCTCATCGACGGTCCCTTCGGCGAGCGTCGGGCATGTCATGGCATGGAGCGACCGAGCGGTGACCATGCGTACCGCGAGCCTGGAACGGGGTCAAGGTGTAGACCACTTTCCCGCACCCAAACCGGGGACGTGCCCGATATCGGGCAGATTTCTTGCGAATCCCGACGGCGCCCCGCAGTATCGACGGGTGCTCGAACGCCGGAACCGCGCTGATGCGCCACACGAAGACCTGGTGGAACACCTGGTGCGCAGCACACCGCTGCAGCGCGGTGAGGCCACCCGGGTGGTGCTGGACGTGCTGGCGTACTTCGACGAGACGACGGAGGAGTTCGTCCGCCGACGCCATCGGGAGCTGCAGTCCCAGGGGCTGCGCAACGAGGAGATCTTCGAACGGATCCGCCACGAGATGCCGCACCGCGCCGTGGCCCCGCCCGATCTCTCCGCCCGCCAGCTGCGCCGCCTCGTCTACGGCTGAGGTCCACGGCCGGCCGGTCCACGGCGGGCCGGTCCACGGCACAGGCGCCCGGCAGGCACCGGGCACACCACAACCGACACACGTCTTTCTCGGAGGGTCACTGTATGTGCGGGATCGTCGGCTACATCGGCAAACGTGATGTTGCTCCCCTGCTCCTGGAGGGCCTGGCCCGCCTGGAGTACCGCGGTTACGACTCGGCCGGCATCGCCCTCCACGCGAGCGGCACCGGCAAGTCCGCGGGCCTGAAGACCGCCAAGGCCAAGGGCCGGGTCCGGGAGCTGGAGGCCCGGCTGCCGAAGCGGTTCGCCGGCACCACGGGCATCGCGCACACTCGCTGGGCCACCCACGGCGCGCCCACGGACGACAACGCCCACCCGCACCTGGACGCCGAGGGCAAGATCGCCGTCGTCCACAACGGCATCATCGACAACGCCGCCGAGCTGCGCGCCCGCCTGACCGCCGACGGCGTCGTCTTCGCCTCCGAGACCGACACCGAGGTCCTCGCGCACCTCATCGGCCGCTCCCCGGCCGAGACGCTGGAGGAGAAGGTCCGCGAGGCGCTGCGGCACATCGAGGGCACCTACGGCATCGCCGTGCTGCACTCCGACTTCACCGACCGGATCGTGGTCGCCCGCAACGGCTCCCCGGTCGTGCTCGGCATCGGCGAGCACGAGATGTTCGTCTCGTCCGACGTCGCCGCGCTGGTCTCGCACACCCGCCAGGTCGTCACCCTCGACGACGGCGAGATGGCCACCCTCAAGGCCGACGACTACCGCACGTACACCACCGAGGGCTCGCGGACGACCGCGACGCCGGAGACGGTCGAGTACGCGGCCGAGTCGTACGACCTGGGCGGCCACGACACCTACATGCACAAGGAGATCTCCGAGCAGGCGGACGCGGTGGACCGCGCGCTGCGCGGCCGGATCGACGACCGGTTCTCCACCGTGCACCTCGGCGGCCTCAACCTCGACGCCCGCGAGGCCCGCACCATCCGCCGGGTCAAGATCCTCGGCTGCGGCACCTCGTACCACGCCGGCCAGATCGGCGCGCAGATGATCGAGGAGCTGGCCCGCATCCCCTCGGACGCCGAGCCGGCCTCCGAGTTCCGCTACCGCGACCCGGTCGTGGACCCCGACACCCTCTACGTCGCGGTCTCCCAGTCCGGTGAGACCTACGACGTGCTGGCGGCCGTCCAGGAGCTCAAGCGCAAGGGCGCCCGGGTCCTGGGCCTGGTGAACGTGGTCGGCTCGGCGATCGCCCGGGAGACCGACGGCGGCATCTACGTGCACGCCGGCCCGGAGGTCTGCGTGGTGTCCACCAAGTGCTTCACCAACATGGTGGTCTCCTTCGCGCTGCTCGCCCTGCACCTGGGCCGTATCCGCGACCTGTCCGTCGCGGACGGCAAGCGGATCATCGAGGGCCTGCGCAAGCTGCCCGGCCAGATCGACGAGATCCTCAAGGGCGAGGAAGAGATCAAGAAGCTGTCGGCCGCCTACGCGGACGCCAAGTCGATGATGTTCATCGGCCGGGTGCGCGGCTACCCCGTGGCCCGTGAGGCCTCCCTGAAGCTCAAGGAGGTCTCCTACATCCACGCCGAGGCCTACCCGGCCTCGGAGCTCAAGCACGGCCCGCTGGCGCTCATCGAGCCCGCCATGCCGACCGTCGCCATCGTCCCGGACGACGACCTGCTGGAGAAGAACCGCGCCGCCCTGGAGGAGATCAAGGCCCGCAGCGGCCGCATCCTGGCCGTCGCGCACCAGGACCAGGAGAAGGCCGACGACACCATCATCGTCCCGAAGAACGAGCCCGAGCTGGACCCGATCCTGATGGGCATCCCGCTCCAACTGCTCGCCTACCACACGGCGTTGGCCCTCGGCCGGGACATCGACAAGCCCCGCAACCTCGCCAAGTCGGTGACGGTGGAGTAGTCGCCCACCGGCGACCGCGTCGCGCGCGTGCCACCATTACGCGCGCGACGCCGCCGCCTCCCCTGCGCCGGCGTCGCCCAAAACGCCGGCGGGATGCCACCGCCTGGGAACCGTCACTTCCCGGCCGGCAGCACGCAGTTGCCGTGCGCGCGGCCGCCGGGCCCGTGGTTGCGGCGCGCCCACGTGACCGTTTTCTACCCTTCTTTGGCGCACAATCCACCTCTTCCGCTTCACGAGAGAGGAGGAACCGCCGACGCGGGCCGTTGCTGACGCCTCCTCAACTGTGCGCGGGAGGCGGGGAGAAGAACCGATCCGTCAGGGGATCACGATGACCGGGCGCTGCGCCCGGCGGGCCAGCCGTCCCGCGACCGAGCCGAAGATCCGGCCGACGATGCCGTGCGTCGAGCCGACCACGATCGCGTCGGCCTCGTACTCCCGGCCGACCTCCTCCAGCTCGTGGCAGATGTCCCCGCCGCGCTCGACCAGGATCCAGGGCACCTCGGAGAGGTGGTCCGCGCAGGCCAGCTCCAGCCCGAGCACCTCGGTGCGGTGGTCCGGTACGTCGACGAAGACCGGGGGCTCGCAGCCCGCCCAGACCGTCGTCGGGAGCCGGTTGGCGACGTGGACGATGATCAGCCCGGCGCCGTGGCGCCGCGCGATACCGATTGCATACGCCAACGCCCGTTCGCTCGACATGGAGCCGTCGAAGCCGACCACGACGCCGTGCCGGAATGCCGGATCGCAGGAGTGGCGCGTCTTTTCCGCCGCTTCCAGGTCCGCCATCGGATCGGCGACCTGCTTGCGGTCCGCGGGTTCGGGGATTTCGTGACCGGCCATGGGGTGTCTCGGCGAGGACGTCCTCTTGCGGAGGGGCGAACGGGGAACGGCGATTGACTTGATCCGGCAGTTGACTGAGCTGGCTCGATCGAGGACCGGGAGCCATAGTTCAAAGAGGAACGATACGACTGGGAATCATCTTCCCAAGCCGATACCCCAAGAGTACGGCGCCACTCCCCCGCTGCCCAGAGCCCGCCGCGGGCACCGGGCGCCCGGACGAGGTGGACCGGGGGCCTCGAACGTTCCCCGGAGCATGCCGGAGCGTGGCGCGGATGGCAATGCCCCGTCCTGCCCCCGTACGTACCCCTCGCGGTGACCCAAGATCGTCGGCGGCGTTGTAGTAGCAGCCCGCCCGAGGGGAGCACGAGGTGCCGTTGCCGCCCGACAGATCACCCGACCCAGTGAGCGATGTCGTGCGCTGGGGAGCGTTCAGCTGCGCCCTGGTCCCCTTCGTATTGATCATTAGTGGCGCCTCGTGGGCCGGCGCGGCCGGCACCGCCGCCGGTCTCGCCCTGGTGACCGGCGCCTGCCGCGCCCTGTTGCGGCGGTCCGAACGGTCCGCGGCCGGACTCCGCAGGCGCGCCGCCGGACGACAACGGGACAGAAGCGGACGTTCCGGGGCGCGGGCGCGCAGGGGCGGGCGGCACGGCGAACGGCGTACGCCGGTCGACTGAGGCGCCTACAAGTCCGCGCACGACCGTTTTCAGCCAACTTCCGGCCAGCGCCCGCACCTTGCTCCCCACACCCCCCAACCCTGGTGTGAGCAGGGAGGAAAGGACCGCTGGGCATGGTTGTGTCCTACTGCGAACGGGCAGAGCCGAGACGCGTACTTCCCTTGCAGGGCCGACGAGTGGAACGCTTCGTGATCGAATGCTTCGCGCCAAGTTGCCATATCGACATACCAGCGGGTGGTGAACTTGGCACTCCATCCTCACGGAACACAGTAGATTCGATCTTGGTAGTGACGGCGGGGGAGCTGTGCAGGACCGAGAGGGCGAGACGACCGAGGGGGGCTTAAGTGCCATGAGCCAGGACTCCGCTGCCGTACCAGATGCCGCACGCAAGCTCGCCGCCCGACGGCGCCGCGAAATAGTCGCGGTGCTTCTCTTCAGCGGCGGCCCTATTTTCGAGAGCTCCATTCCGCTCTCGGTCTTCGGCATCGACCGACAGGACGCCGGGGTTCCGAGGTACCGGCTACTTGTGTGCGCGGGCGAAGATGCACCTTTGCGCACGACCGGGGGGCTGGAGCTGTCCGCCCCCTACGGGCTGGAGGCGATCTCCCGTGCCGGGACGGTCGTCGTACCGGCCTGGCGTTCCATCACCCAGGCCCCGCCGCCCGCCGCGCTCGACGCGCTGCGCCGGGCGCACGAAGAGGGGGCCAGGATCGTCGGGCTGTGCACGGGGGCGTTCGTCCTCGCCGCGGCCGGACTGCTCGACGGCCGGCCGGCCACGACCCACTGGATGTACGCGCCGACGCTCGCCAAGCGTTATCCGTCCGTCCACGTGGACCCGCGGGAGCTGTTCGTCGACGACGGCGACGTGCTGACGTCCGCGGGCACCGCCGCCGGCATCGACCTGTGCCTGCACATCGTGCGCACCGACCACGGCGCGGACGCCGCGAACGCGCTGGCCCGCCGGCTGGTGGTGCCGCCCCGGCGCACCGCCTCCGACCTCGGCCACCAGCGCTACCTGGACAGGTCATTACCGGAGGAGATCGGCGCCGACCCGCTCGCCGAGGTCGTCGCCTGGGCGCTGGAGCACCTCCACGAGCAGTTCGACGTGGAGACGCTCGCCGCGCGCGCGTACATGAGTCGGCGCACCTTCGACCGGCGGTTCCGTTCCCTCACCGGGAGCGCGCCGCTGCAGTGGCTGATCACCCAGCGGGTGCTGCAGGCCCAGCGGCTGCTGGAGACCTCCGACTATTCGGTGGACGAGGTCGCCGGCCGCTGCGGGTTCCGGTCGCCGGTCGCGCTGCGCGGCCACTTCCGGCGCCAGCTGGGGGCCTCGCCGGCCGCCTACCGCGCGGCCTACCGCGCGCGCCGGCCGCAGAACGGTGCGCCCGAGCCCGCGCTCAGACCCGAGCGGGCCGAGCGGCCGGAGCGCGAGCGGGCGGCACTGGGGGCGGGTGCGGGGTTCTCCGCGGCCGCGCTGGCCGGTCACGGCCTGGCGGAGGCGGCCGAGGCGGCCAAACCGCAGTCGGACGCGTACGCCCCGAGGCTGCCGGAGACCGCGGTCGGCCGGGCTGCGGGCCGCCCCGTGCTCCCCGGACAGCGCGAGCGCCCCGTAGGGTGAGATGTATGAACGATCGCATGGTGTGGATCGACTGCGAGATGACCGGTCTCTCGCTGGCGAACGACGCGCTCATCGAGGTGGCCGCACTGGTCACCGACTCGGAGCTGAATGTGCTGGGCGACGGGGTGGATGTGGTGATCCGCCCCCCGGCCGAGGCGCTGCGCACCATGCCGGAGGTGGTGCGCCAGATGCACACCGCCTCCGGGCTGCTGGCGGAGCTGGACGGCGGGACGACGCTGGAGGCGGCCGAGGCGCAGGTGCTCGCTTATATCAAGCAGCATGTGCCGGAGCCGGGGAAGGCGCCGCTGTGCGGCAATTCCGTCGGCACCGACCGTGGCTTCCTGCTGCGCGACATGCCGGCGCTGGAGAGTCACCTCCATTACCGGATCGTCGATGTGTCGTCCGTGAAGGAGCTGGCCCGGCGCTGGTTCCCGCGTGCCTACTTCAACAGTCCGGACAAGAACGGCAACCACCGGGCGCTGGCGGACATCCGTGAATCCATCGCGGAGCTGCGCTACTACCGGGAGGCGGTCTTCGTGCCGCAGCCCGGCCCCGACTCGGACACCGCGAAGGCCATCGCCGCCAAGCACGTGGTGCCGGCCGAGCCGGCGCCGGAGTCCGCACCGCCGGTCTCGCCGCAGTCCGCGCCGTCGTCGTGACCCACCCCGGGCCGTCTTCCGGGTCGTCGCCGCAGCCGCGGTGACCCGGAAGACACGCCCACGCTCCCCCGGCCGGAAACCTGGGCGCGAGCACCCCTGAAGACCCTGTACACTTTTTCTCAGCCGGTGGGGAAAAAGAACCACACAGCACCGGTCATGGTGGGTATAGCTCAGCTGGTAGAGCACCTGGTTGTGGTCCAGGATGTCGCGGGTTCAAGTCCCGTTACTCACCCCACTGAAAGGCCCCCGATCTCTGATCGGGGGCCTTCGTGTTGCCGGGGCAGCGGCGGCGGGCCGCTCAGTAGCCGACGGTGAAGCGCTCGCCGATGTGCCGGGGGCGCTCGATCTCGTCGACGAGGGCGACCGCGTAGTCCTCGGCGGAGATCCGGCTCTCGCCGGCGGCGTCGGTGATCAGGTCGTCGGTGGCGGTGCGGTAGGTGCCGGTGCGCTCGCCGGGCGCGATGGTGGCGGCCGGGCTGAGGTTGGTCCAGCGCACGTCGGAGACCGAGCGGTAGAGGTCCAGCGCGTCGCCGTGCGCGTGCATGATCTGGAGCAGGAACTCCGGCAGGCCCTCGGCGTCCCAGACCTGCTTGCCGTCGGGCCTACGGAGCGAGCCGGCGCCGCCGACCGCGATCAGCCGGGGCGCCGCCGCGCCGAGGGTGCGCAGCCCGGCGACGAGGGACTCGGCGGCGGGCTTGATCGTGGCGAGGTGCCCCGGTCCGTCGCCGCCGCCGACCGCGCTGACCACGACGTCCGTGCCCTCGGCGACCGCGGCGACGGAGGCCGGGTCGAGGACGTCCCCGGTGGTCACGGTGAGGGCCGGGTGGCTCGTGGTGAGCTTCGCCGGATCGCGGACGACCGCGGTGACCTGGTGACCGCGCCGCAGCGCCTCGTCGAGGATGCGGCTGCCGATCGTGCCGGTGGCGCCGTAGAGAGCGATCGTGGACATGGTGGATCTCCCAGCTGTGCGGTGTGACCGGGGTGGGCCGGTCGTACGGGGTGGCCGGTGGGTCCGGGTGCGGACTTCCGTTTTCGGTCAGCGGTCTCGCTGACGTCTCCTACGCTAGGGCCACCAACGGGGGTTTTCGGGGTAGCGGAGGGACCGGGCATGGTCAGAAAGCGACAGGGGGGCGAGGAGCCGGTTCCGGAGATCCGGGAGGTGGCGTTCTTCGCGCCGGCCGGGCGGCCGTCGGGCGTGGAGGTGCTGACCCTCGCCGAGCTGCGGGAGCGGGCGGACGCCTGCCAGCTGTCCACCCCGCACCGGCCCGGCTTCCACCACCTGCTGCTGCTCGACCGCGGCCGGCTGGTGCACAGCGTCGACTTCCGCGAGCACCCGCTGGCACCGGGCGACCTGTTGTGGTCGCGCCCCGGGCAGGTGCAGCACTTCGGCGATCTCACGGGCGCGGAGGGGCGGCTGGTGCTCTTCGAGGCGGGTTTCCTGGACCCGGCGACCGCGGCCGCGGCCCGGATCGAGGACTGGTACGGGCCGCCCGTACGGCATCCGCGGGGCGCGGCGGCGCGCCGGGTGGCCGAGGCGATGGGCCAGCTGCACCACGAGTTCGGTGCGCTGGGCGGGCTGCCGCTGGAGATCCATCTGGAGGTGCTGCGGCATCTGCTGGCCGTACTGGTGCTACGGGCCGCGCATCCGGACGGGGCGGGCGGGGACGCGGGGAGCTGCCCGGCGGGCGAGACCTATCTGCGGTTCCGGGACGCGGTGGAGCGGGGCTTCACCCGCAGCCGCCGGGTCGGCGACTACGCCCGTGCGCTGGGGTACGCGCCGCGCACCCTGTCCCGGGCCACCGAGGCCACCGCCGGGGTCGGGGCGAAGGAGTTCATCGACCGCCGGGTGGTGCTGGAGGCCAAGCGGCTGCTGGCGCACGGCGACCAGTCCGCGGCCCGGATCGCGGACCGGCTGGGCTTCGCCGACGCCACGAACTTCAGCAAGTTCTTCCAGCGCCGGACGGGCCGCACCCCGATCGCCTTCCGGGAGGCGGTACGGGGCGGGGCGCAGCGGGTGGGGGGAGGCCCGCTGCGCCCCGCGTGAGGGGCGTCTCCTCCGTCAGCCCGGCGGGATTTACGGAGACGCCCCCGTGGGACGGTGGTCCGCCCCGGTTGGGGGCCGGACCGCCGGTGGGGGTCAGCCGGTGTACGCGCCGAAGGCCTTGGTGAAGTCCAGCGGGCGCTGGTCGATGGAACTGCAGGTCGGCTGGGCGGAGTTCGACGTGCCGCCGGCGCAGGCCTGGTCGCGGGTCGCGGACCACATCGACAGCCAGCCCAGGTGCTTGCTCTTGGCGAACGTCACCAGCTGGGTGGCGTCGTCGGTCTTGAAGACCTCGCTCTGGACGTCGTTGACGCCGATCATCGGGGTCACCGCGACGGTCTTCCAGGCGGCCGCGTCGCTCAGGCCGAGGGCCTTCTTGAGCTGGCCCTGGGTGGCGGTGGCGGCCTGGGTGGCGTAGGTGCCCATGTCGCCGTTGTAGGAGGAGCCGTAGTCCATCGCCATGATGTTGACGGCGGAGATCTTCACGCCGTTCTTCTTGGCGTCGGCGACCAGGTTCACGCCGTCCTGGGTCAGGCCCTCGGGCATGACCGGCAGGGTGAAGGAGACGTCCAGTCCCGGGTGGCTCTTCTGGAGGCGCGCGACGGCCTGGGCGCGACGGGTGTTGGCGGCGGTGTCGGGCAGCGCGCCGCCCTCGATGTCGAAGTCGACCCGGGTGAGCTTGAACTGGTCGATGACCTTGCCGTACGCGGCGGCCAGCTGGTCGGCGGAGCTGCAGGCGACGCCGAGCTCGGAGCCGTTGGCGCCGCCGAAGGAGACCCGGACGTCGCCGCCGGCCTTGCGCAGCGCGGGTATCTGCTTGGCCACCGGGTCGTTGCCGAGGTCCACCGCGCCGCCCCACTTCGGCGTACATCCGCCGCCGGAGGTGATGAAGGCCAGGTTGAAGTTCTTCACGCCGGTCTTCCGCGCGGTGCCGGCCAGGTCGTAGGCGGGGAAGAGGGAGGTGTCGACGTACGGGGCGAAGCCGGCCGCGGCCTTGGTGCGGGGGGTGCGCGGTGCCTTGTCGGCGAGCGCGGAGCCGGCGACGGCGAACGCGCCGCCGGCCGCGACCGCGGCGGCCGCGCCGGTGAGGATCAGCTTGCTGGTGCGGCTCTTGCGCCGGCGGTGTGCGGAGGAACTCATCGGGGCCTGCCTGTCGTCACGTGGGGGGTGGCTGGTGCACCGGGGGAAGTCGGTGTGCCTCGCACGCTAGCGACAGCGAAACGGACAAATGCCGGGATCCGTACGGACGTTGGCGGAATTATGGCGGCCTTAAGGAAGCGGAAGGCGGTGGTTAAGACCCCCGGCCTATGCCCGGTGACGGACGCTCAGGAGGCGGTGCGGGCGGGCCGCCGGCCGCGGGTGCGCAGCGTGCGGCGCAGCCGGTGGCCGCGGCGGGTGCCGCGCGGGCCCCGCCGGCCGTCCAGGGCGAGCCAGACGCGCACCTCGGTGCCGCCGAGGACGGAGCGGCCGATGCGGACGTCACCGCCGGTGGATTCGGCCAGCCGGCGGACGATGTCCAGCCCGAGCCCGGTGGAGCCCTCACCGCCTCCGCCGTGGCCGCGGCGCAGTGCCGCCTCGGGGTCGGCGATGCCCGGGCCGGCGTCCGAGACCAGCACGATCACCGCGTCCTCGGCGTTGTGGACGTCGACAGCGAAGGCGGTGCCCTCGGGGGTGTGCCGGAAGACGTTGCCGAGCATCGCGTCGAGGGCGGCGGCGAGTTCGGGGCGGGCGACCGGCACGCGGACCGGGCGGTCGGCGCCGGCCACGCGGGCGGTGCGTCCCTGGTCCTCGGCGAGCGCGGACCAGAAGGCCATCCGCTCGCGGATCACCTCGGCGGCGTCGCAGCCGGCCGCGGCCGCCGCCTGCTGGGTGTGTGCCTTCTGTTCCCGGGCGGTGCGGATGATCTGGTCGACCTCGCGCTCCAGTTGGGCGACGGCGGAGCGGGTCTGTTCGGCGGCCGGGGTGTCGCCGAGGGAGGCGGCGTTGAGCCGGAGGACGGTGAGCGGGGTGCGCAGCCGGTGCGAGAGGTCGGCGGCCAGTTCGCGTTCGTTGGCGAGCAGCTGGACGACCTGGTCGGCCATGGAGTTGAAGGCGGTGGCGGCGGCCCGCAGTTCCTTGGGGCCGTCCTCCTGGACGCGGACGCCGAGTTGGCCGTGGCCGAGGTCGTGGGCGGCGCCGGCGAGCCGTTCGGCGGGGCGCACCATCCGGGTGCCGAGCCGGTCGGCGACCGCGACCGAGCCGATGACCAGCGCCAGGCCGACGCCGGCCAGCACGACCCAGGAGGTGGTGACGCCGTTGGTGAGCGCGTCGTCCGGGACGAACACCTCGACGACGGCGATGCCGGAGGCCACGGCGGTCGGCTGGAGCAGGGAAGTGCCGCCGGGGACCGGGGAGATGGAGGCCCGGCCGAGTTTGACGGCGGCGGCCACGTCCGCGGGGGCGGCGCGCCGGGTGCCTATTTCGGCGGGCCTGCCGTTCTTGCCGTTCGCCGGGACGTGGACACCGATGCGTCCGCCGGGGCCGGTCTCGGCGCTGGCCACGGCCCGTTCCAGCTGGGTGCGGTCGGTGGTGATGGCCAGCACCGGGCCGATCGTGGCGGCCTGCCGCTCGGCGTTGGAGTACGCGCGGTCGCTGGCCATCTCCTTGACGACGAGTCCGAGGGGCACGGCGAACGCCACCACGACCATCGTGGTGACCGCCAGCGCCACCTTGACCAGGGCCCACCTCACAGCGCACGGCCCTTCATCGCGGTGGCTCCAGCTTCACACCGACACCCCGCAGGGTGTGCAGATAACGGGGCTTCGCCGCGGTTTCCCCCAATTTCCGGCGGAGCCAGGACAGATGGACGTCGATGGTCTGGTCGTCGCCGTAGGACTGCTGCCAGACCTCGGCGAGCAGTTCCTTGCGGGGGACGACGACGCCCGGCCGCCCGGCGAGGAACGCCAGCAGGTCGAACTCCCGGCGGGTGAGGTCCAGCGGGGCACCGTCGAGCTCGGCCTGACGGCGCAGCGGGTCGATGGACAGCCCGCCGACCCGGATCACTCGTGAGGGGGGTTCCGCGCCGGCCGCACCGGCCCGGGAGCGGCGCAGCACGGCCGCCATCCGCGCCGAGAGGTGCTCGACGGAGAACGGCTTGGTGAGGTAGTCGTCGGCGCCGTCGTTCAACAGCCGCACGATGTCGGCCTCGTCGTCCCGGGCGGTGGCGATGATCACCGGGACGTCGGTGATGCCACGCAGCATCTTCAGCGCCTCGCCGCCGTCCAGGTCGGGCAGGCCCAGGTCGAGGATGACCACGTCGAAACCGACGTGCGCCACCTCGCGCAGCGCCTCCAGGGCGGTCCCGACGCTGCGTACCGTATGGGCCGCCTCGGTCAGATGCCGGATGAGGGCCGAGCGTACGAACTGGTCGTCCTCGACCACGAGCACACGTGCCATGGGCGGCACCGTACGCCATCGGAGGGAGGTTCTTTACCGGAGGTTGACGCCGGAGCGGTGCGTTCCACCCACTCTCGCGGGCTGCGACGGGGGTGTCCGGTGGTGCAGTATGAGCCGGATGCAACGAGGACTGGTTCACGCGGCGGCCTGGACGCTGGCGACCGGCGCCGCGGTCACGCTGTCGTGGTTCGGCGTGCACACCGTGCTGTCCGGCACCGCCTACGACGCGCCGCGCGCGCTGCCCCTTTCCGACCAGGTGTCCTCCTCGGGGGCGCAGGCCGACGGCGACGGGACGCCCCGCGCCTCCTCCACCCACCGCCCCAAACCGTCCGCCCCGGCCTCGCACCGGCCGTCCACCACCGGCCCGTCGGCCGCGCCCTCGCACACCGGCGGCACCCGCTCGCAACGCCCGCCCACCACGGCGCCGGGCGGCCCGTACGGCGCCTCCGACGGCCGGGTCAAGAGCTACGCCACCTCGGGCGGCCGGGTGGTCTTCGATCTGGGCGGCTCCGCGGCCGAGTTGGTGTCGGCGACGCCGAACTCGGGCTGGGAGATGCAGGTGTGGAAGCAGCAGGGGTGGATCCGGGTGGACTTCACGGGCGGCGGCGGGCACACCTCGGTGATCTGCACCTGGAACGGCCATCCGCCGACGGTGGAGACCAGCAACAACGCGACGTGAGCCGTCCCGGCGGGCACCGCCGGCACGCGCCCCTCAGGCGAACGTGCCGGCCGGCGGGGCCGGGGACGCGACGGCCGTGGCGTCGGTGACCGGGGCCGCGCCGCCGGTGAAGTCGGCCAGCGCCCTGCCGTGTTCGACCCGGCCGGTCTGCGGGTCGGTGGCCGCGCGGCGGGTCAGCTCGGCGACCGGGAGGGCGGTGTCGGCGGCCAGCAGGACGGCGTTGCCGAAGCGCTTGCCGCGCAGCACCGCGGGGTCGGCGATCAGGCAGAGCTCGGGGAAGACCGTGTGGACGGTGGCTATCTGGCCGCGCAGGAAGGTAAGCGGCGGGCCGTCGGCGAGGTTGGCCGCGTAATGGCCGCCGGGGCGCAGCGCTCGCCGGACGTCCGCGACGAACTCGGTGCTGGTCAGGTGCGCCGGGGTGCGGGCCCCGCGGAAGACGTCGGCGATGACCAGGTCGGCCCAGCCGTCCGGGACCTTGGCCAGGCCCGCGCGGGCGTCGCCGCCGCGTATCCGTATCCGCCAGGTGCGGTCCCACGGCAGCTGCCGGCGGACGAACTCCACCAGCGGGGTGTCGATCTCCACGGCCTGCTGGGTCGAGCGCGGGCGGGTCGCGGCGACGTAGCGGGCGAGGGTCAGTGCGCCGCCGCCCAGGTGGACGACGCGCAGTGGCTGTCCGGGCGGTCCGGCGAGGTCGGCGATGTGACCGAGCCGCCGCTGGTACGAGAAGTCCAGGCGCCGGGGGTCGTCGAGGTCCACGTGGGACTGCGGGGCGCCGTCGAGGAGCAGGGTCCAGCCGCGCGGCCGGTCCCGGTCGGGCCGCAGCTCGGCGAGCCCGCCGTCCACCGTCTCGGTGACGGTCTCCACGCCGCCGCGCCCGCGCCTGCTCTTCGCCATGCGGTCAAGTATCGCCGGTGCCCCCGAGGACGCCGACGCAGGTCGGGCGGGCGGGCGGACGGTGGAGAGGCGGAGTGGCGGACCACCCCAGACCGAAGTCAGGGGAGATCCGCCGACTACACCACGACCCGGTGCCGGTCCGAGGTCCGTACGGACCGGCGGTCGGGTCACCTGTTGATGCAGACGTTCCCGAATGCCGGGTTCAACAGCGCGGCGATGTTGAGGCTGTTGCCGCAGATGTTGATCGGGATGTTGATCGGCACCTGAACGTTGTTGCCGCTCAGGATGCCCGGGGAGCCCGCGGCGAAGCCATAGGCGTTGGCACCGCTGTGGTGGCCGTAGAAGCCACGGTGGTCGTAACGCTCGAAGTGACGACCGTGGTGGTGGCCGTGGTGGCGGCCGTGACGGCCGTTGTGGCCGTTGTGGCCGTCCCCGCTGGCGGATGCGATCCCTGCGCCGCTGAGTACGAGCGCGCAGCTGGCCGAGGCCATAGCGGCGGTCTTGATAAACCGCTTCATCCCATTCTCCTTTCAGTTCGCGAATGGGGCACCGGTCACAACGAACGAAATACGTCAGAGACGCGGGCGTCCACCCCTACAGGAGGTGGTTAACCCTATTGGCATAAAGATCGTTCCGCCATTTCAGTGCGTCATTCCGCCGTTCGGGATCGCCGGCCCGGATGCGCGCGTGCCTGCCGCGGTTTCCAACATGATTTCTGTCAGAGTGCTCTCCTGTTTGACTGATAGAAGTCGGAGAGGAAGACATGCGGAAGTCGACGGACCGCACCGGGCGCGGCCTCGTATGCGCGCCGGCGGCCTTGGCACTGCCGGCCGCCCTGCGGTCCGGCGGCGACCGGCTCACTTTCCGCTTCTCCGCGCACCGGCCGGGATATCTGCTCGGCGCGCTCTTCGTGCAGACCGATACCCGGCGCTGAGCGGCGCGCTGCGGGAATTCCACGGCAAATTCCGCCGGAAAAGAGTTCTGTCGGCCCGGTGATCAGGGGAGCGGTGCGTGGCGGCGCAAGAGCTGAGGTCCCGTGAGCGGCCAACGGTGCTCCACATTTCCCAGCCCGTCGACGGCGGGGTGGCCCGGGTCGTCGCCGACCTGGTGCGCGCCCAGGTCGCCGCGGGCCTGCGGACCGTGGTGGCCGCGCCGCCGGACGGCGCACTGCTGCGGGACGCCGCGGCGGCGGGCGCCGAGGTAGCCCCCTGGCCCGCCCGCCGCGCCCCCGGTCCGGCGCTGCCCGGCGAGACCGGGCGGCTGGCCCGGCTGATCCGGCGGCTGTCCCCGGACCTCGTGCACACGCACAGCGCCAAGGCCGGGCTGGCCACCCGGCTGGCCGTCCGGGGCCGGATCCCGACGGTCCATCAGCCGCACGCCTGGTCCTTCGAAGCGGCCGGCGGGACGGCGGCGCGGCTGGCGGTCGGCTGGGAGCGGTACGCCGCGCGCTGGACGCACCGGGTGCTGTGCGTGAGCGAGGCGGAGCGGCGGCGGGGCGAAGCGGCCGGCGTGCCCGGCCGGTGGGCGGTGGTCCGCAACGGCGTGGACCTGCACCGCTGCTCCCCCGCGTACGACGACGCCGCGGCCCGCCACGCGCTGCGCCGCTCGCTGCCCGCGCTCGCCGGACTCGCACCGGACGCCCCGCTGGTGGTGTGCGTGGGGCGGCTGTGCCCGCAGAAGGACCAGCGGACGCTGCTGCGGGCCTGGCCGGCGGTGCGCACCGCGGTCCCGGACGCCGTGCTGGTGCTGGTCGGTGACGGCCCGGACCGGGCGCGGCTGCGGACCGGGGCGCCGCCCGGCGTGCGGTTCGCGGGCGCCGCCGCGGACACCGTCCCCTGGTACCGGGCGGCCGATCTGGCCGTCCTGCCGTCGCGCTGGGAGGGCATGGCGCTGGCCCCGCTGGAGGCGATGGCCTGCGGCCGGCCCGTCGTGGTCACCGACGTCGGCGGCGCCCGGGAGGCCCTGCCGCCGGGCGCCGCGGCGCACTGCCTGGTGCCGCCGGGCGACCCGGCCGCGCTCGCCCAGGCGCTGCGCGGGCTGCTGACCCGGCCTCGGCTGCGCACCGAACTGGGCGCCCGGGCCCTGGCGCACACCCGGGCGGCCGGTGACGTACGGCGCACCGCGGCCGCGGTCGTGGCGCTGTACCGCGAACTGCTCGGGGCAGCCGGCCCGGGGCGCGGGGAGCGGAGCGGACGATGACGACCGAGCGCGCGGACGCGCACCCCTCCGCCCCGGTCCGGCCGCCCGCGGCGGCCCGCCCGGCGGCGCCCGTGGTCCACCCGCCGCGCGGCCCCCGGTGGCAGCCGCTGCCCCCGCCCCGGGCCGGCCGCGGCCGGCGGCGGCGGGTGGTCCCGCTGGTGGCCGTCGACGTGCTCGCCGTCGTCGGCGCGGCACCGTTCGCCCTGGGCCCCGACATCCGGCCGGCCGTGCTCGGCGCCCTCGTGGCGGCGTTGTTGCTGCTCCACGTCCGGGCCGGGCTCTACCGCCCCGGCCCGGCCCCCAGCGTCCTCGAGGATCTGCCCGCGCTGCTGGGCCGGGCCCTGGTGTGCTGGTGCGCGGCGGCCGCGCTGCTCGCCGCCGTCACACCCGGGCGGGCGCTGCCGCTCACCGCGCTCGGGTCCACGGTGGCCGCGCACTCCCTCCTGGTGTGCGGCGGCCGGTCCATGGTCCACCGGGCGCGCCGCAACCTGGCCCGCCGCCGACCGCGCGCCACGCTGGTCGTCGGCCCCGATCCGGCCGCCCGGCAGCTGGCCGCCGCGCTGCTGGCCCACCCCGAGTACGGCATGCGCCCGGTGGGCCTGGTACCGCCGGCCCCGGTGGTGCCCGGCCCGGCCGAGGTGTCCACGGGCGGCGCGGCCCGTCGGCTGCCCCGGCTGACGTCCTTCCAGGACATCACCCGGTCCGTCATCGGCAACACCGTCCGCGACGCGGTGTTCACCGTGCCGCCGTACGGCGATCCGCACACCGCCGCGCTGCTGCGGCGCTTCGTCGACCAGGGCTCGGCGATCTGGCTGGCCGGCGCCGCGGCGGGCCGCGAGGGCCGGCCGCCGGAGCCGGGCACCGACCACCTGTGGGGGTTCGCCTGCCGCCCGCTGGACACCACCCCGCCGCGGCTCGGCGGCCGGCGGAAGCGGGCCCTGGACCTGGCCCTCGTCGGACCGGCGCTGCTGGCCGCGGCCCCGCTGCTGCTGGGCTGTGCGCTGGCGGTACGGCTCGCCGACGGGCCCGGCGTGCTCTTCCGGCAGGAGCGGATCGGCCGCGGCGGACGCCCCTTCACCCTGCTGAAGTTCCGTACCCTGCGCCCCGACGACGACCACGACCCCGCCACCAGCTGGACCGTGCCGGAGGACGACGGCCGGACGAGCCGGGTCGGCCGGCTGCTGCGGCGCACCGCGCTGGACGAGCTGCCGCAGCTGTGGAACGTGCTGCGCGGCGACATGAGCCTGGTCGGGCCGCGCCCGGAACGCCCGTTCTTCGTGGAGCGGTTCAGCCGGCAGTACCCCGAGTACGCGGCCCGGCACCGGATGCCGGCCGGGCTGACCGGGCTCGCGCAGGTGCACGGGCTGCGCGGTGACACCTCCATCGAGGACCGGGCCCGCTTCGACAACCTCTACATCGACGGCTGGTCGCTGGGACAGGACCTGCGGATCCTGCTGCGCACCGCCGGTGCGCTGCTGCGGCGGGAGCGCGGATGAGCGCGGGCGCGGCGGCGTCCGTCCCGGCCGGGCCGTGGTGCGCCGCGGACCGGGCCCGGGCACCGGTCCGGCACGGCGCGCCGCTGCTCCCCGCGCTGGCGACGGTGCTGCTGCTGTGCGCGCCCGCCGACACCGCCGCGGTCACCGCGGCCGGCACGGTCACCCCGGCCGACGCCGCCTCCGCGGTCCTGGTGGTCGTGTGCGGCCTGCGGCTGCTGCGGCACCGGCCCCGGCCGCTCGGCCGGACCGCGGCGCTGGTCCTGGGCGCGCCGGTCGCCGCGCTCGCGCTGGCCACCGTCACCTCCGCCGACCCGGCCGCGAGCCTGCCCGGTCTCGTCCGCCATCTGCAGATCTTCGTCCTGGTACCGGCGGCGCTGCTGCTGACGCTGCGGGACGCCCGGGACTTCCGGGTGCTGGCCGGTGCCCTGGTGCTGCTCGCCCTGGTGCAGGGCGCGATCGGCGTGCACCAGTACCTGACCGCGACCGGTGCCTCTTATATGGGGCGCGAGGTGCGGGCGGTCGGCACCTTCGGGCCGCTGGACGTCATGGGGATGGCCACGGCCGTCGGCTACGGCCTGACGGCGGCGCTCGCCCTCGGCCTGGCACCCGGCCCGCGGGCCCCGCGCTGGCAGCGGCCGGCCGCCCTGACCTGCGCCGCGGTGCTGACCGTGCCGCTCGCGGTGTCGTTCAGCCGGGGCGCCTGGATCGCCACGGCGGTGGCCGGCGCGGCCGTCCTGCTGGCGGCCGGCGCCCGGGTCGCCGTACCGGCGCTGGCCGTACTGGCCGCCGCTGCCGTGGTGCTGGCCGGGGCCGGGACGGGTTCCGATCTGCTCGGCGAACGCATCGCCAGCATCGGCGCGGTCTCCGACGCCCCGGACCGCTCGGTCACCGACCGCTACGCGCTCTGGGCCGCCGCGGCCGGCATCTGGCGCGACCACCCGCTGACCGGCGCCGGGCTCAAGGAATTCCCCGCCGAACGGGACGGCCACGCCTCGCTCGGCCTGTCGTCCGGCGGCGACACCGCGGGCGCCGGGGTCGCCTTCCGGCGTGAGCCGCTGCTCTCCCCGCACAACATGTACCTGCTGGCGCTTTCCGAGCAGGGGCTGATCGGCGTGACCGCGCTGGTGGGCGGCTGGGCGGTGCTGCTGGTGGGCGGGGTGCGGCGGCTGCGCGCGGCCCGCCGCGGGCGGCGCGCCACGGACTGCGGGCTCGCCGCGACGGGACTGCTGGTCTGGCAGGCCGTCGACTTCCTCTCCGCCGACATCGGCGGGCCGTCGACGGTGCTGACCGCGGTGGCGCTCGGGCTGGTCGGCTGGTGGGCGCTGGCGCCCGGCCGGTGGCCGGTGCCGGGCGGCGGGACGGCGGCGCGGTGACCGGGGCCCCCGCCACCGTGCGCCGGGGCGGCGCGCCGGCCGCGCCCGGTGCCTCCGCCCCGCTCGGCCGCTTCCTGGCGCGGGCCGCCGCGCTCACCGCCGGGCTCACCGCCGCCGGTGCGCTGGGCGGTCTGCTGCGCGACCAGACCCTGGCCCGGCTGTTCGGCGCGGGCGGCGCCACCGACGCGTTCCTGGTCGCCTGGACGGTGCCCGAGACGGCGGCCACGCTGCTGATCGAGGACGCCATGGCGCTGCTGCTGGTGCCCGCGTTCAGCCGGGCGCTGGCAGCGCGGGCCGCGGCCCCCGGATCGCGGGACGCCGACGCCGACCCGGTACGGGCCCTGCTCGGCGCCACCCTCCCCCGGCTGTGCGCCGCGCTGGCCGGCGGCTCCGCGCTGCTCGCGGCCGGCGCCCCGCTGCTCGTCCGGCTGCTGGCGCCGGGGCTCGCCGACCCGGCCGCGGCGGTCGACTGCACCCGGCTGACCGCGCTGACCGTCCTCACCTTCGGCGTCGCCGGCTACCTCAGCGCGGCGCTGCGCGCCCACCGCAGCTTCGCCGCGCCCGCCGCGATCTACGTGGCCTACAACCTCACGATCATCGGCACGATGCTGGCGCTGCACGCCCGTTGGGGGGTGCGGGCCGCCGCGGCCGGGGTGGCGCTCGGCGGCGCGCTGATGGTGGCCGTCCAACTCCCGTCGTTCGTACGGGCGTTGCCGCCGCCACGGCTCCGCCGGGCGGTCGCGGGCGGGACGGCCGGGCTGCCGGTGGCCGGGCTGCTGGCGCCGGTCGTCTGCTTCGCCGTCGGCCGGCAGGCACAGGTCCTCGTCGAGCGGTTCCTCGCCTCCGGTCTGCCGGCCGGCGCCATCTCGCACCTCAACTACGCGCAGAAGGTCGCCCAGATGCCGATGGTGCTGTCGTTGATGATCTGCACCGTCACCTTCCCGGTCGTGGCCCGGGCGGTCGCCGACGGGGAGCCCGCGCGGGCCGGCCGCCGGGTGGTCCGGGACCTGACGCTGGCGGGGCTGGTGGTGCTGCTGGGCGCCGCGTACGTGGCCGCCTGCGCCCCGCAGATCACCGGCGTCCTCTTCGAGCGCGGGGCGTTCACCGCCGCCGACACCGCCGCCACCGCGGCCGTGATGCGGGTGTACGCGCTCGGGCTGCTCGGGCACAGCCTGGCCGGGGCGCTGATCCGGCCGTTCTTCGCGGAAGGCCGGCCCACCTGGTACCCGGCCGGCGCGATGGCCGCCGGGCTGCTGGTCACCGCCGGGGCCGGGCTGCCCGCGGCCCGCTGGTGGGGCGCGCCCGGCCTCGCGGCCGCCAACGCCGCGGGCATCACCACCACCGCCGTCCTGCTGCTGCACGGACTCGGCACCCGGGTCGTCGCCGTCCCGGTGCGCCGGATCGCCGCCGGACTGGGCCGGCTGGCCGTCGCCGCCGCCGCGGCGGTCGCGGTGGGCGGCCCGCTCGCCGCGCTGCCCGCCGACCCGCTGGCCGGCGCGGCGGCCGGCGCGCTGCTGGTGCCGGCCCTTTTCGCCGGCACCGCCCTCGCCGTTCGGGCCCCCGAGGTCCGGCACCTGCTCGTCGTCGTCAAAGGAAAGCTCGCCCATGCCCGTTGAACCGCCGCCGCAGCGCGCCCCCGCCCCACCGGCCCCCGGCCGCACCGCCGTCCGTCTCCGCACCGGCCGCGGCGGCCCGCCCTGGATCCTGATGTACCACTCGGTCACCGACACCGCCGGCCGCACGGACGATCCCTACCGGATCACCGTCTCCCCCGGCCTGCTGGACCGTCAGCTGCGCTGGCTGCGCGACCGCGGGCTGCGCGGGGTGGCGGTCGGCGAGCTGCTGCGGGCCCGGGCCGCCGGGCGCGGCGCCGGCCTGGTCGGGCTGACCTTCGACGACGGCTACGCCGACTTCCTCACCGGCGCGCTGCCGCTGCTGCGCCGGCACGACTGCACCGCCACGGTGTTCGTGCTGCCCGGCCGGGCCGGCGGGCTCAACTCCTGGGACCCCAGGGGCCCGCGCAAACCGCTGCTGACCGAGGACGGCATCCGCGCGGTCGCCGCCGCCGGGATGGAGGTCGGCTCGCACGGGCTGCTGCACCAGGACCTCACCACCGCCGACCCGGTCACCCGGGAGCGGGAGACCGCGGTCAGCCGGGCCCGGCTCGCCGAGCTCACCGGCCACGCCCCGGACGGCTTCTGCTACCCGTACGACGGGGTCGACGCCCGGGCCGTCGCGGCGGTGCGCGCGGCCGGCTACGCCTACGCCTGCGCCCTCGACCCCGGCCCGCTCACCGGCCGGCACGCCCTGCCCCGGGTGCACATCGGCGCCGCCGACACCCCCTGGCGGCTCTCCCTCAAACGGGCCCTGCACCCGCTGCGCCGCCGCGCCCTGCCCCTCGACGAGACCCCCTTCCCCGGCCCCGCGACACCGTCCGGGCCCGGAAACCCGCAATCCCCGGCCGCTACCGCTACTCCTGGAGGCCTCCGGTGAAAGTCCTGCACGTCATCACCGGCCTCGACGTGGGCGGCGCCGAGCAGCAGCTGCGGCTGATGCTGCGCCGGCTGCCCGCCACGTGCGAGGTCGTCACCCTGACCGATCCCGGCCCGGTCGCCGCGGGCATCGAGGCCGACGGCACCCCCGTCACCCACCTCGGCATGACCGGCAACCGCGATCTGACCGCCCTGCCCCGGCTGGCCCGGCTGATCCGCGCCGGCGGCCACGACGTCGTCCACACCCATCTGTACCGGGCCTGCGTCTACGGCCGGATCGCCGCCCGGCTGGCCGGCGTCCGGGCGGTGGTCGCCACCGAGCACTCCCTCGGCGACGCGGTCATCGAGGGCCGCCGGCTCACCCGCGGCGTGCGCGGGCTGTACCGGGCCACCGAACGGCTGGGCTCGGCGACCGTCGCGGTGTCGGACACCGTCGCGGCCCGGCTGCGCCGCTGGGGCGTGCCCGGCGAGCGCATCCACGTCGTCCCCAACGGCATCGAGGCGCACCGTTTCGCCTTCGACCCGGCCGCCCGGGCGCTGGTCCGCACCCGCCTCGGGCTGCCGGTGGACGCGTTCGTGGTCGGCGGGGTGGGCCGGCTGGTGCCCGGCAAGCGGTTCGACGTCCTGGTCCGCGCGGTGACCCAGCTCCCCGGCGTGCACCTGCTGCTGGCCGGCGAGGGGCCGGAGCGGGACATGCTGCGGCGGATGGCCGAGCAGTTCGGCTCGGGCGACCGGATCCATCTCCTCGGCGCGCGGGACGGCGCGTTCGGCGCGCTGGCCGCCGGCCGGGCCGACGCCTGGGCCCGCACCGGCGGCACCGACGCCCCACCGCCCGGCGCCGGGCCGGACATCCCCGGCCTGCTCTCCGCCATCGACGTCTTCGTCTCCCCGTCCCCCGAGGAGGCGTTCGGCCTGGCCGTCCTGGAGGCGCTGGCGTCCGGGCTGCACGTCCTGTACGGCAGCTGCCCGGCGGTCGACGAACTGCCCGAGGACCAGGCCCCCGGCGCCCGGCGCTTCAGCCCCGGCGTACACGAACTGGCCACCTCACTACGGGAGTTGAGGCGGCAGGGACCGGGCCGGCTACCGGTCCCGCCAGTGGTGCGCCGCTACGACATCGCCCGCAGCGCCGAGGCCCTGATGGACGTCTACGAGGAGGCCCTGGCCACCGCCGCGACCCGGTGGCGCGCCGCCGCGCCGGCACCGGCCGGACCGGGCCACCCCTCCGGGGTGGTCGCGCTCCCGGACCCGTCCCCGGCGCCCGCCCCGTCCACGCTCACCAACCGGTAGGCGGCGCCGTGCACGGGACCGTGAACCACGCCCCCACCGGCCGGCCGCGGGGCGCGCTGCGCCGGCTGCGGGACCGGTTCGGCCCGCTGCCCCGCTGGTGGCCGGTGCCGCTGTGCGCCCTGCTCGGCGCGGCCGGCGGGGCGGTGTACCAGGCGGTCGAACCGCCGCGGTACGCCGCGACCGGCTATGTCGCCGTGGTGCCCGGCAAGGGCGCCGACCCGGCCGCCGCGCTCGGCTTCGCCCAGGCGTACGGGCGGATCGCCACCAGCGGCGCGGTGTTGGCCGACGCGCACCGGGACTCCGGCCTGCCGCTCGGCACGCTGCGCGGCGGCATCCGGGCGGCGACCTCACCGGACGCCCCGATGATCGAGATCACCGGCACCGCGCGCACCCCGGCCGGCTCCGCCGGCCTCGCCAACGCGGTGACCCGCTCGCTGGCCCGTACCGGCAACCGCACCGCCGCCCGCACCGGCGCCCACCTGCTGGTCTTCGCCCGCGCCTCGGCCCCGGACGACCCGGTCTCGCCGTCCGCGCCGCTGGCCACCGCGGTGGGCGGCGCGGCGGGCGGCCTGCTGGGCGGGCTGGTGCTGCTGGTCCGGCCGCGCGAGCGGCGCCCCGCGGTACGGGCCGGCGGATCGGTCCCGGCCCCGGCCCACGCCGCGGTCGAGGCGGGCGCCGTACCGGCCGCCGAGGACGCGGTGCGATGACCACGACGGTCTGCCGCGACCCGGCCGCGTTCGCCGCGCTGGCCGTCGACTGGCGGGCGCTGCACGGCCGTTGCCGGGCGGCCACCCCGTTCCAGAGCCACTCCTGGCTGCACTCGTGGTGGCTGTCGTACGGGACGCCGGGGCGGCTGCGGATCGTGCTGGTGCGCCGCGGCGGGCGGCTGGTGGCGGCGGCGCCGCTGATGCTGACCTACCGTCCGCTGCCCGTGCTGGTGCCGCTCGGCGGCTCCATCTCGGACTTCTCCGACGTCCTGCTGGACGACTCCTGCCCCGGGCCGGCGGCCGCGGAACTCGCCGCCGGGGTGCACCGGGCGGCCCGCGGCGCGCTGGTGGACCTGCGCGAGGTGCGGCCGGGCGCCGCCGCCGAGCACCTGTACGCGGCCTGGCCGGGCCCGCGCCGCCGGCTCGCCGACTCGGTCACCCTGGAACTGCCCGGGATGCCGATGGACGACCTGGTGGGCCGGCTGGCCGGGCCCCGGGCCCGCCGGGCCCGCGCCAAGCTCCGCAGGCTCGACGCGCTGGGCATCGAGGAACGCACCGTCCCGGCCGGGGACGTGCCCTCCTCGGTGCGCAACATGCTGCGGCTGCACGGCCTGCAGTGGCAGGGCCGGGGCGTGACGCCGGAGCACCTGCGGCCCCGGTTCGCCGCCCATCTGGCGCGCGCCACCCGCGAGATGGTCGGCAGCGGCGACGCGGTGCTGACCGAGTACCGGCTGGACGGCCGGGTGATGGCCGCCGACATCCTCTTGATGTCCGCCGACCTGGCCGGCGGCTACCTCTACGGCGCCGATCCCGAACTCCGCGTCCGGAAGGTCGACATCACCACGATGCTGATGCGCCACGACGCGCGCCACGTGGTGGACACCGGCCGCGGCGCGCTGAGCCTGCTGCGCGGCACCGAGCCGTACAAGCTGCACTGGCGGCCGGTGCCGGTGACCAACCAGCGGCTGCTGCTGGCCCGGCGCGCGCAGGCGCCCGCGCTCGGGCTGTACGCCGCCCGGATCACCTGCCGGACGTGGGCCGCCGGCCTGGCCCGCGGGCGGATGACCTCGCTGCGCGGCCTGCGGACCCGGCTCGGCGCCGTACGGGCGAGCGGCGCCGGCCGGCCATGACCTCCCCGGACCACCGCTTATCCGACAGGCCGCGCCGGAACGGGCGGCGGCGTCCCGGTGGGCCCGGCCGCGTCCGGCACGCCGTACAGCACCTGCCGGTACGCCTGCGCGGCGCGCGGGTTGGCCCGGCACTGCCACACGCCGTGCGGGCAGTAGTCGGTGATCGTCTGGTAGAGCGGCGGGTGCCGCGCCATCCAGTCCAGCATGCGGGTCACGAAGCCGGGGTTGTCGCCGTTGCGGAACAGGCCCCATTCCGGGTACGAGATCGGCTTCCGGTGCGCAGCCGCGAAGTCCACCTGGGCCTTGAGCCCGTACGGTTCGCGGACCATCGCGTCGAAGCTCTCCCCGGCCGGCTGGTCGTAGGAGTCCATGCCGAGGACGTCCACGACGTCGTCGCCCGGGTAGCAGAGGGTCCAGCCGATCGCGTCCCGCCCCCGGCTCGGCGCGAAGTCGAACCGGAACCGCTGCCCCGGCACCGCCCGCATCACGGCGACGATCCGCCGCCAGTACGCCTTCCACGCCGCGGGTTCGGGCGCGCAGCGGTGGGTGTAGGTGATGCCGTTCATCTCCCAGCCGAGGGTGAGCACGGTGTCCGGCAGGCCCGCACCGACCAGGCGCCGGGCGAGGGTGCGGAAGTGCCCGTCGAAGGCTCCCGCCGCGGCGGTGCCGAGCAGCCGGCGCACCTCGGCGTCCGGCAGCCGCGCCTCGTCGGGCGCCATCATCGGCACGTTCAGGACGAACAGCCGGCCGGGCGCCCCGTGCCGCCAGACCGTCCACGGCCACAGGAACGCCGGGTCGCCCTCGATGTCCGACCAGTTGTTCCCGGGCAGGTAGGTGTGGCCCACCCGGACGTCGGTGCCGCCGAGCCACTGCCGGAGCGCCGTCATCCGCCGCACCCCGCGGGCGTCGGACCCGAGGAACGCCCCCAGCGGTACCGGGGGCGGCGGTCCGGCCGCGGACACCACCGGGGCGGCGGCCAGCAGGCACGCCAGCAGCGCGCCGGCCGCGGTGGCTGCCGCCCTCCGCCGGTTGCGCTGGGACATGGTGCCTCCGGTGGCTCCTCCGCGGACGCCCGCGGTCCGGTGCGCTGACACATGACGGCCGTTCAGGACGCGTCCCAAGACGGCACCAAGGAGATAGCCCGGACGCCGCGCCGGAACGCATTCCGGTAGCCCATTGGCGCCCCCCGGTCCCCCACCCGGTCCATCGAACGCCCATGGAAGGCCCATCGAAGGTCCGTCGAACAGCGAAGCGAAGGACTCCGCGCCATGCCCCGCCCGGCACGCCGTCGCCCGGCACGCCGCCGGCCGGCCCGCCGCTCGACACCGAGGTGCCCGTCGTGCTGCTGCGGCTCGACGCCAACCCCTTCGACGACCGACGAGCGGTAACCAGCAACCAGCAACCCGCAACCCGCAACCGGAAATCAGCAACCAGAAAGAGCAGGAAGACACCCATGTACGACCTCGTGGTGGTGGGCGCCGGCCCCTACGGACTCTCGATCGCCGCACACGCGGCGGCGGCCGGACTGCGGCTGCGGGTCCTGGGCCGGCCGATGGCCTCGTGGCGCGACCACATGCCCGCCGGCATGCTCCTCAAATCCGAGCCCTGGGCCTCCAGCCTCTCCTCCCCCACCGGCGGCCACACCCTGGCCGGCTACTGCGCCGCCCACGACCTGACCGCCGAGCACGGCGTCCCGCTGCCCCTCGACACCTTCACCGCGTACGGCAGGTGGTTCGCCGAACGGGCCGTACCGCAGATCGACGAGACCACCGTCACCGCGGTCCGCCCGGACGGCGACGACGGCTTCCGGGTGGCGACGGACACCGGCGAGCTGATCGCGGCCCGCACGGTCGTCCTCGCCGTCGGCCTGCCGCCGTTCGCCCACCGCCCCTGGCCGCTGCTCGACCTGCCCGCCGAACTCGCCTCGCACAGCAGCGACCACCACGACCTGTCCCGCTTCACCGGCCGGCACGTCACCGTCATCGGCTCCGGCCAGGGCGCCCTGGAGACCGCGACCCTGCTCGCCGAGCAGGGCGCCCGCGCCCACGTCGTCGCCCGCGCCGACCGGCTGCGCTGGAACGCCCCGCCGCAGCCCCTCGACCGCGGCCGGCTGCGCGCCGCGCGCGACCCGCACAGCGCCCTCGGCACCGGCTGGCCGAACTGGGCGTGGTCCCAACTCCCCTGGGCGGTACGCCGGTTGCCGTCGCCGACCCGGGTACGGCTCGCCGAGAACGCGCTGGCCCCGGCCGGCGCCTGGTGGCTGCGCGAACGCTTCGAATCCGCCGTACCACTCCTGCTCCATCACCGGCTCCGGGCCGCGGTCCCGCACGGCGACGGCGTGCGGCTCCATCTCACCCATACGGAGGGGAGTACCGAAACCCTCGACACCCACCATGTGGTGGCCGCCACCGGCTTCACCCCTGACGTGGGACGGCTGCGGCTGCTCCACCCCCGGGTGCGCACGACCCTGCGGACGATCGGCGGCAGCCGTGCCCCCGAACTGAGCCCCGGATTCGAGTCCTCCTGGCCCGGCCTGTTCTTCGCCGGCCTGCTGACCGCGCCGTCCTTCGGCCCGTCGATGCGCTTCGTCCACGGCGCGGCCTTCACCGCGGCACGGGTGGTCCGCGGCGTACGGCGCAGGCTCGGCGACCGGCAGGGCACCGCCACCATCCCCCGCCCGGCCGGGGCCACCACCCCGGCTCCCGCGGGCGGCCCGGTCCCGGACGCCCCGGCCGACGAGCCCGCCGTCTAGACGGGCCCGCCGCCCGACACACCGGAACGGCACACGGCAGGGGCCGCCCGGCACAACCGGGCAGCCCCTGCACGTCGTTCATCCGTCGCTGTGGGTCTCCGTCGCGGTGGGTCCGTCGCTCCGCCACGCTCCCCCGCGGGGGTCACTGACAGCGGTCGACCGCCGCGATCGTCCGCGCCGCCTCCCCGAGCGCCGCCCGCAGCACGACCGGGTCCGTGGCGGCCGCCCCCGCGCCCTCCGGCGGCACCAGCCAGCCGGTCCCGGTCACCGGCGGCTCGGCCGGTTCGCCGTCACCGCCCGCGGCGCCCGGCAGGACCCCCCGCCCGTAGGTCTGGGTGCAGGCACTGCCCGGCACGTCCCAGCCGGCGGCCGTGCCCGGCGGTACGAGGAAGCCGAGGGTGTCGCAGGCCCCGTCGTGCAGCACCGGGCCCACCCCGTCCCGCAGCCGCAGGATGTCCACGGCCTCCAGCCCCTGCCGGGCGGGCACCGTCACGAGGTCGCAGGGCTGCACCGGAACGGCGGCCGTCCCGCCCGGCACGACCTGCCTCCGCGAGCCGCCGGCCTGGCCCGCGGAACCGTTGCCGCCCCTGCTCACGCCGGTCTCCCACACGGAAAACCCCTCCTCCTGCACCTGCAGTCCCTTTACACCGAATTCAACGGTCGGGCGTGTCAACAGCTACGGCGGCGTAACGCTGCAAAGGATGGCAGTTCATGGCAGATCACGCGTGAGATATCCGGTTTGTAGCCAAACTGTGCGTATCGGTGTCGTCACAGCCGGTACGGTCGTCCCGCCGCACCGCCAGACGCGGCATCGCCACACAGATGGCACGGAGAGGGCACGGTGAGGGTCCGCCATGGCGTCGCCAGCAGCACGATCAGCGTCGTCCCGTACCGTACCCGCCCGCCCGAACACCGCCTTCCGACAGCTGCGCGGCCGGCTGTCCCCGGGCGAGTTCGCGGCGGCGGTCCGACGGTCCGCCCGTGAGATCGGTGAGCAGGTCTCGTGCGACGCCCGCTATGTGGGTCGCGTCGAGTCCGGGGAGATCCGGTGTCCGAACTACGCCTACGAGCGGGTGTTCCGGCACATGTTCCCCGGGCTGACGCTGCCCGACATGGGCTTCGCGCCGCGCGAGGCGGTACGCGGACGGGGGGCGCGTACGGCGGCGGTCAGCGCCGCGCCCCTGGCAACCGACCCCGACCACCGCGATACCCGTATCCAGATCTGCGAGGAGAGCGACGTGCTGCGTCGCGCGTTCATCACCGGCGGCCCGGCGGCAGCCCTGGGCTTCGCCGCCCTGCACCCCATCGAGGCCGCTGCCGCATCCGACCGGGTGCCCCCGCCGCGCCCACCGGCCGGCGGCCGCGCCGGCGCCGCCGAGGCCACCGCCGTCGAACAGGCCGTCCGGTACATCCGGCTGCTGGACGACCGGCACGGCGCGGAGGGCATCTACCACCGCGCCACCCAGCCGCTGCGCGCCGCCTACGACCTGCTGGAGGCCGATGTCCGGCACCGTTCGGTCTCCGACCGGCTGCACACCGGCGCCGGTGAACTCGCCATCTCCGTCGGCTGGTTGGCCCACGACTCCGGCCGCTTCGACGACGCCCGCTCCCACTACGCCGAGGCGCTGGCCACCGCCCGGGTCTGCGGCGACGCCGCCCTGGAGGCGCACGCGTTCTGCAACACCGCCTTCCTCGCCCGGGACGCCGCCCGCCCGCGCGAGGCGGTGCGCGCCGCGCAGGCCGGGCAGCAGGCCGCCAAGCACCTCGCCTCGCCGCGGCTGCTGTCCCTGCTGGCGCTGCGCGAGGCGGGCGGCTGGGCGGGGCTGGCGGACCGTCCCGGCTGCGAACAGGCGCTGGCCCGTGCCGAGCGGCTGTTCGCCGCCGGGCCGCGGGACGGCGACCCCGAGTGGATGACGTTCTACGGCGAGGCCGAACTGGCGGGCCTCACGGCGCAGTGCTGGTCGGCCCTCGGCGACGCCGGACGCGCCGCCGAGCACGCGCACCGCGCGGTGGCCCTCCAGGACCCGCACTTCACCCGCAACATCGCGCTGTTCACCGCGGAACTGGCCGCCGACCTCGCCGCCGACGGCGCCCCCGAGGAGGCCGCCGCGGCCGGCCTGCGCGTCCTGGCCCTCCTCGAAGAGGTCCGCTCCGCCCGCATCCGCACCCTGCTCGCCACCACCGCCCACACCCTCCGCCCCCACCACACCCTCCCCCCGGTCGCCGACTTCCTGTCCCGGCACGCGACGGCGGGTGCGAGTGCGGGTGCGGGGGATGGTGAGGCGGCGGGTGATGGCGAGGCGGCGGCGGAGGTGGTCGGGGTGGGCTAGGTCCCACTACGGGCAGGGGCTGCGGTCGTGCGGACCCGCGGTCGTGCCGGCGGGCGGACGGCGGACGTGCGGGCTGGCCGTCGTACGGGCCTGCGGGCGCGCGCACCGGTGGGCGAATCGGAGGGGGCGGGTCAGCCCAGGTGGCCCGTGTCGTTCCAGCGTTCGATCGCCGGCTCCCCGTAGGCCCAGCCGAGCACCGACAGGGACGTCGGCTCCAGCCGGATGCGGGCGGCGAACGAGATGTCCAGGCCCAGCCAGCGGGCGCCGAGGGTGCGCAGGATGTGCCCGTGCGCGAAGACCAGCACGTCCCGGTCGGCCGACCGCGCCCAGGCGACGACCTCGTCCGCCCGTGCGGAGACCTCGGCCAGCGTCTCGCCCTCGGGCACACCGTCCCGCCAGATCAGCCACCCCGGCCGCCCCGCCTTGATCTGGGCGGGCGTCAGCCCCTCGTACGCGCCGTAGTCGACCTCCATCAGCGCGTCCCACTCCTGCGCCCGGTCGCCGAAACCGGCCAGCTCGCAGGTCTCCTTCGCGCGCACCAGGGGGCTGGTGCGGACCTCGACGCCCGGCAGGCCGTCCCAGGGCGCGTGGTGCAGCCGCTCCCCGAGCAGCTTCGCGCCGCGCCGGCCCTCGTCCAGCAGCGGGATGTCCGTACGCCCGGTGTGCCTGCCGGAAACGGACCACTCGGTCTTCCCGTGCCGGGCCAGGATTATGCGCGCTGCCATGGGTCGCACCTTTCGCCGATCGCTCGGCCACGTACTCATCATCTATCGGCGCGGGCGGCATTGACCGCGGGCTTTCCATCATCGCCCATGGGGGCGTTTTGTCCGCGGCCGGGTGCGCAGGGCGTCCGTGCTCGGGGGCGCAGGTCGTACGCGGTCAGGGCGCAGGTCGTCCGCAGTCAGGGCGCAGGCACCTCGCGCTCGCCCGCCGGGGCCGTGCGCTGCGCCTCCGCTTCCCCCCACCCCCGAACCCACCCCCCGCCCCCTCCCCCGAAGGGGGAGAGGGGGAGGGGGCGGGGGGAGCCTCCGGCCCCTCCCGCGCCCCGCCC
>NZ_JAZBJP010000049.1:0-49928 GCF_036352915.1 Streptomyces bugieae
AGCCCACCCACCCCGCCACCACCACCTCCGCCACCCGCCGCGCGACCGCCGGCCCCATCCCCACCGGTCTCGCCGCCCCCCGTGCCCCCGGCCGAGGGCGGTGCCCGGTGAGCCCGGCCGCGGCGGCGACGCTGCGGGACTTCTACGAAGATCCCGCCGTGCCGGTGGCGTCCGGGGCCGGGCGCAGCCGGCGGCAGGCGCGGCTGCTGGCGCGCGCCCGGGGCCCCGTACGGGCCGGGGCGCCGGGCGCGACCGTGCTGGACATCGGCTGCGGCGACGGCACCGCGGCCGCCACCGCGGCGGAGGTCCTGGCCGGTCACCGCCTCATCGGCGTCGACTGGTCGCAGGACGCGCTGCGCCGCGCCCAGGCCCGTATTCCGTATGTCGTACGCGGCGAACTCACCGACGGCGGGCTGCCGTTCGCGACCGGCTCCGCCGACGCCGTCCTCTTCAGCGAGGTCGTCGAGCACCTCGTCGACCCCGATGCCGCCCTGGACGAGCTGCACCGGGTGCTGCGCCCCGGCGGCCATCTGCTGCTCTCCACCCCCAATCTCGCCGCCTGGTACAACCGCGGGCTGCTGCTCGCCGGTGTCCAGCCCGTCTTCTCCGAGGTGAGCATGCGCCGGATCCACGGCCGGCCCGGCACCCAGGTCGTCGGCCATCTGCGCCTCTACACCGCCCGCGCGCTCCGCGGCTTCCTGGCCGCGTCCGGCTTCGAGGTCGTACGGATCGCCGGTGCGCCGTACCACGACGTACCGCGCCCGCTGCGCCCCCTCGACCGGGCCGCGTGCCACCTCCCGTCGCTGGCCTCGATCCTGCTCGCCCATGCCCGCCGGAGAAGGGAGTAGGTCGATGCCGTGGTGGGGCGTGGCGTCCGCGCTGCTCGCCAACGTCCTGTACAGCACCGGTTTCGTGCTGGAGAAGCGGGCGCTGTCGGCGCTGCCCGCGCTGAGCACCCGGCAGCCCGCCCGGGTCGTCGGTCACCTCCTGTCCAGTCCGCTGTGGCTGGGCGGTTCGCTCGCGCTGGCCGCCGGGTTCGCCGCCCAGCTGGCCGTCTACCGCACCCTGCCGCTCGCCGCCGCGCAGGGCATCTTCGTGTCGGGCCTGGTGCTGTTGCTGCTCCTCTCCTCGGTCGTGCTCGGCGAGCGGACCAGTGGCCGGGAGCGGCAGAGCATCGTGGCGATCCTCGTCGCGCTCGTCCTGGTCGTCGCCTCCCTCCGCGGCGAGGACGCCCGGGCCGTCGCCCGCATCGCCCCGCCGGCGACACTGCTGGTCATCGCCGTCCCGTCACTGGCCGCCGGGCTGCTGCTCTACCGCTCGGCGGAACGGCGGGCCCGGCGCCGCCACCGCCTGCCGACCGCCGGCGTCCCCTACGGGGTGGCCGTCGGCCTGCTCTACGGCGTCAGCTCACTGGCCATCAAGGGCGTCTCCGGCCTGCTCACCACGCATGACGTCCCGGCCGCCGCCGGGCAGCTGTTCCGTTCGCCGTACCCCTACCTCCTGCTCTTCACCGGTGCGGCCGGTCTGGTGCTGTCCCAGACCGCGCTGCAGCGCTGCCGCGCCTCGGTGATCGTCCCCGTCTGCACCACCGTCACCTGTGTCTTCACCGTCGTCTGCGGCACCGTCGCCTTCGGCGAGCCGCTGCCCGCCGATCCGCTACGGCTGGCGCTGCGGCTGGGCGGCACCGCCGTCGCGGTGACCGTCCTGCTCGCACTCCCGCGTCACGACGCACCTCCCGTCCCCCGGGCCCCCGAGGCCCTCGTACCTACGTCCCCCGAGCCCCCGAGCCCGGCGCTCCGTACCAACCTCCCGCACACCCCTCGGAGTTGACCCATGAAGCCCGATGACCCGCTGCTCAAGATCCTCGTCTGCCCCCTGGACAAGGGCCCGCTCGCCCTCCTCACCCCCGAGGACGTCCTCTACAACCCCCGGCTGCGCCGCCGCTATCCGATCCTCGACGGCATCCCCCAGCTCCTCCCCTCCTCCGGCGAGCAGGTCACCGACGCCGAACACACCCGTCTGCTGCGCCGCCTCACGGACCAGGACCGGCGGCCGTGACGCTGGCCGCGCGGCTGGGACCCCGGCTGCCGGCCCGGCTGGTGTCGGCGCTGGCCGCCGGGCTCTATCCACGCTTCGAGCCGGAGCTGCGGCGCCTCGGCGATTTCTGCCCGCCGGGCGGTACGGCCGTCGACGTCGGTGGGTGGTACGGCCCCTGGACCCGGCGGCTGGCCCGGCGCGCGGACCGGGTCGTCACCTTCGAGCCGGTGCCCCATCTGGCCCGTCTGCTGGCGTCCGTGACGCCCCCTCATGTCGAGGTGTTCTCCGCCGCGGCCACCGACCACGCGGGCTGCGCCACCCTCTGGCTGCCCCCGGACGGCCGCGGCGACCGCGGGGTCTCCTCGCTCGTCCGCCGTGATCTGCACACGGCCGCCCTCGACGTGCCCTGTCTGCCGCTGGACGCGCTCGGCCTGGCGTCCGTGACGCTCATCAAGATCGACGTGGACGGTGCCGAACTGGCGGTGCTGCGCGGCGCCGCGCGCACCGTCGAACGGGAACTCCCGGCGCTGTTCGTGGAGTTGGAGTCCCGCATCCAGCCGCTCCGGCCCGTGCTGGACTGGACGGCGGCGCGCGGCTATCGCGGCTGGGTCCTGCCGCACGACCGCTGGCTGCCACTGGCCGACTTCGATCTGTCCGCCCATCAGTCCCGCACCTCCCACGTCGCCGAACACGGCCTGCTGAGGCGCTCCCTCGCCCCGCACCGCCGCTACGTCAATTCCGTGCTGTTCCTTCCGGACGGCGAGCGCCCCGGACCCCCCGCGGCCCCCGTCGTCCACGACCATGTCCATCATGAACCCCACCACTGACAATGACCCGCCCGCCGGCTCCGGCACCCCCTCCGACCTGCCCGGACCACTCGCGTTCCAGCTCGTGCTGCTGCGCCGGATGGCCGACCACCACCCCGGCCTGGTCGAGGACGCGCTGCGGGAGCTGGGGGCCTCGCGGGCGCAGATGCGGGAGGCCAACCGCCGCTGGCAGGCGCGGATGCACGCCCCGCGGGCCGGCGGCGTCCAACCGTACCGGGCGCTGCTGGGCGCCCCCGAGTCCGTCGCCCCCCGCCGGATCGGCGATCTGACCTGCGAGGCGCTGCTCTGGCCGGTCCCGCTCTGGCCCGATCTGCGGTTCGAGGTGCTCACCGCCGCCCGGGGCACCGTCTGGAACGCCTGGCTCGTCCGCGCACCGGGAGCCGCCGCCCCCGAGTTGCGCACGACCGCGGACCTGGCTCCGTGGTCGTGCACGGTCGACGAGGTGGCCCGCGCGTTCCCTCCGGCCCGCCCGATGGAGGGCAGCGCCCCGACCCGCTGGCGCCTGGCCTGCAAGGCCCCGGGGCCCGACGGCACGCCCCAGGATCTCGTCGCGGAATTCACCTGGGGGCTGTACCAGCGGCGGGTCGACTGAGCGGACCGCGCACCCGCCCGCGGTCACCCGTTCGCCCCGTTCCGCCCCCGCCCGTCCCCCGACCGGACGCTCTCGGCGGGCGGAGTTGTGCGGGCGCTCGGAGGATGGCGCACGAGCGGTCCGTGTGCACGGGCCGTATCAGCGGTCCGGTGAACGGGCCGTACGAGCGCTTTCGTCCATACCGGCCCACCGGGGAGGAATCACCCATGACCATCAGCCTCGCCCAACTGCGGCGCTGCTCGGCCGCCGTCGACCTCGGTGCGGCCCGGACCCGGGTGTACGTGAAGAACCAGGGGCTGGTGGTCGATGAACCGACCGTCGCCGCCATCAACACCCGTACCGGTGCGCTGCTGGCCGTCGGCGCACAGGCGGAGGTGATGGACGGCCGCACCCCGGACTACATCCGCGTGGTGCGCCCGGTCTCCGGCGGCACCGTCGTCGACATCGACATGGCCCAGCGGCTGCTGCGCACCCTGGTCGGCGACAAGTTGCGCAAGTCCTGGCGCCGCCGGCCCACGATGCGGGCCGCGGTCTGCCTGCCGTACGGGAGCGAGCCGCTGGCGCAGCGGGCCGCGGTCGAGACGCTCACCGGGCTGGGCGCGCGCCGGGTGGAACTGGTCGACACCCTGGTGGCCGCCGCGGTCGGCTCCGGGCTGCCGGTGGAGCAGCCGGAGGCGACCATGATCGTGGTGTGCGGTGCGGGGACGACGCAGGTCGCGGTGCTCTCGCTCGGCTCGATCGTGGCCGCGGAGACCGTGCCGGTGGGCGGCAACGCCATCGACCACGCGGTGGTCCAGCACCTGCGTCTGCACCACGAACTGATGCTGGCGGGCCAGTCCGTACGCCCGCTGCATCTGATCCTCACCGGTGGCGACGAGCTCACCCCCGGCTCCACCGAGGTGCACGGCCGGGACGTGGTCAGCGGTATGGCGCGCTCGGTGCACATCGACACCGAGCGGGTACGGGACGCCATCACCACGCCGCTGACCGCGATCCTCGACGGGATCAGTGCCGTGCTGCGCCGCTGCCCGCCCGACCTGGTCGCCGACCTCGGCGAGCGCGGCATCGTGCTCGCCGGCGGCAGCGCGCTGATCCCGGGGCTGGAGCCGATGATCCATCAGGCCACCTCGATGCCGGTGCACACCGCGGACCGTCCCGACACCTGCGCGGTGATGGGGCTGGGCGCGATGATCGAGGGCAAGGTGCAGCCGCTGCACCTGGACCCGATGGCGCCGTAGGAGCTGGACCCGATGGCGCCGCAGGGGCGCGGCGACACCCGGGTCCCCTGACGGGTGTTCCGTTACGGATGACGAGTGTTCCACGCCACCACGGCCGGGCGGTCGTGCTCCGTCCCCAGGACGCCGACCGCGCCCGTCTCGAACGTGAACAGCCCGCCCGCGGCGGCCGGCAGCCCGAGCCGGCGGGCGGCCAGCACCCGCAGGAAGTGCGCGTGCGCCACCAGCACCACATCGCCCCGGCCGGCCCGCAGCTCCGGGTCGAGCCGGTCCAGCACGCGGTCGGCGCGCGCCCCGATCTGCTCGGGCGACTCACCGGGATGCCCGTCGGGGCCGGGGACGACACCGTCGGAGAAGAGGTACCAGCCGGGCCGGTCGCGGTGGATGTCGGAGGTGGCGACGCCCTCGTAACCGCCGTAGTCCCATTCCCGCAGGTCGGGGTCGATCTGCGGCTGCGGGAGGCCCGCCAGCTCGGCGGTGCGCAGTGCCCGCACCATCGGGCTGGCGTGGACCTGCGCGATCTTCCGGCCCGACAGCAGCGGCCGCAGTGCGCGGGCCTGCTCCTCGCCGACGGCGGTCAGCGGCAGATCGGTCCAACTGGTGTGCCGGCCGTCCCGGCTCCACTCGGTTTCGCCGTGCCGGACCAGAAGTAGCTCGCTCACGAGCCCAGAGCCTACTGGGCCGCCCCGCCCTGCGCCTGCTCGCTCTTCTGGGCCTCGGCGACCGACGCCCGGACCTCGTCCATGTCCAGCGCACGGGCCTGGCCGATCACGTCCTCCAGCGCCGCCTCGGGCAGCGCGCCCGGCTGGGCGAACACCGCGATGTTGTCCCGGACGATCATCACCGTCGGGATGGACTGGATCTGGAAGGCCTGCGCGAGCTCGGGCTGCGCCTCCGTGTCGACCTTGGCGAAGATCAGGTCGTCGTGCTTCTCCGAGGAGCGCTCGAAGACCGGGCCGAACTGCTTGCAGGGGCCGCACCACTCGGCCCAGAAGTCGATCAGGACGAAATCGTTCCCGGAGACGATCTCGTCGAAGTTTTCCTTGGTGAGCTCAACGGTGCTCATGTATTCCCTGCTTCTGTCGAGGATGTGCTGCTGTTCGCACGGTCTCCGGCTGCGGAAACGGGTTCGCCCCGCCAGGTATTCCGTACGCCGTGACGTTTCCGTACTCCGCGGCGCATTCGGTACGCCGCGGCGCATCCGTACGCCGGACCGCCCCGCTCCCCTGCCCACCGACAGCATTCCTAGACATCCCGATCCACGTGGGAAGACACACGCCGGCGCCCGTCCTCCCCGTGCGCGGCGGCCTCATATCCAATACGGCGGCGAGGGCACGTCCGCTCCGCCGGATGTGGCCAGCCCCGCCCCGGCCGGGCTGCGCCCCGTCAGCCAGGCCAAGAGATCAGCCGATCGGCCCAGCACGACCGGGCCACCGGCACCGTCACCGCTCCCGATGGCACGGGCGAAGTCCGCGTCCGTCGCCTCGATCCGCACCGCCGCCACCCGCCCCGCACCGTCCCCACCCGCGCCCGTTTCCGCACCCGTTTCCGCAGCCTTCTCCGCATCCGCTTCCCGGCGGGCGAGGGCCGCGACGATGTCGTCCAGGATCCAGCGCACCGTGGCCGCCGGGATGTCCGCGAAGGTGTAGCCGGCGTCCAGGTCCGCGTGGTGGATCTCCAGTTCGCGCAGTCGGGTCTCCATCAGGCCGGCCGGCGTCCGCGTCTCCCCCGTACGCATCCGCACCCGCGCCTGCCACGCCGCTTCGGGCAGCGCCCGGAGGGCCGCCGCGAACCGTTCCGCGCTCCCCGCCAGGTCCTCCGCCAGCGCGGCAACCGGGCGGGCCGCCCCGGCCTCGATCTCCGCCGCGCGGGCCGCCATGCTCGGGTACTGCGGAATCGCCGTACCCGTACGCGCGCCCTCCAGCAGCCGGCAAAGACTGTCGGTGGCCCGCGCGAGATGGGTCAGCACATGCCCCCGGGTCCACGGCGGGATCAGCGTCGCCCCGCCGACCTGCTGGTCGGTCAGCCCCGCGACGGTGCCGGCCAGCCGCGCCATGGACGCATCGAGTGCCCCGCGCAACTCCTCCCGCGTCATCCCGGAGTCCCCCGCCGCACGCCCGCCGTCGCCGCTCCTGCTCCCACGCATGGCCATATGCCTGACCCAGCCTCCCCAAGCATTCCGATAGGTGAAAACAGAATGCCGCATTGCGATAGAAGGGGGAACCAGGTCAGGCGATCACGCGCAGCGAGCCCCCGACGGCCACCACTTCAGCGGTCCGGCGCCTCACCCACTCTCCTTCGCATAGTCCTTCGCCATACCGCCCGCGAAGTCGTACACCACGACCTGTTCGTCGCCGACCACCCAGGCGTCATGACCGGCCGGGCAGACGAAGACGTCGCCGGGCCCCACCTCGGTCTCCGCGCCGTCGTTCATCCGTACGCGCAGCCGTCCCTGGACCACGAAGCCGTTGTGGTGGACCTCGCAGCTGTCGGTCCCGGCGATCGGGGCCACCGACTCCGACCAGCGCCAGCCCGGCTCGAACGTCGCCACCGCGAAGTCCAGGCCGGTCAGATGCAGGGCCTCCAGGTGGCCCCGGGGAAAGTCCCGCCGCTCATCGGGCTTGTCGATCGGCTTGACCTCCATCATGAGGACTGCCTCCCTCCACCCCCTGTCGTTCCCGGTTTTCCCCACCCCTTCCATCGTGCGCCCGCCCTCTCCCGGACGAAATGTCGCCGTACCGGTGCCGTGGCCCGCAGCCGCCCCGCCCGACGGCTAGCATCCGGAACGATTCGCCCGGAACGCCCCACCAGAACGCCCCAGAACGTCCCACCGGAACCGCCCCGGAACGCCCACCGGAACCCCCGGAACGACCCGTCGGAACCACCGCGGATCACCGGGACCCCACGCTCCGGACACTCCGGGGGACCGCCGAGAACGGAGTCTCCGCCCGTGCCCCCTCTGCGCGTAGGCGTCGCCATCCTCACCATGGGAAACCGCCCCGCCGAACTCCGGGCCCTGCTGGATTCGGTCGCCAAGCAGGACCTCGCGCCGGCCCACGTCGTGGTGGTCGGGAACGGCTCGCCGCTGCCGCCCCTGCCGCACGGCGCCGTGGGGATCGAGCTGAGCGAGAACCTCGGCGTGTCCGGCGGCAGAAACGTGGCCCTGGACGAACTGCGCAAGCTCGGGGACGTCGACCTGGTGGTCGACCTCGACGACGACGGCCTGCTGATCAGCCCCGACGTCTTCCGCCGACTCGCCGAACTGCACGCCGCCGACCCGCAGTTGGGCATCGTCAGCTTCCGCATCGCCGACGAGCGGGGCCGTACCCAGCGCCGGCACGTCCCCCGCCTACGGGTCGGCGACCCCGCGCGCGGCGGCCTGGTCACCACCTTCCTCGGCGGCGGACACTCCCTCTCGCTGCCCATGCTCGACCGCATCGGCGGCTGGCCGGACGACTTCTTCTACGCGCACGAGGAGACCGACCTCGCCTGGCGGGCCCTGGACGACGGCTGGCACATCCGCTACGCCCCGGAGCTCGTGCTCCAGCACCCGTACACCTCCCCCACCCGGCACGCGGTCTACCACCGCATGGTCGCCCGCAACCGCGTCTGGCTCGCCAAGCGCCACCTCCCGGCCCTGCTGGTGCCGGTCTACCTCGGCGTATGGGCCGCACTGACGGCCGTCCGCAGCCGCTCGGCCGCCGGTCTACGGGCCTGGGCCGCCGGCTTCACCGAAGGCGTCCGCACCCCCTGCGGCCCACGCCGCCCGATGCGCTGGCGCACGGTCTGGCGCATGACCCGCCTCGGCCGCCCCCCGATCATCTGACGCCCACCGCGGCCATCGGGGCGACCACTCGCCCTCACCGCACCGTGCCGCATCACGACCACGCCGCGCCGAATCCGCCGACACGCCGCACCGCCGCACAAGACCGCCGGCAACGAAAAAGGGTCCTCACAATGAACGTGAGGACCCTTCCTGCCGTGCGTCGCCCGGAGCGCTCTGTCCTGCTCCAACAGGCTGCGGTGGGGCGGGTGGGACTCGAACCCACGGCCGACGGATTATGAGTCCGCTGCTCTAACCGGCTGAGCTACCGCCCCCTCGCGGCGCGTCGCGCACATTTGTGCGCGCCGTCTGCCGCAGCATAGCCGCTCATACGATCTGCTGCCCGTGAGGGCTGCCGTTCCGCGACCACGCATGCCCAAGAGGACTTCGATCACCGGGGTTTCGGTTCCACGGCACACGAAAAAGGGCCCCGTCCGGGACCCTTCCTCGATCTGCTCCCCCGACTGGACTCGAACCAGTAACCCTCCGGTTAACAGCCGAATGCTCTGCCAATTGAGCTACAGGGGATTGAGCTCCCCCGACTGGACTCGAACCAGTAACCTGCCGGTTAACAGCCGGCTGCTCTGCCAATTGAGCTACAGGGGATTGCTCCGTGTGCCTCGAATGCGTCGCTGTCCGGGCCTCCGGACGGCGGGCGCTCGCTGCGACACATACATTAGCGCAAGCAGGGGGGTGCTCCGCCAATCGGTATCGCCTCAGGTCACCTCGGGTGATCTCCGGCCCCGGAGGGTAGGCGCGCGGCACAGCCCGGCATCCCGGTGCGTACCGGCATCGGACGGGACCGAACACAGGGAAAGGTGGAGCGATGCGCTACCGGCTCACTTTCATCGCGGGACTGGCCACGGGGTACGTGCTCGGCGCACGGGCCGGCCGGGAACGGTACGAGCAGCTCCGCAAGGCCGCCCAGCGGGTCACACAGAACCCGGCCGTCCGTAACAGCGCCGAGTCGGTGGCGCTGACCGGGCGGGACGCGGCGGCCAAGGCGTTCGGGAAGGTCTCGGCCAAGGTCGAGGACCGGCTTCCGGCGTCCGTGAGCGACCGGGTGCGCTCCCTGCGGGAGCAGCGTTCCGCCGACGAGGACGAGTGGGGAACCAGCAACACCTGAAATAGGGGCGGGCCCGGCGGCATCCGAGGCGGACGGCGGGCGGCGGTCGCCGGGGGCAAACCCTGACTCTTTCCCTATGCGTCCCATGGGGCATCATCTGGGGCCATGGGGATAGTCGCCGGATTGGACAGTTCGTCCGAGAGCACACGGATCGTCGTCTGCGACGCGGACACGGGCGCCGTCATCAGGCAGGGGTATGCCCCGCACCCGGTCGAGAAGGGACCGGACGTCGACCCGCAGGCGTGGCTGATGTCACTCGGGGAGGCGGCGGGGAACGGGCTGCTGGAGGGCGTGCAGGCCATCGGGGTCGCGGCGCAGCAGCACGGGCTGCTGCCGCTGGACGCCGACGGCAACCTCGTCCGGCCGGCGCTGGTCGGCAACGACAAGCGGGCCCAGAGCGCCGCGGCCGACCTGCTGGACTCGCTGGGCGGCCGCACCGCCTGGGCGCAGGCCGTCGGGGCGGTGCCGCAGGCCGCGCACCCGGTGACCAAGCTGCGCTGGCTGGCGCGTAGCGAGCCGGAGCACGCGGCCCGGATCACGGAGGTCATGCAGCCGCACGACTGGCTGGTGTGGCAGCTGCTGGGGCGGCCGGCGCGGCGGACCACGGACCGGGGCGCGGCCTCGGGCACCGGGTACTGGTCGGCGGAGACCGCCTCGTACCGGCCGGATCTGGTCGAGCTGTCGCTGGGCCATCAGGTGCGGCTGCCGGAGGTGCTGGGTCCGTCCGGGACCGCCGGGTTCACCCCGGAGGGGCTGCTGATCTCGGCCGGTACGGGCGAGACCATGGCGGCCGCGTTCGGACTGGGCGTCGGCGAGGGCGACGCCGTGATGTCGCTGGGCGCCTCGGGGTCGGTGTTCGGCATCCATCACGAGGCGCTGGTCGACCCGAGCGGCACGATCACCTCGTTCGCCGACGCCACCGGACGGCATCTGCCGGTGGTGCACACCAGCAACGCGGTGCGGGTGCTGCGGGGCGCCGCGGAGATGCTGGGGACGGACCTCCAGGGCCTGTCCGACCTGGCGCTGAAGTCGTCGCCCGGTGCGTACGGCATGGTGCTGCTGCCCTATCTGGAGGGCGAGCGGACGCCTCATCTGCCGCACACCGCCGGGTCGTTGCACGGGATGCGGCGCGAGTCGATGAAGCCGGAGCATCTGGCGCGGGCCGCCGTCGAGGGCATGCTCTGCGGGCTCGCCGACGCGCTGGACGTGCTGCGCGGGCGGGGCGTGGCGGTGCGCCGGGTGTTCCTGCTGGGTGCGGCGGCGGAGCTGGCGGCGGTGCAGACGGTCGCGCCGGCACTGTTCGGGGTGCAGGTCGTGGTGCCGCAGCCGGCCGAGTACGCGGCGCTGGGCGCGGCGCGGCAGGCGGCCTGGGCGTGGGGGGTGGCGCACGGCACGCTCACGCCGGCCGCCGGGGCACCGGCCGCGCCGGGCGGCGGGTCCGCCTGGATCGATCCGCCGCAGTGGCCGGCCGCCGCGAGCCAGGTCTTCGAACCGGGCGAGGAACTGCCGGTCGGCCAGGCCGTGCGTCAGCAGTACGCGGCGGTACGGGACGAGGCCCATCCGGGGGCGTTCCAGCGGGAGGGGTGAGCGGGAGGCGTGCGCGGCGCGCGGGCCGTACCGGCGCGCGGGCCGCGGGCGCACCGTGGTGGTGCCGGTCCGGGGCCGTGCGCGGTCGGGGTGGCTCCGTCGGGTGTGGCTCAGTCGGGTGTGGCTCAGTCCAGGTAGCCGCGGAGCTGGTCGGCGAAGGCGTGGTCGCGGAGTTTGTTGAGGGTCTTGGACTCGATCTGCCGTATCCGTTCGCGGGTGACGCCGAAGATCCGGCCGATCTCCTCCAGCGTGCGGGGGCGGCCGTCGGCCAGGCCGTAGCGGAGCTGGACGACCTTGCGTTCGCGTTCGCCGAGGGTGGAGAGGACCGCGTCGAGGTGCTCTCGGAGCAGCAGGAACGCGGCGGACTCGACGGGTGAGGCGGCGTCGCCGTCCTCGATGAGGTCGCCGAGCGCGACGTCCTCCTCCTCGCCGACCGGGGCGTGCAGCGAGACCGGTTCCTGGGCCAGCCGGAGCACCTCGCTGACGCGTTCCCCGGTCAGGTCGAGGTGGGCGGCGACCTCCTCGGGCGTCGGTTCGTAGCCGCGTTCCTGGAGCATCCGGCGCTGGACCCGCACCACGCGGTTGATCAGCTCGACGACGTGGACCGGGACGCGGATGGTTCTGGCCTGGTCGGCGAGGGCGCGGGACATCGCCTGGCGGATCCACCAGGTGGCGTAGGTGGAGAACTTGTAGCCGCGGGCGTAGTCGAACTTCTCGACGGCGCGGATCAGCCCGAGGTTGCCCTCCTGGACGAGGTCGAGCATGGTCAGGCCGCGGCCGACGTAGCGCTTGGCGACGGAGACCACCAGGCGGAGGTTGGCCTCGATGAGCCGGCGTTTGGCCATCCGGCCGAGGACCACCAACTGGTCGAGGTCGTAGGCGAGTTGGGAGGACAGGTCGGGGGTGTTGGTGAGCTTCTCCTCGGCGAACAGGCCGGCCTCGACGCGGCGGGCGAGTTCGACCTCCTCGGCGGCGGTGAGCAGCGGGATCCGGCCGATCTCGCGGAGGTACTGGCGGAAGAGGTCGGAGGAGGGGCCGCTGCTGGTGTCGGCACGGGGCGCGGGGCCGGGCTCGGGCTCGGGCTCCGACTCGGGTTCCGGTGCGGCTTCCGCTTCCGCTTCCGGGTCGGTTTCCGCTGCCTGGTCGGTTTCCGCTGCCGCTCCTGCGTCTGTTTCTGCGCCTGTTTCTACGTCTACTGCCCGCCCGGTGGGGAGGGCCGGTCCGTGCTCCGGGTCGGGGGTGGGGCCGGGGCCGAGGACGTCCGGGGCGAGGGTCAGGAGCATTTCGGCGGCCGGGGGTTCGGCCTGCTGCGGGACCGTGAGGGGCTCGTCGGACGGATCGAGCAGCGGCCCGGCGACCGGCTCCGCGGCTGGTGGCGCGACGGGTGGCGGGAGCTGCGGGGCGGCGGCCGGCGCGTCGGCGAGGGTCTGGGTCTGCACGGGGGCGACCTCCAGGGTGATCGCTGCTGTGGCGGCAGAAAGGCCGGGTACGGTTGCGGCCGAGCCGCCGTCCGTCCCGTACGTCAAGAGCGGTTCCGCGGGGGTTTCCGGTGGCATACGACCGGACCCGCCGCGCTCCGAGGACTCAGGCACCGCTCCTCAGTGTGGAGTACGACACACTCCCGCCACGAGGGGCGTGCGACCACTTTTTGAGTCCGGTCCGTGACCGGACGGCTACCGCGGGGTGTTACGGGGTGGCGGGGAGGGCGTCGGGGTGGCGGGGAGGGGCGGGGTGGCGGGGGGTGTTGGGGGGCGCGGTCGGGGACGCGGTGGGGGGGCGGGGGCCCTAGCTAGGGGGCGGTCGAACGCCTCCCGTAGGGGTCGCGAGGGCCCCCTGCGGGGCCACAACGTGGCGGGGTGGTGAGGTATTCCGGCACGGCCGCGCGAAGTTGAGGAGCCGCGGTCGCGCAGGCACGGAGCCTCGCAGGCACGGAGCCGCGGTCGCGCGGGGGCACGGAGCCTCGCAGCCGCGCAGTGCGTAGGCGCGTCAACCGCCCGGCCGCGCGTCAGCCGCCTAGCCGCGCGTCAACCGCCTGGCCGCGGCAGCCTCCCAGCCGCCTCCTACAGTGCCGCGTAGCCGCGTTCGCGGAGGGATTGGCCGTATTGCTGGAGGACCCAGAGTTCGTTCTGGACGGCGGCCAGGTGGTCGGGGTCGGCGCGGGGGCCGAGGCGCTGGAGGGTGCCGCGGATTTCGGTGACGCGTTGGTTGACGGCGGCGAGGCGGACCGCGACCAACTGGACGCCGGCGTAGGCCTCGTCGGGGTCGCGGCGGGTGTGCAGGGGCTCGACGGTGAGCTCGGTGACCATCGCGCGGACGGTGTCGTCGGGGGCGGCCTCGCGCACCCGGGCGACGTAGCCGTTGTCGGCGGCGCCGGCCGTGGCGCCGCCGGCCTCCTCGATGCACTGGCGGACCACGGCGTAGGGCGGCGCGGTGAACTCGTCGGCGCCGTAGGCGTCGAAGGCCGGGGAGACCAGGTCGGGGCGCTGCAGGGCGAGCTTGAGGAGTTCGCGTTCGACGCGGTGGGCGGGGCTGCGGAGGTTGAGGGCCGGGCCGCGCGGGACGGCCGGGTGCGGCGGCTCGGCGGCGGCCGGGGCGGCGCCGGGGCGGGGCCGGCGGCCCTGGTCGGGGCCGGTGCCGTCGCGGCCGCGTTCGCGGGCCCAGCGGGCGAGCTGGGCGACCCGCTTGACCACGAACTGGGTGTCCAGGATGCCGAGCATGCCGGCGAGCTGGACGGCGCTCTCGTGCTGGATGGAGCTGTTCTTGATGTGGGCGACGATGGGCGCTGCCTCGTCGAGCGCGGCGGCCCGGCCGACGGCGGTGTCGAGGTTGTGCCGGGAGACGACGTGCCGCAGCGCGAACTCGAAGAGCGGCGTACGGGACTCGACGAGGTCGGCGACGGCGTCGTCGCCCTTGTTGAGCCGCAGGTCGCAGGGGTCCATGCCGCCGGGGGTGATGGCGATGGAGGTCTGCGCGGCGAACTTCTGGTCGTCCTCGAAGGCGCGCAGGGCGGCCTTCTGGCCCGCGGCGTCGCCGTCGAAGGTGAAGACGACCTCGGAGCCGGAGTTGTCCATCAGCAGCCGGCGGAGGATCTTGATGTGGCCCTCGCCGAAGGACGTGCCGCAGGTGGCGATGGCGGTGGTGACGCCGGCCAGGTGGCAGGCCATGACGTCGGTGTAGCCCTCGACGACCACGGCGCGGTTGCCCTTGGCGATCTCCTTCTTCGCGAGGTCGATGCCGTAGAGGACCTGGGACTTGCGGTAGAGGGGGGTCTCGGGGGTGTTGAGGTACTTGGGGCCGTTGTCGTCGTCGCGGAGCTTGCGGGCGCCGAAGCCGACGACCTCGCCGGCGATGTCGCGGATCGGCCACATCAGGCGGCCGCGGAAGCGGTCGATGGGCTTGCCGCTGCGGCTGTCCTGGGAGAGGCCGGAGACGATCAGCTCCTTGTCGCTGAAGCCGCGGCCGCGCAGGAAGCGGGTGAGGTGGTCCCAGCCGGCCGGGCTGTAGCCGACGCCGAAGTGCTGGGCGGCGGCCTGGTCGAAGCCGCGCTCGGCGAGGAACCGGCGGCCGATCTCGGCCTCGGGGCTGTCGAGCTGTTCGACGTAGAACTGGGCGGCGGCCTTGTGGGCCTCCACCAGGCGGGTGCGCTCGCCCTGCTGGCGGCCGGGGGTGTAGCCGCCCTCTTCGTAGCGCAGGGTGATGCCGGCCTGGGAGGCGAGGCGCTCGATGGTCTCGGCGAAGGAGAGGTGGTCGATCTTCATGATGAAGTCGACGGTGTCGCCGCCCTCCTGGCAGCCGAAGCAGTGGTACAGGCCCTTGGCGGGGCTGACGTGGAAGGACGGGGACTTCTCGTCGTGGAAGGGGCAGAGGCCCTTGAGGTTGCCGCCGCCGGCGTTGCGGAGCTGGAGGTACTCGGACACGACGGCGTCGATCGGGACCGCGTCCCGTACCGCCTTCACATCGTCATCGTTGATCCTGCCTGCCACGCGTGAATTCTACGGCCGGGGTCGGACAGTCCCGGCCGGGTGCGCGTCGGGGCCGGGCGGCCCGGGCGCGCGGTGGCGGGCATCGGCCCAGGTCATCCCTGCCGGGTCGGGCCGGCCAGGTCGGGTCGGGCCCGGCCGGGTCCGCGCGGAAGGCCCTCATCCGCCGGCGCCCGCCATCACCGCCAGGAACCGGTCGAGGCCGATGTTGCCGCCGGAGATGATCACGCCGGTGCGGGGCGGGAGCGGGCCGGCCCGGCCGGTGAGGAGGGCGGCCAGGGCGCTGGCGCCGCTGGGCTCGGTGACGATCTTGAGCCGTTCGAAGGCGAACGCCATGGCCGCGCGGATCTCGTCGTCGCTGACCAGGACCACCGAGTCGATGAGGCGCCGGTTGATCGCGAAGGTCAGGGCGCCGGGGGTGTCGACGGCCTGGCCGTCGGCGATGGTGCGCGGGACGGGGATGGTGACGGGGTGGCCGGCGGCCAGTGAGCGCCGGGTGTCGTCGCCGGCCTCCGGCTCGACGCCGATCATGCGGATGCCGGGGGCGAGGGCGGTGGCGGCGGTGGCCGAGCCGGCCATCAGGCCGCCGCCTCCGACGGGCACCAGCAGCACGTCGAGCGGACCGGTCTCCTCCAGCAGTTCCAGGGCGGCGGTGCCCTGGCCGGCGATGATGTGCGGGTGCTCGTACGGCGGGATCAGGGCCAGTCCGCGGTCCTCGGCGAGCTGCTGGGCGAGGGCGGCGCGGTCGCCGGTGTAGCGGTCGTAGCGGACGATCTCGGCGCCGTAGCCGGCGGTGGCGTCCGTCTTGGAGCGCGGGGAGTCCTCGGGCATCACGATGACGGCGTGGCTGCCCAGCTCGCGGGCCGCGAGGGCGACGGCCTGGGCGTGGTTGCCGGAGGAGTAGGCGACCACTCCCCGGGCGAGCTGTTCGGGGGCGAGCCGGGAGAGGGCGTAGTAGGCGCCGCGGAACTTGAAGGCGCCGATGCGCTGGAAGTTCTCGCACTTGAGGTGGGCCTCGGTGCCGGCCAGCGCGTCGAGGGTGCGGGAGCGCAGGACGGGCGTGCGGTGGGCCACGCCCGCCAGCCGCCGGGCGGCGTCCCGGACGTCGTCGAGGGTGACGGTGTCCGGGGCGCCGGTGCCGGGGCCGGCGGGGCGGGGGTGGCCGCTGGGGCCGCTGGGGCTCTGCGTCATATACGCACGCTACGGGAGCAGCGAGGCGAGCGGAACATCCGGATCGGCCAGCGCTGCGGGCTCCAACGGGGCGCCGCTGCGGATGAGTTGCTGGATGGTGTCGGCGACGTCCCAGACATTGACGTTCATGCCCGCCAGCAGCCGGCCGTCGGCGGCGAGCCAGAAGGCCACGAACTCCCGCTTGGCGACGTCGCCGCGGCAGACGACCTGGGCGTACGAGCCGGGCGGGGCGTAGCCGGAGTACTCCATTCCGACGTCGTACTGGTCGGAGAAGAAGTACGGGACGCGGTCGTAGCTGATGTCCTGGCCGAGCATGGCGCGGGCGGCGGCCGGGCCGCCGTTGAGGGCGTTGGCCCAGTGCTCGACCCGGATGCGGGTGTCGAGGAGGGGGTGGTCGGCGGCGGCGACGTCACCGGCGGCGTAGACGTACGGGTCGGAGGTGCGCAGCGCCGCGTCGACGGCGATGCCGCCGCCGGTACCGGGCTCGGCGAGGTCGAGGCCGGCCTGTTCGGCGAGGGCGGTGCGCGGGGCGGCGCCGATCGCGGCGAGCACGTCGTGGGCGGGGTGTTCCTCGCCGTCGTCGGTGCGGACGGCGAGGACCATGCCGTCCTGGCCGACGATTTCGGTGAGGCGGGCGCCGAAGTGGAAGCGGACGCCGTGTTCGCGGTGCAGGTCGGTGAAGAGGGCGCCGAGTTCGGGGCCGAGGATGCCGTGCAGGGCGGTGGGCGCGGGTTCGACGACGGTGACCTCGGCGCCGTAGGAGCGGGCCGCGGCGGCGACCTCCAGGCCGATCCAGCCGGCGCCCGCGATGACCAGTTGCCCGCTCCGCTTCGCTCCGCCTCGGCTCTCTTCTGTGTCTCCGGGTGCCGAGCTCTCCCGGCCGAGGGAGGCCAGGACGCCGCGGAGCCGTTCGGCGTGGGCGAGGCGGCGCAGGTGGTGCACGCCGGCCAGGCCGGTGCCGGGGATGTCCAGGCGGCGCGGTTCGGCGCCGGTGGCCAGCAGCAGCTTGTCGTAGGCGATCAGGGTGCCGTCCCCCAGGCGGACGGTCCGGCCGGCCGGGTCCAGGTGGACGGCGGGCTGGCCCAGGTGGAGCTCGATGTGTGCCTGGGCGTACCAGGCGGGCTCGTGGATGAAGACGCTGTCGCGCTCCTCCTTGCCGAGCAGGTACCCCTTGGAGAGCGGCGGGCGCTCGTACGGGTGGTCGCGCTCGTCACAGATGAGGATCACCCGGCCGGTGAAGCCCTCGGAGCGGAGCGTCTCCGCGGCCTTCGCCCCGGCCAGGCCACCCCCGACGATGACGAACGTCTGGTGTGCGTCGACCACTTGCTTCCTCCTCGTTGCGGTGCCGTACGTCCGCGTCCGCGTCCGTAAACGCCCCCGATGTGCCCCCGGTGTGGTTTTTCCGGTGTGCCTTCCCCCGTGTGCTGACCGGGTGTGCTGTCCCGATGCGCTGTCCCGGTGTGCTTTCCCCTGTAGATGTGTGCGGTGTTGGCGGGGTTCTCCGTGTGGGCCGTTCGAAAACGGTCGGGTTCGAGCGTCCCGCACGGAGGGTGAGGGGGGAAGAGGGGCTTCCCCCCTAGGGTCACCCTGGGTTGCCCCGCGCGTTACCGGGCCGTCGGGTGAGACGGGCGTGCAGGGAGCGGGCCGTCGTGTCCGTCAAGGCCGCGATCTGGTCGATGACGGCCCGCATCCGGGCGGTGTCGTCGGGGGCCGCCTCGAACAGCGAACGGAACTGCGGATCAAGGCCGTCCGGGGCGCGGGCGAGCAGTGCCTCGGCCAGTTCGGCGATGACCACGCGCTGGTCCGCGCGGAGTGCTTCCTGGTCCGGGCGCTGCATCACGTACCGGTCGGCGACCGCTTTCAAAACGGCGCATTCCAGCCGGGTTTCGGCCGGAACCACCAGCTCCGCGGCGTACCGGGTGAGCCGGCCGCTCCCCCACCGGGCGCGCGTCGCGCCCTCCGCGGCGAGGCAGAAGCGGCCGATCAGTTGGCTGGTGGCGTCCTTGAGGCGGGCCTGGGCGAGCGCGCTGCCGTCGTAGCCGTGCGGCCACCACTCCTGCTCCAGCAGGCGGTCCAGCGCCGCGGCCAGTTCCTCCGGTCCGGCGCCCGGGGCGTAGCGCTCGGCGGCGACCGCGAAGATCTCGGCGCGCTCGGCGTCGGCGAGCAGGACGTTGGGGTCGAGGTGCCCGGCGTGCAGCCCGTCCTCGACGTCGTGCACCGAATACGCCACGTCGTCGGACCAGTCCATGACCTGCGCCTCGAAGCTGCGCGCCGCGTCGGGCGCGTCCTGCCGGAACCAGGCGAAGACCGGCTGGTCGTCCTCGTAGACCCCGAACTTCGGGGAGTCCGGGTCGGTGGGGTGCGCGCCGCGCGGCCAGGGGTACTTGGTGGCGGCGTCGAGCGCGGCGCGGGTGAGGTTGAGGCCGACGCTGAGCGCCGAGCCGTCCGGTGCGGGCACGAACCGCTTGGGCTCCAGACGGGCCAGCAGCCGCAGCGACTGGGCGTTGCCCTCGAAGCCGCCGCAGGGCGCGGCGACTTCGTTGAGGGCCTGTTCGCCGTTGTGCCCGAAGGGCGGGTGGCCGAGATCGTGAGCCAGGCAGGCGGTCTCGACCAGGTCGGGGTCGCAGCCGAGGGCGGCGCCGAGTTCCCGGCCGACCTGGGCGCACTCCAGGGAGTGGGTCAACCGGGTGCGCGGGCTGGCGTCCCAGGCGTGGGTGAGCGTGCCCGGGGTGACGACCTGGGTCTTGCCGGCCAGTCTGCGCAGCGCCGCGGAGTGCAGCACCCGGGCCCGGTCGCGCTGGAAGGCGGTGCGTCCCGGGCGTTTGTCGGGCTCGGGGACCCAGCGTTCGGTATCGGCCGCGGTGTAGCCGGTGATGGTCGGTCGTGTGCCCGTCATACAGCGACGGTAGCCGCCCTGATGCTCTCGGGGCCGGATCCGGTGCGGGTGAGGAGCGCCTGGTCGTAGCGGTGCAGTACGAGGCGGGCCAGCGCGGGGTGGTCCCCCAGGGGCGCGGCGGCGACGCCGGGGGCGGCGGCCGCGCACTGGGTGGCGAAGCGGCCGGGGGCGGTGAAGCAGCCGGCCAGCGCGATCCGCTCGTGGCCGTCGGCGGTCAGCGTCCGGACGGCTTCGGCGACGGTCGGGGCGGCGGCCGTCCGAGAGGGGTGACGCGAAGCGTCTCGTTCCGGGGTGGTGGCGGGAGACGGGTGGGCGTAGGCGGGGACGACCGGGAGGCCGCCGAGGCGGGCGGAGAGGAGGCGGGCGGTGCGCTCGGTGTCCCGGGCGGAGCGGGCGGCCCGGGAGCCGGCGGCGGCCAGGATCACGGCGGTGCTCCCGAGGCCGGCGGCGGCACCGGCCTCCAGCAGCCGGCCGTGCAGCGCCTCGGCGAGGAGCGGGTGCGGGCCGAGCGGAGCGGCGATCCGGCCGGTCAGGTGGGGTGCGGCCGCGAGCGCGGCGGGCAGGTCGTGGGTGACGTGGTAGCCGTGGCCGAAGAGCAGCGGGACGAGGACGGCGTCGCCGCGGAGGTCCGCGAGGGTGTCGGCCAGCAGCGGCTGGTTGAGCTCGATGTGCCCGAGCCGTACCGGGAGGCCGGGGCGGAGCGCACGGACGCGGTCGAGGAGCGCACGGACGGCCGGCAGGGCGCGCGGGTCCCGGCTGCCGTGCGCGACGGCGACGAGGGTGGGGGCGGCCGGGCGCGGTGGGCGGAAGCCGTGCAGCCGGACCGTGCGGAGCCGGCTGCTGAGCTCGGCGGTGATCTCGGCGGCGAGGTCCCCCGCGCCGAGCGGCGCGGGGGAGGCGGAGGCGGAGGGCTGCGGTATCGGCACCGTCATGATCCGAGCCTGGCAGCCGGGCGTTGCGCTGCGGTTTCCCCGCGGGGAACTCCGTGTTCCGTACGGCTTCCGCCGGCGCTACGCCCCGTGTGCGCCGTCCTGCCCGGCGGCCGCCTCGTGGGCGTCGATCTCCTTCAGGTAGCGCTCGCGGGTCGGCTCGTCCAGGAAGGACGCGCGGAAGGAGTTGCGGGCGAGCCTGCGCAGCGTCGCCCCGTCGAGGCCGAGGGCGTCGCGGACGGCGGTGAAGTTGTCGTCCGCGTAGCCGCCGAAGTACGCCGGGTCATCGGAGTTGACGGTCACCAGCAGCCCGGCGTCCAGCATCGCCGGCAGCGGGTGGTCCGCGAGGTCGTCGACCACCCGCAGGCGGAGGTACGACAGCGGGCAGACCGTGAGCGGCACCTGGTCCGCCACCAGGCGGGCGACCAGCCGCTCGTCCTCCATGGAGCGCACCCCGTGGTCGATCCGGTCGACGCCGAGGACGTCCAGGGCCTCCCAGACGTACGCCGGCGGGCCCTCCTCGCCCGCGTGCGCCACGCACTTGAGCCCGGCCTCCTTCGCCAGCGCGAAGACCTCCCGGAACTTCACCGGCGGATGCCCGACCTCGGCCGAGTCCAGCCCGACGGCGGTGATCCGGTGCAGGTACGGGCGGGCCGCCTCGAAGGTGGCCAGGGCCGATTCGGCGCTCTCGTCCCGCAGGAAGCACATGATCAGCCGAGTGCTGATGCCGTACGTCTCCTCGGCGGCGTCCAGCGCCCGGGCCAGGCCGTCGATCACCGTGCCGATCGCGACGCCGCGCGCGGTGTGCGCCTGCGGGTCGAAGAAGATCTCGGCGTGCCGTACGCCCTGCTCCTTGGCGCGGGCCAGGTAGGCGTGTGCGAGGTCCGCGAAGTCGTCCTCGGTGCGCAGCACGGCCATCAGCGCGTAGTACAGGTCGAGGAAGGACTGCAGGTCCGCGAAGGAGTAGGCGCGGCGCAGCTCGTCCTCGGTGGCGTAGGGCAGCTCCACGCCGTTGCGCCGGGCGAGCGCGAAGGCCAGGCCGGGCTCCAGCGTGCCCTCGATGTGCAGGTGCAGTTCCGCCTTGGGCAGCGGCCCGGCGGCCGGCCGGTCGGTGGAGGGGTTCGGGGAGGAAGCCACGCTGGTCAGACCTGTTCTGCGGTAGGTGAAGGGCCCTCCGTGGTACGGGAGGGATCTTCCAGGTTAGCCGCGGGAGCCGCGGAGCCCACCGGCTGGTGGGGAGCCCCGGAGCCGACCGGGTGAGGACGCGCTCGACGCGGGGCGGCCAGCCAGTCGCCGCCCGCTATGGGCGTGCCGGTCGCGCGCAGGCGGGCGGCGAGCGGTGCGGCGGCCAGGTAGACCCAGGCCGGTACGGTCCGGCCGTCCGGGCGGACCGCGTCGGTGACCACCCGCTCGTAGAGGTTCCGCGGGTCGCCGGGGGCGTAGTCCTCCAGCCGGTCCAGCACCGCCCGCACCCCGTCGTAGTCGGCGGCCCGGGGGTGGACCAGCGCGCCGTGCACCACCGCGTCCGGCGGCCCGGGTATCGCGTACGGGTAGCCGGGGCCGTCGTAGAGCAGCGCGCCGGTGATCCGGGCCGGTTCCTCGTGGGCGGTCCGGCCGCGGAGCGCCCAGGCGTGGTTGGCCTGGCCGGGGAGCAGCGTTCCGTAGACGAAGAAGGGCAGGCGCTCGGGCTCGGTGGTCATGGGGCGCGGTCCTCCCGGTGGTGGGGTCCTCTCCAGGGCCGTTCGGCATCGGCGGCGGGGCCGTTCGCCTTCGGCGGCGCGGCTCGGGGCGCCGGTGCGCCTCGGGGCGGCATGTCGTCGGCGGTGGGTCGTCGGCCACGATGCCAGGTGGTCCTGCAACCATCATCGGCCGGTGGGCGTCGGTCCCTGCAAACACTGTCGCGATCAGACGCGATCGCACGCAATCGGTCGCGAGCAGAAGCGATCGCTTGCGGACAGGAACGGGGACGGGGGCGGGTCATGCGAGGGCCGGTGGCAGGGCTGATGCGGCGCATACGGGGCGGGGTGTCCCGGCTGCGGCTGCCGCGGACCCGGCGCGGGCAACGCCGCGCCTATCAGGCCGTGGTGGCCGCAACGGTGCTCGCGCTGGCCCCGGCGACCTGGCTGAACGCCACCGCGGGCCCCCGGGTCCGGACCGTCGCCGACGCCCCCGCCGCACCGGTCGCCATCGTCTTCGGCGCGGGTCTGTGGGACGGCAAACCGTCCCCGTACCTCGCCCACCGGCTGGACGCGGCCGCCGCGCTCTACCGGCGGGGCACCGTCCGGGCCGTCCTGGTCACCGGTGACAACAGCCGCCACGACTACGACGAACCGGACGCCATGCGCGGCTATCTGCTGCACCACGGCGTCCCGGCCCGGAAGATCGTCAACGACTATGCGGGCTTCGACACCTGGGACTCCTGCAGCCGGGCCCGCCGGATCTTCGGCGTGCACCGGGCGGTGCTGGTCAGCCAGGGCTTCCACATCCGGCGCGCGCTGGCGCTGTGCACGGCGGCCGGGATCGACTCCTACGGGGTCGGGGTCGCCGCCACGCGCGATGTGACCTGGGCGTACGGCGGTGTGCGAGAGATCTTCGCGGCCGGGAAGGCGGCGGCCGACGCGCTGCTGCGGCCCGATCCGCAGTTCCTCGGCCCGCGCGAGAAGGGCGTGACGGAGGCACTGCGCTGAGGTCGGCGAGGGCACTGCGGTGAGGTCGACGGAGGCACTGCGTCGAGGCCGGCGGGGGCGCTGCCCCAGGGCGTGACGGAGGCGCTGCGGCGGGCCGCGCGCGCCTCCGCCTCCGGGCCCTGCCCCGGTCTCAGGCCTTGGACGCGCGGGCGTACAGGCTGAGGATCTTCGCCCCGAAGAAGGGGCTGTAGGAGACGCGGTCGCTGTTCGGGCCCTTGGGGCCGCCGCCGTTGAGGCCGCCGATCAGCCCGATGATCCGGCCGGTCCCGGTCCGCTCGTCGTAGCCGGCGAGCCAGGGGCTGCCCGAGGTGCCGCCGTAGAAACCGCCGCACTCCATGCGGAGTTGGCTGGTGCCGGTCAGCCGGGAGGTGCGGGCGGCGCAGCGCACCGCCCGGTCCTCCGGGTCGTTGCGGACGTTGGGGTAGCCGATGACGGTGACGTCGTTGGTGTAACCGGGCGTCGGGGCGAGGACGTTGCCGCCGGTGACGTCCTCCAGGGCGCGGCCGTCCGCGTCGGGCTCGACGGTGGCGAAGGCGAAGTCGAGGTCGGACTTGTCGCCGGTGGTGCCGCGGTCCGGATAGGCGAAGGACTCGTCGATCGCCCACACCCCGTACGGCTGGGTCTGCGCGCCGGAACGATACTGCGGGACGAACGCGGCACGGTCGCCCGGGTTGCAGTGCCCCGCGGTGAGGATCAGGTTGCGGTGCGGGCTGTGCACCACGCTGGCGGTGCAGTGGTGGGCCCGGGCATCGCCGTCCACCGAGAACAGCACGCCGACGGTCGGGATGCCGTCGAAGTGCCGGGCGGTGGCGGGGAGTTGGGCCGCGGCAGCGGAGGGCTTGGCCGCGGACGCGGATGCGGACGCGGAACCGGTCGCGCCCGCGGCCGGTGCGGCGGCGGCCATCCGCTCGGGCGTCCAGTAGGCGGCGGCGTCCCGGCTGCTCCAGGGCGCGTCGGGGGCCCGGGTCGGCAGGTCGCCGGTGGCCGCGGCGCCCCGGGCGCCCTCGGCCGCGTGCACGGCCGGCGCCGCGGTCAGGCAGAACGCCATGCCGAGGGCCGCCGTCACGGCCTTGCCGCCGCGGGTGAGCAGGGGGGTGCGCAGCGGGCCCGGGGTCCGCCGCTTCGCGTGTCGCGCCACGTCAGCTCGTCTCCTCTGCGACCCAGGACAGATAGCCGGCCCCACCGCGGGTGATCGGGGTGGCGATGATCTCGGGGGTGTCGTAGTCGTGCGCCTGCAGGAGGTAGCGCTCCAGCTCCGGGTAGCGCGCCTGCGACGTCTTGAACAAGACCTGCCATTCCCGCGCGGTCTCCACCGCGTCGTTCCAGCGGTAGACCGAGGTCACCGGGGCGCCGACCTGGGCGCAGGCGGCGAGCCGGCCCTCGATCGCGCCGCGGGCCAGGCGCTCGGCCGCCTCCGCGCTGTCCGTGGTGGTCATGACGGTCAGGAACTCGGTGGACACGGGCGCTTCGCCCGTGCGGGAGGTCGGGTCGGTGGGATCGGCCACGGTGGCGCATCCTTCATGGTGGGGGACATGGTGCGGGCACATGGTGGGCACCCGGTGAGGGACGAACGGACGCTGCCCGCATCGTACGGACCGGGATGATCATCCCTCAGCTGACGGGCCGCCCCGCGCAGGGGCACGCACCCGGACGCACGGGGCCGAATTCCCCGGTTGCATCCGCCGGTACAGCGGCAACGATGGAAGGGAGCCAGCCGCCGGCACGCATCGAAAGGCCAGCACCATGGACGACCTCGACGCACTCACCCGCCAGCAGCTCGACGACGCCAGGGCCTCCGCGCACGGGCGCAGTGCCCATCTCTTCGTCCATGACGGTCCGCTGCGGCAGACCGTGATCGCGCTGATCGCCGGGGCCTCGTTGGACGAGCACCAGGCGCCACCGGCGGCGAGCCTGCAGGTCCTCAAGGGGCGGGTCCGGCTGACCGGGCCGGGCAACGGCACCGAGCTGAAAGCGGGTCAGATCGCCGTGCTCCCGCAGGAGCGGCACGGGCTGGAGGCCGTCGAGGACTCGGCGGTGCTGCTGACGTCCGTCACGGAGTTCAAGGGCGAGGGGATCCGTGACGCGGAGACGGTAGGGATGGCGCGGGGATAGGACCTGGAGCCCTCGCGGACTTCACGTTTTTCTGAATTTTATGTAGCTTGTGGAGCATGACGAGTTCCAGGTCCAGTGACGGTCCCGCCGGGCGCAGCTCCCACGGCGGCGGGCCGGGCATCAAGGTGCGGCTGACCGGCGAGAAGGAGACCCTGCTCCCCACGCTCCACGCCCGCGCGGTCGACTGCCTCTCCCCCGACCCGATCCTCGGCGACACCATGGCCCTGGACGCCCTCCGCCGGATCGAATCCGACTTCGCCGCGATGCGGCTGAGCGCCGGCGACGCCGTCACGGTGGCCCTGCGCGCCCGCCAGTTGGACCGCTGGACGGCACGGTTCCTGGACCGGCACGATGACGCGGTGGTGGTGCATCTGGGCTGCGGCCTCGACACCCGCGTCCACCGGCTGAACCCGGGGCCCGGAGTGCGCTGGTTCGACGTCGACTTCCCCGAGGTCATCGACCTGCGCCGGGAGCTGTATCCGGAGCCGGCGGCCGACTACACGGCCGTCCCGTCGTCGGTGACCGACCCGGCGTGGGTCGCCCGGGTGCCCTCGGCCCGGCCGACGATGATCGTCGCCGAGGGGCTGCTGATGTACCTCACCGAGGAGGACGCCACCGCGCTGCTGCGACGGCTGATCGTCCACGCGCCGCACGGTGCGGCGGCCTTCGACGTCTTCGGCAGCGTCGCCATCCGTACGCAGCGGCTCAGCCGGGTGCTCCGGAAGGCCGGCGCGAAGGTGCACTGGGCCACCGACCGCGCGGGGATCGCCGCGCTGAGCCCCCGGCTGAAGATCGTCGAGGACGTCAGCGCACTGGAGCTCCCGGGGATCGAGAAACTGCCGCCCGCCTACCGGCTGGCCGCCCGGGCCGCGGCCAAGGTGCCCGCGGTCCGGGACACGTGGCGGCTGTACCACTGCCGGTTCTGAGCCGCCCCGCCCTCTGCGGCGTCGTCCTCGGCCTCACCGTTCGTCCTCAGACCGCGATCCACTGGTCGTACGCCAGCTTGCACAGCAGGGCGACGACCACGACCACCAGCACCCCGCGGACGAACCCGGCCCCGCGCTTGAGCGCCATCCGGGCGCCCACCATGCCGCCCACGAGGTTGAACAGGGCCAGCAGCGCGCCGAGTTGCCACAGCACGGTGCCCTGGACGGCGAACATCGTCAGCGCGCCGACGTTGGTGCAGACGTTCACGACCTTGGCCGTCGCGGACGAGGTCACCAGGTCCATGTGCAGCAGCGCGGCGAGCGCGATGACCAGGAACGCACCGGTCCCCGGCCCGATCAGGCCGTCGTAGAAGCCGATGCCCAGACCGGCGACGAGGACCGCGGCGAGCACCCGCCGCCGGGTGACCGGGCCGGACGGCGCCGGAGCGGTCCCGAACGCCGGGCGGAACAGGACGAAGGCGAGCACCGCCAGCAGCACCGCCATGATCAGCGGGCGCAGTACCTCGCTGTTGATCCCGGCCGCGAAGAACGCCCCGCCCAGCGAGCCGGCCATCGCCGCCAGCCCGATCCGCAGCGCGGTCCGCAGATCGATCGGCGCCTTGCGCACGTAGGTGACCGCGGCGGCCGTCGTGCCCACGATGGCGGTGGACTTGTTGGTGCCGAGGACGTACGCGGCGGGCGTGTGCGGCAGGCCGACCAGCAGGGCCGGCAGCAGCAACAACCCGCCACCACCCACCACGGCGTCGATCCAGCCCGCCGCGAGCGCGGCCAGGCAGAGCAGGGTCAGGGCGAAGAGCGATATGTCAGCGGGCACCGGCTGATCTTAAGAAGTGGGTTGCGGACCGGGCCCGGAATTACGGCCGCTGTGACGAACACCGCCGGGACGGGAGGGGCATGCGTCCGCGGGAGGGGCGTACGTCCGCGGGATCAGAGGCAGCCGTCCAGGGTCGAGGTGCGGCCGTAGGGCAACTCGCGCCCGTCGATCACGACACCGCCCCCCGGCGGCAGCACAGGAGGGACCAGCTCCGGCAGAGCAAGGCCGTCCCGGTCGACGCTCACCTGGATGCGCTCGGGAGATTCCGTCGCGATCTCGTACATGTCCTGGGGCAGGTCCTCCCAGATCGCGTACTCCTCCATGCCGTCGTACCGCCCACCGGGCTCCGGTACACCGCCGCTGATCCGCATGTCCGCCGCGGACCGCATCGCCGTCAGCCCGGGGACCTTCACCGTCACGAACGGGCCCAGCTCCCTTTCCGCCAGGAGCTCCCCGCGCTGGTACACCCTGACCACGAACGCATCGCCGACCGCCCACGAACCCGTGCGCACGTAGTAAGCGACCGAGGCGTCGAGCTCTTCGAGGTCGCTGCACACCTCAAGGTGCTCCCAACCACCGCCGCCCTGCCAGAGCGAGCCCTCGAACACGTAGAAGCTGTGCACGTCATCCCCCGATGTCCTCGATGTGCCCGGATGCGGGCCGTGCCTTCCCCGATGATGACGGTTCCGCCCCCGGTCCGTCGGCCCTCAGCGGGGCGGGGCCGCCTGCGGGTCCGGGACACTGTGGCCGGCCGGTGCCCGGTCCGGGGCGGGCGGGGCCGCCGGGGAGACCGTCAGCGACAGCAGCGTGGCGCTCAGCGCACTCGCCCCGGCCAGCCAGGCCACGAGCTGACGGCGGGCCCATACGGTAACGACGGGGGCGGGGTGCGGCTTGCGGTGCTTCGCCATGAACGACGGATCCTTCCAACGGCCAACGGCCAACGGCCAACAGTCAACGGTTCACGGGCCGGCGGCCCGAGGGACGGGTGCGCGGCCGGGGGGCTCAGAACGTGAAGTGCTCGGTGTGGATACGGGACGCGGGCACGCCCGCCCGCTCCAGGGCGGTGATCGCGGCCCGCGCCATCCCGGGCGGGCCGCACAGATAGACGTCGTGCTCCGCCAGATCCGGCACGAGGTTGCACAGCGCGCGCGGGGCCAGCGGATCGAAGGGCCCGTCGGACGGGCCGAGCAGATAGTGCAGGGCCGCCCCACGCGCCGCGGCGATCCCCTCCAGCTCCTCGCGCAGCACCAACTGCGCGGCGCTGCCCGCCCGGTAGAGCAGCGTGAGATCACCGGGCCCGCCCGGCAGGGTCTCGAACAACGCCCGCATCGGCGTGATGCCGACACCTCCGGCGAGCAGCAGCACCTTGCGGCGGGTCCGCCGGTGGGCGGTCAGCGCGCCGAACGGACCGGTGGCCAGCACCCGTACCCCAGGCCGGAGCCGCCGGACCCGCCGCGTGTGGTCGCCGCACGCCTTGACCGTGATCCGCAGCGTGTCCTCGCGTACCGGCGCGGAGAGCGAGAACGGCAGCGCCGTCCGCCACAGCCGCCGGTCCAGGAACCGCCAGCGGAAGAACTGCCCCGGCTCGGCCCGCAACGCTTCCAGTCCGCGCCCCCGTATGACGACCGAGACCACCCCCGGCCCCTCGGTCCGCACCTCGGCGACCCGCAGGTCGTGCCGGAGCGCCTGCCGTACGGGTACGACCAGCCGGTACCAGACCAGCAGGGTGCCGACGGTGGTGTGCAGCAGCGTCCACAGCCAGCCGGCGAACGGGCTGCCGGCCAGATCGGGCCCGGAGAGCTGGTGGCCGAAGGCGAGCGCGACGGCCGCGTACGTCAGCAGATGGACCGCACGCCAGGTCTCGTGCCGGACCCGGCGGCGGAACGCAGGGGCCGAGGTGACCCCGACCCCGGCCAGCAGCCCGGTGCCCACCACCGCGGCGGCGAGCCACGGGTAGCCGAGCAGGCCACCGGTGGCGGCGAGCAGATCCGCACCGGTGTGGGCCGCGTAACCGCACAGCGCGAAGAGGGCGTGGGTGCCACACAGCCCGAGGACGTACCGGCCGCCGAGGGCGTGCCAGCGGGCCAGCCGGTCGGCACCCACCCCGTGCTCGACGGCCGGTACGCGCGCCATGAGCAGCAGCATCGCCAGCACGCCGTACGCCGCGAGCAGCCCGCTGAGGTGCGCGAGGGTGGCGAACAGCGCATCGAGCCGCGCCGAGGGCTCCGCCTGCACGAGCCAGAGCCCGACGACCACGGCTGCGCCACCCGCCAGCCCGGCCCGCAGGGCCCGCGGCGAGGTACGCAGCGGGGGCGCCGGTACGGGCATCGGCACGGGCGTCGGCGTGGCCGGAGGTGCGGACGGCGGTGCGGGCATCGATACGGGCCGGGGGGCCAGCCGCGAGTAGAGCGGATGGACGGGGGACGAATGCGGGGCGCCGTCCCGGGCGCGAGGGTGGGTGGGGGTGCTCACAGGCCGACAAACTACGGCCGTTCGACGCCGCGAAACACCAGGTCAGGCCCCAATTCCGGTTCCTTAAGGCAGCCTTGAGGACAGCCTGACCGCTGGTTAAGAACCAGCCGCTCGCCCCGGCTCTCCGCGATCCGGTGCACCGCGTCGAGCGCCTCGGTCAGCTCGACCGTCAGCAACTGGAGCTCCCCGGTCGTCCAGCTCCGCCCGTCGAGCAGCCGCCGCGCCTCTTTGCGCAACTCGGCGGTGTAGCAGAGCTGCTCCGCCTCGATGTCGTCCGCGAGCCGGGAGATGAACCCGGTCCCGTCCCCGAGAACGAGGCAGGGCTTCCCTTCCGGGCTCGTCCACGGGAGGAGTCGGGGGGTGGAGGTGGTGGGGGTGTCGTCCGTCATGAGCGGCCTCCTGGGGCTCCGTTGCGAGGTAACCGGATGTAGCCATTCGGTCACGCTGGCAACGCAACGGGCAATAGAATGGCACTACTTAAGCGCCTGCGCTTAGGGCGATGACCTGCGCAGCTACTGGCTGCGATCACATGAGGAGAGGTCACGGCATTGGACGAGACGACCCCACCCGAACTCTTCAATCCGCTACAGCGATTCGGCCAGGACGTCCGTCGCGTACGCCTGGGACGCAAACTCACCCAGAAACATTTAGGCAACGCAACGGGCTACACCGACGCGTACGTCTCCATGGTGGAGTCCGGAAAGCTGAAGGCCAGCGAGAAGTTCGCCAGCGGCTGCGACATGGCATTCGGTACGAACGGGCTCTTCGCGGGGCTGCTGCGCAGGATCGACGAAGGCGACCACCCGTCGTGGTTCGTTCCCTATCTGCGGCTGGAGCGGAAGGCGTCGCGGATACTGGCCTATTCGACGAACCTCATGACCGGCATTGTTCAGACGGAAGGCTACGCCCGAGCCGTTTTCCGCGGATCGAACCCTCGGACAAGCGCCGAGGGGATTGAGGACAAGGTCGCCGCACGGCTACGACGACGTGAGGTGTTCGACGGGGACGCTCCGCCATCCCTGTGGGTCATCCTTCACGAGGCATGTCTGCGAACCGTCGTCGGTGGCGCTGAGGTCATGGCCGAACAGCTCGACTATCTGGTGCAGGTAGGCGCGTCGCCCTACGTCGAGGTCCAGGTCATGCCGTTCTCGGCAGGCATCCCGGCCACATCCACCATGCCCTTCACTGTGCTGCGCTTCACGGACGCTCCAACGGTGCTCTACACAGAGACTCGGGTAGGAGGCAGGATGCACGATTCCGCACAAACGGTCGACTCCGCCTTGGATGATTATGATCTCCTCAGGGCGCATGCGTTGGCCCCTGATCGGTCACTGGCCCTGATCACGACTCTGCTGAAGGAGTACCGCGCATGAGCCCCGAGTTGAATCTCGCAGCTGCCAAGTGGACCAAGTCCTCCTACAGCGAAGGCAACGGCGGGGAATGCCTCGAATTCAGCCGCACCCTCACCCACCCCCACGGCCTCGTCCCCGTCCGTGACAGCAAGGACCCGGACGGCCCCGCGCTCGTCATCCCCGCCAGCGGCTGGACCGCGTTCATCTTCGCCGTGAAGCAAGGGACGTTCGGCGCCTGAAAGGAGCCCCCGTGAACCTCCGCGACGACGCCCGGGCGCTGTCCGGCGATCTCATCCAGCTCCGCCGTACGCTGCACCGCATCCCCGAGACCGGGCTCGATCTTCCCCGTACCCAGGAGACGGTGCTGGGGGCGCTCGACGGGCTGCCGTTGGAGGTCCGCACCGGCGACGGACTCAGCTCGGTGACGGCGGTGTTGCGCGGGGGCCGGCCCGGGCCCACCGTGCTGCTGCGCGGTGACATGGACGCCCTGCCGGTCGCCGAGCGCACCGGTCTGGACTTCGCCGCCGACAACGGCCGGATGCACGCCTGCGGCCACGACCTGCACACCACCATGCTCACCGGCGCCGCCAAGCTGCTCAGCGCGCACCGCGACCGGCTCGCGGGGAACGTCCTCTTCATGTTCCAGCCGGGCGAGGAGGGTTACGACGGGGCGCGGTACATGCTCGCCGAGGGGCTGCTGGACGCGACCGGGCAGCGGCCGGCCGCGGCGTACGCGATCCACGTGCTGTCGGCGGGGCTGCCCAGCGGCGTGTTCCGGACCCGCGGCGGTACGGCGATGGCCGCGTCCAACACGCTGCGGGTGACGGTGCAAGGGGAGGGCGGGCACGGGTCGATGCCGCACCGCGCCAAGGACCCGGTGCAGGCGGGCTGTGCGATGGTGACCGCGCTACAGGCGTGGATCACCCGTACCTTCGACGTCTTCGACCCGGTGATCCTCACGGTGGGCACGTTCCACGCCGGTACGAAGCAGAACGTCATCCCGGACACCGCGGTCTTCGAGGCGACGGTCCGCAGCTTCTCCGACGCGGCGCAGGCCCGCGTCAAGGACGGCACGGTGGAGGTGTGCCGCGGCATCGCGGCGGCCTACGGGGTGGCCGTGGACGCGGAGTTCCAGGAGGTCTACCCCGTCACCGTCAACGACCACACGGAGGCGGACTTCGCGGCGGGCGCGGTCCGCGAGGCGCTGGGCGAGGAACGCTACGTACCGCAGGCGCAGCCCCTCCAGGGCTCGGAGGACTTCTCCCGCGTGCTCGCCGAGGTCCCCGGTGCCATGCTCTTCCTCGGCGCCCCGCCCCGCGGCGCCGACCCGGAGCGCAGCCCCAACAACCACTCCCCGCTCGCCGAGTTCGACGACGCCGTACTGGCGGACGGCGCCACCCTCTACGCCGAACTCGCGGCGCGACGCCTCGCCTCGGCCTGACCCGGAACCCCGTACGGAGAGATCCCCCCATGGCCCCGACCCTGCCCGACGAGCCGCACCGTCCCGAAGACCGGACCTACGACTCCGGCCCCTGGTGGGCGGGGCTGGGACCGATCGGGGCGATGGTGCTGATCCTCGGCGGGGTCGTCTGGGCCGTGTGGTCGTTCCTGCGGCTGCCCGGGGACGCGCAGGGGCAGGCGCTCGGCTACTACCGCGCGGGCCGGGTCATCGCCATCGGGCTGGTCATCGCGGGCACGGCGCTGCTGGGGCGGATGCGGGCACGGGCCTCGGGGGCGGCGGAGCCGTCCGAGGAGGAGCGGGAAGCGGGCGACGGGGCCAGCGTTTCCCCGTAGTTGAGAGCGGCTCTTAGAAGCCTCTTAAGACCGCTCACTATCCAGTCCCCATGACCTCTTTCACGATCTCCGGGGACCCCAACTCCCCTTCGCGCGGCGCCCTTCACCGGTCCCCGCGGGCCCGCCGGACCACCCGCGCCCTCGCCGCCTCCCTCGCCCTCGCCTCGGCCGCCCTCGGCCTGAGCGGATGTGACAGTGCCGCCGCCGGGACGCTGCGGGGGAGCAAGTTGGAGTTGCCCGTGGCCGGTGGTACCGCCGTCGTGGACACCGGGACGCTCGCGGTGAGTGCGCGGGCCGGGGACGGGCGGCGGATGGTGTGGTCCGAGGCGGCCGGGGGCGGGCTCGGGAAGCCGGGGCCGGTGACGCGTACGGCGGACGGGGCGCGCTGGAGCTATCCCGCGAAGGGGCTGGCGGTGACGGCCGGGGTGGAGCACGGGCGGCTGCGGATCCGGCTGCGGTCGGAGCGTGACGGGTCGGTCAGCTGGCCGGTGACCGGGACCGACCGGGCCGCCTCGTCCGTCCAACTGCCACGCGGGGAAGGGCTGGACATTCCGGTGCGGGACGCGTTCTGGAATGCGGGGGCGGAGAAGGGCGGGCTGGCCGGGAGCAGCGTGGATGTGGGGGCGGAGCTGGCGTTGCCGTTGTGGGGCTATGCGCTGGACGGCTCCCAGGGGGCCGGCGGGAGTTCCGGCGGGCGGGGGCACGGGGTGAGTTATCTCGTGCCGACGGACATCGGGACGTCGTTGCGGTTCACGTCCGTGGGTGGGCGGTTGCGGAGTACCGCCGTCCATGCGTTCGACGGCGGGGAGGGGACCCGGGAGTACGACGTCTCGTTCGCGCTCACCGACGGCGATCCGGTCGCGCCGGCGGCCGACTACCGGGCGTATCTCGCCCAGCGCGGGCAGCTCGGCAGTCTGCGGCGGAAGATCCGGCAGAACCCGGCCAACGCCAAGCTGCTCGGGGCGTTCCACGCGTATGTGTGGGGGGAGGCGCGGACCGCCGCCGGGGTCGACAGGCTCAAGCGGCTGGGGGTGGACCGGATGTGGCTCGGGTACGACTCGGGGCCCCACCCGATGGACGCCGCGGCGGTGCGGGCCGCCAAGAAGGCGGGCTATCTCGTCGGCCCGTACGACTCGTTCGCCAACGGGCAGGACCCGAAGACCGCCGACAGTCCCACCTCGGCGTGGCCGGACCGGGTGTATCCCGACTTCTGTATACGAAAGGCGGACGGCACCCCGGAGACCGGCTTCGGCGGGCGCGGCTGCTACCTCAGCTCGCGCGCCTTCGAGAAGGCCGAGCCGACGAAGCACTACCTCGCCGACCGTACCCGCACGATGACCGCCAACGGGGCGGACAGCTACTTCCTCGACGTCGACGCGACCGGGGAGGTCTTCCGGGACCACGCCGCGGGGCACGAGATGACGAAGGCGGGCGACCGGGCCGACCGGCTGGCCCGGATGCGGCGCCTGTCCCGGGACTTCGTGCTGGGCTCGGAGTCGGCCCAGCCGTGGGCCAACGAGGTGCTCGCGTACGACCACGGCTCGGGCACCCCGGTCGCCGACGGCCTGTGGAAGCTGGAGCGCGACAAGCCGACCTGGGGCGGCTACTACCCGGAGAACGCGCCGACGGCGTTCTTCAAGCCGGTGCGGCTGCCGGCCGGCCTGGCGAAGGCGATGTACGACCCGAAGTACCGGGTGCCGCTGTACGAGACCGCGCTGCACGGCTCGCTGGTGAACGCCGAGCGCTGGGAGCTGTCGTACGAGAAGCTGCCGGCGCAGAAGACCACCCGGGCGCTGCTGGCGATGCTCTACAACACGCCGCTGAATTACGTTCTGGACGGGCCGTCGCTGACCGAGCACGGGGCTGAACTCGCCGCGCTGCAGCGGTACTTCGCGCCGTTGCACCGGGCCGCGGGGACCGAGCGGATGACGTCCTTCCGGTGGCTGACCGGTGACCGCAGCGTCCAGCGCACGGTCTTCGGCGACGGCGCCCTGACCGTCACCGCCAACTTCGGCAGCACCGCCCACGACGGGCTGCCGGCCGGCTGCGTCGACGCCGAGCTGCGCACCGACGCGCGGCCGCGCCGGCTGTGCCCGGCTCAGCTCACCCCGGCGGGACCCGCGGCCTCCAAGTAGCGCAGCACCGCGAGCACCCGGCGGTGGTCCGTCTCCGAGGGCGGGAGGCCGAGCTTGGCGAAGACATGGGCGACGTGCTTCTCGACCGCCCGCTCGGAGACGGTCAGGGCGGTGGCGATGGACTGGTTGGTGCGGCCCTGCGCCATCAGGGACAGCACCTCGTGCTCGCGCGGGGTGAGCGCGTCCAGCGCCCGGGACCGGCGGCTCGCGCCGAACAGCTGGGACACCACGTCCGGGTCCAGCGCGGTGCCGCCGGCCGCCACCCGTTCCAGCGCGGCCACGAACTCGCCGATGTCCATGACCCGTTCCTTGAGGAGGTAGCCGACGCCGGCGAAGCCCGCGCCGAACAGCCGGTCGGCGTAGGCGGTCTCCACGTACTGGGAGAAGATCAGCACGCCGGTGCCGGGGTGGTCGCGGCGGAGCCGGACGGCCGCCCGCAGGCCCTCGTCCGTATGGCCGGGCGGCAGGCGGATGTCCACCACGGCGGCGTCCGGGCGGTGGGCGGCGACCGCCGCGAGCAGCGCCTCGGCGTCCGCGACGGCGGCCGCGACGGTCACCCCGCGCAGCTCCAGCAGCTGGACCAGGCCCTCGCGCAGGATCGCGGAGTCCTCGGCTATGACGATGCGCATGGGGTCCCCCGTCGGGTCGTCGTGTCTGCCCCGCCCGCCGTCACGTGGCTGCCCGGCCGGTTGCCGGGTACGGGAGGCGGACGGTGATCACCGTAGGGCCACCGGGCGGGCTGTCGCAGGCCAGCGTGCCGTCGACGGTACGGATCCGGCCCAGCAGCCCGGTCAGGCCGGTGCCCGCGCCGACCACCGCTCCGCCGCGCCCGTCGTCCCGTACGGTCAGCAGGAGGGCCCCGTCGGGGGCGGCGCCCGCAGGGCCGGTGGTGCCTTCCGGGCCCGGTTCCGACCCCTGCCCCTCGGTCCGTGCGTCCACCGTCACGCGGGACGCGCCGCTGTGTTTGACGGCGTTGGCGAGGAGTTCGGCCGCGCAGAAGTAGGCGAGGGATTCCAGGGCCGGGGAGGGGCGCGGGCCGAGGGCGGTGTGCAGGGCGACCGGCAGCGGGGCGTCCGCGGTGAGGGTGGCCAGCGCGGTTTCCAGGCCCTGGTCGAGCGCGGGCGGATGGATGCCCCGGACGAGGTGGCGCAGATCGGTGACGGCCTGGGTGGCGTTGCTCCGGGCCGTCTCCACCACGGCGAGCAGCCGGTCCCGGTCGGCGTCCTGGGTGATCAGTTCGCGGATGAGGGTGAGGTGCATGCCCAGGCCGACGAGCCGGGCCTGGGTGCCGTCGTGGAGATCGCGTTCGATGCGGCGGAGGGTGGCCACGGCGTCGTCGACGGCGTGCGCGCGGGTCTCCTCCAGGGTGCGGATACGGGCCTCCGCGGCGCTCGGCCCCAGCAGGGCGCGCAACAGCAGCCGGTGCGGCGCGCCCGCCCGGCGCACCAGCCAGGGCGCGAGCAGCACCAGCAGCGCTCCGGCGGCGACCACCACGGTCCAGCGCGGCCAGCTGTCGAACTCCACACCGTGGATCTGCAGCGACACCCGGCGCACCGAGCCGTCCGCGCCGCGCAGGGTGACGTAGTTCCAGCGGCGCAGCACGGGGTGGGCGAGCGCCAGCAGGCCGTAGACGTAGCCGACCAGGACGGCGAGCAGCGGCAGCAGGGCGGTGAACGGGGCGAGCAGCGCGGCGGCGACGGCCCGCCAGCCGGCCGGGTCGCCGAGCAGTGCGCGCCGCCAGCCGAACGCCCCGCGCGCGACGCGCCGCCCCGCCGGTTCGATGTCCACGCCCAACAGGCGCCGTACGAGGGCCAGTTGGAGACCGCCCAGGCCGAGGGCACCGCGTACGGTCAGCGCGAGCAGCCAGGGCCCGAGGGCCGTCCACGACAGCACCGCGCCCAGCGCCAGCCCGGCCGGTACCAGGACCAGTCCGCAGAGCGCGAGGGGCGCGGCGAGCAGGGCGTGGGCCACGGCGGCGAGGCTGCGGGGGAGGAAGGGCGCGGTGAGGACGGTGCGCAGGGGGCGGGCCCGGGGCGCGGGGCCCGTGGAGCCCGCGGTGCCCGGCAGGGTCGTACTCAACCGGGGTGCCGGGCGAGCCAGATCCCGCGGCCGGCGGCGATCAGCACCAGCGCGGCCACCACCGGGCCGAAGGCCATCAGGACGACGCCCGCCCCGATGTTCGCGCCGATGGTCCCGGCGGTCAGCACCCGCCACCCCCAGCCGGCCAGCAGCCCGGCCGCCAGCAGCGGGGACAGCACCTGCCACCAGCGGCGGTCGAAGGCGTGGTGGCACGTGGCACGGGCCAGCGCCACCGCGCTCACCACCACGGCGGTCAGGGCCAGCACGCCCAGCGCGGTGTCCAGGCCCGGCGGCAGCTCCGGGGGCCGGACGAAATAGTCCAGCCGGGACGGCGGTACGCCCTGGTAGTCGTCCTGTCCCAGCAGCCCCCACACCGCGACCGGTAAGGCCACGGGCAGCACGGCGGCGGCCGCCGTAGGTGTCCCCGGTATCTTCATGCGCCCATGATGGCGGGCGGACCCCAGGGCGGCATGAGTAGGGGTACTCACCGGGGCCCCCGCCTCACACGCCCCCCACCACCGCACTGAGGCAGGCGTTCCGCCCGGGAAACAGACCAGATGCCGGCGGGTAACAGCGGCACCGCACGCTGACGACCATGACCTCCACTCCATCGCTCCCGGACGCCGCACGGGCCACCTCACCGGACACCGCCCCCACCATCGCCCTGATAGGCCACGGCATGGTCGGCCAGCACTTCCTGGAAGAGCTCGCCGACCGCGGTGTCACCGAACGGGCACGGGTGGTCGTCCTGTGCGAGGAGACCCGCCCGGCCTACGACCGGGTCCAGCTGACCTCGTACTTCGCCGGCCGCAGCGCCGACGATCTGAGCCTGACCGATCCCGACTTCCTCGCCCAGCACAGCATCGAACTGCTCCTCGGCGACCCGGCCACCGGCGTCGACCGGGCCGCCCGCACGGTCACCGCACGCTCGGGGCGGACCGTGCGCTACGACGCCCTGGTGCTGGCCACCGGGTCGTATCCGTTCGTCCCGCCGGTGCCCGGCAAGGACAGCGCGGGCTGCTTCGTCTACCGGACCCTCGACGACCTGCTGGCCATCGAGGAGTACGCCAAGAACGCGCGCACCGGCGTGGTGGTCGGCGGCGGACTGCTCGGCCTGGAGGCGGCCGGTGCGCTCAAGGGCCTCGGACTGCGCACCCACATCGTGGAGTTCGCGCCGCGGCTGATGGCGCTCCAGGTCGACGAGGGCGGCGGCCGCGCGCTGCGCCGTACGGTCGAGGAGATGGGCCTCACGGTGCACACCGGCGTCGGCGGCAAGGAGATCGTCGCGGACGAGGCCGGGGCGGTGACCGCCATGGGCCTGTCGGACGACTCCCGCATCGACACCGACCTGGTGGTCTTCTCGGCCGGCGTCCGCCCCCGCGACCAGCTCGCCCGGGACTGCGGGCTGCCCGTCGGGGAGCGCGGCGGCATCGTCATCGACGCGCAGTGCCGCACCGAGGACCCCGCCGTCTACGCCATCGGCGAGTGCGCGCTGGCCGTCGACGGCCGGGTCTACGGGCTGGTCGCGCCGGGCTACGACATGGCCCGGGTGGCGGCCGCGGACCTCGCCGAGCGACTGTCCGAGCGCGCCGCCCTCGCCGAGGAGCCGACGGAGCCCGCCGGGGAGCGCCCCGGATTCACCGGCGCCGACCTGTCCACCAAGCTGAAGCTGCTCGGCGTGGACGTGGCCTCCTTCGGGGACGCGCACGGCGCCGCCGACGGCTGTCTCGACGTGGTCTACTCCGACGCCCGCAGTGGCGTCTACAAGAAGCTGGTGATCGGTGCCGACGGGGCGCTGCTGGGCGGGGTGCTGGTCGGCGACGCCGACGCGTACGGCGCGCTGCGCCCGCTGACCGGCACGGTGCCCCCGGTGGCGCCGGAGCAGCTGGTGCTGCCGGCCGGTCTCGCGGAGGGCGGCGGCGCCGCGCTGGGCCCGGACGCGCTGCCCGGCGACGCGGTGATCTGTAGTTGCCACAACGTCACCAAGGACGCCATCCAGGCGTGCGCCACCCTCCCCGAGGTCAAGCAGTGCACCAAGGCCGGTACCGGCTGCGGCAGTTGCGTGAAGCTGATCGGCCAGCTGCTGCCGCAGTCCGAGGACCAGGGCCTGTGCGGCTGCTTCCCGCACACCCGCGCCGAGCTCTACGAGATCGTCCGGGTCCGCCGGATCACCTCGTACGGCGAACTGCTGGACGCGTACGGCCGGGAGGAGGCGCGCGGCGGCGAGGGCTGCGAGATCTGCAAGCCCGCGATCGGTTCCGTGCTGGCCTCCCTCGCCCCGTCGGTCGGGGCCGACGGCTACGTACTGGGCGGTGAGCAGGCGGCGCTCCAGGACACCAACGACCACTTCCTCGCCAACCTCCAGCGGAACGGCTCCTATTCGATCGTGCCGCGGATCCCGGGCGGTGAGATCACCCCGGAGAAGCTCATCGTCATCGGCGAAGTGGCGCGCGACTTCGGCCTCTACACGAAGATCACCGGTGGCCAGCGGATCGACCTCTTCGGCGCCCGGGTCGACCAGTTGCCGGCCATCTGGGCGCGCCTGGTGGACGCCGGTTTCGAGTCGGGCCACGCGTACGGGAAGGCGCTGCGCACCGTGAAGTCGTGCGTCGGCGAGACCTGGTGCCGCTACGGCGTCCAGGACTCCGTCCGGATGGCGATCGATCTGGAGCTGCGCTACCGGGGGCTGCGCGCACCGCACAAGCTGAAGTCGGCGGTCTCCGGGTGCGCACGGGAGTGCGCGGAGGCCCGCGGCAAGGACTTCGGCGTGATCGCCACGGCCGGCGGCTGGAACCTCTACGTCGGCGGGAACGGCGGTGCCACCCCGCGCCACGCCGATCTGCTCGCCCAGGACCTGAGCGACGCCGAACTGATCCGGCTGATCGACCGCTTCCTGATGTTCTACATCCGCACCGCCGACCGCCTGGAGCGCACCTCCGCCTGGCTGGAGCGGATCGAGGGCGGCCTCGACCACGTACGCGATGTCGTCGTGCACGACTCCCTCGGGCTGTGCGACGAACTGGAGGCGCTGATGGCCGCCCATGTCTCCCACTACCGCGACGAATGGGCCGAGACCCTCGCCGACCCCGAACGGCTGGGCCGCTTCGTCTCGTTCGTCAACGCGCCCGGCGCGCCGGACCCGTCCGTCCGCTTCGTCCCGGAGCGCGACCAGGTCAAGCCGGATCTGACGCTGCTGGCCGGACCGACCCTGCCCGTTCGCACTCTGGAAGGGACCTCTGCCCGATGAGCCTGATGACCACCACCGTTTCCCCTGAAGCGGCTCCCGCCTTCCCGGAAGCCACCACCGGTACCGCCACCGGCACGTCCGACGGCACGGCGACCGCCTTCGTCGAGATCCGCGGCCCGGAGGGCGGCTGGCTCCCGGTCTGCACGCCGGACGACCTCACCCCGGGGCGCGGGGTGGCCGCCCTCCTCCCGGACGGCACACAGGCCGCGCTCTTCGCGGACCGGGCCGGCCGGCCGTACGCGATCGGCAACCGCGACCCGTTCACCGGCGCCCAGGTCCTCTCCCGGGGCCTGACCGGCAGCGCCGACGGCCGCCCGTTCGTGGCCTCGCCCCTGCTCAAGCAGCGTTTCGACCTGGAGTCGGGCGACTGCCTCGACGATCCGTCGGTGTCGGTTCCGGTGTACGGCGTGCGGGTGCGGAGCAACGACTGACCGAGACGTCACGCAACCTCCTGGTTGCACCTCCCTCCGCTACGTGCAACCATTGGGTAGCACGTAGCGCAAGGGAGAACCGCCGGAACGCCAGGAGGCACCTCATGAGCACCCACAGCGACAGCACCGACAAGCGCGGCGACGACCGCGAGCGCAACCGCATCGAGCGGGAGATCAGCATCGCCGCGCCCGTCGAGCGGGTCTGGGCGGTCCTGACCGAGCCCGAGCACGTCGGCTCGTGGTTCGGCCAGGGCGAACCGACCCCGGTCGACCTCCGCCCGGGCGGGATCATGCACCTCGACCACGGCGAGTACGGCCGGTTCCCGACCACCATCGTCACCGTGGACCCGCCGCACCGCTTCTCGTACCGCTGGGCCAGCGCCCACCCGGGCGAGGTGGCCGTCGAGGGCAACTCCACCCTCGTCGAGTTCACCCTGACACCGGAGGGCGACGGCGGTACCCGCCTGCGGGTCGTGGAGACCGGCTTCGCCGAGATCGAGATCCCCGAGGACCGGATCAAGACCGCCGGGTACGACAGCCACTCCGAGGGCTGGACCGGCCAGATGGAGAACGTCCGGCAGTACGCGGAGCGGCTCGCGGCATGACGACGGACGACAGGACGGCGGACGGCAGGGCGGCGGACGGCAGGGCGGCGGACGGCAGGGCGGCGGACGGCAGGGCGGCGGACGGGGAGCCACCCGCCGACGCCGCGTCGGAGGTGTTCGCCGCGCTGGCCGACCCGACCCGCCGCCGGATACTCGACGCCCTCGCCGCGCACGGCGAGGCGACCGCCACGGTCCTGGCGGCGGAACTGCCGGTCAGCCGCCAGGCCATCGTCAAGCACCTCGGCATCCTGGACCGGGCCGGGCTGGTCGTCGGCCACCGGGCGGGCCGGGAGGCGCGCTACCGGGTCGTACCGGAGCGGCTGGGGATCACCGCCCGGTGGATGGACCGGCTGGCCGCCACCTGGGACACCCGCCTGGCGGCGATCAAGCGCCTGGCGGAGGGCGAGTGAGGGCCGCGCGGGGCGGCCCCGGGCCCGCCGCCGCGGGCCGGGCTACTCGGGCGTAGGGTGGATGCTCCGTCGGCTCGTCGGCCGCTGGCCCAACGCCCCTCGGCCGCCGGCCCCGTAGGGAGGAGTGCAGGCGTGACCCGGTGGAACACCCGCCACATCCCCGACCAGACCGGCCGCTCGGCGGTGGTCACGGGCGCGAACAGCGGCATCGGCTACATCACCGCACGCGAACTGGCGCGCCGCGGCGCCCGCGTGGTGCTGGCCTGCCGCAGCGCCTCGCGCGGCAAGGCGGCCCTGGACCGGCTGCGTACCGAAGTACCCGCCGCGAAGGCCGAGTTCCGGCCGCTCGACCTCGCCGACCTGTCCTCCGTGCGGGACTTCGCGGCCACCCTCGACGGCTTCACCGGCGACCGCCTCGACCTGCTCGTCAACAACGCGGGCGTGATGGCACTGCCGTACCGCACCACCGCCGACGGCTTCGAGATGCAGTTCGGCACCAACCACCTCGGCCACTTCGCGCTCACCGGCCTGCTGCTGCCCCGGCTGCTGGCCACCCCGGGAGCCCGCGTCGTGTCCGTCTCCAGCATGCTGCACGCCCTCGCCGACCTGGACTTCGACGACCTCAACGGCGAGCGTTCCTACGGACGTTGGATCGCCTACGGCCGTTCCAAGAGCGCCAATCTGCTCTTCGTCCACGAGCTGGCCCGACGGCTCGCGGCGGCCGGTTCACCGCTCGTCGCGGCCGCCTCGCACCCCGGTTACGCGGCCACGAACCTGCAGACCGCGGGTGCCCGGATGGAGGGCCGCAACTCGGCGGAACGGGTCATCGAGCTGGGCAACCGCCTGATCGCCCAGCCCGCGGAGGGCGGCGCGCTGGGCACCCTGTGCGCGGCCACCGCCCCGCACATGCGGCCGGATTCCTTCGTCGGTCCGCGCAACGGGCTGCGCGGCGCCCCGGCGCAGTCCTTCCGCGCCCCCTGGACGAAGCAGGACGCGAACGGCGAGCGGCTCTGGGCCGCCTCGGAGCAACTGACCGGCGTGCACTACGACTTCTCCGCGGCCCACCCGTCCGGCTGAGCACGCACTCCGGGAGCCCACGCATCGGCCGTTGGCGCTCACTCCCGGAACCCACGCTTCAGCCGCTGGCCCTCACTCCAGCCCGGACGCCTCGAACACCGCCCGTGCGCCGTCCTGATCGATCCGGTCCGCCAGCACCTGGAGCGTCGCCGCCCCGCAGCGCAGCAGTCCGCGCTCGCGGGAGCGGCGGACCCCCTGGTCGAGGCGGTGCCACAGCACGGGGTTGGCGCTGAGGACCTTGGGGTCCAGCTCGACCCGGCCGCCCCGGGCGTCGCGGAGCACCAGCCGCGGCGCCATGCCGTCGGTGCGCCGTACGACGACGAGTTGGTCGGTCTCGACCCGGTGCCCGCACAGCAGCCCACGGGACCGCAGCCAGCCGTCCCCGGCGGTCACCCGTGGCGGGTAGAGGACCGCGAACAGCACCAGCGCGACGGCCACCCAGCACCCGGCGCGCCACGGCGTGAGCGTCCCGTTGGCGAGGTCGACCAGCAGCATGACGAGGAGCAGCCCGGCCGTGCAGCAGAGCGTGGCGCGCAGCTCGGGCAGCCAGGTCCGGTCGTGGACGGTCCGGTTGGCGGGCATGGGCGGGGGGATCGCCGACCGGGCGACCGGCCGCCGCCACGCGACCCGTCGTCCACCGTCCTCGCCTGCGTCGTCCCCGTCCCTCGTGAAGCCGGGCCCCAGGCCCCGTCGCCGTCCCATGCCTCGACGCTAGGGCGGCGCACCGTGCCCTCCCCAGGCGTTTACAGGGCACTGATGCGGTCGCGCCGAACCTTGACGCGACGATGACGTGGCGTTGACACGGGCACCGGAAAGCGGCCATGCGGGGCGCGGGATCCGGCCGTTGCGACGGGTGCCTGCCGTCGGGCAGCGGCGGCGGGGCCGTCAAGGACCCGTGAAGAACGTCCTTTCGTGCGCCAAGGAGGCGCCAAGGCCGCTCGTGGACCTCCGCCGCGGCCCGCACGCTGGCCTGGTCCAGTCGGACACCCCGCACAGCCACAGCACAGCGCACCGCGGAGCCCACTGCCCCGCACCGCACACGGAGGTACGACGCACGATGTCGACGGTGTCCCAGCCCGATGGCCGCCCGGACACCGTCCGTGGTGCCGTCGCGCCCTCCGCCGCCCCCGACCCCGACGCCCGCCACCGCCTCACCGCGCTCCAGGGCCTTTCCGCCCTCTCCCTCGACGCCATGGCCTCCGTCGCGTACGGGCCCGAGGCGATCGTGCTGGTCCTGGCCGCGGCGGGTGGTCACGGGCTCGGCTTCACGCTTCCGGTCACGCTCGCCATCGCCGCCCTGCTGGCCGTCCTGGTCGCGTCGTACCGGCAGGTCATCGCCGCCTTCCCGAACGGCGGCGGTTCGTACGCGGTGGCCCGGACCCACCTCGGCCGCCGCGCCGCCCTGGTCGCCGCGGCCTCCCTCGTCCTCGACTACGTCCTCAACGTCGCGGTGTCCGTGACGGCCGGGGTGGCCGCGCTCACCTCGGCCTTCCCCGGCCTCTACGCCGACCGGGTGGGGATCTGCCTGGCCGTCCTGGTCCTGATCACCGGGGTGAACCTGCGCGGCATCGTCGACTCGGCCAAGGCGTTCCTCGTCCCCACCGCGGTCTTCATCGGTGCCGTCCTGGCGATGGTGGTGGCCGGCCTCCTCCGCGACGCGCCCGCCTCCACCGTCACCGCGGCCGGCCACGCCTCCGTCGTCGCCCACCACGCGACCGCCGTGGGCGCCCTGTTGCTGCTCAAGGCGTTCGCGGCCGGCTGCTCGGCGCTGACCGGCGTCGAGGCGGTGGCGAACGCGGTGCCGTCCTTCCGGGCCCCGGCCGCCCGGCGGGCCCAGCGCACCGAGGTCGCGCTCGGTGCCCTGCTCGGCGTCATGCTGATCGGCCTGTCCGTGTTGATCGGCCGGTTCCACCTCCAGCCGGTCGAGGGCGTCACCGTCCTCGCCCAGCTCGCGGACGCCTCGCTCGGCCACAACTGGGCGTTCTACGTCGTCCAGTTCGCCACCATGGTGCTCCTCGCCCTCGCCGCGAACACCTCCTTCGGCGGGCTGCCCGTCCTCATGGGGCTGCTCGCCCGGGACAACCACCTGCCGCACGTCTTCGGCCTGAAGGCGGACCGCCAGGTCCACCGGCACGGCGTGCTCGCGCTGGCCGCGGCCGCCGCGGTCCTCCTCGCCCTCTCCGGCGGCGACGTCAACACCCTCGTCCCGCTCTTCGCCATCGGCGTCTTCGTGGGCTTCACCCTCTGCCAGGTCGGCATGGTCCGGCACTGGCGCCTGGAACGCTCCGCCGGCTGGCGCGGCAAGGCCCTGCTGAACGGGTGCGGGGCGCTGCTCACCGGCGTCTCGGCGCTGGTCGTGACCGCCACCAAGTTCACCGAGGGCGCCTGGCTCGTCGTCATCGCCCTGCCCGTACTGGTCCTCGCCTTCGAGGCGGTGCACCGGGCCTACGCACGGATCGGCGACCGCCTGGGCCTCGGCCGGATCCCCGAACCCCCGCGCCGCGCACACTCCCTCGTCATCGTTCCGGTCTCGCACCTGTCCCGGCTGACCTGCGAGGCGCTGAACGCGGCGGTGTCCCTGGGGAACGAGGTCGTGGCGGTCACCGTCACCCACGACACCCCCGAGGACCGCCCGGCCGCCGAGGCGCTGCGCCGCGACTGGGAGCTGTGGAACCCCGGCGTCGAACTCCTCGAACTGCCCTCCGCGACCCGCTCCCTCGGCCGCCCCATCGCCGATTACGTCACCGAGCTCACCGCCCGCCGCCCCGGCACCCGCATCACCGTCCTCATACCGGAGGCCGAGCCGGCCCGCCTGTGGCAGCGGCTGCTGCAGAACCAGCGCGGCGCGGTCGTCGCCCACGCGGTCCGCCGCGACACGGACGCGGTGATCTGCCGGCTGCGGTTCCGGCTGTCGACGGCCCCGGTTGTCGGTAATGACCCTGTTGGTGGCGTCATAGCCGGTTCCGGTCAGTGACGGCCCCTACGGTGACGTCATGCGTCCCGCCATGGATTACGACAGCCACTGCACCGAAATCGTCACCCAGTCCCTCCTGCTCGGCTCGGCCCTCAAGGAGGACACGGACCTCGGCCCCGCCGTACCGTCCTGTCCGGACTGGAACCTCGCCCAGTTGCTGCGCCACCTGGGCGAGGCCCACCGCTGGGTCGCGGAGGTCGTACGGACCCGGGCCACCGCACCCCCGCCCGACACCGCCCTGCGCGTCCTCTCCCGGGACACCACCGAGCCGCCCACCGCCCTCGCCGGCTGGCTCATCGACGGCGCGGAGCTGCTCGCCGCGACCCTCCGCACCGCCGGCCCGGAGGCCCGGATCTGGACCCCGCTGCCCTCCGGGAGCCCCCGTTTCTTCGCGCGCCGTATGTGCCACGAGACAGTCATCCACCGGGCCGACGCCACCCTCGCCCTGCACGCCGACTTCTCCGTCACCCGGCCGGTCGCCCTCGACGCCCTCGACGAGTGGATGGAACTCGGCTCGCTGCCCGAGATGTTCGACCACCACCCCGACCGGCGCGCCCTCCTGGGCCCCGGCCGCACGCTCCACTTCCACGCCACGGACACCCCACCGGAGGCCGCCGCCGACTGGCTCGTCGACCTCACCGGCGACGCCCTGGCCTGGCGGCGCGCCAAGGAACCGGCCGCCGTCTCCGTCAGCGCCCCGCTGACCGACCTGCTGCTCCTCGTCTACGGCCGCCACTCCTCCGACCAGGAAGCCTTCACCGTCACCGGCGATACGGACCTGCTGGAGTTCTGGCTGTCGCTGGTCAACTTCGAGTGAGCTTCCGCGCGGCAATCGCCCCGGGCGACCAGCGGACGGTCCTGCCCTCGGGCGAACCAATCAAGCCTTCAGCGCGTGAGTTAAGTTGACCATCATCGACCGGATCAGCGCCGAGGGGACAGCAACATGACCGATTCCGACCAGCCGGGAAGCGACCAGCCGGGGGCCGTCCCGACGGGTGGCAACTCCACGGGTGGCAGCAGCCCGACGGGCGGCGGCCCCTCGGCAGCGGGGAACAACGGGTCCCTGCCGCCCACGCCCCCGCCGCTGCCCCCGCAGGCGGCGGACGAGGGCCCCCGGCCCGTCCCGGCGAATGCGGACGAGGCGCTCGACATCGGCCGCCGGCACTTCCCCGAGGTCGGTTCGCCCGACGGCCCCGCCAGTCTGCACGTCCACGAATTCGACCTCGGCTACCTCGTCCACGCCGGCTGGCCGGCCCCCGAGGACCCCACCGCCCCGCCCGCGTCGCCCGGTGGAAGCAACGTCGTCATCAACAAGGAGAACGGCGATGTGACCTTCCTGCCCAACTTCCCCCCGGCCGAGATCGAGGACCTCTACCGCCGGGTCTACCGCCCGTCTTCCGAGGCCTGAAAGACCGGGCGGAGCCGGGTCGGCGGCACCTGTCGGCATGTCAGCGGCGACAGCTAAGCTTTACCTTGAACATCTCATTGGGTAACCATTACGAACGCGGGGGGCGTTGTGGCCGGAGCAGGCGGTTTTCAGACCGATGTGGAGTCCCTCAAGTCCGAGGGCACGAACTTCACCAAGCTCGGCGAGGACTTCTACCAGTCCGTGGCGCGGCTGATGAACGGCCTGAGCGCGCTGGGTGCGGGCCCGCCGGCCGACCCCTCGAAGGCGCCCAAGCCGGAGGAGAAGTCGTTCGGCCAGCAGTTCATCAGCGGACTGACGACGTTCGACAGCAAGGACGGCGCTCCGCCGTGGGGGGACGACGACCTCGGCGAGAAGTTCGGCGTGGCCTACGAGGGCGTGCGTGACGGCATGTACGAGTCGATGGGCCACCTCTCCGCGAAGCTCCAGGAAATCGGCAAGGCGCTGACCGATATGTCCAAGAACCACGCGGAGAACGAGGACTTCAACGAAGCGCTGATGAAGCAGCACGTCGAGAACAAGCAGGCCTGGCAGGACCCGACGAAGCAGCAGCAGCCCGACGAAGTCGTCACCACCGCCTGGTACCCGGCCAAGAACTGAGTCGACCGGCCGGACCACAGGCCTGGCCGGGCCGCACACCCTGCCGGGTCACACCCTTGTGTGACCCGGGTCCCGCCCTTCTGACGAGCGAGCCTCCGGGCGAGGCCCGCACCGCACCACGCCGCTATGCGCAAATTTCACGGGGGAGCTCCACCTTGTCCATGATGCTGCCGAACGCTCTTGAGTGGGTCCTCGAGATGCTCGGCTTCAACTGGCCCACCGCCGACGAGGACAAGCTGATCGAGTGCGCCAATGTCTGGCGTCAGTTCGCCGCGGACGTCGAGGGCCACCAGGCCACCGGCACGACCGCCGCGTCGAACGTGCTCAGCCAGAACGCCGGCGACTCCATCGAGGGCTTCAGCAAGGCGTGGGACAAGTTCGGCGGCGGTTCGGGCTACTTCAACGACGCCCGCGAGGCGGCGGAGGTCATCGCCTTCACCTTCGAGGCCGCCGCCGCCCTCGTCATCGGCATGAAGATCGCCGTGATCGTCCAATTGGCGATATTGGCGGCCGAAATCATCGCCGCACAAGCCGCGGCACCCTTCACACTCGGCCTATCGGAAATCGGCGGCGCGGCGGCGACCCTGGCCACCCGCGAGATGGTCCGCAAGATCCTCAAGGAGGTCGCCAAGCAGCTGCTCGACGCGATCCTGGAGGCCGCCAAGGAGCCGGTGATCTCCGCCCTGGAGGCCATGGTCTCGGACATCATCGCCCAGACCGTCAACCAGAACTTCGGCGCGCAGAACGGCTACAACCTCGGCCGGACCCTCAAGGAGGGCCAGAGCGCCGCCACCGACGCGATCAAGAACACCGGCGAGTCCCTCGGCGAGAGCCTCCGCGACGGCGCCGGCCACCGCGCGGGCCACCGCGCCCGCGGCGGCCTCGACCACGCCGCCGGGCGCGGCGGGGACCACGGGGGCGGCGAACACGGCGACGGCGGCAGCGATAGCGGCAGTGGCAGTGATAGCGGCAGCGGCAGTGGTAGCCACTCCAACGATTCCGGCAGCGGCTCGGGGTCAGGCTCCGGGTCGGGATCCGGTTCCGGGTCGGGATCCGGTTCCGGGTCGGGGTCCGGGTCGGGGTCCGGGTCGGGCTCTGGCAGCGGCTCGTCGTCGGGTAGCGGCTCCGGGTCGGGAGCGGGGTCGGGATCCGGCTCGGGTTCCGGCGGTTCGCACGACAGCGGCTCCGGCGACGGGGGTGCCGGCAGCGGCTCCGGCGGCGCGGGCTCCGGCAGCAACTCCTCCTCCCACGACTCGGCCGGCGGCAACGGCTCGGGCAACGGCGGCTCGGACGGCAACCGCCCCACCGACGGCGGCGGCAGCCACACCCCCCGTCCCTCGGACACCACCCCGGCCTCGGACCACAGCTCCGGTGACGCCGGTAACTCTGGTGACTCTGGTGACTCCGGTGGTGCCGGCAACTCCAACCACTCCGGTAACTCCCCCACCTCCGACGGCTCCGACTCCTCCCCGAACGGCTCGCAGCCCCGGCACGACGTCCCCCCGGCCCAGCCGCTGCCGCCCCCGGACCAGCGCTCCCCCTTCGACGAGGGCTACGCCGGCGGCAACGACAGCGGGTCCCACGACTCGTCCCCGTCCCACACCCCCGACGGCGGCCCGGACACCTCCCGCCCGGACACCGACGGCGCCACCACCCAGCCGACCCACGACAACACCCCGGACGCGGCCCGCCCCGACACGGACGGCGCCTCCACCCAGCCCACGCACGACAACACCCCCGACGCGGCGCGCCCCGACCACGACGGCGTCAGCACCCAGCCCACGCACGACAACACCCCGGACGCGGCGCGCCCCGACACGGACGGCACCAGCACTCACCCCACCCGGGACACCACGCCCGACTTCGCCCGCCCGGACAGTGAGGGCATCACCACCCAACCCGCGCACGACAACACCCCGGATGCGGCCCGCCCCGACCACGACGGCATCAGCACCCAGCCGACCCGCGACAACACCCCCGACGCGGCGCGTCCGGACACCGACAACGTCGGCACCCAGCCGACCCCGGCGGCACCCTCCCCGGCCACCGACGCGGTAGCCGGCAACCCGCCCTCGTACGGTGACACCTCCCCCGGTTCCCACGACGGTTCCGGCACCGCGAACGGCGACAACTCCGGCAGTGGCGCCGGCGGCCGCCCCTCCGTGCCGCACCTCAGCACCCCGCAGGGCGCCCCGGTCCAGCACGCGCCGTCCAGCCAGCCCATCCAGCAGCGCGACCCGGCCCCCGGCGACCCCATGCCGACCGTGGACGGCGGCGACGACACCACCGTCACCACCCAGTCCGCAGGCACCGCCACCCTCCCTCCGCCCACCCAGCACACCGCCGACTCCCCCAGCGCGGCCCCCACCGGCCCCACCCCCCAGGCCCAGCCCAACTCCCCCCAGGCCAACGGCCCGATGATGATGGGCGCCGTCCCGCATCAGGCCGGTGCCCCGACGGCCGGCACCCCGCCCCGCGCCGCCGGCACCCCCTCCAGCAACACCCCGCCCCGCACCAGCACTCCGTCCAGCAACCCCACCACC
>NZ_JAZBJP010000050.1:0-49118 GCF_036352915.1 Streptomyces bugieae
CCGAACCCGGAAGCTAAGCCTTTCAGCGCCGATGGTACTGCAGGGGGGACCCTGTGGGAGAGTAGGACGCCGCCGAACAATCTTTGTGGGAAGCCCCGCACCGTATGGTGCGGGGCTTTTCTGCGTTCAGGACTGGTGAGGGGGCGGTATACGGTGAAGCATCTCTTTCGGTTGAGACCTCGTCCCAGGCTCGTGGTGCCGGCGGTGGAAGCGTGCGGTGGGTGCTGTCCGCGCCAAGCTCACCCAACTGAGGCCGGTCACTCATACTCTCCAGCTGCGGCTCACAGACGACTGAGGGCAAGAGGGTGGTGCACTCTCCTCACGTATGACCAGGAGCGGTCGCCGTGACGGAGGACACTGGGGGTGTCCCGCCGCCAGGTCTGCGGGCGGGGCGAGTGCTTGATACGTGAGGCGGCGTGTTTTACAGGCGGCCGGTGGACTTCAGGGTGAGGTAGGCGTCTGCGAGGTCGGGGGCCAGGTGGGCCGGGGTGGCGTCGATGACGGTGATGCCCTGGCGGCGGAGGCGGTCTGCGATGTGGCGGCGCGCGGCGATGGCCTGCTCTGCGGCTGCTGCGGCGTAGACGGCCTGGGGGGAGTGGCGGCCGGCGGCCATTTCCTCGATGCGGGGATCGGCTACGGCGGCGACGATGACTTCGTTGCGCTGGGTGAGGCTGGGCAGGACGGGCAGGAGGGCCTCTTCGACGGGGGCCGCGTCCAGGCCGGTGAACAGGACGATCAGGGAGCGGCGCGAGGTGCGGCGATGGATTTCGGCGGCCAGGCCGCGGGCGTCCGCCTCGACGAGTTCGGCTTCGAGGGGCGCAAGGGCGTCGGTCAGGGCCGGGAGAAGATCGCGGGCGGTGCGGCCCTGTACGGAGGCGCGGATGCGACGGTCGTAGGCGAGGAGATCGACGTGGTCGCCGGCGCGTGCGGCCAGCGTGCCGAGCAGCAGGGCCGCGTCCATGGAGGCGTCGAGGCGGGGGATGTCGCCGATACGGGCGGCCGAGGTGCGGCCGGTCTCGAGGACGAGCAGGATGCGGCGGTCGCGTTCGGGGCGCCAGGTGCGGACGGCGAGGTCCTGTCGGCGGGCGGAGGCGCGCCAGTCGATGGAGCGGGTGTCGTCGCCGGGGGTGTAGTCGCGGAGGCTGTCGAACTCGGTGCCCTCACCGCGCGTCAGGAGACTGGTGCGGCCGTCGAGTTCGCGGAGCCGTGCGAGCTTGGCGGGGAGGTGTTTGCGGCTGGTGAAGGGAGGCAGGACGCGCAGGGTCCACGGGACGTGGTGACTGCCCTGTCGCGCTGCCAGGCCGAGGGGGCCGTAGGAGCGGACGGTGACGCGCACGGCGTGGTGGTCGCCGCGTCGGGTGGGGTGGAGGGTGGTCGTCAGGCGTCGGCGCTCGGCTGGGGGGAGGCGGACGGTGTGGCGGGAGGCGGCGATGTCCGAGCCGGGGTGGAAGGAGCTCGGGGGCCAGGCGTCGCGGACGTGGGCGCGCAGCGTACGACCGCTCGGGTTGGTGAGAGTGAGGTGGGTGGGGGCTTCGCCTGTTAGTCGAACGGTTGTTTCACCGGTTCGGGTGAAACGGAGCTTTCGCACTGGCGCGGCGAGCGCGAGGTCGCACAAAATTGCTATCAGCAAGGCGAGTTGCACGATCGCGATGCCGAGCCAGCTGGGCAGCACGAAGCCGACGAGCAGGGCTCCGAGTGCGGAGACGAGGGCGGTGCGTCCGGTGAGGGTCACGGTGTCGCCTCAGCGGGGGACGGGGAGATGTGCGAGCACGGCGTTGATCACGGAGTCTGCGGTGACTCCTTCCATCTCCGCTTCGGGGCGGAGCTGGATGCGGTGGCGCAGCGTGGGGAGCGCAAGGGCCTTCACGTCGTCAGGGGTGACATAGTCGCGGCCGGTGAGCCACGCCCAGGCGCGTGACGTGGAGAGCAGGGCAGTGGCGCCTCGGGGGGAGACGCCGAGAGAGAGCGAGGGGGATTCGCGAGTGGCACGGCAGATATCGACGATATAGCCGGTGACTTCGGGGGATACCGAGGTCTTCGCGACGGCGGCTCGGGCCGCGTCGAGGTCGGCGGCGGAAGCGACGGGGCGAAGTCCGGCGGCGTTCAGGTCGCGGGGGCTGAAGCCGGCCGCGTGACGGGTGAGGATGTCTATCTCGTCCTGCCGCTCGGGCAGCGGGACCGTCAGCTTCAGCAGAAAACGGTCGAGTTGGGCCTCGGGCAGCGGATAGGTGCCCTCGTACTCCACGGGGTTCTGCGTGGCGGCGACCAGGAACGGCTCGGGAAGGGGACGGGCTGTTCCGTCGACCGTGACCTGACGCTCTTCCATGGCTTCCAGCAGGGATGCCTGGGTCTTGGGGGGCGTGCGATTGATCTCGTCGGCCAGCAGCAGATTGGTGAAGACGGGGCCCGCCTGGAAGGAGAACTCCGCGCTGCGGGCGTCGTAGACCAGTGAGCCCGTCACATCACTCGGCATCAGGTCAGGGGTGAACTGCACCCGCTTGGTCTCGAGTTCGAGGGCGGTCGACAGGGCGCGTACGAGAAGGGTCTTGGCGACACCGGGGGCGCCTTCGAGGAGTACGTGACCGCGGCAGAGGAGGGCGACGACCAGCCCGGTGACGGCGGGGTCCTGGCCAACGACGGCCTTGGCTATCTCGGTGCGCAGGGCCTCGAGGGAGGCTCGGGCGCTGTCAGCGGTCGGGGTGCTCACGGGGGGCGTGCCTCTCTTGGGAAACGATCGAGGATTCGAGTGCGTCGAGCTGGTCGGCCAGCTGCACCAGGGCCCGGTCATCCGCGGGGGCCGGGCCGAAGAGCAGGGTGTGGAGATCTGTCCCGGTGTCAGCGCGAACGGTCAAGTGGGTGTGGAGGGCCGGGAGAAGACGGTCAGGAGCGTGGGCGTGTGTGGGTGGCACGCCGAGGAGGGGGGCGAGCCGGGTGCGGGTTGCGGAGCGCAGGGCGGTTGCGGCCCGGTCGCGGGCGCCGGCCTGTTCGTAGAGGCGGGCGTGGCCCTCGGTGGTCTCGGCGGCGGGGACGGTGACGGGGAGTTTTTCGGGGACGAGCGGGCCGAGCCGGCGGGCGCGCCAGACGGCTGCGAGGCCGGCGGCGATGGTTAGTTGGAGCAGGGCCCAGCTCCAGCCGGAGGGGATGAGATCGAGGAAGCTGCGCTGGTCATGAGCGGATGACGGGTCGCTCACGGAGGGGAGGTACCAGATCAGATGGTGGTGAGCACCGAGGAGTTGAAGGGCGAGCGAGGCGTTGCCGTGCTCGGCGAGGTGTTGGTTGTAGAGGAAGTCGGCGGAGCCGAGGAGGACGGTGTCGCGGCCGTTGCCGGCGGCCGGCAGGCGAAGCAGGGTGGGCCGGCCGCTGACGGGGTAGCAGCGGTCGGTGCGCTCGTCGGAAGTGGTGTAGCGAAGGCCGCCGAGGAGCACGCTGCCGGCGCGGTGTGCGTCGGGCAGGGAACAGGCGGGCTTGCGCGGGGAGTTGCCCGTTGCGGGTTGGGCCTGGACGCCGGGGGCGAAGGTCCAGAGGGAAGCCGAGCCGGGGGTCAGCAGGACGGTGCGCCCGACGGTGCGAGCGGTTGCGGTGTGCAGGGCCGTCAGCTGCTTCTGCGTCAGGACGTCGGGGTCGGTGATGAGCAGGGTGGTGCCGGGGCCGGCTGCGCGGGCCGCCTCCTCGGAGGTGGTCACGACCTGAAGGGAGACGCCCTGGCCGGCGAGGAGCCGGGCCAGCGCACGGCTGCCGGAGCGGTCCGCCGAGCGGGGGTCGAGCCGGCCGTGCTGTTCACCGGACTGCAGGGCGGCGAGGATCACTCCGCTGATGACGAGGAGGAGCAGCGCGACCAGGGGACCTCGGGAGCGGGTCCACAGTCGGCGCGCGGTGAGCGAGGGCGCGGGGGCCTCCGGGGCGGCCGTGGTCATCCGCGGCTCCACGTCGGGGTGGTGGCCAGGTCGGGCTTGGCCTGCTGGAGCTCGGTGTCGAGGGTGGTCAGGAAGGCGTATGCCTGTTCCGTGCCGGGTCGGCCGCCGTATGTGACGTCGTCGAAGGTGCGGGCGGCGGTGCGGAGTTGGTCGGCGTACCGGGGGAGTGTCAGGCCGGCCTCGGTGGCGGCCTCGTCGGCGGTGCGGCCGGCGGCGGGGGTGAGCAGGGTGCGTTCCTCGAGGGAGAGGACGAGGGCGCGCATGCGGTCCTGGACGGCCTGGCTCCAGTGGCCTGCGGCGGCGTGCCGTTCGGCGGCCGCGCGGTGTTCGGCGGCGGTCCGGGGGGTGTCGGAGAAGAGCGCGCCGCTGGTGGTCGGGGTGCGGCGTACCGCGCCGAGGCGCAGCCGGAGGGCGACGACGAGCAGCAGGACGAAGGCGGCGATGGCGAGGAGGCCGATCCAGCCGCCCGGTGTGGCGCCGGCTGCCGCGCCGAAGAGGTCGTCGACGCGGTCCCAGAGCCAGTCGAGGGCGCGCTGGATCGGGTTGGGGTCGTGCTGGTGGTACCGGGGGTCGGACAGTTCGCGCTCGGCCGCCTCGCGGGCGGGGAGGCGCGGTGTCCGCACCGGTATGTCGTCGTCGGAGCGCGCTGTGAGTGACCCGAGCGCGGCCATGTTCCCCCCTGTTGTCACCGCATCAGCTTCCCGGTGCGGCGTCGGGACCGGCGTCGTCCGCAGTGGTGGCGGGGGCGGTCGGAGTGTGTGCGGTCGGGACGTCTGCGGCCGGTGCGTCGGTGGGGGCGTCGGCGCCGTATCCGGGGAGGCCGGCGGCGCGGGCCAGTTCGAGGTCGAGGGCCTCGCGGCGGATGCGCTGGTCCACGTAGAGGAGTGCGGTGACGCCGGCGCTGATCGGGAAGGTGATGGTGGAGCTGATCACGGCGCCGATGCCCAGCACGATCAGGAACGACCAGCCGGTGTTGTCGCTGGTGCCGTTCGCCCAGTCCAGGATGCTCTCACCACCGATGACGAAGGCGACGATGGTGGCCGGGATCTGGATGATGAACTCGACGATGGCGACCAGGAGGTAGGCCAGCAGCTGGACGCCCAGCACCCGCCACCAGGAGCCGCGTACGAGCTTGGCGGAGCGTCGCATGGAGGCGATGACGCCCTGCTTCTCCAGCATCAGTGCGGAGGAGGCGAGGCTGTAGCGGACCCACAGCCAGATGCCGACGGCGGAGGCGGCGATCCCTCCGAACACGGTGAGGAGCAGGCCCAGGTCCAGCGTGGCGAAGGCGGTGACGAGGAGGCCGGGGGTCAGGCCGACGGCGAAGACGGTCGTGATGAGGAGGGGCAGCAGCACCAGCAGGCCGAGGAGGCGCGGGAGTTGGCCGCGGGCGTCGCGCCAGGCTTCGCCGGCCGTCACGGAACGGCCGAGGACGGCGCGGCTCACGATCATGGTGAGCAGTCCGGTGGCGATGATGGTGGCGAGGAGCCCGATCACCGAGGTGAGGGCGGTTCCGGCGAGCGAGTTCCCGGCCTGGCGCATGGTTTCGCGGACCGGCGGGACGTTGCTGTTGGAGATCGTGGGCGCGCGGCCGGCGTTCCGGAACCACAGGCCGGTGACGACGGTGATGGCCGTCTGCGAGACGACTGCGACGATCAGCGATATGCCGAGCACGGTGCGCCAGTGGGCCCGCATGGTGGCGACCGCGCCGTCGAGTATCTCCCCGACGCCGAGCGGGCGGAGCGGGATGACGCCGGGCTTGGCCGCCGGAGGCACCGGGGGCCAGCCCCACGGGGCCTGCGGGCCGGCGGCCGGGTGGGGGCCGCCCCAGCCGGGCTGGCCGGTGCCGGACGAGGCGCGGGCGCGGTCGCCGGAGGCGGACCGGCCGCTGCGGTCTCCGGGACCGCTCTGGCCGGGGATGCCGGCGGGGGCCGACCACTGGCCGGCGGGCGGTTGTTGCTTGGACCAGTTCGGCGGGGTCGGCTGCTCGGCGGCGCCGGGGCGGTCGTCCGTTCCGGAGGCCTGGTCGGGCTGCTCCGGTGTGCCGCGGCCCGGCTCGTCGGAGGGGGTGGATCCGGGCGAGGCCCAGCCCGGAGAGTTGTTCATCGTCGCTCCTTCTTGCTGCCGGCCCGCCGTGGCGGCCGGGGTCCGGGGTCCGCGGTGGCAGTCATCGTGTCATGGCGCCGTGCGTTGTGTACCCGGGCCCTGAGAGTGAGAGGACCTTCTGTTCGAGGGGCGGTCGGCGGCAGACTGAGGGGATGGGCGATCAGTACGAGGTATCCGAGGTGGGCGCCGGGACGCTCACGATCCCGTCGCTGCGCTGGGAGGAGCTGCCGGAGGGGCCTGTCGTGGTCCTCCTTGATCAGACCCGGCTGCCGGTGGAAGAGGTCGAGCTGGTCTGTACGGACGTGCCGGCGCTGGTCGAGGCGATCTGTTCGCTGGCCGTGCGGGGGGCGCCGCTGCTGGGTATCGCGGGCGCCTATGGCGTGGCGCTGGCCGCGGCGCGGGGCTTCGACGTGGAAGAGGCCGTGGAGGCGCTGGCGCAGGCCCGGCCGACCGCGGCCAATCTGGGCTACGGCGTGCGGCGGGCGGCGAATGCGTACCGGGTGGCGGTGGCCGACGGGGCCGGAGCGCCGGAGGCGGCGGCCGCGGCGCTGGTCGAGGCCCGGGCCGTGCACGCGGAGGACATCGCGGCCAGTGCGCGGATGGCGGAGCACGGTATGGCGTTGCTGGGCGAGCTGCTGCCGGGCGGCGGTCACCGGATTCTCACGCACTGCAACACGGGCGCGCTGGTGTCCGGGGGCGAGGGCACCGCCCTGGCGGTGGCGCTGGCGGCGCACCGGGCCGGTGAGCTGCGCCGGCTGTGGGTGGACGAGACGCGGCCACTGTTGCAGGGGGCGCGGCTGACCGCCTACGAGGCGGCGCGGGCCGGTATGGCGTACACGGTGCTGTCGGACGGGGCGGCCGGGTCGCTGTTCGCCGGTGGTGAGGTGGACGCGGTGCTGATAGGCGCGGACCGCATCGCGGCGGACGGCTCGGTCGCCAACAAGGTCGGCAGCTATCCGCTGGCGGTGCTGGCGCAGTACCACCACGTTCCGTTCGTGGTGGTGGCGCCGACGAGCACGGTGGATCTGGAGACCGAGGAGGGCGCGGACATCGAGGTGGAGCAGCGGCCGGGGCAGGAAGTGACGGAGTTCTCGTTGCCGGCTGCGCAGGGTGCCGGGGCGGTCCCGGGGGCCGGTGTGCCGGTGGCGCCGTTGGGCGCACAGGCCTACAACCCGGCCTTCGACGTGACTCCGCCGGAGCTGGTGACGGCGATCGTGACGGAGGCCGGAGTGGTCTCCCCGGTCACCCGGGACCGGCTGGCGGAGGTGTGTTCCACGTCACGATGGAGTAAGTCACGATCAGGTAATGGGATGATGGCCGAATGAAGGGACGCGTCCTGGTCGTCGACGACGACACCGCACTGGCAGAGATGCTCGGCATTGTGCTGCGTGGCGAAGGCTTTGAACCGTCGTTCGTGTCGGACGGTGACAAGGCCCTTGCCGCCTTCCGTGAGACCAAGCCGGATCTCGTCCTGCTCGACCTGATGCTGCCCGGACGGGACGGCATCGAGGTGTGCCGGCTGATCCGCGCGGAGTCCGGCGTGCCGATCGTCATGCTGACCGCCAAGAGCGACACGGTCGATGTGGTGGTCGGGCTCGAGTCGGGCGCGGACGACTACATCGTCAAGCCGTTCAAGCCCAAGGAGCTGGTGGCCCGGATCCGGGCGCGGCTGCGGCGTTCGGAGGAGCCGGCGCCCGAGCAGCTGGCCATCGGTGACCTGGTCATCGATGTGGCGGGCCACTCGGTCAAGCGCGACGGCCAGTCGATCGCGCTGACCCCGCTGGAGTTCGATCTGCTGGTGGCGCTGGCGCGCAAGCCGTGGCAGGTGTTCACCCGTGAGGTGCTGCTGGAGCAGGTCTGGGGCTATCGGCACGCCGCGGACACCCGGCTGGTCAATGTCCATGTGCAGCGGCTGCGCTCGAAGGTCGAGCGGGATCCGGAGCGTCCGGAGATCGTGGTGACCGTGCGCGGGGTCGGCTACAAGGCCGGACCCAGCTGAGATGGTCCGGGACGGTTCGGCCCCGGAGGGAAAGCGGGGGCGCACCGTCAGCACGACGGGTGATATGTCCTTTTCGGGAAGATTGGTTGCTCGGTTGCTGCGCGGTGGCCAGCTGCTGCCCGACGGCGCGGTGAGCGGCCCGGTCCACCCCTTGCTGCGGCTTTTCAGTCGGTGGGTGCGGCGGCCGCTGCTGCCCGCCCTGCGGCTGTGGCGCCGCAACATCCAGCTGCGGGTCGTGGCGACCACCCTGCTCATGTCCCTCGCCGTCGTGCTGCTGCTCGGCGTCGTGGTCGTCGGCCAGGTCCGTAACGGCCTGCTCACGGCCAAGGCACAGGCCGCGCAGAGCCAGGCCGTGGGCGGCTTCAGCGTCGCCCAGAAGATGGCCGACGGCGCCGACGACACCCGTACCGACGACACCGCCCGGACCGGCAACCGCGGCACCCAGGACTCCGCGACCTGGCTGACCGGCCTGGTCGAACAGCTCGCCAGCGGCGGCCAGGGCGTCTTCTCCGTAGTGGCGCTCAGCTCAGACTCCGACGAGCCGTTCGGCGACTCCAGCCCCGGCACCCGCGGGCCGCGCGCCTCCGGGGACGTCGATCCGGAGCGGAGCGTACCGGCCGAGCTGCGGCGGAAGCTGGACACCAAGTCCGGCACGTTCCGGCAGTACACCCAGATCAAGCGCATCGGGTCGGACGACGGCGTGCCGGCGCTGATCATCGGCAAGCGGCTCAACGACGTCAACAGCAACCAGTACCAGCTCTACTACCTCTTCCCGTTCAGCCAGGAAGAGGAGTCGCTCAAGCTGGTGACGGGCACCCTCGCGACGGCCGGCGTCTTCGTGGTGATCCTGCTCGGCGCGATCGCCTGGCTGGTGGTGCGGCAGGTCGTCACGCCCGTACGGATGGCCGCGGGCATCTCCGAACGGCTGGCCGCCGGCCTCCTCCAGGAGCGGATGAAGGTCACCGGCGAGGACGACATCGCCCGGCTCGGCGAGTCCTTCAACAAGATGGCGCAGAACCTCCAGGTCAAGATCCAGCAGCTGGAGGAGCTGTCCCGGATGCAGCGCCGCTTCGTCTCCGACGTCTCGCACGAGCTGCGGACGCCGCTGACGACGGTGCGGATGGCGGCCGACGTCATCCACGACGCCCGCGACGAGTTCGACCCCGCCACGGCACGCTCCGCCGAGCTGCTGCGCGGCCAGCTCGACCGCTTCGAGTCGCTGCTCGCCGAACTGCTGGAGATCAGCCGATTCGACGCCGGTGCGGCCGCGCTGGAGGCCGAGCCGATAGACCTGCGCGATGTGGTGCACCGCGTCATCGAGGGCGCCGAACCGCTCGCCGAGCGCAAGGGCAGCCGCATCGTGGTGCGCGGTGCCGAGCAGCCGGTGATCGCCGAGGCCGACCCCCGCCGCGTGGAGCGGGTGCTGCGCAATCTCGTCGTCAACGCCGTCGAACACGGAGAGGGCCGCGACGTCGTCGTACGGCTGGCGTCCGCGGGCAGCCGTAGTGGCGGCGCGGTGGCCGTCGCGGTGCGCGACTACGGAGTCGGGCTCAAGCCCGGCGAGGCCACCCGCGTCTTCAACCGCTTCTGGCGCGCCGACCCGGCCCGGGCCCGCACCACGGGCGGCACCGGACTCGGCCTGTCCATCGCCGTCGAGGACGCCCGGCTGCACGGCGGCTGGCTCCAGGCGTGGGGCGAGCCGGGCGGCGGCTCCCAGTTCCGGCTGACGCTGCCCCGTACGGCCGGCGAGCCGCTGCGCGGGTCCCCGATACCCCTGGAACCGGAGGACTCCCGGCGTAACCTCGCCGGCCGAGCCGGCGCCGGACGGACGGGTGCCGCGGCCGGCCAGAAGGCCTCCACGATCCCCGTCCAGGCGCGCGCCGCGCAGCCCGGCGGCACGGCATCGCTCGGCTCCGCGTCGTCCGCGGCCCGGCCGGTCGCCGATCCCACGGCGCTGCCCGGAGACGGAACCCGCGTGGTGCCGCAGAGCGGGGGCGCACGGAGCGAACGGGCCGCGCACGACGAAGGCGCGCACCTCGACGAAACGGTCCCCCGGGGCGGGGCCGAGCAGGACACCGGACGGGGTGGGGAACGGGAAGGCGGACGGCGTGGACACTGAGCGCGGAAACGAGCGCGGGGTGGGGCCCACGTCCCGGAAGCTCACCGGTCAGCACCCGTCGGAGCACACCCGTCGGAAAGCCCGTGGGACGAGCGGGCCGGCGTGGAAGCTGGCGCTGCTCGGGGGCGCGTCGGTGCTGCTCGCCGGCTGCGCCTCCATGCCGGACAACGGCGACGTCACGGCCGTCGACCAGTCGCCGCGCTCCGAGGGCGACTCGCAGGTCCGGGTCTACGGCGTGCCCCCGCAGGACGGCGCCCAGCCCACCAACATCGTGCGCAGCTTCCTCGACGCGACGACCAGCGACGAGGCGGACTTCCGCACGGCCACCCAGTACCTGGCCAAGTCGGCACGGCGTACCTGGCGGCCGTTCCAGGTCACCAAGGTGCTCCAGGAACGGCCGAAACCCGAACCGAAGGTGCAGCCCAACCGCGAGGACGCGAACGGCTACTCCGTCACGCTGTCCGGCAGCCAGATCGCGACGGTGGACGACAACCACGCGTACACCCCCGAGGAGCGGCCGTACCGCCAGACGATCCACCTCATCAAGGAGGGGGGCCAGTGGCGGATCGACCGGCTGCCGAACGGAGTGGTGCTCGGGCTGTCCGACTTCCAGCGCATCTACCGCTCCGTCAACAAGTACTACTTCGCCTCCTACGAGTCGGAGTCGGAGGAGCCGAAGGCCAGCCGCGACGTGCTCGTCGCGGACCCGGTCTACCTGCGCCAGCGGATAAAGCCGATCACGGCCAGTGTGCAGGCGCTGCTGTCCGGCCCCACCGACTGGCTGAACCAGGTGACGACCTCGGCGTTCCCGCCCGGCACCCGGCTCGCCGCGCACGACCTGGCGCTGGACGACTCCAACGGCCTGCGGGTCAAGCTCAGCAAGGAGGCGGTGAGCACCGACACCGACCAGTGCAGGCGGATGGCGGCTCAGCTCTTCTTCACCGTCCAGGACATGACGCGCGCCTCGAAGATCAGCGATGTCGAACTCCAGGACAACAACGGCAACTCGCTGTGCACGCTCTCCCAGGACCAGGCCGAACGCGACTTCGCGCCGGCGCCGCTGACCGGGCACTCCGCCAAGGAGTACTTCATCGACGCCGACCACAGGGTGGTCGCCATGTCGGACTCGGCGACCGAACCGACGCCGGTGCGCGGAGCGTTCGGCACCGGCAAGACCCCGCTGCGCTCGGTGGCCATCTCGCGCGGTGAGAACACCGCGGCGGGGGTGTCGAGCGACGGCCGGTCCCTGTACGTGGCCGCCCTGGAGGACGGCATCGAGCGTGGCGCGCCACTGATGACGAGCACCGGCTCGGCCAAGAACCCCGACGAGGGCCTGACCGCGCCGAGCTGGGACGGCCTGGGAGACCTGTGGGTCGCGGACCGCGATGCGCACGGTTCCCGGCTGCTGCGGATGCGCGAGGGCAAGGGCGACCCGGAGCGGGTGGCGGTGCCCGGTCTCGGCGGACGGCGGATCAAGGCGATCAAGGTGGCCGCGGACGGCATCCGGATCGCGATGCTCGTCGAGGACAAGGGGCGCACCACGCTGCAGCTCGGCCGGGTCGAGCGCCGCGGCAGCTCGGCGCATCCGGTGCTGTCGGTGGAGGAACTGCGGCCGATCGCCCCGCAGTTGGAGGACGTGGTGGCCGCCTCCTGGGCGGGCGGCAGCCGGCTGGTGGTCGTCGGCCGGGAGTCCGGCGGGGTGCAGCAGATGCAGTACATGGAGACCGACGGTTCGGCCTCCGACGCGCAGACGCTGCCCGGGGTCAACGGCGTGAAGGCGGTGGCGGCCTCGGAGGACGAGGCCCGACCGCTGATCGCCGACGCCACGGAGGGCATCGTGCGGCTGCCTCCGGACGCGAACTGGAAGACCGTGGCGAAGGACGGGACGGCACCGGTTTATCCCGGGTGACGATCCGCTTCTGTTCCTCCGCCGGCTTTGGCTCCTTGGTCGTTTTCGGTTTCCTCTTGTCGGTTCGCCTTGTCGGTTCGCCTTGTCGGTCTGCCTCGTCGGTCGGTCTTGTCGGGCGGCTTTGTCGGTCGGTCTTGTTCGTCGGCCTCAAGTTGGTCGGTTTGCCTGGCTTCGGTGACCCCCTTGGTTCCCTTGGTTCCCTTGGTTCCCTGATCCCGCGTGGTCTCCTGATCCCACGTGGTCCCGTGACCGCCGGTGACCAGCGGGGTTCGTGCTGACGTCACGCGGCCGGCGGCCGGTCCGCAGAGTTATCCACAGGGGTGGTGAGCGCCGGTGGACCGCGGGACAGTGGATCCATGCAGGGGGTGTGGCGCGAACTGGCCGGCCTGGTGTTGCCGGTCGCCTGTGCGGGGTGTGGTCGACCGCGTACGGAGCTGTGCGGTCGGTGCCGTCGGGCGCTGGGGAGGGACGGCCGAGGGGCACGGCGGGTTCGGCCGCGGCCGGCGCCGCCGGGGCTGCCCGGGGTGTGGGCGGGCGCGCCGTACGCCGACGAGGTGCGGGCGGTGCTGCTCGCGCACAAGGAGCGCGGCGCCCTGCGGCTGGCCGGGCCGCTGGGGTGGGTGCTGGCCGGGGCGGTGCGGGGGCTGTGGCGCGGCGGTGAGCCGCTGGTGCTGGTGCCGGTGCCCTCGGCCCGCAGGTCCGTGGCGGGCCGGGGGCATGATCCGGTGCGCCGGATCGCCCTGGCGGCAGCCCGCGAGCTGCGCCGGCCTGCGCTGGCGGCTGCGGCGGCTGCTCCGACTGCCGCTGCTGCGACGGGGACGGGGGTGGGGGAGGGGGCGGGGGCCCCACCCAGAGCCCACGTCCTCCCCGCCCTCCACCAGCTTCGCCCCGTGGCTGATCAGGCGGGGCTGAGCGCCCCGGAGCGGCTGGCGAATCTGGCCGGGGCCCTGGGCGTGCGGCGCGGGGCCGAGCGGCTGCTGAGCGGGCAGCCAGTGGTGCTGGTGGACGACCTGGTCACGACGGGGGCAACGCTCGCCGAGGCGGCCCGGGCGGTCACGGGGGCGGGGGGCCGGGTGATTGGCGCGGCGGTGGTGGCGGCGCCCACCAGCAGCTTCGAGCACGCCACCGGCCACAGCACGGCCACCGGCCACAGCACGGCCACCGGCCACAGCACGGCCACCAACCACCGCACGGCCATCGGCCGCAGCTTCGCCACCGGCCGCAGTCCCAGCACCGGCGCCCCCGGCACGGCCGACAGCGCCCCCGGCACGGCTGGCAACAGCCCCGGCACTGGCAACAGCGCCCGCACGGCCGGCAGCGGCCCCCGCACGCCCCGCAGGCGTGACGGCACCCCTGCCAGTCGTTCCGGCATCGCCGAGATCTATCACGGCGTGGCCGGTCGCCGGAGAAATTCAACCGGCAAGTAGCAATTTCAACGGGCAAGTAGTTGAGGAGGAAAAATCACTCAAACGGACCCGAGGGCTGCGAGGGGGTGCCGACAACAGCCCAGGAGAGCTATGTTCGGTTGTGAGGACTTGGCGGACGTTTTGCCTCGGATGTCGCGATGGATGCGTTCAGGGGCGCCAGCGGCGACCCTGAAAAATGGGGGAGTGGAGATCGTGCCGTGTGGGGAGGAGGAGGTGAAAGTGCCAAGTCCGAGGCTTCGGCACCCACCGGAGCCTGGTGCAAGAAGGAATCGCCCCGCTCGCCGAGCGGTGCGATCCGGGAACGGAGTTCTGCGTGGACATCGTCGTCAAGGGCCGCAAGACCGAGGTGCCCGAGCGGTTCCGTAAGCACGTGGCCGAGAAGCTGAAGCTGGAGAAAGTCCAGAAGCTCGACGCTAAGGTGATCAGCTTGGACGTCGAGGTGTCCAAGGAGCACAACCCGCGGCAGGCCGACCGTTCCGACCGAGTGGAGATCACGCTTCGCTCCCGTGGCCCGGTGGTCCGGGCCGAGGCGGCCGCAGCCGATCCCTACGCCGCGCTGGACCTGGCTACCGCAAAGCTGGAGGCGCGCCTGCGCAAGCAGCACGACAAGCGCTTCTCACGCCGCGGCAACGGGCGCATTCCGGCGAGTGAGGTCGCCGTCAGCGTCCCCGGCGTCGCGAGCCTCAACACCAACGGCGAACTCGCCACCGAAGCCGAAGAGTCGGTGCCGACCACGAGGATGGGATCGATCGACGTCCAGGGTGAAGGACCCCTGATCGTCCGCGAGAAGACCCACTCGGCCGCGCCGATGTCGCTCGACCAGGCGCTCAACGAGATGGAATTGGTCGGACACGACTTCTATCTCTTCGTCGACGCCGACACCAAGCTGCCGAGTGTCGTCTACCGGCGGCACGCATACGACTATGGCGTCATCCACTTGAACCCCGATTCGTTCGGGGAGGAGGAGCCCGGCGGCGCAGGGGGCGCGCTGGGCGGCTGAACCCCACCCGCTCGGTGCCCCCGGCGTACGCCCGGGGGCACCATCGTGCCCGGAGATGGCAGGAGTTGAAGCCGTATAGTGTTTGTGCCAGCCAGGCAGCATGTGGGCACCAAACGGCGACATGCCGGGGAGGCGGTCGTATGGCGTTGATCGGGCTGGCCGCAGGGGGCTGTTGTCAACCAGCCTTATTTCCAAGCTCTGGCCTTCCGGCCGAGTAGTTGACGGGGAGGATCCATGGGGGAAAGTTTCGGGCCCGTGCGCGGTGACGCGGACGACGACAGCGGAGTCGGGGGCGACGACGGCGCCGGCCGGTCCGTGAGAGTGCCGCGCAAGGAGCCGATCAGGGTCCTGGTGGTGGACGATCACGCGCTCTTCCGGCGGGGCCTGGAGATCGTGCTGGCCCAGGAAGAGGACATCCAGGTCGTCGGCGAGGCGGGGGACGGTGCGGAGGCGGTCGACAAGGCCGCTGATCTGCTGCCGGACATCGTGCTGATGGACGTGCGGATGCCCAAGCGCGGTGGGATCGAGGCGTGCACCTCCATCAAGGAGGTGGCCCCCAGCGCGAAGATCATCATGCTCACGATCAGCGACGAAGAGGCCGATCTCTACGACGCGATCAAGGCCGGCGCCACTGGCTACCTCCTCAAGGAGATCTCCACCGACGAGGTGGCGACCGCCATCCGGGCCGTCGCGGACGGCCAGTCGCAGATCAGCCCGTCGATGGCGTCGAAGCTCCTGACGGAGTTCAAGTCGATGATCCAGCGGACGGACGAGCGCCGGCTGGTGCCGGCGCCCCGGCTCACCGACCGTGAGCTGGAGGTCCTCAAGCTCGTCGCCACGGGCATGAACAACCGTGACATCGCCAAGGAACTCTTCATCTCCGAGAACACCGTGAAGAACCACGTCCGCAACATCCTGGAGAAGCTGCAGTTGCACTCCCGGATGGAGGCGGTGGTCTACGCGATGCGGGAGAAGATCCTCGAGATCCGCTGACCGAGTCCCGCTGACCGAGTCCCGTTGGCCGATCCGCTGACCGTGATCGGCTGACCGGGCTCCGTTGACCGGCCGGAGCCCTCGTCCTCCTCAATCGCCCCCGCGTATGAGTTCCGTGTGCAGGGCGGCGGCCAACTGCGGGTCGTCGCAGCGGTCGACGCGTACGGTGTCGCAGCCGACCCAGGTCGCGGCCTCCTGGAGGGCCCGGACCATGGGGGCGACGGCCTTGCGGTCGCGCATCGAGACCTGGCGGGCGACCAGGGTGGTGCCCTCGCGGGCCGGGTCGACGCGGCCGACCAGCTGCCCGCCGGCCAGCAGCGGCATCGCGAAATAGCCGTGTATCCGCTGCGGGCGGGGGACGTATGCCTCCAGGCGGTGGGTGAAGCCGAAGATCCGCTCCGTGCGCGGCCGGTCCCAGATGAGGGAGTCGAACGGGGAGAGCAGGGTCGTACGGTGCCGGCCGCGCGGTGCGGTGGCCAGGGCGGCGGGATCGGCCCAGGCGGGCTTGGTCCAGCCCTCGACCTCGACCGGGACCAGCCCGGAGTCGGCGATCACCGCATCGACCTGCTCGCCCTTCAGGCGGTGGTAGTCCGCCAGGTCGGCGCGGGTGGCCACGCCCAGGGCCGTACCGGCCTGGGTGACCAGGCGGCGGAGGCATTCCGCGTCGTCGAGGTCGTCGTGCAGCAGCTCGGCGGGGACGGCGCGCTCGGCGAGGTCGTAGACGCGCTTCCAGGCGCGCCGCTCGGTGCAGACCACGTCGCCGGTGTCCAGCAGCCACTCGACGGCGATCTTGGTCTCGGACCAGTCCCACCACTCCCCGCCGTTGCGGCCGCCGCCCAGCTCGGACGTGGTCAGCGGGCCGTCGGCCGCGAGCCGGTCCAGGACGGCGGCGCAGGACCGCTCGGAGTCCTTCATGACGTGCCAGCGGTGACCTTTCGCACGCCGGGCGCGGCGGCGGAAGGCGAAGTGCGGCCATTCCTCGATGGGCAGGATGCAGGCGGCGTGCGACCAGTATTCGAAGCTGTGGGGGCGGGCCGTCGGTGTGCCTCCGTCGGCCGTGCTCCAGTAGGCGGCCTCGACGGCGGGGCGGCCGACGGGGCCGAGCCGGGCGTACGGCACGAGCTCGTGCGAGCGGGCGAGCACGGAGATCGTGTCGAGCTGCACCGCGCCCAGGTGGCGCAGCACACCGCGGACGCCCGCCCGGCGGTCCGGGGCGCCCAGGAGCCCCTGCGCCCGCAGTGCCAGGCGGCGGGCGTCGTCGCGGGACAGGGCGGTCACGGGCTTCGGCCGGTGCGGTGGTTGTGTGGCGGCGGTCATGTTCGCACAGCGTAGGGGCGGGCACTGACAACGCCCGGAAGAAGCCTGTGACCTGCGGAGACAGCGAGGATCGCTCAGCGCGGGTACGGGAGGTACGGCGTCCTGTCCGCCGTGGGGCGGCCTGTCTCGTCGGTGCCCGCGGCGTCCGCCCCGTCGGCGGTGTCCGTGTCCCCGGCCAGGTCGTAGGGGAGCAGGGAGCCGATCCATACGTCCCGGCGGGTGCCCTCGTGCACCAGCTTGGCGCGGAGGGTGCCCTCCATCTGGAAGCCCAGTGCGCGGGCTACGGCGCGGGAGCCCTCGTTGCCGGCCTCGGCGAGCCACTCCATGCGTTCCACGCCCAGCTCGCGGAAGGCCCAGCGCAGCACCGCGCGGGCGGCCTCGACGGTGTAGCCGCGGCCGCGGTGTTCCTTGGCGGTCCAGTAGCCCAGTTCGGCCTGGCGTTCGGGGGTGCGCAACTGGGTGAGGCGGACCAGGCCCATCGAGCCGATCAGGGCGCCGTCGGCCCGGGAGACCACGGCGAAGTTGTAGGCGGTGTCGTCCCGCCAGCCCTCGGGGACGGCCGTGCCGACGAACTGCTCCGCGTCCCGGAGACCGTAGGGTGAGGGCACGGCCGTCCAGCGCGGGATGTCGGGATCCTGGCAGGCGGCGTGGACCGCGGGCGCGTCCGACGGCTCGAAGGGGCGCAGCACCAGGCGCTCGGTCGTGAGGGTGACGGGCTTCATGGCCTGAGTCTGCAAGTCCGCGCAAGGCGCCGCGAACGGTTTTCGCGTGATTCCCGGCACCTGCCCGGCACCTTCTCGCGGGCTCGTGCGTTCACGTGAGGAGGGGAAGGCGGGGTTCGCTGCGGCGGACCTCCCGGCCCGGCGGCGTCCTCCCTTACGATGGCCGTTGCGGCGGGGCCTGCCCCCTTGGAAAAATGCCGCGCCCGCGCACTCGACCGTGCAGGCCCGACCGGCAAGGAGACCAGCCCAAGTGTCCGTCTTGACGAAGATCATGCGTGCAGGCGAAGGAAAGATCCTGCGCAAACTGCACCGCATCGCGGGCCAGGTCAACTCCATCGAGGAGGACTTCGCGGCCCTCTCCGACGCTGAGCTGCGGGCGCTCACGGACGAGTACAAGGAGCGGTACGCCGACGGCGAGAGCCTCGACGACCTGCTCCCCGAGGCGTTCGCCACGGTCCGTGAGGCCGCCAAGCGCGTCCTCGGCCAGCGCCACTACGACGTCCAGCTGATGGGCGGCGCGGCCCTGCACCTGGGATACGTCGCCGAGATGAAGACCGGTGAGGGCAAGACCCTGGTCGGTACCCTCCCGACGTACCTCAATGCGCTGTCCGGCAAGGGCGTCCACCTGATCACGGTGAACGACTATCTGGCCGAGCGCGACTCCGAGATGATGGGCCGGGTCCACAAGTTCCTGGGCCTGACGGTCGGTTGCATCCTCGCCGACATGACGCCGGCGCAGCGCCGCGAGCAGTACAACTGCGACATCACCTACGGCACGAACAACGAGTTCGGCTTCGACTACCTCCGCGACAACATGGCCTGGTCGCAGGACGAACTCGTCCAGCGCGGCCACAACTTCGCGGTCGTCGACGAGGTCGACTCGATCCTCGTCGACGAGGCCCGTACGCCGCTGATCATCTCCGGCCCGGCGGACTCGGCCACCAAGTGGTACGGCGACTTCGCCAAGTTGGTGCAGCGCCTCAAGCGCGGCGAGGCGGCCAACCCGCAGCGCGGTGTCGAGGAGACCGGCGACTACGACGTCGACGAGAAGAAGCGGACCGTCGGCATCCATGAGTCCGGTGTCAGCAAGGTCGAGGACTGGCTGGGCATCGACAACCTCTACGAGTCGGTCAACACCCCGCTCGTCGGTTACCTCAACAACGCCATCAAGGCCAAGGAGCTCTTCAAGAACGACAAGGACTACGTCGTCATCGACGGCGAGGTCATGATCGTCGACGAGCACACCGGCCGTATCCTCGCCGGCCGCCGCTACAACGAGGGCATGCACCAGGCCATCGAGGCGAAGGAAGGTGTGGAGATCAAGGACGAGAACCAGACGCTCGCCACGATCACCCTGCAGAACTTCTTCCGCCTCTACGACAAGCTCTCCGGCATGACCGGTACGGCCATGACCGAGGCCGCCGAGTTCCACCAGATCTACAAGCTCGGCGTCGTCCCGATCCCGACGAACCGGCCGATGATCCGCAAGGACCAGGCGGACCTGATCTACCGCACCGAGCCCGCGAAGTTCGACGCGGTCGTCGAGGACATCGTCGAGAAGCACGGCAAGGGCCAGCCGATCCTGGTCGGCACGACGTCCGTGGAGAAGTCCGAGTACCTCTCCCAGCAGCTCAACAAGCGCGGTGTGCCGCACGAGGTCCTCAACGCCAAGCAGCACGACCGGGAGGCGTCGATCGTCGCCCAGGCCGGCCGCAAGGGCGCCGTCACGGTCGCCACGAACATGGCCGGCCGCGGTACGGACATCAAGCTCGGCGGCAACCCCGACACCCTCGCCGAGGCCGAGCTGCGCCAGATGGGGCTCGACCCGGTCGAGCACGCCGAGGAGTGGGCGGCCGCGCTGCCCGCCGCCCTGGAGCGCGCCGAGGCCGCGGTCAAGGCGGAGTTCGAGGAGGTCAAGGAGCTCGGCGGGCTGTACGTGCTCGGCACGGAGCGGCATGAGTCGCGCCGGATCGACAACCAGCTGCGCGGCCGCTCCGGCCGTCAGGGCGACCCGGGCGAGTCGCGGTTCTACCTCTCCCTCGGTGACGACCTGATGCGGCTGTTCAAGGCCCAGATGGTCGAGCGGGTCATGGCGATGGCCAACGTCCCCGACGACGTCCCGATCGAGAACAAGATGGTGACCCGGGCGATCGCCTCCGCCCAGTCGCAGGTCGAGCAGCAGAACTTCGAGACCCGCAAGAACGTCCTGAAGTACGACGAGGTGCTCAACCGGCAGCGCGAGGTCATCTACGGCGAGCGCCGCCGCGTCCTGGAGGGCGAGGACCTGCAGGAGCAGATCAAGCACTTCATGGACGACACCATCGACGCCTACATCCAGGCGGAGACCGTCGAGGGCTTCGCGGAGGAGTGGGACCTGGACCGTCTGTGGGGCGCGTTCAAGCAGCTCTACCCGGTGAAGGTGACCGTCGAGGAGCTGGAGGAGGAGGCCGGCGACCGCGCGGGCCTGACCGCCGAGTTCATCGCCGACGCCGTCAAGGACGACATCCACGAGCAGTACGCCGCCCGCGAGGAGCAGCTCGGCTCGGACATCATGCGCGAGCTGGAGCGCCGGGTCGTGCTGTCCGTCCTGGACCGCAAGTGGCGCGAGCACCTCTACGAGATGGACTACCTCCAGGAGGGCATCGGCCTGCGGGCGATGGCCCAGAAGGACCCGCTGGTCGAGTACCAGCGCGAGGGCTTCGACATGTTCACCGCCATGATGGAGGGCATCAAGGAGGAGTCCGTCGGCTACCTGTTCAACCTGGAGGTCCAGGTGGAGCAGCAGGTCGAGGAGGTCCCGGTGGAGGAGGCCGCGGAGCTGCCCGCCCAGGAGGCGGTGCCCGCGGGTGCGGGGCGTCCCGAGATCCACGCCAAGGGGCTGGAGGCGCCGCAGCGCCCGGACCGGCTGCACTTCACCGCGCCCAAGGTGGACGGCGACGGCAGCGTCATCGAGGGCGATTTCATCAGCGACGAGGAGCCGGGCGGGCCGGCCCGCTCCGAGGCGGACGGGCTGACCCGCGCGGAGCGGCGCAAGGCCCAGAAGAGCGGCGGACGGCGCCGCAAGAAGTGAGTACGGGACGGTGACCGGGGCCGGGCGGAGCACGCCCGGCCCGGACCGTGCGGGGCGCCTCGGCCGGAGACCGGCCGGGGCGCTTTCGTCTGTGGACGGCCCGGTCATGACGCCCGGCCCGGGAGGGCGGGGGCCGGGCCGATGTCGAGGGCGGCGCAGCGCCAGCGGGAGTCGGCGCCCAGTTCCAGCCGGAAGGCCAGGGCGCGCAGCCGTTCGCCGGTGGTGATCCGGGCGAACGCCTCGATGACGCCGCGTCGCGGCCGGCACAGCCCGCACTCGCGGACCGTCGGCACGGGCCCGCGCCGCCCCGGCCCCAGGACGGGCCGCAGCGGTGCCTGCGGGGCGAGTTCCGCCAGCCGGTCGTAGGCGGCGGGCAGCGCATGCCCCAGCAGGGCATGGACGGGCCGCTGCCCGCTGAGGGTGAGGACCAGTTGGTGGGCGAACCAGAGGTGCGGCCGGCCTTCCTGTGCCCGGCGCTGGGCCCCGACGGTGGGGAGCGGGGCGGTACGGGCCGGCCCGCGGCCGGCGGGGACGGGCCCGCGGCGCGTCGTACCGGGGCGGCGCCCGCGCGCGCCGGGTCCGCTGCCGGCCGGGCCGAGGGGGCCGCGGCCTGCGGGGGTGGACCGCCGGGGGCGGGGGACGGTCGGGCCGCCGCCCCGTGCGCCGGCCGGTGAGGTGCCCGCAGGCGGGGGTGCGTCGTCCGTCGTGGCGGGGCCGTCGGTTCCGGTTCCGCCCGCTGGCAGGATCTCGCTTCCGGTCATGGTGTCGTCCCTGCTCATGAGTTCCCCCTTCGTTCCCGGCCCGATTACTGGCCGGTAGCTTTTCGGTTGGGGATCTTCGTATCGGCGGGGCCGGAGCGGCGGCAAGGCGCGGGAACGGGCCCGGTACGGGGACGCGGGATTCACTCTTCCGTGGCGCGGGCCCGGCACAGAGCCTTTGTGGGCCGCTGCCGGGGGCTGCCGGGCCGGGCCGTGGACCGGCCGTGCGGGCGGCACGATGGGGGACTCCCGCCCGTATGCTGGCGGGACAGTCCCCCACACCGAGCGAAACGAGCGGAAGCGGCTGCCATGCGCGTCTATGTCCCCCTGACCCTCTCCGGTCTCGCAGAGGCGCACAAGAACGGTGAGCTGGGCCCCGGCCCGCTGGCCGCGTTCGCCGTCACGCCGGCGCTGCGCGAGTGGTACGTCTCGGACGACATCGAGGAACTGGAGTACGCGGCGCTGAACCGCGCGGCCCAGGCGTCGCTGCGCCAGCTCGCCGGCCACCCGCAGACCCCGCGGCGGCGGGTCGTGGTGGCCGTGGACGTGCCGGACGGCGCCGCGGTGCCGGACCCGGACCGCGGGCTCGACCCGTCGGGGCTCGGTGAGGTGCGGCTCCCCGGGCCGGTGTCGCTGTCGAAGGCCGCTGCCGTGCACGTCGACGCCACGGACGCGGAGGCGGACGTCGCGGCGGCCGCGGCGGCGCTGGGCGCGGCGGACCAGGGCGACGACGACGCGCAGTTCACGGTGGACGGAGCCGAGGACCACGACCTGATGTGGTTCGGGGTGCAGGAGATTCCCCAGCTGATCGCCTGAGGCCGGATCGCCTGAGACCGGGTCGCGTTGTCAGTGGGCCCGGGTACTTTTTCTTCAGGGGAGGCGCCCGGGCCGCACAAGAGGCCCGGGCACGGGAATCGACCTGGGGAAAGCATGGGGAAGTACGCGACACACATCGTCTGGGACTGGAACGGCACGCTGTTCCACGACATCGACGCCGTCATCGGGGCGACCAACTCCGCCTTCGCCGAGATCGGACTGGAGCCGATCACGCTGGAGCTGTATCGCGAGCTGTACTGCGTCCCCGTGCCGCGCTTCTACGAGCGGCTGCTGGGACGGCTGCCGACGGAGGCCGAGTGGCTGGTGATGGACGAGACGTTCCACCGGCACTACTCCGAGCACCGGCTGGCGTGCGGGCTCGCCGAGGGCGTGGACCTGCTGCTGGAGGCGTGGCAGACGGCCGGCGGCAGCCAGTCGATCCTCAGCATGTTCGGGCACGACGAGCTGATACCCCTCGTCCGCGGCTTCGGGATCGAGTCGCGGTTCGTGCTGGTCGAGGGCAGGACCGGACCGTCCGGGGGCACGAAGGCGGCGCAGATGGTGCGCCACCTGGGGGCGCTCACGGAGGTCGATCCGGGCCGTACGGTCGTGATCGGTGACGCGGTGGACGATGCGGTGGCCGCGCGGGAGGCGGGCGCCTCGGCGGTGCTCTACACGGGCGGCTCGCACAGCCGCGCCAGCCTGGAGACCGCCGCGGTCCCGGGAGTCCCGGTGGTCGACACGCTCGCCGAGGCCGTGGAGCTGGCGGGCGTCATGATGGCGTAGGGCGCACCTCCGGGGCACCCAGTGGCCGGGGACTCCGGTCGCACGGGGAGGACTCCGGCGGCACGGGGCTCCCGTCGCACGGGCGCTCCGGTGGCCCGGCAGGAGGCACCACCCCGGCACCCTTTCCGGCCACGCATACGCCACCCCGGCGGCACGTTGTCCAGAAGGGCTAAGTTCGGGCAGAGGTTTTGTACTCCCACGGCCCATGACGGCACCCGTATCGAGAGCGATAGCCTTGCACCGTGATCAGCGCGATAACCCGCGGGGGCGTCGAGGCCCCTGCCGTGCGCCCGGGACACTTCCGTGACCGGGCGGTCGCTGGTCGTTGCGGCCGACACTTGCTGCCGACTTCGTCCGAGAATGTCGACAACGGCACGGCCCCCCCTCATCGCGGTACATCGCCGGCAGTGACAGGACACCCCGCGTCACGGCGTTGTGCGGCTTCCACACAGTTCTTCCACAACGTCACGCAACGGCGCGCGACAGGAGCCAGAGGACATGCAGACCAAGCTGGACGAAGCCAAAACCGAGCTGCTCGCCAGGGCCGCCCGGGTCGTTGAGAGCAGCCCGGCCGGGAGCAAGCACCCGGTAGGGGGGCTCGACCCGGACACCCTCGCGGGATACCTCCAGCGCTACTACCTGCACACCGCCCCCGAGGACCTGGTCGACCGCGACCCGGTCGACGTCTTCGGCGCCGCGCTCTCGCACCACCGCCTCGCGGAGTCGCGCCCGCAGGGCACCGCCAACGTCCGGGTGCACACCCCGACCGTCGAGGAGAACGGCTGGACCTGCAGCCACTCCGTCGTCGAGGTCGTCACCGACGACATGCCGTTCCTGGTCGACTCGGTCACCAACGAGCTCTCCCGGCAGGGCCGCGGCATCCACGTCGTCATCCACCCGCAGGTCACCGTCCGCCGCGACGTCGCCGGCAAGCTCATCGAGCTCCTCGACACCAACGGCGACGCCCACGGCAACGGCAAGACCAAGGCCGCCGAGCTGCCGCACGACGCGGTGACCGAGTCCTGGATCCACGTCGAGATCGACCGCGAGACCGACCGCGAGGACCTGACGCAGATCACCGCCGATCTGCTGCGGGTGCTCTCCGACGTCCGCGAGGCCGTCGAGGACTGGGAGAAGATGCGCGCCGCCGCGCTGCGCATCGCCGACCAGCTGCCGAAGGAGCCGCTCGCCGACGACCTGCGCGAGCTGGAGGTCGAGGAGGCCCAGGAGCTGCTGCGGTGGCTGTCCGACGACCACTTCACGTTCCTCGGCTACCGCGAGTACGAGCTGGACTCCGCGCCCGGTGAGGGCGGCGTCCAGGAAGACGTGCTGACCGCGGTCCCCGGTACCGGCCTGGGCATCCTGCGCGCCGACCCGCCGCACCGCGAGAGCGACGCCGGCCACCCGGTCTCGCCGTCCTTCAACCGGCTGCCCGCGGACGCCCGCGCCAAGGCCCGCGAGCACAAGCTGCTGATCCTCACCAAGGCCAACAGCCGCGCCACCGTCCACCGCCCGTCCTACCTCGACTACGTCGGCGTCAAGAAGTTCGACGAGCAGGGCAACGTCATCGGCGAGCGGCGCTTCCTGGGCCTGTTCTCCTCGGCCGCCTACACCGAGTCGGTGCGCCGGGTGCCGGTCATCCGCCGCAAGGTCGCCGAGGTCCTGGAGGGCGCGGGCTTCAGCCCGGACAGCCACGACGGTCGCGACCTGCTGCAGATCCTGGAGACCTACCCCCGCGACGAGCTGTTCCAGACGCCCGTCGACGAGCTGCGGTCCATCGCGACCAGCGTGCTCTACCTCCAGGAACGGCGCCGGCTGCGGCTCTTCCTGCGCCAGGACGAGTACGGCCGCTACTACTCCGCGCTGGTCTACCTCCCGCGCGACCGCTACACCACCGCCGTCCGGCTGCGCCTGATCGAGATCCTCAAGGAGGAGCTGGGCGGCACCAGCGTCGACTTCACAGCCTGGAACACCGAGTCCGTCCTGTCCCGGCTGCACTTCGTCATCCGCGTCCCGGCCGGGTCCACCCTCCCCGACCTCACCGACGCCGACGCGGACCGCATCGAGAGCCGCCTGGTGGAGGCCGCCCGCTCGTGGTCCGACGGGTTCGGCGAGGCGCTGACCGCCGAGGTCGGCGAGGAGCGCGCCGCCGAGCTGCTGCGCCGCTACAGCCACGCCTTCCCCGAGGGCTACAAGGCCGACAACAGCCCGCGCAGCGCGGTCGCCGACCTGACGCACCTGGAGAAGCTCACCGAGGAGCCCGGCAAGGACTTCTCCGTCAGCCTCTACGAGCCGGTCGGCGCCGGCCCCGGCGAGCGCCGCTTCAAGATCTACCGCAGGGGCGAGCAGGTCTCGCTGTCGCGGGTGCTGCCCGGCCTGAACCGCCTGGGCGTCGAGGTCGTCGACGAGCGCCCGCACGAGCTGCGGCTGGCCGACGCAAGCCGCGCCTGGATCTACGACTTCGGCCTGCGGATGCCGGAGCACATCAAGGGCGACGACGCCCGCGAGCGCTTCCAGGACGCCTTCACCGCGGTGTGGACCGGCGCGGCCGAGAGCGACAACTTCAACAAGCTGGTGCTCCGGGCCGGCCTCAACTGGCGCCAGGCGATGGTGCTGCGGGCCTACGCCAAGTACCTCCGGCAGGCGGGCTCCACGTTCAGCCAGACGTACATGGAGGACACCCTCGCCAACAACGTCCACACCACCCGGCTGCTGGTCTCGCTGTTCGAGGCGCGGATGTCCCCGGAGCGGCAGAGCGCCGGCCGGGAGCTGACCGACGGGCTGCTGGAGGAGCTGGACGGCGCCCTGGACCAGGTCGCGTCCCTGGACGAGGACCGCATCCTGCGGGCCTTCCTGACCGTCATCAAGGCGACCCTGCGCACGAACCACTACCAGAAGAACCGCCAGGGCGCGCCGCACGGCTACCTGTCGATGAAGCTGGACCCGCAGGCCATCCCCGACCTGCCGGCGCCCCGCCCGGCGTACGAGATCTGGGTGTACTCCCCCCGCGTCGAGGGCGTCCACCTCCGCTTCGGCAAGGTCGCGCGCGGTGGTCTGCGCTGGTCGGACCGCCGGGAGGACTTCCGTACGGAGATCCTCGGCCTGGTCAAGGCGCAGATGGTCAAGAACACCGTCATCGTGCCGGTCGGCGCGAAGGGCGGCTTCGTCGGCAAGCAGCTGCCGGACCCGGCGCAGGACCGGGACGCCTGGCTGGCCGAGGGCATCGCCAGCTACCGGACCTTCATCTCCGGTCTGCTGGACATCACCGACAACCTGGTCGGCGGCGAGGTCGTCCACCCCAAGGACGTGGTCCGGCACGACGAGGACGACACGTACCTGGTCGTCGCCGCCGACAAGGGCACCGCGACGTTCTCCGACATCGCCAACGAGGTCGCCGAGTCCTACGGCTTCTGGCTCGGGGACGCCTTCGCCTCCGGCGGCAGCGCCGGCTACGACCACAAGGGCATGGGCATCACCGCCCGCGGCGCCTGGGAGTCGGTCAAGCGGCACTTCCGCGAGCTGGGCGTGAACACCCAGACCGAGGACTTCACCGTCGTCGGCGTCGGCGACATGTCCGGTGACGTCTTCGGCAACGGCATGCTGCTCAGCGAGCACATCCGACTGGTCGCCGCCTTCGACCACCGGCACATCTTCCTCGACCCCAACCCGGACGCGGCCACCTCGTACGCCGAGCGCCGCCGGCTCTTCGAGCTGCCCCGCTCGTCCTGGGCGGACTACAACACCGAGCTGCTCTCGCAGGGCGGCGGCATCCATCCGCGCTCGGCCAAGTCCATCCCGATCAACGCGCAGGTGCGGGCCGCCCTCGGCATCGAGGCCGGCGTGAAGAAGATGACCCCGGCCGATCTGATGCGGGCCATCCTCAAGGCACCGGTCGACCTGCTGTGGAACGGCGGCATCGGCACGTACGTGAAGTCCTCGGTGGAGTCGCACGCCGACGTGGGCGACAAGTCCAACGACGCCATCCGCGTCAACGGCGAGGACCTGCGGGTCAAGGTCGTCGGCGAGGGCGGCAACCTGGGTCTGACCCAGCTGGGCCGGATCGAGTTCGCCACGGCCGGCGGGAAGATCAACAACGACGCGATCGACAACAGCGCCGGTGTGGACACCTCCGACCACGAGGTCAACATCAAGATCCTGCTCAACGCCGTCGTGACCGAGGGCGACATGACGGTCAAGCAGCGCAACAAGCTGCTGGCCGAGATGACCGACGAGGTCGGCGCGCTGGTGCTGCGCAACAACTACGCGCAGAACACCGCCCTGGCCCTGGCCATCGCCCAGTCGTCCAGCATGCTCCACGCCCAGCAGCGGTTCATGCGCCGCCTGGTGCGGGACGGCGACCTCGACCGGGCGCTGGAGTTCCTGCCCACCGACCGGCAGATCCGCGAACGGCTGAGCGCCGGCCGCGGCCTGACCCAGCCCGAGACCGCGGTGCTGCTGGCCTACACCAAGATCACCGTCGCCGACGCGCTGATCCAGACCGGGCTGCCGGACGACCCGTACCTCGAGCGGCTGCTGCACGCCTACTTCCCCTCGGCGCTCTACGAGCGGTTCCCCGAGCAGGTCGACGGGCACGCGCTGAGCCGCGAGATCGTCACGACGGTGCTGGTCAACGACACCGTCAACACCGGCGGTACGAGCTTCCTGCACCGGATGCGGGAGGAGACCGGCGCCTCCCTCGAAGAGGTCGTCCGGGCGCACACCGCGGCCCGCGCGATCTTCCGGCTCAACCAGGTCTGGGACGACGTCGAGGCGCTCGACAATGTCGTCTCGGCCGACGTCCAGACCCGGATCCGGCTGCACTCCCGCCGGCTGGTCGAGCGCGGCACCCGCTGGCTGCTCAACAACCGCCCGCAGCCGCTGGCCCTGTCGGAGACCATCGACTTCTTCTCCGAGCGGGTCGGAGAGGTCTGGGCGCAGCTGCCGAAGCTGCTCCAGGGCAGCGACCTGGAGTGGTTCGAGACGATCCTGGAGGAGCTCACCGGCGCGGGCGTGCCCGAGCAACTGGCCGTCCAGGTGTCCGGCTTCTCGTCGGTCTTCCCGGCGCTGGACATCGTCGCGGTCGCCGACCGGCTGGGCAAGGAGCCGCTGGAGGTCGCCGAGGTCTACTACGACCTGGGGGACCGGCTGCGGATCAACCAGCTCCTCGACCGCATCCTGGAGCTGCCGCGCAACGACCGCTGGCAGTCGATGGCCCGCGCCTCGATCCGCGAGGACCTCTTCGCGGCGCACGCGGCGCTGACCGCGGACGTGCTGTCCGTGGGCAACGGCACCTCGACGCCGGAGCAGCGGTTCAAGGCGTGGGAGCAGGCCAACGCGGCGATCCTCGGCCGTGCCCGGGCGACGCTGGAGGAGATCCACGGCTCGGAGGGCTTCGACCTGGCGAACCTCTCCGTCGCCATGCGGACCATGCGCACCCTGCTGCGCACGCACAGCTGAGCCGCCCGGTCGTACGGCGCGTACGGCAACGGCCCCGGAGCGAAAGGCTCCGGGGCCGTTCCCGTTGCGGCGCCGCGCGGGCCGCCGGCCGGTCTCCTGCGGGACGGGCCACCTGCCGAACCCGCTTACCGGGAGGGCTACTTGCCGGTCTGCGCTTCGTAGGCCTCGATGACCTCGTCGGTGGGGCCGTCCATCAGCAGTTCGCCGCGTTCCAGCCACAGCACGCGGTCGCAGGTGTCGCGGATGGACTTGTTGTTGTGGCTGACCAGGAAGACCGTGCCGGCCTCCTTGCGCAGCTCACGGATGCGGGCCTCGGAGCGCTTCTGGAAGGCGCGGTCGCCGGTGGCCAGCGCCTCGTCGATCATCAGCACGTCGTGGTCCTTGGCCGCGGCGATGGAGAACCGCAGCCGGGCGGACATGCCGGAGGAGTAGGTGCGCATCGGCAGCGAGATGAAGTCGCCCTTCTCGTTGATGCCGGAGAAGTCGACGATCCCGTCGTAGCGCTCCCGGATCTGCTCACGCGACATGCCCATGGCCAGGCCGCCGAGGACGACGTTCTTCTCGCCGGTCAGGTCGTTCATCAGGGCCGCGTTGACGCCCAGCAGGGAGGGCTGGCCGTGCGTGTAGACCTTGCCGCGCTCGGCGGGCAGCAGGCCGGCGACGGCCTTGAGCAGGGTGGACTTGCCCGAGCCGTTCGAGCCGATCAGGCCGATCGACTCCCCGCGGTAGGCGGTGAAGGAGACGCCCTTGACCGCGTGCACCTCGCGCACACCGGTGGAGGGCTTGCGGCGGATGATGCGGTTCAGCGCCGCGGTGGCGCTGCCCTTGCCCGCGCCCGTGCCGTAGACGCGGTAGACGATGTGCAGATCGTCCGCGATCACGGTCGGGATCCGCTCCTGGGCGGCCGCCGTCGGCCGCACGCCGTTGATCTCTTCCGTCATGACCTCAGCCACGTCCGTACCGCTCCTCAGCCTTCCAGAAGTACACATAGCCGCCGATACCGGCCAGCAGCGCCCAGCCGGCCGCGAACGCCCAGACGTGCGGCGGCAGTTGCTTCGCCGTGAAGCTGTCGATCAGCGCGAAGCGCATCAGGTCGATGTAGACCGCCGCCGGGTTGGCGTTGAGCAGGAGCTCCACGATCTTCGGGAGGTGCTTGCCCTGGAGGATCACGCTGATGCTGAACATCACGCCGGACGCGTACATCCACGTCCGCATCACGAAGGGCATCAGCTGCGCCAGGTCCGGGGTCCGGGAGCCGAGGCGGGCCATGACCATCGCCAGACCGGTGTTGAACACGAACTGCAGGGTCAGCGCCGGCAGGACGAGCAGCCATGACCAGGTCGGCAGCTGCCCGAAGCACAGCAGGATGACCGCCAGCACCCCCATGGAGAACAGCAGTTGCTGCAGCTGCGCCAGGCAGAACGAGATCGGCAGGCAGGCCCGCGGGAAGTGCAGGGCGCGCACCAGGCCGAGGTTGCCGGAGATCGCCCGGGTGCCGGTCATCACCGAGTTCTGCAGGAAGGTGAAGATGAAGACGCCGGTCACCAGGAACGGGATGAAGTCCGGAACGTGCTTCCTCGTGTCGAGCAGCACGCCGAAGATCAAGTAGTAGACGGCGGCGTTGAGCAGCGGGGTGATCACCTGCCAGAGCTGCCCGAGCTTGGCGGTGGTGTACATCGCGGTGAGCCGGGCGGTGGCGAACGAGGTGATGAAGTGCCGCCGCTGCCACAGCTGACGGGTGTACTCCGCCAGCGAGGGGCGGGCACCGCTCACCGTGAGGCCGTGGCGTTCGGCCAGCGCGCGCAGCTCGGGGTCGGGGGCGGTGCCGGTGCCGGCGGCGGGCACCCGTGCCGGGGCCGGGGCCGGAGGAGTGAGGGTCTGGGGCATGGGGGCCGCTTTCGCTTGCGTACGGGGGCCGCAGAACGGAGTGCGACGACGGAACGGGTCCGTATCGTCGCGACGCCGACACTAAAGGGAGCTCGCGTCGAAACGCAACCGTAGCGTCGTGACGCTAGGCTCAAGCCATGGCAAAGAACGGCAACGGGAACGACCCCGCGGCGGGCCGGCGCGCCCCGGCGGGCGCCGCGGTACTGCGCGAGGACAAGACCGAGGCGATCCGGGCGGCGGTCTTCGAGGAGCTGGCGGCGGTGGGCTTCGCCCGGATGTCGATCGAGGGCATCGCCCGCCGGGCCGGCGTCGGGAAGACCGCCGTCTACCGGCGGTGGCGCTCCAAGCTGCACCTCGTCCTGGACGTGGTCTCCGCGGTGGCCGCCGCGGGCCTGCCGACCCCGGACACCGGGTCGCTGCGCGGGGACGTACGGATGCTGCTGGAGGTCGCGGCCCGGGCGCTGCGGCACCCGATGGCGTCGCAGATCATCCCGGACCTGCTGGCGGAGGCGGCGCGCAGCCCGGAGCTGGCGACCGCGCTGCGGGCGGCGCTGCACGACAGCCAGGAGGGCGTCGCGGCCGCGGTGGTGGCCAGCGCGGTGGCGCGCGGCGAGCTGCCGCAGAACGTGGACACCCGCCTCGCGCTGGACCTGCTGACCGGCCCGCTGTACTGGCGGCTGCTGGTCGTACGCGACGAACTGCCCAAGGGCTACCTCGACGCCCTGGCGGGCTCGGTGGCGGCGGCACTCGGGGCGGAGTGAGCGGAGCCGGCGGGGGAGGCGGGGCGGGGGTGGGGGGGATCACCTAGGGCGGGGGCGAACGGATCCCGTAGGGGTCGCGAGGGCCCCCTGCGGGGCCACAACCGGGAGAAGCGGGGCGGTATTCCCGCGGGAGGCGTCGAGGACGCGAGAAGTGGCGGCGGCACTCGGGGCCGGAGTGAGCGGAGCCGGCGCCCCGAGTACCTGCACCACTGCCCCCGGCCGGAACGACGGCCGGGGGCAATGGTGTCTGTGCCAGGGGGCGCGGGAGTGCGGCGTCGGCCGGGGCCTCAGCCCGCCATCTCGACGTCCGAGGCGCCCGACGGGCCCGAGGTGCCCGATCCGGCCGCGTCGGCGTCCGCCGACGTGCGCGGGGCGGGGAGCTTCACCAGGCCGGCCGCGGCGGCCGCGGTGCGCGGGGCCGGGGCCACGGTGCGCTCCTCCTGCGGCAGCGGCTCGGGGGCCGTTTCCTGGCCGAGGAAGACCCGGCGGACCACGCGCTCGGCGGCGTGCCCGTCGTCCCACTGGCAGAACCGTGCGCGGAACGCGGCGCGCAGCTCGGTGGCCCGCTCGTCGTCCCAGCGGCCGCTGCGGAAGGCGTCGATCAGCTCGTCCTCGGTGGTGGCGAGCACGCCCGGGGTGTCGCCCGGCTTGCCCGACAGCAGGTCGAAGGTGACGCCGCGGGAGCGGACGTAGGTGTCCCAGTCGTCGGCGTAGTTGATGATCGGCCGGTCGAGGTTGGCGTAGTCGAACATGATCGACGAGTAGTCGGTGACCAGGGCGTCGGCGGCCAGGCACAGTTCCTCGACGACCGGGTGGCCGGAGACGTCGATGATCGCGCCGCGCTCCTGCAGCTCCTGGAGGCGGGTGTCCTGGTCGTAGAAGTAGTGGGTGCGCACCAGCAGGACGAAGTCCTCACCGAGCTCGCGGGAGATCTTCTCCAGGTCCAGCCGCGGCACGTAGCCGACCTGGTAGTCGCGCATGGTCGGGGCGTACAGGACCGCCGTCTTGCCGGGGGCGACGCCCAGGCGCTCGCGGATGTCCAGGACGTCCTGGGCGCTCGCCCGGTAGTAGACGTCGTTGCGGGGGTAACCGGCGTCCAGCGACTCGAAGTTGCAGGGGTAGACCCGCTCCCACTGCTCGGTGGTGTGCTGGTTGGAGGAGAGCGAGTAGTCCCAGCGGTCGGCGCGGGCCAGCAGCTTGCGGAAGCTCATGCCCTTGGCGGCGGCCGGGTAGCGCTTCTGGTCGACGCCCATCGACTTCAGCGGGGTGCCGTGGTGGGTCTGGAGGTGGACCTGCCCCTCGCGCTTGACCACGCCGTCCGCGAAGTTCACGTTGTTGACGAGGTACTTGGCGCGGGCCATGACCTCCCAGTAGCGCGGCGAGTTCAGCACGACGTGGTCGACGCCGGCCGGTATCTCGCCGGAGTCGGCCAGCTGCTGCTTGACGACCCACACGCCGTGGACGTGCGGGGCGAGCTCCTTGGCCTTCTCGTAGATCGCCAGCGGGTTGCAGGCCGGCAGCCGGTTCCAGTACGCGGAGTAGACCGCGAGGTTCTCGTCCAGCGGCTGCCGCAGCAGGGCCTGGTAGCGCAGGTCCATGGCCTTCTTCTTGGCCTGGCGGACCTTCTTGCCGGCGTGCTTGCGGACCGTGCGCTGCACCTTGCCGGCGACCTTGAGGCCGGCCAGCGCCGGGTAGGCGTCCTTGGCGAGCAGCGCGTACTTGCCGCCGGCCACCCCGGCGGGCCGGACGAAGCCGGCCGGCAGCCGCCGGCGGTAGTCGCGGGCGGCGCGGTGGAAGAACTCGGCGGTGGCGTTCTGCGGCAGCCGGCCCGGCTTGTCCAGCACCGTCAGGTAGTGGTCGACCATCTTGCGGAACATGTGCGGGCGCCAGCGCGACAGCTCCGGGTGGGCGTCGAGGTAGGCGAAGACCCGCTCGTACTGGTCGAAGACGTCGAAGTGCTTGCGGCTGGTGGTGCGCAGGATGTTGCCGCCCTGCCGGCGCTGGCGGTAGTGCAGACAGACCCGGTCGAGGACCGCGATGGACTTCGCGGTGATCAGCGTGCAGAACGTCCAGGGGGCGTCCTCGTAGTAGCCGACCGGGAAGGTGAAGCCGTGCTCCTCGATGAAGTCGCGGCGGTAGGCCTTGTTCCAGACGATCTGCAGCAGGTCGAGGATCTCGGGGCGCTCGGCGAGGGCGAAGCTGGGCGCGCCGGACTCGTCGAGCCGGTCGGCGAGGAGGTTGCGGCGGACCGAGCCGTCCCAGTAGGTCCGGGCGTAGTCGAAGATCAGGATCTCCGGGCTGCCGGTGGTGTCCAGCCGCTCCGCCAGCGCGCCGAGCGCGCCGGGCACGAGGGTGTCGTCGCTGTCGAGGAAGAGGACGTACTCGCCGCGGACCTTCGCAAGGCCGGCGTTGCGGGCCAGGCCCAGGCCGACGTTCTCCGGCAGGTGCAGGACCTGTACGCGCTCGTCCCGGGCGGCGTACTCGTCGAGGATGGCGCCGCTGCGGTCCGGCGAGCAGTCGTCGACGGCGATCACCTCGAAGTCCGTGAAGTCCTGCGCCAGCACCGAGTCCATGCACTCGCGCAGGAAGCCCTGCACTCTGAACACGGGCACGATGATGCTGAAGCGGGGTACGACGGGGTCGAGCGTCTCGGACATGCGGTGCTTACTCCTCGTGACGAGCTGAGTACAGAACGCAAAAAAGCCCCAAAGGGGTTCTATGCATTGTCAGCCCTCCTGACCGCCGTTCACCCGAAAAGGTTGTTGTTCGTAACCTGAAAGTTCTGTGGCGCTCATCACGGATGCACGTAAGTGGCGACTTTTCGGGCGGGTGGAATGCCCCCCGGTCACCGCTATCGGACGAGCGGTCCGCCCCCGCTCACCGAATACTGAGGACGTGTCACCGCCGCGCCCGCCCCGTGTCACCCGCCGCCGGCTGCTCCAGCTCACCGGCGGCGGGCTGCTCGCCGCGGCGGCGGGCACCGGCGTCTGGGCCCACGTCGCGGACGAGGGCCCCCGGACGGGTGCACCGGCCGGCTCCGGGCCGCCCCTGGTCGACCCGGCGGACCAGTCCTTCCTGCACGTCATCGCCCATCCGGACGACGGCCTGTACTTCATGAACCCCGACCTGGAGCAGGCCGTCCGCGCCGGGGCCCGCTCGGTCACCGTCTGCCTCACGGGCGGCGAGTCCGACGGGCACAACGTCAGCAGGCACGCCGCGTACGCCGATCGGGTCCCCAGGAACCGGCCCGCCTTCGCCCGGGCCCGCACCAACGGACTGCGCGCCGCGCACGCCGAGATGGCCCTCGGCGACCCCGCGGCCCCCTGGCACCTGACCGCGATATCCCTGCTCCCCGACGTCCAGGCCGAACTGCACACCCTCCAGGCCGCCCCGCACCAGCAGCTGCTGTTCCTGGAACTGGTGGAGGCCCGGGCCGTCTGGCAGGCCCGCGCCACCAGCCTGCGCGGCCTGTGGCTCGGCGCCACGCCCTTCCTGCCCACCCTGCGCCCGGCCGGCTCACCCGTACGGCACCAGTTCCTCTACAGCCGCGCCCAGGTCGTCGCGGCCCTGGTGGCGGTGCTCGACCGGGCCCGTCCCACGGTGGTGCGCACCCTGGACCCCAACGCGGTGCACTCCCGCAAGCGGCCGCCGGCCGGTCCGGACCGCGACCCCCGGCTGGCCGGGCTGCGCTACTACGACCACCAGGACCACACCGCCTCCGCCTACTTCGCGCAGGCCGCGCTGGCCGTCTACCGGCCGCGCGGCAGCCGCCCGCCCATCGTCGAGAACTACCTCGGCTACGAGGCGTCCGCGCTGCCCAACGACGTCGACCTGAAGGCCGCCCGGCGCAAGGCCCGGCTGCTGTCGGTGTACGGCTGGGCCGACCACCGCCGCTGCGGCGACCCGGCCGGCTGCGGCGACCGCAAGGTCGGCGGCTCGGCGCTGGACGGCGGCTCCCGCGACTGGACCCGCTCCACCCGGCTGCGCGCCCCCGGCTCCAACGCCTGGCTCCGGCCCGCGCAGGACGGCCGGCTGGCGGCCTTCGCGGTGCTCGGCGGCACCGCGTACTGCTGGGCCGAGACCCGCCCCGGCAGCGGCCGGTTCGGGGCGCCGGTACCGGCCGGCGGCACGATGCTGCAGGGGCAGATCCACGCGGTGCGCCGCCCCGACGGGCCGCTGCAGCTGTTCGCCTCGCGCACGGTGCTGCCGGACCGCACCGCCGCGCACCGCCGCGAGCTGATGACCGCGGTCCAGCGCGGCACCGCCCCGGACGGCACGCCGCTGTTCGGCCGCTGGGAGTCGCTGGGCTCACCGGACCCGGACCCGGAGCGTTCGCTGGAGATCGGCTTCCCGGCGGCGGTGGCCGCCCCGGACGGCACGGTGCACGTCTTCGTCCGCACCTGGGACGGCAACATCGCGCACCGCGCCGGCCCCGGCGGTACGGGCTTCACGCCGTGGGAGCGGCTGGAGGGCACGGTCAGCACCCTGAAGGCGTCCCCGCAGGTCGTCGACGGGCTGGACGCCTGTGTGGACTCCGACGGGCTGATCCACGTGGTCGCGCCGGGCATCGGGACGGTGGCGCACTGGGTGTCGAAGGAGCCCGGGCACATACCGCGGCCGGCCGCGGCCACCGGGCTGCCGCAGCCGGGCGGCCCGGTCAGTCTCGTCCCGCTGGCCGACGGCGTGGTGCGGGCCGTCTACCGCCGCTCGGTCACCGCACAGGTGCTGATCGCCGAGCGGCACCGGCGGATCGGCGGCTGGCGGGTGGCGGCGCAGTGCGCGCCGGTCGGCGGCTACGGGCGGGTGGCGGCGGCCCCGGTGGGCAGCGGGGACCGGATGGTCGTCGCGGCCCGGGACGACACCGGGGAGGTGCGGGCGGCGATGGCCCAGGACGCCCCCAAGCCCTGGCAGCCGGGCCGGGTGTCGCACTCCGCGGCGGCCGGGGTCGCGCAGGACGCCGCCGGGCGGGCGGTGGTGGTCGCGCTGGGCACCGACGGCCGGCTGTACGCGGCCCGGCAGACGTCGGTGGGGCAGACCGCGCTGTTCGGTGCCTGGCGGCCTCAGAGCGGGTCGCCGGAGCGGACCGGCGACGCCCCGGCCTGACCGGCGGTGCCGCGTACGGCCCCGGCTGCCGTGCCGGGCCGGGCGGGCGGGCGCAGGATCCGCCGCGAGACCAGATAGCCGACCGGCAGCGCGAAGGCGGCGGCGGCCAGCGGCGCCAGCGCGCTGTTCATCCCGCACCAGCCGACCAGCGCCACCAGTCCGGCGCTCTGCATGCCGTAGTTGGTGACCTGGGTCAGCGGGAACAGCAGGAACTTCTTCCAGCTCGGGCGGGTGCGGTAGGTGAAGTAGGTGTTGAGCAGGAACGAGCCGGTCATGCTCAGCGCGAAGGCGAGGCTGTAGGCGGCGAAGTACGGCAGCAGGCGGTGCAGCGGCAGGTAACAGGCGTAGAACGTCGCGGTGTTGATCCCGCCGACGGCGGCGAAGCGCACCGGCTGGGCCCAGCTCCCGCCCGCGGACCGGCCGGCCATCAGCCGGCCTGCGACCCGGCGGTGGCGGCGTCCGCGGGCCCGGCGGCGGCGCTCAGCGCGGCCTCGGCGGCGTTGCCCTCCTTGACCAGGTAGTGCGGGCGCCGCTTGGCCTCGTGGTAGATCCGGCCGATGTACTCGCCGATCAGCCCGAGCATCACCATCTGCAGCCCGCCCAGGCCCACGATGATCGCCACCAGCGTCACATAGCCGGGCGCGGTGACCCCGCCGACGACGGCCGCCGCGACGATCCACAGGGTGTAGAGCGCGGCGAGCCCGGCCAGGCCGAGACCGGCGTAGATGGCCAGCCGCAGCGGCCGGCTGTTGAAGGAGAGCATCCCGTCGATGCCGTAGTTGACCAGCGCGCCGAGCCGCCACTTGGTCTCGCCGGCCTCCCGGACCGCGTTGCGGTAGTCGAAGGTGACGGTGTCGAAGCCGATCCAGGAGAACAGGCCCTTGGAGAAGCGGTTGTACTCCGGCAGCGCCAGCAGCGCGTCCACCGCCTTGCGCGACAGCAGCCGGAAGTCCCCCACCCCGTCGGCGAGTTCGACGTCGACCCAGGTGTTGACGGCCCGGTAGTAGCAGCGGCTCAGCGCGGACCGCAGCCGCCGCTCGCCGTCCCGGCTGCGCCGCGCGACGACCTGGTCGTGGCCCAGCTGGTAGAGGTCGAGCATCTTCTCGATGAGGTCCGGCGGATGCTGCAGGTCGGCGTCCATCAGGATCACCGCGTCGCCGGTGGCCGCCCGCAGGCCGGCCAGCATGGCGGGCTCCTTGCCGAAGTTGCGGCTGAACGACAGGTAGCGGGTGGTGCCCCGGTGCTGCTGGGCCAGGCCGCGCAGCCGGGCCAGGGTGCCGTCGGTGCTGCCGTCGTCGACGTAGCACAGCTCGTGGGCGACGCCGAGGCGGGCGAGGACCGCCCGGACCGCCTCGTCGAAGCGGGCCAGCACGGCCTCCTCGTTGTAGCAGGGGACGACGATGGAGAGCTTCATCCGCGGGCCTCCTTGGTGGTGCGACGCCGGGACCGGCCGCGGCCCCGTAGCTGACCCCCCACCGCCACCGCGCCGACCGCCAGCCCGGCCGCGCCGCTCGCCGCCAGCCCCGCACTCAGGCCCGGCGGCAGGTACGTGCAGGTCAGCCGGGTCGCCCCGGGCCGCAGCGGCACCGCCAGCAGCCCGCCGTACGAGGCCGGCGCGCGCCGCGGCCCGCCGTCCACCGCACACCCCCACCCCGCGACGGCCGGCAGCGCCAGCACCGCGTGCCCCCGGCTGCCGCGCGGCAGCCGGGCCGTCAGCCGGTGCCCGCCCGCGGTCAGCGCCACCGGCCCGCGCAGCGCGCGCACCGCCCGGTCCAGCGCGCCCGGCCGCAGACAGCCCAGCGGGCGCGCGGGCAGCCACTGGCTGCCCCGGCCGATGAACCGCACCGCGACCGTCCCGTCGTCCGGCACCCGCCCCAGCACCCGCACCGGGTTGGCGGTGGTGTCCGCCCGGCCGATGCCCTTGGTACGGGTGCCCAGTCCGCTGACCTGGCCCCAGAACCAGGGCGCGTACCAGACGACGGTGCCGCCGGGGATGCAGCGGGCGGTGAAGGTGGTGCCCGCGCCGTTCGGGCCGGCCAGGGGCGCGGCCGCGGCGGGCAGCGCCGACGGCGGCAGCAGCCAGCCGTCGCGCCCGCGCACCGGCGCGGTGCCCGCGGTGGGCGTCAGCTCCGGCACCTCGTAGACCGCCGCGCCCAGCACCCGTTCCTGGCGCGCGAACACGCTCTCCGGGCCGCGCGGCGGGGCCGCCAGGCGGCCGCGCACGGTCAGCAGCGGGGCCGGCGCCGGGCGGGCGCGGTCCACGGTGAAGTGGCCGCGGGGGTCCTGCGGTGCGGGGAGCAGCGAACTGCCGACGCCCATCAGGGCCCGGCCCACCGGGTCCTCGAAGCTGAGGGTGTGACGGCCCCTCATGTACCAGCCGGCGCCCAGGTCCCGCAGGGCGCGGGCGGTGGCCGCGGGCACGTAACTGCTGTAGTAGGCGCCGCCCTCGCCGCCGAGCAGCAGCGGGTCGTTGTTGGCGAACTCGTGCGGCCCCGGGTCGGTGCGCGAACGCGGCCAGTCGTCGCGTGCGGCGAGGCCGGCGCGGGCCGCCAGGGACGCCCGGGTCATGGTGATCTTGGGCCGGAACCAGGCGATCTTGCCCCGTACGGCCGTCACCGAGAACACCGTGTACGCCGAGGCGAGCAGCACCGTGCCGGCCAGCGCCGCGGTGAGCGCGGTCCGCGGGCCGGTCCGGGCGCCGGCGGCGGGCAGCACCGCCAGCGCGGTCAGCGCCGCCAGGGCCGCGGTGCCGCCGCCGGCCACCAGGATCCAGGTCGCCGCGCCGACCGCGCCCTGGTCCCGGCACGCCCACGCCAGCAGCGCCACCAGCGCCCCGCCGGCGGCCAGTTCGCCGGCCCGGGGCCGGTGCGCCAGCGCCAGCCAGGAGATCATCACGAGGATGCCGCTGAGCACGAACGCGGCCCGGTACGGGCTGCCGTTGGGCAGCGCCAGCCCGTGCCACAGCAGGATCGTCGGCCGCCAGACGAACGAGGCGGCCACCCCCAGCGCCAGCGCGTACCAGGCGAGGCGGGCCCGCGCCGGCACCGCCCGGACGAACGGGAAGGCGGCGACCAGCAGCAGCCCCGGCACGCCGATGAAGATGTTGGGCGTGGGCACCGCGCCGTGGCCGCCGGGCAGCAGCTGCGCCAGCTGGTACAGCACGGTGGGCCGTGCCTCGTAGGAGACCGGGGGAGCGGGCTGGGCGGCCCGGCTGGCCCGCAGGGTGACGGTCAACACGGGCGCCGCGAGGCCGATCCCGGCGAGCGTCGCCGTCATCGCCCGGCCGGCCGCCCGCAGCCGCGCGCCCGGCGGCATCCCGGCCGCCGTGCCCAGCCGCACCGCCAGCACCAGCCCGGTCGCCAGGGTGGCCATCGCCGCCGTGTAGAAGTTGCCCGCCCAGGCCAGGGCGACCAGCAGCGTCCCGGCCACCCAGCGGGTGCGCCGCAGGCACCAGTCCGCGGCGATCCCCAGCAGCGGCAGCGCCACCGGCCCCCACATCCACATCGGGTCCGCGGCACCGTCGTTCAGCACCCAGCCGCACAGCGCGTAGCCCACCGACAAAAGCGCCCGCAGCGTCCCGGAGCCGGGGTGCAGCCGGCCGAGGAGGACGGTCATCAGGGCGGCGGCCAGGCCGATGCTGCACAGCGTGACCAGGAAGACCGGAAGGTCCGCCGCCGCGCGCGGGAAGAGGCCGACGAGCAGCGAGAACGGGTTCATCAGATACGTGAGGAAGTCCGCGAGGAACGGCACCCCGTATCCGCTGCTCCAGTTGAAGAACAGATCGCCGGCGGCCCGGCCGTGCAGCAGGTCCCACAGCCGGGCGTGGAAGGGCACGAACTGATTGCCGAGGTCGTTGACGGCGCGCGAGCGCGGCCCGAACGGGTAGCTGCCGTACACGGCGAGCCCCAGGCAGTACGCCGCCGTGGACAGCGCCGCCGCCGTCCAGGGGGCGGTCCACCGTCGTGGCGGCCGGTCCGCCGCCGGGCGGTCCCCTTTGGGCAGCGGCCGGGCAACCTCCCGGGGCCGGAGCGCCTCTTGGGGGGTGGCGGGCGTCGGAGCCACCGGCACTCCTCCACGGTCGGCGAACGTTCAGTCAACGTTATATGTCTTAATAGTCTGTTTTGCCTCGCTGGAGTACTGCGTATGCCGAGGGACACCGAGGACAACCCCCGCACCACACCGATGACCCGCGCCACCCCGGCCGTCTCGGTGATCGTGCCCGTCCACAACACGCTGCCCTACCTCGACCGCTGCCTCGGCTCCGTCTTCGCCCAGACCCTCGACCCGCACCGCATCGAGATCATCGCCGTCGACGACGGCTCCACCGACGGCAGCGCCGACTGGCTCACCGACGCCGCCCGCCGCAACCCCCGCCTCACCGTCGTCCGCCAGCACGCCTCCGGCGGCGCCGGCAAACCCCGCAACACCGGCCTGGACCGCGCCACCGGCGACTACGTCTTCTTCCTCGACTCCGACGACCGTCTCGGCCCCGAAGCCCTCGACCGCCTCACCCGCATGGCCCAGACCCACGGCTCCGACGTCGTCTACGGCCGCATCGTCGGCGCCGACGGCCGCGCCGCCCCCGTCGATCTGCGCACCACCAGCCCCGCCGTCTCCGTCTTCGACTCGCCCGTCTACTGGTCCCTGGCCGCCTACAAACTCTTCCGCCGCGCCTTCCTCGAAACCCACCGGCTGCGCTTCGTCGAGGGCCGCCTGCTCGGCGAGGACCTCCCCTTCGGCATCGCGGCACTGCTGCGCGCCCGCACCGTCTCCGTCCTCGCCGACTACGACTGCTACTACCTCCACGGCCGCGCCGACGACAGCAACGCCAGCCGCCAGGACGTCGACTGGCCGGACTACCTGCACTACATCGGCGACGTCCTCGACACCGTCGCCGCCGAGGTCCCGCCCGGCCCCGACCGCGACAAACTGATGACGCGTCACTTCCACGGCGAGATCCTCATGCCCTTCGGCCCCGCCTACCTCGCCCGCACCCCCGCCGGCCGCCGGATGATGACGGCCGCCGCCCGCCCCCTCGTCCGCCGCCACCTCACCGACCGCATACGCACCGCCCTGCCGCCCCGCCTCCGGCTGCGCGCCCACTGCCTCGACGCCGGCGACGACGACGCGCTGGACGCCGTCGTCCGCGCCGACACCGGCCCCGTCCCCACCCAGGTCGACCCCGACGGCCGGGTCCACGCCCGCTACCCGTACTTCCGCGACCCGCACCACCCGTTGCCCGACGCCTGCTACGACCTCACCGACCGCGTCGTCCTGCGCCAGCGGCTGACCGGCTGCCACTGGACCGGCACCGTCCTCCGCCTGGCCGGTACCGCCGCCCTGCCGCACCTCGACACCACCGCGGTCACCCTCGTCCTGCACCGCGCCGGCGCCACCCACCGCCTGCCCGCCCACTACGCGGACGGCCACTGGCAGGCGGAACTCGACCCGGCCACCGCCGCCGGCGGCGCCCCCCTCGCCGACGGCATCTGGGGCCTCAAGATCGCCGTCACCGGACACGGCACCACCACGGACGGCGCCCCGGGCCCCGCCGTCCACCGCGCGGCCTGGCTCGTCCCCGAAACCCCCTTGTCCGCCGCCGACCTCGCCCCGCGCCCGGTGCCGCCCGGCCCGGCCACCGCCGCGCTGTTCCTCTCCCGCCCGCACGGCCACCTCCACCTGCGGCTGACCGCCCCGGAATGAGCCGCCACACCGTGCACCCGCCGCCCGGCGGGAGCACTCTGGTAGGAGCGGTTCCGGAGGTGATGGTGATGCTGCAGACAGCCGTCGGATGGCACGTCGAGATGGAATTCGAGGAGGACAACCACCGCACGCGCGCGGCCGCCCTCGTGCGGCTCCCGGACGGTACCGAGGTCCGGTCCCACGGGTACGCCAGCCGGCACCCCGCCGACTCCAACCAGCCGCGGGTCGGCGAGGAGGTCGCCGGGGCCAGGGCACTCAACGACCTGGCGATGAAACTGCTGACCAAGGCCCACGACGAGATCGACGAGGCGTCCGGACGGACGTCGTACCCGCTGACGACCCGCTGACCGCCCCCCGGCCGGCCGGGACCCGCGGGCACGGCCGGGACCCGCCGACCGGGCGGGCCCGCCGGTCCTCCTGGGGTCAGGCCTTTGGGTGGTGGTGGCGCCAGCCCGCCCACGCCGACGTGACCATGTCCCGCACGTCGTGCCGGGCCTTCCAGCCCAGCTCCGCGCCGATCCGGTCGGCGGCCGCCACCACCCGCGCCGGGTCACCCGGCCGGCGCGGCGTCACCTCGGGCGTCACGCCCTCGTACCCGGTGACCTCCGCGATCAGGCGGATCAGCTCGCGCACCGAAACGCCCTCGCCGCGCCCGATGTTCAGGGTCAGGTCCCGCACCGGGCCCGGCCCGGCGAGCTTCCGGGCCGCCGCCACATGCGCCTCGGCGAGATCGGCGACATGGATGTAGTCGCGGATGCAGGTGCCGTCCGGCGTGTCGTAGTCGTCACCGAAGATCCGCGGCGCGGCACCCGCCGTCAGCCGCTCGAACACCATCGGCACGATGTTGAAGACGCCCGTGTCGGCCAGCTCCGGGGTGGCCGCACCGGCCACGTTGAAGTACCGCAGACAGGCCGTGGAGATGCCGTGCGCCTTCCCCACCGCCCGCGCCATCCACTCCCCGACCAGCTTCGTCTCCCCGTACGGGTTGATCGGCACGCACGGGGTGTCCTCGGTCACCAGCTCCACGTCCGGCATGCCGTACACCGCCGCCGACGACGAGAACACCAGCCGGCCCACGCCGCCCGCCGCCATCGCCTCCAGCAGCGTCTGCAGCCCGTGGACGTTCTCCCGGTAGTACAGCAGCGGCATCTCGACGGACTCGCCGACCTGCTTCTTCGCCGCCAGATGCACCACGTCGGTCACGCCGTGCTCCGCGATCGCCGCGTCCAGCACCGCCCGGTCGAGCGTGGAACCGACGACCAGCGGCACGTCCTCCGGAATCCGGGCGGCCACGCCCGTCGTCAGGTCGTCCAGCACGACGACCCGCTCGCCCGCCTGCCGCAGGGCCCGTACGACATGGGAGCCGATGTAACCGGCACCACCCGTGATCAAGTAAGACATACGCCCATCCTAGGAGCGAAGAAGTCGGACAACGACAAGGTCAGCGGCGCAGCCGGCGCGCCGCGATCCGCCAGACGCTGCGCAGCCCCGACGCCACCCGCAGCGACAGCGCACCGCCCGTCGTCGCGTACGGCTGCACCAGCAGCACCGTGTGCCGCCGGCTCGGCAGCACCCGCCGCCGCAGCCCCGGCCCGGTCGCCCGCAGCGCGGCCCGGAAACCCGCCCCGTCGGCACAGCTGACCTGCGCCATCAGGTCCCACGGCTCCGGATCGGCCGCCGCCTTGCCGCCGCCCTCGGTCAGCGCCTCCAGATCCAGCACGACCTCCGCCGTCCAGCTCACCGCCGCCGCACTCCCCGCGGCGCCCGCGGCCGCCCGGGTCAGGGCCGCGGTGTGCACCGGGCCCCGCCGGTCGTCCCGGCGCCGCCGCAACTCCACATCGATGCTCTCCGGGCCCGCCGCCGCCAGCCGCCCGTACAGATCGTGCACCCGCAGCCGCAGCACACTGCGGCCGCCGACCGACGGCTCCGCGTCGATCGTCACCGGCAGCCGGCCTATCGGCTTCGTCCCCAGCGCGTCCAGCTCCACCTCGGGCAGGTCCGGCGACCACACCGCCCGCCCGCCGGCCTCCGCGTACGGCGGCAGCAGCCGCCCCGGACGGCTCGCCAGCTGCGTGATCCGGTCCAGGTCCCGCGGCGCCGGCGACGCCAGCACCACCCGCGCCAGCCACCGCGACGGCGCCCGCGCCGCCCGCAGCGCCGCCTCGTCGAAACCCCCCAGGTACTCCCGGGTCAGCCGCCACCACTCCGCCCGGTAGTCCGCACCACGGGTGTGCAGCTCCCGCACGTACATCCGCAGATCGTGATCGAGGAACTTGGTGGCCGCCGCCTGCGCCAGCACCGGCGACCCCGCCTCCCGGAAGATCTCCACACTCGCCCGGTGCGCCGCGATCCGCGCCTCCCAGTTCGCGACGTCCTTGCGGTTCAGCGAGATCGACTGCCGCGCCGCCGACCGGCGCACATGCCAGACGTAGACACTGTCCGGCACCGTCGCGATCCGCGGCGCCGCCGCCAGCACCTGCGCGGTGAACACGAAGTCCTCGTACGTGAACCGGCCCTCGGGGAACGCGATCGCGTGCTTCGCCAGGAACTCCCGCTCGTACAGCTTGTTCACGCACAGCGTGTCCCGCACCAGCTGCGGACTGGCCTCGGCCGACTCGTGCACCGCCGCCTCCCGGTACAGCCCCGGCTGCCACGGCACGTCCCGCCGGGCCGGCAGCTCCCGCCGCACGCACGCCCCCGACACCACCGGCGCGTCGTGCCGCAGCGCCGCCGACAGCAGCGCCCGCACCGCACCCGGCGGCAGCACGTCGTCACTGTCCAGGAACATCACGAACCGGCCCGTCGCCGCCCGCAGCCCCTCGTTACGGGGTGTGCCGCACCCGCCGCTGTTCTCACTGCGGTGGATCACCCGCAGCCGCGGCTCGGTACGGGCCAGATCGTCCAGGGCGGCGCCGGTGCCGTCGGTGGAGGCGTCGTTCACCGCGATCACCTCGGTGACCGTGTCACCGGGAACCTCCTGGGCGAGCGCGGAACGCACCGCATCACCGACATGGCCGGCATCGTTGAACGCGATGACGACGATGCTGACCTGCGCGGAGGGCGTGATGGTGGGCCCCGGCAGCTGCTCAGGGGCTTCTTTCACAGTCACTAAATCTACATTTCGTGTCGACAGCATCTCTTGGCGCGAGCGGGATCCGAACCCATATCCGATGGGTCAGAGGGCGAAACCCGCCGAGCGGTTGCACTCCTCGCCCCGCTTTTCCGCCGTATTGCCGTCTCGTGACCGGGCAGAGCACCGGGCTCGGGTGCGCAAGGACCCGACAGCCCGCCGCGGACCCCTGCACATGCTGTAACGACGCGAATGGCGTGCGATGCCGATCCGCGCGCCATCACCTTGCCGCGGACCGGCAACCCTCACCGCTCCATCACGTCCGCGACCCGCCCCGCCGCACCACCGTCGTCCCGGTGGCAGAACACCGCCCGGAAATCCGCGTACGCCTCCGCACTCGCCGCCGCCACCGCCTCCAGATCACCCAGCGCCTCGACCAGCTCACCCGTCGACGACAACAACGGCCCCGGCACCCGCGCCTCGAAATCCAGCGTGAACCCCCGCAGCGCGTCCCGGTAATGCGGCAGATCCGGCGTCAGGAACAACATCGGCCGGCCCGTGTTCGCGAAATCCACCGCCAGCGACGAATAGTCCGTCACCAGCACGTCCGCCACCAGCAGCAACTCCATCGCGTCCGGATACGCCGACACGTCCACCGCGAACGGCGCATGGTGCCCCGGCAGCCGGTCCGCGACCAGCGGATGCCCCCGCACCAGCAGCACATGCCCGTCCCCCAGCTCCCGCCGCGCCAGATCGACGTCCAACGCCAGCGGCAACCGGTGGTGCCGCGCGTCGTACGCCACGTCGTCCCGCGGCGTCGGCGCGTACAGCACCACCCGCCGGCCGGGCTCCAGCCCCAGCCGCTCCCGCACCGCCGCCGCCCGCAGCTCCCGGTCCGCCGCGAACAGCACATCCGTCCGCGGCAGCCCCGTCTCCAGCACCCGCCCCGCGAACCCCAGCGCCGACCGCAGCACCGCGGTGCTGTGCCCGTTCGGCGACAGCAGCACGCTCCACTGCCGGCTCACCCGCGGCCGCGGCGCCAGATGCGCCAGCCCCGCACACAGCGTCCCCGCCAGATCCGCACCGATCCGCTTCAGCGGCGTACCGTGCCACGTCTGCACGATCCGCTGACCGCCCCGCCGCGTGAACCACCACGGCAGATGCGTGTTCGTCACCACCCACCGGCTGTGCGCCAGCGCCCCGTGCCACTCCGCGCTGCCCACCACCACCGCCCGCGCCGTCCCCGGCACCGTCGACTGCGCGTCCCGCACCGCCCACAGATGCTCCACGTCCATCCCCCGGCGCACCAGCTCCTCGTGCACCGCCCGCGGCGAATCCCCGTACGACCGGCCACCGAAACTGCTGTACAGCACCGTGTCCCGCAGCGGACGCGAACGGTGCAGCACATAGTGCTGCTCCCGCAGCAGCCGCCGCCGGTACGGGCCCCGGTCCGCGGCCGGCACCGCCGGCCCCGCCACCACCAGCAGCTCATCGCCCCGGTGCCGGTCCACCACCAGCGGCTTCCCCCGGACCGTGCACGACGCCGGCAGCCCGTCCAGCACCCGCGGCGCCAGCCGCACCGGCGCGTCCAGCGGCGACGCCACCGCCCCCCGCTCCCGCAGATGCAGCGACCAGCCGCCCTCCCGCAGCGGCACCGGCCCGGCCAGCGACGGCAACGCCCCCAGCGGCAGCCGCCCGTGGAACCGGCCCTCGTCATGCGTCACCGGAAACGTCAGCTCCGCCGCATGCACCCCGTGCTTCAGCACCAGCTCCGTGGCGTGCGGCGCCGCCGCCGGCAACCCGCCCGCCACCAGCAGCGTCCCGTCCGACCGCCACAGCACCCGGTCCGCATACGGCTGCGGCGTCCGGTCGTGCAGCATCAGATCCCCCGCCGGACCGGCCGCCACCACCAGCTCCCGGCCGTGCGGCAGCGGATACCCCACCGGCTCCAGCGCCGGATCACACGCCACCCGGTCCGTGGCGCCGTCCGGCAGCACCAGCTCCGCCAGCCAGCTCTCCGTATGCGCCGGCGGGATCAACGACGGCGCCCCGTCCCGCGGCGGACGCGCCGAAGCCACCGCCTCCGCCAGCACCCGGAACGTCACCTCACCCCCCTCCGCGGGCTCCGCCCCCGCCGGGAACGACACCACCGTGCCCGTCCCCTGATGCGTCAGCCGCAGCCCCGACGGCACCGGCCCCGGCGCCCGCACCGACACCTGAAGCGCACCGGCCGCCACCGACCGGTGCCCCGCCAGCCACCGCGTCCGCCGCGCCACCGACAACCGCAGCCGCCCGTCCTCGTACCACGGCGTCACCCGCACCACGCCCCGCGGCCCCTCGTCCGCCACCTCGCACACCACCGGCGCCGCCCCCGAACCCGACTCCGGCGCCTCCGGCGACGCCATCCGCACCCCGTTCGCCGACGCCAGCACCAGCCCGACCGACCAGTCCCCCTCCTCCCACCGCCCGCCCCGCCGCAGCCGCGCCGGATCCACCCGCAGCTCGAACCCCGACCAGTCGTAACAGTGCAGCTCCTGCCCCGACTCCGCGGTCGCCTCCGGCATCGCCACCGTCCGCAGCGGCAGCACGATCCGCCGCCGCCCGCACGACAGCACCGCCGTCCGCACCCCCACCGTGTGCCGGTGCGCCGCATCCACGTTCCGCACGTACGCGTGCCCCCGCAGCACCAGCACCCCGTCCCGCCACACCGCCTCCCGCACCCGCGCACACACCGGGAAGTCCCCACGGCCCAGCCGCGTCACCCCCGGCGGCAGCTCCAGCGGCGGACTCACCGGCACCACCGCCCGCCGCCGCAACGGCGGCCCCGCCACCGCGAACCCGGCCGGATTCCGCGCCTCGTGCCGCAGCAACGTCAGCAGATCCGCCGCCCGCCCCGCCCGCACCAGATACCACCGCATCCGCAACTCCACCGGCAGCTCCGGGAACACCCGCGGATCCACCCCCGCCAGGAAGTCCCGCGCACAGTCCAGGAACGCCGTCCGGGTCTCCGGCGCCGCCCCCGGCAACGCCGCCACCAGATCCGCCAGCCCGTCCGTCAGCTGGAACCGGTCGTAATCCCGCCGGTACCCGTGCAACTGCGGCCGCGCCGCCTCACCCAGGAACCGCCGGATCGCCGCCACCGCCGCGAACCGGTCCCGCACCCCCCGCGGATCCGGCCGCCGGTGCCGCGCCGCACCCTCCGGCAGCCGCCAGTAACACACGTGCTCCCGCAGCACGTCCACCGCACCCGCCAGGAAATGCGCCGGCACCGTCACCGCCTCGTCCAGGCACAACTCGCCCTCCGGGAAGGCGAAACCGTGCCGGTCCCAGAACTCCCGACGGAACACCTTGTTCCGGGCGAAGGAATCCGCCAGCAGCGTCAGATCCTCCGTCACATGCGTCCCCAGCACCGTCTGCCGGCCCGCCGGATGACGCGCCGACTGACTCCGCCCCGCCGCCCCCAGCCGGTACACATTGCCCGTCGCCAGATCCGCCCCCGACCTCTCCAGCAACCCCACCAGATCCTCGTACGCCCGCGGCAGCAGCACATCGTCCGCATCCAGGAACGCCAGATAACCGGTGTGCGGAAAAGCGTGCCGGGCACCGGCGTTCCGCGCCGCACCGCACCCCGGCACCTCACCCCCCGTCAGACGCACGATCCGGAACCGCGGATCCCGCTCCGCGGCGGCATGCGCCACAGCAGAAGACGGGCCCGCACCCGCGGGCCCGCCCTCCACCAGCACCACATCCAGTTCCGCCAGCGTCTGCGCCGCCACCGACGCCAGGCACTCCTCCAGATTCCCCTCCGCCCCCGCACCACGAGGAACCGGGACGACGACGGTGAGCCGGGGCTTCATAGACGGACCACGCCCTTCCTGTCTGTTGTGGGCGTTCAACTCACCACCGGCGGCACGGTCACCGGATCTGCGCTGAAAGGGTGAGCCCCCCCGCCCGCGGCCGCACCACCCACCCGCACCCCACCGCCCGCCCGAAGACCTTCCGCCCACCGGGTCGGCGCGCCGCGGCCACCCCGCCCCGGCCCATGCCGTAGACCCGAAGCCGTACACCCGTCGCGCAGCGTTACGGCGCCCCCGCGCCGCGTCCCAGGGAAGGTGACCGCGTCCCGATGCCCGGCCGAACCGACAGCCCCGCCCCCACCGACAGCCCGGATGCCCAGCCACCCACCGGCGAACCCCGCACC
>NZ_JAZBJP010000051.1:0-47617 GCF_036352915.1 Streptomyces bugieae
CCATCCGGTCCGGTAGACGGGGTATCAACATATCTGGCGTTGACTTTTGGCACGCTGTTGAGTTCTCAAGGAACGGACGCTTCCTTTGTGCCTGTTTCACCAGGCTCTCCGGGCGCTTCCCTTCGGTGTTTCACACTCTATCAGGCCTTTTCGGGCTTTCGAACCGCCGCTTTTCTGCAGGCATGCAGAAGCGCGCAATTCTTGAGTCGCGATCAAGACGCTGAGGAGTGCCGCCCACCTCAACCGGGCCGCAGTTGACTGCGGCTGGCTGTCCGGGGCAGGTCTCAGACAGTACAGCTCTGCTGTGGGCGAGGCAAATCGATTCAGCGGGACTCGCGGGGTGCAACCGGTGTCTCTCATGCGGAACCGTCGATTCTTATGACTTACGCTCTGAACGGTGCGCCGTCCAGGACAGGTAGTGACGGCGGCCTGATGAATCTCCACCCCTGGGAGGCTTCCCATGACCACCGTGACGTCCCCGCTCGCAGGACGCGCCATCGGACTCGCGGCCGTGCCCGACCCGGTGTTCTCCGGAGCGATGGTGGGCCCCGGTACCGCCATCGACCCCGTCCGTGAGCCGTCCGCCGCCGTCTCCCCCGTGGACGGTGTCGTCGTCTCTCTGCACCCGCACGCCTTCGTCGTCGTGGACCCCGAGGGCCACGGCGTGCTCACGCACCTCGGTATCGACACCGTTCAGCTCAACGGCGAGGGCTTCGAGCTGCTCGTGAACAAGGGCGACAACGTGACCCGCGGTCAGGAGATCGTGCGCTGGGACCCCGCCGCGGTCGAGGAGGCCGGCAAGTCCCCGGTGTGCCCGGTCGTCGCGCTGGAGGCCACCGCCGACGCGCTCGGTGACGTGCGCGAGGACGGCGATGTGAAGGCCGGCGACCAGCTCTTCTCCTGGCAGTAGGCCAGGTGCCGTCGCGGACGGCAGGTACGACATTCATCGCGGCGGCCGGGCCGTCGCATCACAACCGGAGACGGGTGCAATGGAGACAACGCTGCGGGGCGTCGGGGTGAGCCACGGTGTGGCCATAGGCGAGGTGCGGCACATGGGCACGGCGGTGCTGGAGCCGCCGGCCAAGCAGATCCCGGCGGAGGAGGCGGAGCGCGAACAGGGGCGCGCCCGCCAGGCCGTCGAGGCCGTGGCCGCCGACCTGATAGCGCGCGGGAACCTGGCCGGTGGTGAGGCGCAGGCGGTGCTGGAGGCCCAGGCGCTGATGGCGCAGGACCCGGAGCTGATGGCGGACGTCGAGCGGCGGGTCGCCGTGGGCAGCACCGCCGAGCGTGCGGTCTACGACGCGTTCGCGGCCTACCGGGCGCTGCTCGCCGGTGCCGGTGAGTACCTCGCGGGCCGGGTGGCCGACCTCGATGACGTGCGGAACCGTATCGTCGCGCGGCTGCTGGGCGTGCCGATGCCGGGTGTGCCGGACAGTGACGAGCCGTACGTGCTGATCGCTCGCGATCTGGCGCCGGCCGACACGGCGCTGCTGGACCCGTCGCTGGTGCTCGGTTTCGTGACCGAGGAGGGCGGGCCGACCAGTCACAGCGCGATCCTCGCGCGGGCGCTGGGGGTGCCGGCCGTCGTCGCGCTGCCGGGCGCCGGTGAGCTGGTCGAGGGCACGGTGATCGCCGTCGACGGCAGCACCGGTGAGATCTTCGTGGAGCCGAGCCCGGAGAAGCGGGCGGAGCTGGAGCGGGCCGCGGCGGAGCGGAAGGCGGCGCTGGCCGCGTCGTCCGGTCCGGGGGCCACCTCCGACGGGCACAAGGTGCCGCTGCTGGCGAACGTCGGCGGTCCGGGTGATGTGGACGCCGCGGTCGAGGCCGGTGCGGAGGGCGTCGGGCTCTTCCGTACGGAGTTCCTGTTCCTGGACGACAGCAAGCAGGCGCCGTCCGAGGAGAAGCAGGTCGAGGCGTACCGGAAGGTGCTGGAGGCCTTCCCGGAGGGGCGCGTGGTCGTGCGCGTGCTGGACGCCGGTGCCGACAAGCCGCTGGACTTCCTGACGCCGGCCGACGAGCCGAACCCGGCGCTGGGCGTGCGGGGTCTGCGCACCCTGCTCGACCACCCCGAGGTGCTGCGGACGCAGCTCTCGGCGCTGGCGAAGGCCGCCGAGGGGCTGCCGGTCTACCTCGAGGTCATGGCGCCGATGGTGGCGGACCGGATCGACGCCAAGGCGTTCGCGGACGCCTGCCGTGAGGCGGGGCTGCGGGCGAAGTTCGGGGCGATGGTGGAGATTCCGTCGGCGGCTCTGCGGGCGCGGTCGATCCTGCAGGAGGTGGAGTTCCTTTCGCTGGGGACCAATGACCTGGCGCAGTACACCTTCGCGGCGGACCGTCAGGTGGGCGCGGTGTCGCGGCTGCAGGATCCGTGGCAGCCGGCGCTGCTGGATCTCGTGGCGCTGTCGGCCGAGGCCGCCAAGGCCGAGGGCAAGAGCTGCGGTGTCTGTGGTGAGGCGGCCTCGGACCCGCTGCTGGCGTGTGTGCTGACGGGTCTTGGTGTCACCAGCCTTTCGATGGGTGCGGCGTCCCTTCCCTATGTGCGGGCGACGCTGGCCAAGCACACGCTGGCGCAGTGCGAGCGTGCGGCGGCCGCGGCGCGCGCGGCGGACACCGCCGAGGACGCGCGGGCGGCCGCGCAGGCGGTGCTCTCCGGGGAGTGAGGCCGGGCGGCGCGTGGCGCCGCACGGGCCTGACGGCCGTCCCGCCCTCGTGGCGGGGCGGCCGTTCGTGTTGTCGGGGCCGGTGTGTTGTGGTGCCCGGTGGCCGGTCAGGGGTGGCAGGGGTGGTCGGGCGGGGGTGTCACGGGCAGGCCGGGGGCGTAGCTGACGCCTGGTTCGGGTGGCACGGGCTCGCCGCTGTCGGCGTCGGTGCAGTAGGCGGTGAAGACCTCGCCGGCGCTGAGGGCGTGCGGCCAGGCGTCGCGCAGGGACCAGCCGCGGACCGTGTCGCGGGGTGGGGGTGCGCCCCGGGATGCGGCGGTGGCCGGGTCGTGGGCGGTCTCGCCGGGGTCGGGTGTGGTGCGGGAGACGATGCCGCCGGGGGTGCGCAGGGCGAGGCCGGCGGCGAGGACCGTGCAGAAGATCAGGGCCTGGTGTTCGTCCAGTCGGGGGCGGGCGCCGGGGCCGCGGCCGGCGTGCAGGACGGCGAGCAGGGGCGGATCGCCGGCGGCGATGGAGCAGACGAGGTGGTGGGTGCCGTCGCCGAGGGCGTCGAGGAGGCCCTGGACGGCCTGGCCGGCGCGGGTGAAGGCGGCGTGCGCGAGGTCGGCGCCGCAGGTCTCGCAGCGGCCGGCACGGGTGAGCAGGGCGGTGGCGCGGTCCCAGGTCGCCTGGCGGTCTGCCTCGGCGACCAGTAACGGGAGGAGCTGGGTCAGCGGTTCGCCGTCGTAGGTGACGGTGGCGCCGGTGCGGGCCACTTCGGCGGTGTAGCGGCTGCGGCTGTCGGGCCGGTCGGGGTCCAGGGAGCGGTCGGCGCAGTACTGCGCGTAGGCGGCCGGGTCGAAGAGGCCGACGGTGGTGAGGACGCCCTGGCCGGCGAGGGTGCGCAGCAGGATCTCCATCTGGCGGAGGTAGCCGGCGTGGTCGTCGAACGGGAAGCTGGCGTACCGGCGCATGGCGGTGAAGTCGCGCTCGTCGGCGAGGACGGCGGCGGCGCTCGGGATTTCCCGCCGCAGGCTGCGGCGGGCGGCGGCCGGGTCGGTGGGCCGGGATGTGGTGGTCATGGTTCCCCCTCGGTGTCTCGGTGTGCGCGGTGGACGCCGGGCCGGGCGGTGCACGGCCCGGCGTTCACTCGTCACCGAGAGTAATCGGAGGGTCTGACAACGGCGGTCCGGCGCCGGGCCCGGGGCCGGGTCGGCGGTTCGCGGTCCGGCGCTGACCGGTGGTTCTACTGGGCGCGGTCGCGGGCCACCTGCTCGTAGAAGTGGAGGAGTTCGAGGTTGTCGACCGAGCCGGGGTTGACGGCCTTGTCGAGCGGGGTGCCCTGGAGGAGGCGTTTGACGGGGACTTCGATGCGCTTGCCGGTGAGGGTGTGCGGGACGCCGGGGGCCTCGATGATGTCGTCGGGGACGTGGCGCGGGGAGAGCTGTTCGCGGATGGTGCGCTTGATGCGGTCGCGGAGCGCGTCGTCGAGGGTGCTGCCCGGTGCGAGGTGGACGAAGAGCGGCATCCAGTAGCCGCCGTCGGGGAGCTCCAGGCCGATGACGAGGGACTCGCGGATCTCGGGGAGGCGTTCGACGGCTTCGTAGATGTCGGCGGAGCCCATCCGCACGCCCTGGCGGTTGAGGGTGGAGTCGGAGCGTCCGTGGATGATGACGCTGCCGCGGGAGGTGACGGTGATCCAGTCGCCGTGCCGCCAGACGCCGGGGTACATGTCGAAGTAGCTGTCGTGGTAGCGGGTGCCGTCGGGGTCGTTCCAGAAGCGGGTGGGCATGGACGGCATGGGGTTGGTGACGACGAGTTCGCCGACCTCGTCGATGACGGGCTTGCCCTGGGGGTCCCAGGCCTGCAGGTCGGTGCCGAGGCAGGGGGCCTGGAGTTCGCCGATGTGGACCGGGAGGGTGGGGACGGCGCCGGCGAAGCAGCTGCAGACGTCGGTGCCACCGCTGACGGAGGCGGTCCACAGGTCGGCGCCGCTCTCCGCGAAGGAGTCGTGCAGCCAGCGGAAGCCGTCCGGGGGAAGCGGGGAGCCGGTGGTGGCGACGCAGGTGACGGCGGAGAGGTCGAGGTCGCGGGCGGGGTGGATGCCGGCCTTGCGGCAGGCCATGACGTACGCGGCGGAGGTGCCGAAGACGGTGGCGCGGGTGGCCTCGGCGACCCGCCACTGGGCGGCGATGTCGGGGTGGCCGGGGCTGCCGTCGTAGAGGACGATCGTGGAGCCCACCAGGAGGCCGGCGACGAGGAAGTTCCACATCATCCAACCGGTGGAGGTGTACCAGAAGAACCGGTCGTCGGGGCCGAGGTCGCAGTGCAGGCCGGTCTGCTTGAGGTGTTCGAGGAGGATGCCGCCCTGGGACTGGACGATGGCCTTGGGGAGCCCGGTGGTGCCGGAGGAGTAGAGCACCCAGAGGGGGTGGTCGAAGGGGACCTGTTCGTAGACCGGTTCGGTGTCGTTTCCGGTCAGGTCCGACCAGTTGAGGGCGCCTTCGGGGGCGGGGGTGCCGAGCAGGGGGATGTGGACGACGGCGCGCAGGGTGGGGAGTTCGGCGCGGAGTTCGGTGACGGTGTCGCGGCGGTCGTGTTCCTTGCCGCCGTAGCGGTAGCCGTCGACGGTGAACAGGACGACCGGTTCGATCTGTTGGAAGCGGTCCAGGACGCTGCGGGCGCCGAAGTCGGGGGCGCAGGACGTCCAGACGCCGCCGACCGCCGCGGTGGCGAGCAGGGCGACGACGGCCTCGGGGACGTTGGGGAGGTAGCCGCTGACGCGGTCGCCGGGGCGGACGCCGAGGCGGCGGAGTTCGGCGGCCAGCGAGCCGACCTGGGCGCGCAGCCGGCGCCAGGTGACGGGGGTCGGTTCGTGGGTCTCGTCGACGTACAGCAGCGCGGGCTCGTCGGCGCGGGCCGGGTCCTCGGCGGCGCGCAGGGCGTGTGCGGCGTAGTTGAGGGTGGCGCCGGGGAACCAGCGGGCGCCGGGCATCGCACGGTCGGCGAGCACGGTCTCGTAGGGGGTGGCGAAGCGGACGTCGAACCAGGCGGCGACGGCGCGCCAGAAGGCGGGGAGGTCGTCGACGGACCAGCGGTGCAGGTCGGCGTAGCTCGCGGCGGGGTCGCCCGGGGTGGGGGCGGGGGCGCCGTGGTGGGCGGCGGCCCAGGTGTGGAAGCGGGTGACCTGTGCGCCGGCGATCCGGTCCGGGCCGGGCTGCCAGAGGGGTTCCGGCCGGTGGGCGGAGTGCGGTGCGGTGGTCATGAGGCGGCTCCCGGGTGGTACGCGGCGTATGCGCCGGGCGCGCACCTTGGTGGGGGTCTCCCGGCCTGACGTGTGCGCGTGACACGGCTTGTCTGGACGATGCCATGTGATCGTCTTGTGCACCAGGGTCGACCGCCCATATTCGGGGGGTGGGGGATGTGGTGTGCACACGTGGGGGGCGGCGCGGGCGTATTCCGGCCACGGGCCGTCCCACCCCGGGCCTCGGCGTGGCCGAGCGTGACCCCGTGCAGGTGAACGGCAGTTGAACGATGCCCGCCCACCCGGGCGTCAATGGCAGGCTGACCGGCATGGACGGGCGTGATCTGGTGCGATCGGTACGGGTGGTCAGGGCGGTCGGGCCGGCGCAGGGGCTCCGCTCCGTGCGCGCGGCGTGGCGGGCGCGGCGGGCGGATGCGGTGGCGCTGCCGGCGCGGGCGCCGGAGCGGGCGCGGGTGCCGGGGGCGGCCACGGGGGCGGAGCCGCAGCCGGGCGGCGGGGTGATCCATTTCGCGCGGTCGTCGCTGCGGGTGCGGGTGGCGATTGGTGGTGCGGTGTTCTGCGGCTGGGACGGTGCCGGGCCGGAGCCGTCGTACGCGCTGGCCGGGGCGTGTCCCGAGGTGGACGCGCGGGCGGTGCTGGAGCCCGATACGGAGGGCGGCTGGCGGGTGGTGTCCGAGCGGGTGCTGGTGGCGGTGTCCCGGCACGGCGCGGTGGAGGTGCGCACGCCGGGCGGGGCGGTGCTGCGGCGGGAGCTGCCGCCGCGCTGGTGGGACCGTACGGCGGGGCCGGACGGGGCGGGTGAGCGGGCCGGGCGGCCGGAGGGCGGCGACGGGTCGCGGTGGGTGCAGCGGTCGGAGGTGGCGGCCGATGCGCGGTTCTTCGGGCTGGGCGGCCGGGCGCACGGGCCGCGGCTGCGGGACGGCGCCTACCGGTTGTGGAACACCGATCCGGGCGGCGCGTTCGTGCCGGGGGACGATCCGCTGTCGCTGACGATGCCGGTGCAGTTGGTGGTGGCGGACGCCGGAACACATCTGGTTTTTCACGACAATTCATGGGACGGCCGGGTGCACTTGCGCGAGGGGGCGGAGGGCGCCGGTTCCGGGCACGACCGGCCGGGCACGTGTGAGGTGCGGATGGACGGCGGGCCGCTGCGCTACTGGGTGCTGGCCGGGACCCCGGCCCGGGTGCTGCAGATGTGGACGGCGCTGACCGGTGCGCCCGCGCTGCCGCCCCGGTGGGCGCTGGGGTACCAGCACGCCCGTTGGGGGTTCGGCGGCCAGGACGAGGTGCGCCGGATCGTGGCCGGCTACAAGGAGCGGGAGCTTCCGCTGTCGGCCGTCCATCTGGACATCGACCACTTCGACCGGCACCGGGTGTTCACCGTGGACCGTGCGCGCTATCCGGATCTGCCGGGCCTGGCGCGGGAGTTGCGGGCCGACGGGGTGCGGCTGGTGTCGATCGTGGATCCGGCGGTGAAGGCGGAGCCGGGGGACGCGGTCTACGAGGGCGGGGCGGCGGCCGACGCCTTCGTACGGGACGCGCGGGGGCGGGAGGTGCGCGGGGTGGTGTGGCCGGGCGAGTCGGTGTACCCGGACTTCACCGATGCGCGGGTGCGCAAGTGGTGGGGCGCGCTGTACGCCGAGCGGCTGGCGCAGGGGTTCTCGGGCTTCTGGCACGACATGAACGAGCCGGTGTCGTTCGCCCCGTTCGGGGAGCAGACGCTGCCGCGTTCGTCCCGGCACGCGCTGGAGGGGCGGGGCGGGGACCACCGGGAGGCGCACAACGTCTACGGGCTGGCGATGGCCCGGGCGGGGTTCGAGGGGCTGTGTGAACTGCGGCCCGAGGAGCGGCCGTTCCTGTTCTCGCGGGCCGGCTGGGCGGGGCTCCAGAGGTACGGGGGCACCTGGTCGGGGGATGTGGCGACGGGTTGGGAGGGGCTCAGGGCCTCGCTGTCGCTGGTCCTGGGGCTGGGGCTGTGCGGGGTGCCGTACAGCGGCCCGGACGTCGGCGGGTTCTCCGGGTCACCGTCGCCGGAGCTGTATGTGCGGTGGTTCCAACTGGGCGCGTATCTGCCGCTGTTCCGGACGCATTCGGCGGTGTGGGCGGGCCGCAGGGAACCGTGGGAGTTCGGCATAGCCGCGCTCGGGCACGCCCGGGCGGCGCTGCGGGAGCGGCAGCGGCTGCTGCCGTACTTCGTGACGCTGGGCCAGTTGGCGCGGCTGGCGGGGGCGCCGTATGTGCGGCCGGTGTGGTGGAGTTCGCCGCGCGACCGGGCGCTGCGGGACTGCGGGGACGCGTTTCTGCTGGGGGATGCGCTGCTGGTGGCGCCGGTGCTGCAGGCGGGGGTGACCCGGCGGGCGGTGCGGCTGCCGCGCGGGCGGTGGTACGACACCGCGACCGGGCGGGCGTACGAGGGTCCCGGGCAGGTGTGGGTGGACGCGCCGCTGTCGCGGATCCCGGTGCTGGCGCGGGCCGGGGCGGTGCTTCCGGTGGCGGACGGGGACGGCGGGACACAGCTGGAGGTGTGGGCCCCGGTGGCCGGCCGGGAGGGCGGCGGGCTGGTGGTTCCGGACGCCGGGGACAGCTGGCAGCGGCCGACGGTGGAGCGCTTCGTGACGCGGCGGGAGGCGGACGGCCGGGTGGTCGTCGAGCGGCGGGACGGTGGCGCGGTGGGGTATCGCGTACGGGTGCGGGGGCTGGCGGAGGAGGTGCCGGCGGGGGCGGACGGGTGACGGGAGGTCAATTCCCGTGCCGGGGCCGCGGACCGGTGGGCGGGGTCTTCCGCGGAGCCGCCGCTCCTGATAGACGGGGGCCATGCCGAGACCGATACTCGCTGCCGCGCTGCGCGGCGCCGCCACCGTCGCCGCTGCCGCCGCCCTGCTGGCCGTCACCGCGCTCTCCCCCGCCGCGGCGGCCCCGGCCGCCCGGCCCGCTCCGCCGTCGACGCCGGCCCACGACCCCAAGGCGCCCGAGGAGTTCGTCGCCCTGCGGGACGTCGATCCGACCGTCCTCCAGGAGATGCGCTACATCACCCCGCACAACTTCATGGGCGTCCCGGTGACCGGCTACCGGGCACCGATATGCCTGCTGACCAGGGACGCGGCGCGGGCACTGCACCGGGCGCAGCGCTCGTTCCTGCGCCGCGGCTACTCCCTCAAGGTGTACGACTGCTACCGGCCGCAGCGCGCCGTCAACCACTTCGTGGCGTGGGCCAAGGACCTCGGCGACCAGCGGATGAAGGGCGAGTTCTATCCGCTGGTCGACAAGTCGATGTTGTTCCGGGACGGCTACATCGCCGAGAAGTCCGGGCACAGCCGGGGCAGTACGGTCGATCTGACGCTGGTGCGGCTGCCGGCGCCGCCGACCCGGCCGTATGTGCCGGGCGAGCCGCTGACGCCCTGTTACGGGCCGCGGGCGGCCCGCTTCCCGGACAACTCGCTGGACATGGGCACCGGGTTCGACTGCTTCGACACCCTGGCGCACACCCTCGACCCGCGGATCACGGGCGTGCAGCGGGCGAACCGGCTGCTGCTCAAGGACGGCCTGGAGCGGGCGGGGTTCGTCAACTACGCGGCCGAGTGGTGGCACTACACCTTCACCCCGGAGACGTTCCCGGACACCTATTTCGACTTCCCGGTGTCCCGCCGGTCGCTGACCGGGCACCGGCCGCGCGGCTGAGGTAACGGGCGTGCCCGGGCGGGGCGTTCAGGAACCGTCCCGGCCCGGGCGCAGCAGGGCCGGGTGCAGCAGGGCGGCGCCGCCCGCGCGGTAGAGGCGGGCCCGCGGCCCGCCGCGGGCTCCCCCGCGGGCCGCGGTGGAGCCGGTGGGCTCGACGAATCCGGGGACGGAGAGCACCTTGCGGTGGAAGTTGCCGGCGTGCAGCGGGCTGCCCCAGACGGACTCGTAGACGCCGCGGAGTTCGGCGATGGTGAATTCCTCGCCGAGGAAGGCGGTGGCCAGCGGGGTGTACTCGATCTTGGCGCGGGCCCGGTCCAGGCCGTCGGCGACGATCCGGGCGTGGTCGAAGGCGAGCGGCAGCGGGGCCGGTGCCTCCGGGCCCGGCGCGGCGGCGGGGGTCCGGGGCACGGAATCACCCCCGTCGATCCCGTGCCCCGGACCCTGTTCTGAGGGACGCGGGCGGGCCGCGTCCGGTTCGCCGGCGGTCCGTGCCGTACGGTCCCGGTCCCCGGCCGCGCTTCCCGGGGCCGCCGCCCGGTCCGTACGGCCGTCCCGGCGCGCGCCGAGGTCGAGCCGGGAGACCGGGATCCAGGCTGCGGCGGTCGCGTCGCCGCCGCCCCGGGCCTCGGGGAGGTCGGGGGCGAAGGCGAGGTAGGCGACGGTGACGACCGGCATCCTCGGGTCGCGTGCCGGCTCGCCGTAGGAGCCGAGCTGTTCGAGGTGGACGCGTTCCAGGTGGGCGGCGTCCAGGCCGGTTTCCTCGGCGAGTTCGCGGGCCGCTGCCGCGTCGAGGGACTCCCGTCCGGCGCGGACGAAGCCGCCGGGCAGGGCCCAGGCGCCGCGGAACGGTCGGCCGCCGCGTTCGACGAGCAGGACGTGCAGCGCGCCGCCGCGCAGGGTGAGCGCGACGATGTCGACGGTCACGGCGATGGCGGGGAAGTCCCGGGGGTCGTAGGCGGCCAGGAAGGCGCTGTCGTCGCCCCCGGCGCCAACTTCCTTGGCGTGCCGGTCCTTTCCGGCCATGACTGTCCCCCTCCCCCGCTGGTTATTCTCACCCTGAGTCTTTCTCGGAACGAGAACAACATAGCAACCGGCCGCGGGACCGGTCCAGCCGGTTCCCGGCGCATCGCACGTACCGGGCCCGGTCGAACGCCGTGTGTGCATCGCGGGGGCCGCCGTCCGTACGCTCCGGAAGGATGCGTGAACAGTGCGTTAATCAGACATCCCGCTGGGTCGCGGAGGGGCATGCTGCTGCCCGTGCCTGCGTGGACGGACCAGCTTCGCTTCGCCTTCCAGCCCGTGGTGAACCTCTCGACCGGTTCGGTCGCGGCGCTGGAGATACTCGCCCGCCCCGAGCCGGGTGCGGCCGACGTCCTGACGTCCGCGCGGCGCTGTCCGGACCTGGACGCCGAACTGGCCGCGCTCGCGGTGCGGGCGGCGTCGCACCAGGAGACCCTGCTGCCGCTGCACGTCAACGTCTTCGCCGGCACGGTCGCCGAGCTGCCCCGGCTGACGTCGCTGACCAAGGCCGTGCACGAGGTGGGCCGGCGGCCCTGGGAGGTCACCCTCGACATCGGCGGGCCGTTCCTCCACGTACCGGGTGCGGCGCTGCTGGAGTCGGTGGCGGTGCTGCGCGACGAGGGCTTCCGGATCTGTGCGGACGGGGTCGGGGACGGCGATCTGCCGCTGCGGCTGCTCGGCGCGCTCGCCCCGGACCTGGTCAAGCTCGACGCCTCGCTGTGCGCGGGGCTCGACGCCGACCGGGGGCGGCAGGCGGTGGTGGCCGCGATGCGGGAGCTGTGCGAGCGGACCGGCGGGCTGCTGGCCATCGAGGGGGTGGAGACCGAGCGGCAGTACGCGGCGGTCCGGGACGCCGGGGTGCAGCTGGCGCAGGGCCATCTGTTCGCCCCGCCGGCGCGGCGGCCGGCCACCGACGTGTATCTGCCGCCGCCGGTGTCCCCGGTGGTGAGCGGGCCGGCCGCGGCGACGTACCGCCCGCCGTCCGGGCCGCCGGTGGCGCAGTTCCTGCAGCCGGCCGCGCTGTTGCCGATGACGGCGTCGGCGGGCGCGGTGCGCAGCCATCTCACCGGTTTCCCCGAGGTGTCGGGGGTGCTGCTGGTGGACACCGACGGGGTGCCGGTCCGGGCGATCGACCGGGACCGGTTCCTGCTGTCGCTGTCCGGGCGGTACGGGCACGCGCTGTACGCGGACCGGCCGGCGCTGCGGCTGGCGGACCGGCCGCGGACGGTCGGTGCGGACGCCACCGCCTGGCAGGTGCTCGACGTGATCGCGGAGGGCGACCGGGACCGTACCGGGGACGACGTGGCGGTGGTGGACGAGCGGGGCCGGTGCATGGGCGTGGTGCACCTCGCGGACATCCTGCGGGCGTTGGCGGAGAGCCGGGTGGAGGAGGCGGCCCGGCTCAATCCGCTGACCCGGCTGCCCGGTTCGGACGAGGTCAACGCGGAGGTGGACCGGCGGATCGCCGAGGGGCGGGCGTTCGCCCTGAGCTGGCTGGACGTGGACGGATTCAAGCAGGTCAACGACGGTGCCGGGTTCGCGGCGGGCGATGAGCTGATCCGGTCGGTGGGGCGGACGCTCGCGGGGGTCGCGGCGGCCGAGCCGTCCTGCCGGGTGGGCCACATCGGGGGTGACGACTTCCTGGTGCTGGCCGAGCCGGACGGGCTGGCGCCGTTCGCGGCCGCGCTGCTGGACGTGGTCTGGGAGGCCGGCGGACGGCCGGTGACGCTGTCGCTGGCGACGGTGGTGTGCCCGCCCGGCAGCGTCGGCGGGCACCACGAGGCCGCGGCGGCGCTCGCCCCGCTCAAGAAGGAGGCCAAGGCGCTGCCGGGGGCGAGCTGGGTGGTGGGCCGACCGGGTTCGGCGTGTACGGAGGTGCGCCGGGGGGTGGCCCGGGTGCCGGATCCGGCCGGGCCGGAGGGGCTGCGGGCGCGGGGCTGACGGCGGTCGGGCGGCGCGGGGAAGGCCGTTGCCCGGGGTCAACATCCGCTGCTGTGGGCGACCTTGACGCCCCCTCAGCCCGGGTGAACACTTCCCCGTGCCAAGTCGGCACCGCCGCACTCAGGCACCCCGGCCGGGTGGCAGCGGCTGCCCGCTGCCCGCCGGTGGCAACGCACCCTGCACGGAGGACCGGGGGACGTCCCCGGGCCAGGGACAAGGAGCCGCCATGTATTCCAATGGGGACATCGTCGTCGGTGAAGTGATCGGTACCGCGATCCTGATTCTCTTCGGTGCGGGGGTGTGCGCCGCGGTCACGCTGCACCACTCCAAGGCGCGGGCGGCCGGCTGGGTCGTGATCGCCTTCGGCTGGGGCATGGGCGTCCTGGCCGGGGCGTACACCGCGGCGCCGCTGTCCGGCGGGCACCTCAACCCGGCGGTGACGCTCGGCTCGGCGGTCGCGGGCGGGACGCCGTGGTCGAAGGTGCCGGTGTACGTGCTGGCGCAGATGGTGGGCGCGGCGATCGGGGCGGTGCTGGCCTGGGCGCTGTACTACGCCCAGTTCGCCGCGAACGCCGACCGGGACAAGGCGCAGCCGACGCTGGGGGTCTTCTCCACCGCCCCGGAGATCCGCAAGCCGGCGGCCAACCTCGTCACCGAGGTCATCGCCACCGTCGGCCTGGTGCTGCCGCTGCTGTTCTTCGGCGAGAACAGGGGCATCGGGATCGGGCAGGTGCCCGGCGAGCGGGCCGGGGTCTACGGCTCGGGCATCAATGTGCTGCTGGTCGCGCTGCTCGTGGTCGGGATCGGGCTGTCGCTGGGCGGGCCGACCGGTTACGCGATCAACCCGGCGCGGGACCTCGGTCCGCGCGTGGTGCACGCCCTGCTGCCGATCCCCAACAAGGGGTCGTCGGACTGGGGTTACGCCTGGATACCGGTGGCCGGGCCGCTGATCGGCGCGGTGCTCTCCGGACTGGTCTACCGGGCGGCATTCTGACCGGTGCGGCCGCACGAAGGCGGGCGCACCACGGGTGCGACCCGGGTACCCACTCGGAGCCAGGAGGCCTGACGGCATGAACCAGCACACCGAGAAGTACGTCGCCGCGATCGATCAGGGCACCACGTCGAGCCGCTGCATCATCTTCGACCACGACGGGTCGATCGTCGCCGTGGACCAGCGCGAGCACCGGCAGATCTTCCCCCGGCCCGGCTGGGTGGAGCACGACGCGACGGAGATCTGGACGAAGGTGCAGGCCGTGGTGGCGGGTGCGCTCACCAAGGCGGGGCTGCGCGCCGACCAGCTCAGTGCGCTGGGCATCACCAACCAGCGGGAGACCACGGTGCTGTGGGACCGGGCCACCGGCCGGCCGGTGCACCACGCGATCGTCTGGCAGGACACCCGGACCTCGCAGCTGTGCGCGGAACTGGGCGGCGCGGACGGCCAGGACCGCTTCCGCGAGGCCACCGGTCTGCCGCTGGCGAGCTACTTCTCCGGGCCGAAGGCGGCCTGGCTGCTGGACGAGGTGCCGGGGCTGCGGGCGCGTGCCGAGCGCGGCGAGATCGCGTTCGGCACCATCGACTCCTGGCTGATCTGGAACCTGACCGGCGGCATCGACGGCGGGGTGCACGTCACGGACGTGACCAACGCGGGCCGCACGATGCTGATGAACCTGGCGACCCTGCAGTGGGATCCGGCGATCCTGTCGGCGATGAACGTGCCCGCCGCGATGCTGCCGGAGATCCGGTCCTCGGCGGAGGTGTACGGCTCCGCGGTGGGCCAGCTCCAGGGGGTGCCGGTGGCGTCCGCGCTGGGCGACCAGCAGGCGGCGGTCTTCGGGCAGACCTGCTACGGCGTCGGCGAGGCCAAGAACACCTACGGCACCGGCTCGTTCCTGCTGCTCAACACGGGCAACCGCCCGGTGGCGTCCAAGAGCGGGCTGCTGACGACCATGGGCTACCAGCTGGGCGGTGAGGACCCGGTCTACTGCCTGGAGGGGTCCATCGCCATCACGGGCGCGCTGGTGCAGTGGTTCCGCGACCAGCTCGGCATCATCTCCTCGGCCGAGGAGATCGAGTCGCTGGCGGCGAGCGTCCCGGACAACGGCGGGGCGTACATCGTGCCGGCGTTCTCCGGTCTCTTCGCGCCGTATTGGCGCTCCGACGCCCGCGGGGTGATCACGGGTCTGACCGGTTTCGTCACCAAGGCGCATCTGGCCCGCGCCGTCCTGGAGGCGACCAGCTGGCAGACCCGGGAGGTGGTGGACGCGATGTTCCAGGACTCCGGGGTGCGGATCACCCAGCTGAAGGTGGACGGCGGGATGACCGCCAACAAGCTGCTGATGCAGCATCAGGCGGATGTGCTGGGCGTGCCGGTGATCCGGCCGGTGATCTCGGAGACCACCTGTCTGGGCGCGGCCTACGCGGCGGGCCTGGCCACCGGTGTCTGGCAGGACCTGGACGAGCTGCGGAGCCACTGGAAGCGCGACACCGAGTGGGTGCCGCGGATGGACGGTGCGGTCCGGGACCGCGAGTACGCCAACTGGCGGCGGGCGGTGGAGCGGAGCTTCGGCTGGCTGACCGAGGACGGCTCGGCGGCGTCGTAGCGGCGGGCGGCGGACGTACGGCCCGGGCCCCGGACGGCGGGGTGCGGGCCGTACCCGTGCCCTGGCTCCCCGGTCAGGGCAGTGCGGGCTCCGGGCGCCGGCCGCGGGTCCGCATCGCGTGCTCGACGACGGCGATCAGCACGTCCCGGGCCGAGTCCCGCTCCCGGGCGTCGCAGAGCATCACCGGCACGTCGGGATCGAGGTCCAGGGCGTCGCGGACCGCCTCGGGCGGGTAGCGGTCGGCGCCGTCGAAGCAGTTGACGGCGACGGTGAAGGGCAGTCCGCGGCGCTCGAAGTAGTCGATCGCGGCGAAGCTGTCGGCGAGCCGGCGGGTGTCGGCGAGGACGACCGCGCCCAGCGCACCGCGGGCGAGTTCGTCCCAGAGGAACCAGAAGCGGTCCTGTCCGGGGGTGCCGAAGAGGTAGAGCACCAGCTGGTCGTTGACGGTGATCCGCCCGAAGTCCATGGCGACGGTGGTGGTGCTCTTGGCCTCCACCCCGTGGAGGTCGTCGACCGGGCGGCCGGCCTCGGTCAGCCGCTCCTCGGTGCGCAGCGGTTTGATCTCGCTGACGGCGCCGACCAGTGTGGTCTTGCCGACCCCGAAGCCGCCCGCCACCAGGATCTTGAGCGTCACCGGATCGGCGGCGGCGGTCTGCTGACGACGGTCGGAACGCCCGAAGACCATGGGTACCTTCTCCTGAATTGCCGGGTGTGCGGGCGGTGCTCACGTCTGTGCCCCCGGGCGTGGTGGGGAGCGGGCAGCAGGCGCACAGGCACCGTACAACGTGCTCGGCGCGGCGCCCACTTGAGATCCGTCACGCTTGGGACACGGCCGCCGGCGCGGCCGTTCAGCGCGGGGCGAGGGTCTGCGGCCGGTCGAGGAGGCCCAGCAGGCTCACATGGCCGGCCTCGATGAAGGCGCAGAGCTCCTCCTCGGTGCCGTGCTCCGCCATCTGCCAGGTGATGGCGGCCTCTTCGGCGAACGCCATCCAGGCGCGGGTGGCGACCTCCAGCCGCGGGGCCTGGGGCAGGCCGAGCCGCCGCTGCCCGTCGCGGACCCGGCGGGCGATGGTGGCGCGGGTCCCGTCGACGAGGTCGGCGACCGCGGGATGGCTGCCCGCCGCGCCGCGGACCAGGGCGAGGTAGACCTGCCGGTGCTCCAGGACGTAGGACACGAAGCCGGCGATGAAGGCGCGCATCCAGGCGACCGGCTCCAGGCCGGCGTCCGGTTCGGTGGCGGCGGTGAAGCGGTCGCACTCGGCGCGGACCACGGCGCGGTAGAAGTCGCGCTTGGAGTCGAAGTAGTGGAAGAGCAGCCCGCGGGAGATGCCGGCGCGCCGGGCGACCTCGTCGGTGGACAGTTCGTCCAGGGCCCGGTCGGCGAGCATCTCCAGCCCGATGCCGACCAGTTGCTCCCGGCGCTGGTCGGGGGTGAGTCGGGTGCCTCGCTTGCCGGACATGCCCGCAGTGTACGGCGGTGCCGGGCCGGGTCCGCGTGGCCGCGGCGGCCCGGCCCGCCGTCAGGCGTGCCGGGCGAGGTGGTCGAGGATCGCGGGGGTGACGAGCCCGGGGACCTCTTCGGGGAGCCAGTGGCTGGCGCCCTGAAGGGCCTCGAAGCGGTAGGGGCCGTCCACCCACTCCCCCGTCGACTCGGCCGCGCCCCGGCCCAGGGCGACGTCCTCGCTGCCCCACAGGAAGAGGGTGGGCACGGCGATCCGGCCGGCCGGCACCGAGATGACGGTCTCCGGGGCGCGGTACCAGTTGAGGGTGGCGGTGAGCGCGCCCGGTGCGGAGAGCCGGCGGACGTTGCCGTCGACGAGCGCCTCGGGGACCTTGCCGCCGTAGACGGCGCGCAGCCGGGCCGCGTCGTCGGCGAGCAGGGCGGCCTCGGCGGCGCCGTCGTCGCGGCGGAAGAAGCGGACGTAGTCGAGCCGGTGATGCTGTGTCGGGTCCTCGGCGGCGGCCCGGTTGAGGGCCTCCGGGTGCGGGGTGGCCAGCACGCTGAGGGACTTCAGCCGCTCGGGGTGGGCGCCGGCCAGCGCCCAGGCGACCATGCCGCCCCAGTCGTGGGAGACCAGGTGGAAGCGGCCGGCGCCCTGGGAGTCGGCGAACGCGAGGGCGTCGGCGACGAGTTCGGGGACGGCGTAGTCGGCGATCCGGGGCGGGCGGGCGCCGGGGGCGTAGCCGCGCTGGTCGACGGCGACGGCCCGGTAGCCGGCCGCGCCGAGAGCGGGCAGCACCTCGCTCCAGGAGTCGGCGAACTCCGGCCAGCCGTGCAGCAGCAGGACGAGGTCCCCGTCGGCGGGCCCGCAGGCCAGGGCGTCATGGGTGTGCGGCCCGACCTGGATCTCCAGGCGCTCGAAGGGGGCCGGGGCCGGGGTGGCGTCGGTGGCCATGGCGGTGCCTCTCGTCCGGTGGCGGCCGGCTGCGGTGACGGCTGAGCACGGCCGCGATGGCAACGGAACAACTGATCACCGAGCCTAACCCGCTGTTGACCATTGCTCAACAAGGCTCGGCGGTGCCCGGCGGGCCGGGCGTAGGGTGAGAACAGACGCGAGCCGCGTCCGGAGCGGAGTGCGCGATGAACCGACGCCGCGGCACCGGGCCGTCGCCCGAGGAACTGCTGGGCCTCCTCGGCCGGCTCACCGGCCAGGTCATGGAACGGATCAAGCTGCAGCAGGCACGGGTGGCACTGGCCGTGGAGCTGCAACGGCACATGCTCCCGCCGGAGCTCCCGGGCCTGCGGGGGCTGACCACCGCGGCCCGCTACGTGCCGGCGCAGACCGGGCTGGACATCGGCGGGGACTGGTACGACGCGTTCGCCCTGCCGGACGGCTCGCTCGGCTTCGTCATCGGCGACGTCCAGGGCCACGACGTGGAGGCCGCCGCCTTCATGGGCCAGGTCCGCACCGGCCTGCGCGCGGTCGCGGGCGCCACCACCGACCCCGGCGACGTCCTGGAGCGGGCCAACAACCTGTTGCTGTCGATGAGCTCCGACCTCCTGGCGACCTGCGCCTTCCTGCGGTTCGAGCCGACGTGCGGCGAGCTCGCCGGCGCCCGGGCCGGGCATCTGCCCGCGATCTGGGGCACCGCCGCCGGTGCGGAGGTGCTCACCGACCCGGGCGGGCTGCCGCTGGGGGTCTTCCCCGACGAGCGCTACCCGGTCACCCGCCGCCGGCTGGACCGGCCCGGGGCGTTCGTCCTGCTCACCGACGGGGTGGTGGAGGGCCCGAGGTTTCCGATCGAGCAGGGGCTGGCCCGGGTGACCGGCATCGTCGGAGCGGCGTACGGGGCCGCGGCCGACGACCTCGCCGCCCAGGTGGTCGCGGTCGCCGATCTGACCGGCCACACCGACGACGCCGCCGTACTGGTGCTCCGTCACGACGGCGGCCCCTACGGGTAAGCGGGCGCGGTGGACGGGCGGACGCCGAGCGGACCCGGCAGCGTGGCCGGGCGGATGCTCGCGGCCGGGGCGGGGCACCGGGCGCTCGCCGTGCAGATCCTGGCCACCGCGGGGGTCTACTACGGCGGTGCCCGGCTCGGTCTGCTGCAGGAACTGGTCCGCGGGCAGGTCACCCCGCTGTGGCCGCCGACCGGGATCGCCCTGACCGCGCTGCTGCTGTTCGGGCCGCGGGTGTGGCCGGGCATCGCCCTGGGCGCGTTCCTGGTCAATGTGTCTCTGGGGCCGTCGTTCCTCGTCGTGTGCGCCATCGTGGCGGGCAACACGCTCGGTCCGCTGCTCGCCCATCGGCTGCTGCGCCGGGTGGATTTCCACACCCGGATGGACCGGCTGCGCGACGCGGTGTCGCTGGTGGGCCTCGGCGCGCTGACCGGGATGCTGGTGAGCGCCACCGTCGGCAGCGGGGTCCTGGTCCTCTCCGGGGCGCTGACCGGCGCGAACTTCTGGCCCACCTGGGCGGTGTGGTGGACCGGCGACGCGATGGGGGTGCTGGTGGTCACGCCGGTGCTGCTGCTGTTGAGCACGCTCCGGTGGCCGCCCCGGGGCCGCTTCCGCCCCTACCGGTGGGCGGAGGGGGTGCTGCTCGGGGTCTGCACCTTCGCCGTCACCGAGTTCGCCGTGAGCAGCTCGATGAACCTGCTCTTCCTCGTCTCGCCGTGCCTGATCTGGGCCGCGTTCCGCTTCGAGCGGGCCGGTGCGGCGCCGTGCGCGCTGCTGGTCTCGACGGTGGCGATCGTGGCGGCCGCCGAGGGCTCGGGGCCGTTCGCGCACCACGACCTGTTCACGAACATGGTCACCCTGCAGGCGTTCAACGGGATCACCGCGCTGACCGCGCTGCTGCTCGCCGCGGTCGTCACCGAGCGGAGCACCACCCACCGGCAGATCCAGCAGGTGGTCGCCCAGCTGACCGAGGCGCTCGCCCGGCTGGAGCCGGGCCGGGCCGGTGAGCAGTGGCCGCCGCCGCGCCACACGGAGCAGGGCGACGGCGACGGCTGACGTCCCGGCCGGTCACAGCGCCCGCAGACCGTCGATCACCTCGCGCAGCACCTGCTCGTCCGGCAGTTCGGCCGGCGGCACCGGCCGGCTGACCCGGACCAGGGCGGCGTCGAGCAGATCGCCGATCAGCACCCGGACGACACCGACCGGCAGGTCGAGCTCGGCCGCGAGTTCGGCGACCGACAGCGGCGCGTCGCGGCACCACTCGACGATCTCGACGTGCTCCGGCGACAGCGTCTGGTCCTCGACCGTCTCCGCCGCGCGGCTCTCGGCGATCACCTGCGCGATCAGGTCGAGGCGCCCCTCCGCGGCGGTCCGGGTGCGCCCGCGGGTCATGGCGTACGGCCGGACGACGGGACCCGCTTCGTCGTCGAACCAGCGGGCCGCCTCCCGGTCGCGCGCCGCCCGGCCGTCCTGATCGCTCATGGTGTCACCGTCGTCTGGCTCAGCTGGCCGGACCGGACCGGGGCAGCGTGCCCAGGTGCGTACCCACGCGCTTGACCAGCAGGGTCATCTCGTAGGCGATCAGCCCGACGTCGGAGTCCGCGTCGGCCAGGACGGCCAGACAGCTGCCGTCGCCGGCCGCGCTGACGAACAGGAACGCCTCGTCCAGTTCGACCATGGTCTGCCGGACGTGTCCCGCGCCGAAGTGCCGGCCGACGCCCTTGGCGAGGCTGTGGAAGCCGGAGGCGACCGCGGCCAGGTGCTCGCCGTCCTCCCGCGTGAGGTCCTTCGAGGCCCCGGTGGCGAGCCCGTCGCTGGAGAGGACGAGTGCCTTGCGGATCGCGCCGACCCGCTCGACCAGGTCGTCCAGGAGCCAGTTCAGCTCGCCGGATCCCTTCGCCGAGCCCGGTGTGGTGAACGCTGCTGCCTGCGGTTCGGTCATGGACCGTCCCCTCCCGATGTGGTTCCTGGTGGTGCTGTGGTGCCCGGGCCGGTGCCGTCCTGCGGGGCGCCGTCCTGGGCATCCGGATCTGTGGTGTCCGCGGCGGCCGGTGTCCCGCCGGGGTCGTGCGCGTCGTGGGGTGTGCCCTCCGCGCGGGCCTCGTCCTCCTCGCTGTTGTGGCGGCGGCCGCGCTGCCAGCCGCGCTGGAGCGAGGCCATCCGGGCGCGTACCGCCTCGGCGTCGCGGTCGTCGTCCGCGGCCGGCGTGGCCGGCCGCTCCGGTCCGGGCCGGCCGCCCCCGTCGGCCTTGAGCTGCGGGGCGAGGCTGGCCTGCCGCACCCGGCGGGGCAGCCCGGTGGACGTGGTGGCCGGGGGTGCCTCGCCGGGCGGCGCGGCGTCGTCGGGGCCGTCCGCGGATTCCTCGGCGGAGCCCCGGGCGGCGGGCCGCTCGTCCCGGCCCCGGTCGCGGTGCCGCTCCCGATCCCGGTCCTCGTCCCGGTCGCGCTCGCGCTCCCGGTCCCGGTCCCGGTCGTCGACCGTTCTGCCGTGGTCGGAGACCAGCACCGGCGGGCGGGGGCGGCGCGGCAGCGGGGCGAGCCCGCCGCCGGGCGCCTGGTCGCGGGTCTGCTGGTGCTGCTCGCCGTCGGGGACCGGCGGTACGGGGGCGATCCCGGCGCGCGGTCCGCGCTCGCGGCCCCGGCGCGGGCCGCCGAAGAGGGCGTCCTCGTCGTCGAGCGGGCCGAGCTCCTCCGGTCGCAGCGGCGGTTCCAGTTCGACCGGCCCGTCGACGAGGCCCCGCCGGTCCCTCGGGGGGAGCGGCACCGGCACCTGTGAGAGGGCGGCCAACTTCCCCGCGGCGTGGTCGAGTTCGTCGTCCACCGGGACGCCGGCGAGCGGTCCGCCGCCCTCCCGGCCGCCGCCCGCGTCCCCGGTCTCCGTGAGGATCGCGCCGGGGAGGAAGACCACGGCCGTGGTGCCGCCGTACGGCGAGGGCTGCAGGGTGACCCGGACGTCCTGGCGCTGGGCGAGCCGGCTGACCACGAACAGGCCGAGCCGGTCGGTGTCGGACAGCTCGAACTCGGGGGTCTCGGCGAGCCGGAGGTTGGCCTCCAGCAGCTGGTCGGGGGGCATGCCCAGACCGCGGTCGTGGATCTCCAGGGTGTAGCCGTTGGCGACCCGCTCGCCGAGCACCTGGACGGCGGTGTGCGGCGGTGAGAAGACGGTGGCGTTCTCCAGGAGTTCGGCTATCAGGTGGGTGAGGTCGGAGACGGCCGGGCCGTCCACCGCGAGCCGGGGCAGCCGGCGCACCTCGACGCGCTCGTAGTCCTCCACCTCGGCGACCGCCGCGCGCACCACGTCCATCAGCTGGATCGGTTTGCGCCACTGCCGGGAGGGTGCCGCACCGGAGAGGATCACCAGGCCCTCGGCGTGCCGCCGCATACGGGTGGTGAGGTGGTCGAGCCGGAAGAGGTCGGCGAGCTCGTCGGTGTCCTCGGTGCGCCGCTCCATGGCGTCCAGCAGCGTCAGCTGGCGGTGCAGCAGCACCTGGCTGCGGCGGGCGAGGTTGACGAACACCTCGGAGACCCCGCGGCGCATCTCGGCCTGTTTGACGGCGGCCTCGATGGCGGCCCGCTGCAGGGTGTTGAGCGCCTGCCCGACCTGACCGGTCTCGTCCGGGCCGAATTCGAGCCGGGGTGCCTCGGTCTCCACGTCGACCTGTTCCCCGGCGGCCAGCCGGCGCATCACGCTCGGCAGCCGCACGCCGGACACCTCGTGGGCGGTCTTGCGCAGCCGGGTCAGGTCCCGGACGTGCCGGCGACCGATGCGGAAGGAGACGATGACCGAGACCAGCAGGGCGACGAAGCCGAGGACGCCGGCGGCGACCGCCTTGACCACGATGCTGGTGGCGGCCGGCGCGACCCGCTCCTGGTAGCGGTCGCCGGCCTCCTTGCCCATCCTGGCGAGGTCGCCGAGCACCTTCCGGGCGGTGGTGTTCCAGCGTTCGGCGTTGACCGCGTCCGGCCCGGCCCGGTCGCCGGCGGCGATCACCCGGTCCTCGTAGGAGGTGAGTTCACGGGCGGTGGCGGAGCGCCAGTAGTCCTCGTAGAGGCCGCGGTCCCGGGAGGGCAGCAGGGGCAGGTTGGTGCCGTAGAGGACCCGGCGCTCGGCGACCCGGTCGGACAGCTCGCGCACATCGCGCCGGCTCATGCTGCCGGAGGCGAGCACCGCGGACATCAGGGCGTCCTCGCGGGCCAGGGCCTCGCGGGCGCGGGTGACGTTGACCAGGGCCCGGCCCTGCTTGTCCATCTCGACGTTGTCCAGGGCGTGCACCGCGGCGAGGAAGTCGTAACCGGGATCGACCAGGGCGTCGTAGGACTCCATGGCCTCGTCGCGGGTGACGGTGTTGTCCTCGACCTGGGTGCGCAGCGAGCGGAGCGAGGACAGGCCCTTGAGGAGGGTGGTCATCCGGTCGCCGACGCCGGCGTTCAGGTCCTCGCGGACATCGCGGCCGGCGGCGTCGTGGCGGAGCCGGGCGACCAGGACGTCGGTGACCCGGGTCCGGGTGTGGAGTTCACTCAGCGCGTCGGCGCCGCGGCGGTCGGCGAGGTAGAGCAGGCTCTGCCGGCGCTCGCGCTGCAGGGCCTGGATGACGTCCTCGACGGGATAGCCCAGGTTCTTCACGACGTTGCCGACGTCCAGCAGCTGGTTGGCCGAGCGGCCGGTGACATAGGTGGTGACCGCCCACATCGTCGTCAGGGACACCAGCGGTACGAGCAGCAACGCCACGATCTTCCGGCGGACCGACTTCCCGCGAAAGCGCATGGCCTCCCCTACGTCAACCCCGGCGCACGGGGGTGGTGTTCCGTCAACAAACGGCGCGAGCCTACTACTGTCGGGGGACCAACCCGAAGGGCTCTCCAGGCCCCGTGGCGCGGCCCACGGCAGGGTCGTCCCGAGTTGTCCGCCGATTCCCGGACAACCCGCCCGTATTTGTGAGCCGGGAGCGCGTACCGGCACCGGAGGGCACGGTGGGGCGGTTGGCCGGTTTTGCTCTACCCCGGGGAACCCCGCGGTGCTTCCGTGCGTGCACCATGGGGGTGGACGGGTCCGGCAGCGGGGAATCTTCCGGTGGAACCCGGGCACTCGGCAAGGAGCGGACGCGCGGGGTGAATGCGGGGAGTGTGACACGGTCATGGACACCGGCAGGGAGCCGTTGTGGCAGGAGGAGCCGGCGGCCCGGCCCCGGATGGCGGAGCCGGTGCGGACCGCCGCGGTGCGCGCCGTCATCATCGTGGCGGTCACCCTGATCCAGGCCATGGTGGCGTTCCTGTGCACGCTGTCGGGGTCCTGGCTGGCGTTCCCCGCGGTCCTCGGCACGGTCGCCGGCACGGTGGTCGCCACCTGGGCGGTGCTGGACGTCTGGGTGACCCGTCAGGTCTGGGTGCAGCGCCACGGCGTGCGGTCGCAGCCGAGCAGTACGGCCCGGGAACTGCGGCGCGAGCGGCGGCAGGCGCGCCGCCGGCAGCGGCGGGAGCGGCCGGCGCCGGCGGACCGGGCGGCCGCCTGAGCGAGCGCCGCGGCCCGGCCGGCCCGCGAGGCCGTTATGCCACCGCCTCTTCCCTGACGGCCGGCCGGACGTGGATCATCCCGTCGATGACGCCGACCTCGTGGGTGCGTACCGGGTGACGGGCCGGCAGGCAGGTCGGGGCGCCGGTGCGCAGGTCGAACAGCGCGGCGTGCAGCGGGCATTCGACGAAGCAGCCCTCGGCCCAGCCCTCGGAGAGCGACGCGTCCTGGTGGCTGCAGGTGTCGTCGACGGCGTAGAAGCCTTCCTCGGTGTGGAAGACCGCGATGGCCGGCGTGGTCTCGTCGATCTCGATCCGTACGGATTCGCCCTCGGGCAGGTCCTCGGTGCGGCAGACGGGAATCATCTGGCCCCCCTCGCGCTGATCGGTATCATGTGTTCTGAATAACGCATCGCAGAGCGCGATGCGCAACAGAATCCAAGGCGTGGAGCGGGCCGTCAAGGGCTTCTCGGAAGATGCCCTCGCGCGACCCCTCGGGGGCCACCGGGTGGTGAACGAAGACCCATGTCGAATACGAGCGGGACCTCGGACGAACGGTCCGAGGAGCGGCGCGGCGGGGCGGGTTCCGTCCAGTCCGTGGAACGTGCGGTGAGCGTGCTGGAGATCCTCGCCAAGCTCGGCGAGGCCGGGGTGACCGAGATCGCCGAGGAGCTGGGCGTCCACAAGTCGACCGCCTTCCGGATCCTCGGGGTGCTGGAGGGCCGCGGGCTGGTGGAGCAGGAGAAGGAACGCGGCAAGTACTACCTCGGGTCCGGGGTGCTGCGGCTGGCCGGCGCCGCCGCGATCCGGCTGGACATCTCGCAGGAGGGCCAGCCGGTGTGCCGGGCACTGGCCGACGACACCGGGGAGACCGCCAACATCGCGGTGCTGGACGGCGATGCCGCGGTCAACATCATGCAGGCCAGGGGCGCGGCAGCGGTCACCGCGTACAACTGGCTGGGCCGCCGCACCCCGTTGCACGCCACCGCGAGCGGCAAGGTGCTGCTGGCACATCTGCCGAGCGAGCGCCGGGAGAGCCTGGTGACCCGGAAGCTGCCGCGCTTCACCGAGCACACGCTCACCACCGCGGCCGCCCTGCGCGCACAGCTGACGGCCGCGCGGGAGGACGGCTTCGCCTGCACCGGCGAGGAGTTGGAGATCGGGCTGAACGCGGTGGCGGCGCCGGTGCGGGCGCACGACGGCGCGGTGATCGGCGCGATCGGCGTCTCCGGCCCGGCGTACCGGATGGCGCGCGGGCTGCTGCCGGAGCTGGCCGAGCGGTCCGTGAAGGCGGCCGTCGAACTCTCCCGGCGCATGGGCTACCCGGGGTGAACCGGGCCCTCGACGGCCTCAGAGCGGCGGTCGGTGGGATACGGCGCGGGGAGGTACCGCGGCCGGTGGCGGTGCCGTGACCGTGGCGCACCGACCGCAGCCCCCGCCGGTCACCCGGCGTCCGCGCCCTCCTCGGCGGCCGGCTCCTCCGGGCGGCGGTACATCCGCGTCGCCGTGATCTGGCCGTGCACCACCTCGCCCGACGGGTCGGGCTGCGGCAGGCCCGGCCGCAGATGCTCCTCGACGCTGATGTACTTCAGCCCCGCCCGCAGGTCCGCGTCGTTGCGCAACCGGATGACCAGCGGGAACTCGGCGAGCGCGGTGGTGTCGAACAGACCGGTGGTGTACAGCAGCTGGACGCCCAGCGCATCGGCGACCGCCCGCTGCAGCTCCAGCAGATAGGTGGCGTTGGCGCGACCGATGGGGTTGTCCAGGAACAGCGTGCCGGCGTGCCGCTGCTTGTCCCGTCCCCGGTCGTTGCTGCGCAGCGCCGCCATCGTGCAGTACAGGGCGATCGCGGCGGTCAGCAGCTGGCCGCCGGAGAAGACGTCGCCCATCTGCCCGACCGGCACCCGCTCGGCGCGCAGCACCGCGTCCGGCTTGAGGATCTCCACCGCGACCCCGCGCGGCTGCAGCGCGGCGCTCACCCCGCGCAGCAGCAGGGACATCCCGTCCCGGCGCAGATCGCTGTTCTTCTTCACGGCCGCGCGGGTCGCCTCGTCGATGACCTCGCCCAGCCGCTCGGTGAGGGTGGCCTGGTCGGGGTCCTCGAAGCGGATCCGCAGGAACTCCTGGCCGGACCACTCCCCCAGCCCCTCCGGGAGCCGGGACAGCCGCTGGGCCGAACGGAGCGTGGTGAGCGAGGACTCGACCAGCCCGCGCAGCCGGTCGACGATGGAGTCGCGGTTGCGCTCCAGCTGGGCCAGCTCGTCGGTGAGCACCCGCAGCCGGGGCGCGAACGCCTCGGCCCATTTGGCGGCGTGGTCCGGCAGGGCCGCGGCGGGCAGTTCGCGGATCTGCTGCCGGGCCGGGGTGCGGACCTGTTCGTAGCGGGTGGAGTTGGCGTGCCGGACGAGGATGTCGGCGGCCTCGCGGACCGCGGACTCCGCGGCGGACAGATCGGCGGCGCAGCCGCGCAGCGAGCGGCGGGACTCGGCGGCGGCCTGCCGGGCGGCGTCGAGGGAGCCGGCGTACGGCTCGATCGGCGCCGGTGCCCCCTCCTCGGTGTCCTGGTGGTCCCGCAGCAGATCGCGCAGCAGGGCGGCGGTCTCGTCGAAGCCGCCGGCCGCGTCCTCGGCGGCGCGGTGGGACCGCAGCAGGTCCTCGTGCTCGGTCCGGGCGGTGGCCAGCGCATCGGTGGCGGTGGCCAGTTCGCCGGACGCGGTGCGCAGCAGCTCCTTGGCGCGGTCGGCGTCGGCGGGCACCAGCTCGTCGGGGAGTTCGGTGTGCGCCTCGCCGTCCGTCGGCGCGAGCCGCTCGGCCTCGCCGCGGAGCCGGCCGAGCTGCTCACTGGCGGCCGAGGCACGGCTCTCCAGCATCTGCACCAACGATTCGGCGCGGGCCGCGGCGGCCTGCCGGGACGGGCCGTCGGCGGCGTCCGGGCTCTCCAGGAGCGCCTCGGCGCGGGTACGGACCTTGTTGGTGAGGCGGTTCAGCTCGGCCAGCGCGGCGGATTCGTCGCCCTCGGCGCGGGCCTGCTCGGCGCGCAGGTCCGCGCCGACACCGACCTTCTCGTAGAGCTGGGAGGCGGCGCGGTAGGCCTCGCGCAGCGCGGGCAGCGAGGTGCTCGGGGCCTCGGGCGCCTCGCCCAGGTCGTCCGGGACGCCGGCGATCTCGGCGCGCTCGGCGCGCAGCGCACGGGCCGTCCGGCGGGCGTCGTCGGCGGCCCGCTGGGCGGCCCGGCGGTCCTCGTCGGCGGCCCGGGCGCGGTCCACGCACTCCTCGGCGCGGGCCTCGAACTCCGCGGCCTCGTCGGCGAGTTCGCGCAGCCGGGACTGCCAGGAGGCGCGCTCGCGCAGCCGGTGGGCGAGCCCGGCCAGCAGATCGGCGGCGCGGCGGGCGCGCTGCGCGTCGTCCTGCCGCTCGTCCCGCACCCGGGTGGCCTCGGCGGCCGTCTCGTCGGCCTCGGCCCGGGCCGTACGGGCCTCGGCCAGCTCGGCGGCGGCCGCCTCGGCGGCCGCGCGGGTCTGCTCCGCGGCGTCGGCGAGCTCGGCGAGCCGGCCGGCCGGGCAGCCGGTGCGCCAGGAGCCGAGCCGGGCGGCGAGCGCGCGGTCGCCGGCGAGCCGGGCGGCCAGCGCCCGGATCTCCTCGTCGCGCTCTATGGCGCGGGCCCGCAGCGCCTGCCGCTCCTCGTCGGCGGCGGACTCGTCGTGCATCGCCGGGTTCGGTGTGACGAGGAAGACGCTGTGGACGGCCGGGTCCCGCTCGTCGTCGGCGGGGGTGGGGGCGAGCAGCGCGGCGGCGGTGCCGACCGCGACGGCGGAGCGGGGCAGCAGCGCGGCCTGGCCGAGCACCTCGCGGGCCCGGGCGTGCGAATCCGGGTCCGTGATGATCACGCCGTCGACGAGCTCGGGGCGGGCGGCCAGCACCCGGGCGTGGTCGGCCGGGTCGACGGCCTGGGCGAGGTAGCGCCAGCCGGGCAGCGCGGGCACGCCGTGTTCGCCGAGGTACTCGACGGTGGCCAGCACGTCCGGTCCGGGCGGCAGCAGGCCCCCGTCACCGAGGGCGCCGAGGATGCGGGCGTCGTCGGCGGCGGCGGTCCGCAGCTCGAACAGCTGCCGCTCGGCGGCGGCGACGCCGCCCTCCAGCAGTTCCTGGAGCGCGTCGGCGTTGCGGTCCAGCTCCTCGGCGGTCAGCGGGCCGGTGCCGGCCGGGCGGCGCGGGGTGCCCGGCTCGGCGGCGCCACCGGCCGTACGGGGCCCGGGCACGCCGGCGGTGCGGCCCTCGGCCGACGGGAGTCCGAGCAGGTCGGCCAGCCGCGGTTCGGCGCCGATCGACTCGGCGGCCCGGCGCTCGGCGTCGAAGGCGCGCTCGGCGGCCTCGGCGGCGTCCTCGGCGCGGGCCGCGGCGAGTTCGGCGGCGGAGTGCCGGGCGGTCGCCTCGCGGGCCCGGTCGGTGGCCTGGCCGGCCGCCTCCCGGGCCACGTCCCAGGACTCGACGGCGGCCTTCTCGGCGTCCGAGGCGGCGAGCGCGGCGCGGGCCGGGTCGGCGTCCGGGGCCGCGTCGTCCAGCCAGCCGGCCCGGACGGCCTCCGCGGTCTCCTCGGCGACCTCGGCGAGCCGCTGCCGGAGGTGGTCGGCCTCGCTGCGGGCACGCTGGGCGTGGGTGGCGGCGGCGGTCGCGTCGCGGTGCGCGGACTCGCCGGCCTCCTGGAGGGCGGCGGAGCGCTCCTCCTCCTCGTTGGCGACCCGCTCGCCGGCCTCGGCCGCGGCGTGCAGGGCGCGCACGAGGTCGGCGGCGGCGGTGGCGCGGGCGGCGAGCGCGGGCGCGGCGTCCCGCTCGGCCTCGCGGATGGCGGCGGCGACCCGGGCGGAGCGGTCGGCGGCGGCGCGGTGCCGCAGCGCGGTCTCGGCGGCCTGCCAGGCGCTGTGCAGCGTACGGGCGTCGTTGAGCTCGCGGCGCTGGGCGGCGGCGCCCTTCTCGGCGGCGGCCAGCGCCAGCGAGGCGTGCCGGTAGGCGAGTTCGGCGGAGACCAGGGCGCGGCGCTCGCGGACCCGCTCGGCGTCGGTGACGCGGTGCGCCGCGGTGGCGACCTGCTCGGCCAGCTCGGCGGCGCGGCCGCGCTCCTCGGTGCCGCGGGCGTGCAGCCGCTGGGCCAGGGCACGGGTGCGGCGCTCGGCGCCGGCGTGTACCTCGCGGGCGCGTTCGCGCTGTTCGGCGGCGTCGGCGATGCGGGAGAGGAGGTCGAGGGAGCCGGCGGTGAAGTCGCGTTCGGCGGTGAGCTCGGCGCGCCGGCCGAGCTTGTGGGCGAAGCCGTGCACGAGGTCGGCGAGGCCGTCGGTGTCCCGGGTGTCGGTGACCGCGCGCAGCAGCAGGTCGGTGAAGTCGGAGTCGTTCTTCACCGCGAAGAGGCCGGCCGCCTCGCCCTCGTCGGCGTTCATCTCGCGCTGGTAGCGGAAGAGTTCCGGGTCCAGGCCCAGCTCGCCGAGGTGTTCGTTCCAGCGCTCGTGGACCTCCTCCCAGACCACGTCCAGATTGGGGTAGTTCTTCCCGGCCTCGGTGAGGACGTCGCGGAAGCCCTTCATCGTGCGGCGGCGGCCCTGGGCGCCGGAGCTGCCCTCGGCGCCCTCCTGGCGGGGCCGGACGACGGTGGCCTCGGCGACCGGCAGCGAGTCCAGGCTCATGCCGGGGCCGGGCCGGAAGCTGTACCACGCCTCGGCGAACTTGCGGGGGTCGTTGGAGACCTGCCGGCCGCGCCATTCGCTGACCTTGCCGACGACGACGGACTCGCCGGTGAGGACGTGCTGCCACTCCAGGGCGACGTGGCCGCAGTCGTCGGCGAGCAGGAACTTGCGCAGCACGCCGGAGCTGGCGCCGCCGAGGGTGTTGCGGTGGCCGGGCAGCATCACCGAGAAGATCAGCTTGAGCAGGACGGACTTGCCGCCGCCGTTCTCCAGGAAGAGCACGCCCGCGGGGGCCGGCCGGCGCGGCGGGCCGACCGGCTCGTCCTCGAAGAAGTCCGCCTGGGCCGGGGCCGGTCGGGGCACGGGCGCGCCGACTCCGCGCAGGTCCAGCACGGTGTCGGCGTAGCGCGCACCGGCGGGCCCGATGGAGTAGAGACGGACCCGGGACAGCTCGTACATGGCGGACTTTCGTTGTCGTGGCGGGAGGCGGCGGGGGCGGGCGGGGCGGTCGGTCAGCCGGAGTGGAACGGCAGGCCGGCGTCCGCGACCAGGTCGAGGGCGTCGGTGTCCTCGCCGGGCAGCAGCGAGGCGCTGCCGTCGGCGACCGGGACGATGCCCAGGTCCAGGAGCTCGGCCATGGCGGCGCTGCCGGCCATGTCGCGGACCTGGAGCTGATAGCGGGCGGTGGTGCGGTAGGCGCCGCCGGCGTCGTCGCCGGTGCGCTGCAGGAAGCCGGAGTCGACGAGGAAGGTGACGGCCTTGGCGATGATGCCGGTGGTCGAACCGGCCAGCCGCCGGGCGTCCTTGGTGGCGCCGGTGGCGCTGCGCCGCGCGTAGATCCGCCAGGCGGATTCCAGGCCGGGGGCGTCGGTGGCCGGGTCGGTGTTCTCCCCCTGCTGCTCGGCGCGCTCCTCCAGGCGGCGGCAGGCCTGCCGGACGAAGGCGTCGACGCCGTTGACGGTGATCCGGCCGATGTAGCCGTCGGCGGCGAGGTCCTCGGGGCGCGGGAAGGCGAGCGCGGCGACCGCGAGGTGGGCCAGGCCGTGCAGGAAGCGGTCGGCGGAGTCGGCGGAGGCGCGGCGGGCGTAGTCGCCCATGCGGACCGCGAAGACGGAGTCCTCGGCGGCGGTGACGGCCATGCCGGCGCGGGTGGAGACCTCCAGGACGACCAGGCCGAGGCCGGTGGCGACGGCGTCGGCGAGCCGGGCGAAGGCGGGGTCGTCGCGGTAGCGGCGCAGGAGTTCGCCGTAGTCGGCGTCGCGGGCGGGCAGCAGCTTGGGCTGGAGTCCGAAGGAGACCAGCCGCGCGGCGTCCGCGGCGTCGGCCGGGGTGACGGGGGCGTGGCCGGTGGTCTGCCCGGCCGGTGCGCCGTCGGCGGCGGGCGCGCCCCGGTCCGGGTCGCCGGGCGGGGACGCCAGGTCCGGCTGCGGCGTCTCGTCGGCGTCGTACGGGGTCACGGGACAAGCTCCTTGCGGGGGACGGTCGGGGGCGGTGCGGGCGGGGTCGCGGGCGTCATCAGGCGACCTCCGAGCGGTCGGCGGCCATGCCCGCGGCGTCCAGCAGGGCCGTGCCGACGATGAGGTCGGCGCCGCCGAACTCGGGGTCGGCCAGCTCGGTGCCGTCGTCGACGGCGAACAGCAGCTGCTGTTCGCCCTGGCGGTAGGCGGTGCCGACCGGGGGGCTGGCGGCGTGCACCGCCAGCAGGGCGACGAGGTAGGGGAGTTCGGGGTCGCCGCGGCGGGCCTCGGCGAGCAGGCCGGAGAGCCGGCGGGGCGCGTCCGGCGGCAGGTCGAGCAGGGCCATCGCGGCATCGAGCTGGGCCTCGCTGAAGCGGCTGTCGTCGGGCGTGGCCACCAGGTCGGGCTCGGGCATCTCGGCGCCGAGGTGCTCGCGTTCGACGGGCGGGGTGAGCAGCACCTCGACGAGGTCGCCGACGCGGACGGCGGCGGGGGTGCGCAGGCCGGTGCCGTGCGCGAAGAAGGCGTCGGTGACGCGGGTGGCCTGCTCGACGGGGAGCGGCAGGACGGGGGCGACGAGCTGGCCGTACAGGTCGAGGCCGGCCCGGGCGACGGGGGTGGCGAACGCCTGCCGGTCCTGTTCGGCGCGGAAGAGCGGGCCGGCCTCCAGCAGCCGCGACTGGAGCTGGGTGTGGCGGCGGATGCAGTCCTTGACGATGTCGACCAGCTCGGCGGCGCGCCGCTTGTGCTCGGGCTCCTCGGTCTCGTCGCGGGCCTTGCGGATGTTGGTGAGGATGGCGTTCTCGTGGCGGTAGCGGTCCGCGACGTGGTCGAGCGCCTCGTTGATCATGTCGGGGACGGTTTCCAGCCAGTCGACCGCGCGGACGTTGCGCCGGGTGGCGTCCAGGGTCCGGCGGAGGGTCTCGGCGTACTGGACGGTGCGGTAGCGGGCCTGTTCGGCGGCGAGCTGGGCGTCGGCCAGCCGGCCGCGGCTGATCAGCACCTCCAGCTTGACCTCGGCGGCGATCTGGGCGCTGGTGACATCGGTGTCGAGCGCGCCGACCAGGACGTTGACCGCTTCGTCGGTGGCGCGGAGGTAGACGGTGCCGCCGGCGCCGGGGACCTCTTCGATGAGCTTGAAGTCGTAGTCACGGCGGATGTACTCACCGTCGGTGGTGAAGGTGCCGTAGACGGCGCGGAAACCGCGGTCGACGCTGCCGACGTTGATGAGGTTCTCCAGCACCCAGCGGGCCACCCGCTCGTGTTCGGCGGTGGGGCGGCCGGGGGTCTGGGCGGCGACCCTGGGGAGCACCTTGGCCACTATTTCCTCGTGGTCGGCGCCGGTGTCGAAGTCCATGTTGAGCGTGACCAGGTCGATGACGGCGAGCGCCACCTCCGCCATGGCGTAGACGCCGTACTCGCCCGCGAGGTTGGCCTTGCGCGCGTCGAGGTCGTGCAGCGGCGCGGTGCAGGCCAGGGCACGCAGCCGGCGGGCCAGGCCTTCGTCGGCGGCCGGGCCCGGCGCGGGGCGGTTCACCCCGTTGAGCTGGGGCGCAGCGGGCCCCTGGGCGGGAAAAGTCACGTCGCACAGAGTAGGCGCTCGCACTGACAACGGACGAAACGGCGCGGATCCGCTCATGGGTGGAACGGCTGCCGGATCCCTTGACGGACCGCGGGCGGGCGGTGCTTCGGCCGGTCGGCCAGTTTACGGCGTGCCCGGCCGCGGCCGGGCGTCAGGTCCCTTTGCCGGTCACGTCCCGAAAGGTCCGTCACCGGCCGGCGGTCCGTCCAGGGCGAGGACGGCGAAGGTGGCGAGCCAGTGGTCGGCGGTGAAGTCTCCGGTGACGGTGTGCGGGAGGCCGGCGACCAGGTGGTCGCGGGCCGCGGCGGTGAGGACCGGGCGGCGCGGATCACCGTCGGGCAGCGCGGCGGCGATCCGGCGCAGTGCGGCCGCCCGGCTCAGCGAGAGGCCGATGAGGTGGCCGATCTGGGGGTCGGCGGGGTCGGAGACGGTGGGCGGGCCGAGCAGCGCGGCCGGGGCGCGCCGGTCGAGGCCGGGCAGGAAGCGGCCCAGCCAGGCGGCGAATTCCGGGCCCGGCAGGACCCGGGCCATCGCCTCGGCCTCGCTGAACGCCGGGGAGAGGAAGTCCTGTCCGGAGGGCTCCCAGTGGGCGGGCGCGGTGTGGTCGTCGGTGAACCAGCGGCGGAGCGTACGGGCGACCGGCCCGGCCAGCGCGGGGCGGCCGGCCGCGGCGGCGCTGTCCAGGACCAGGCCGAGCGCGAAGGCGCTGTTGGTGTGGGTGCCGTGGCGGACGGGGTAGGTGGCGCGCGGCAGCCAGGCGCGCAGCAGGGCGTCGACGGTTTCGGCCGCGGGCGCCAGTGCGGCGGCCCAGCGTTCTCCCTCGGCGCCGCCGAGCGCCCGGCATTCGGCGGTGAGGGCCAGCAGCCAGGCCCAGCCGTAGGCCGCTCGAAGGACGGGTGGGCGCGCAGATAGGCGGCTTCCGCGGCGAGGTGGGCGGGGGTGAGGTGGGCGTCGAGGACGTCGGTCACCGCCGCGCGGGGGACGCGCCGGGGGCAGCGGCGCAGCAGCCGGACCAGCAGCCAGTGCATGTGGACCGCGGAGTGCCAGTCGTACGAGCCGTGGAAGGCGGGGTGGTGGGTGCGGGGCGGCACCAGGTCCTCGGGGCCGGTGAGCAGGTGCATCGGGGCGTTCGGGTAGGCGCGGGTCACGTTGGCCCGGGCCAGATCGGCGAACCGCTCGGCGTGGGCGGCGAGTTCGGTGGCGTGGGTGCCGGTGGCGGTGCTCAATGGGTGGCTCCGCCGGCGATGCGGAGGTCGGTGCGGGTGCGGGCCGCGGTGGCGGTGATCTCCCGCAGCGCCCGGGCGACCGCGTCGACCGGGAGGGACGGCTGGGCGCGGTCGGTGACCTGCTCGGGGGCGTAGGGGACGTGCACGAATCCGCCGCGCACGCCGGTGAGTTCGGTGGCGATGAGGTGGGCGAGGCCGTAGAAGACGTGGTTGCAGACGAAGGTGCCGGCCGTGTTGGAGACCGAGGCGGGCAGGCCGGCGGCGCGTACCGCCTCCACGCAGGCCTTGATGGGCAGGGTGGAGAAGTAGGCGGCGGGGCCGCCGGGCACCACCGGTTCGTCGACGGGTTCGGCGCCGGTGGCGTCGGGGATGCGGGCGTCGTCGACGTTGAGGGCGACGCGTTCGACGGTGATGTCGGGGCGGCCGCCGGCCTGGCCGACGCAGAGGACTATCTCGGGGCGGGTCTCGTCGATCGCGGCGCGCAGCACGGCCACCGACGCCCCGTAGACGCAGGGCAGTTCGACGGCGGAGGCCTCGATTCCGGGCGGCGGTTCGGCCGCGGCGGCGCGTACCGCCTGCCAGGAGGGGTTGACGGTCTCCCCGTCGAAGGGGGCGAATCCGGTCAGCAGTACCCGGGTCATACGGTCGTCCTCGGTGCGGATGGTCGGAGGGGGGACGGCGCGGGCACGGCGGTGGGGGCGCCGTGCCGCGGCGGGGGCGGGCCGGTTCAGAAGGCGAACAGGGCCATGATCACGATGTTGCAGCCGAGCAGGACGCCGGCGGTGGGCAGTTGGGCCTTGATGGGCCCGTACTGGTCCTTCAGTTCCAGCAGGGCGGCCGGGACGATGTTGAAGTTGGCGGCCATGGGCGTCACGAGCGTGCCGCAGAAGCCGGCGAGCATACCGATGGCCAGGACGGCGGCGGGATTGCCGTGGAAGTGCCCGATGAGCACGGGCCAGCCGACGGCCGCGGTCATCACGGGGAAGGCGGCGAAGGCGTTGCCCATGACGATGGTGAAGGCGAACATGCCCACGCAGTACAGGGCGATGGCGAGGTACAGGGAGTCCTTGGGCAGGACGGAGGTGGTGAGTTCGCCGACCCGGTCGCCGACGCCGGAGACCTGGAAGATCGCGCCGAGTGTGGCCAGCATCTGCGGCAGCAGCATCGCCCAGCCCATCGCCTCCAGCATGGAGCGGCCGGCCTGGACGGGCACCGTGATCCGCTTCTCGCGCAGCATCACCATGCCGACGACGAGGGCGGCGACGGCGCCGATGCCCAGGCCCAGGATGGTTTCGCTGCCCTCCTGGAGGACCGGTTCGCCGCCTATGGAGAGGTGCTTGACGCCGATGGCGCAGGCCATGGCGACGGCCGGGATGGTGAGCGCGGGGACGAAGAGCTTGTTGCCGAGCCGGGCCGCGCTGGCCGTGCGCTCCTCGGGGGTGGTGGTGCGCGGGGTGCCGCGTCCGGTGAAGCCGAAGCCGGCCAGGCAGGCCATCACGAGGACGGCGACGCCGAGCGGCTCGGCGGGCGCCTGCTTGGTGACGACCCAGCTGCTGTAGACGAAGCCGGCGCCGATCAGGCCCCAGAAGGCGCCGGTGCCGTACCGCTTGGGGTTGCTGCGGTCGGTGAGCATCTGGGCGGCCATCACCAGGAAGCTGAGGCCGACCAGCCAGTAGAACCACTCCGCCTTGATCACTGGGCTGCCTCCACTGCGGTGCCGGACGGGACGGGGGCGGTGCCGAGTTCGCGCTCCAACTGGCGGTCCAGGCGCAGCAGTCGCCAGCCGTGGACCAGGAAGGCGCACACCGCGGTGGGGATGGCCCACAGCGCGAGCTGCAGCGGTTCGAGGTGGGTGCCGTAGGTGGTGTTGACGAAGCCGGTGATCAGCAGGATCGAGCCGACCGCGAGGAAGACGTCCTCGCCGAAGAACAGGCCGACGTTGTCCGCGCTGGCGGAGAACGACCGGACCTTCTCCCGGGTCCGTTCGGGCAGCCCGCCGTACTTGCGCTCGGCGGCGCCCTCGGCCATCGGGACGGCGAGCGGGCGGACGGTCTGGGCGTGTCCGAAGACGTTGGTCAGTCCGACGGCGGCGCCGATCTGCCGCAGGCCCAGGTAGAGCGCGAGGAACCGGCCGGTGGTGAGCCGGCCGAAGCGGGCGATGAGGGTGCGGGCGCGTTCCTGGAGGCCGTAGCGCTCCAGGAGGCCGATGACCGGGAGGGTGATCGCGAAGATGGTCACCGCCCGGCTGCCGGCGAAGCCCTCGCCGAAGGCGGCGAGGACCTTGCCGGGGGACAGTCCGCCCAGGAGGCCGGTGGCGATGCCGGCCACCGCGACGACCAGGAGCGGATTGCGTTTCGTGGCGAAGCCGATCACGACCACGAGCACGCCGAGGAGCACGATCATGGATCCGCCTTCCGCGTACGGGACCACGAGGGGTCCGGGAGAGGGGTGAAGAGATTGCAGCGGAGGCTAGGCGATTGTTCAACGATCCGACAAGGGGTCTGCGCGGGCGAACCTCGGATCGCGGGTCAGTCCCGGGCGATGTGCTGGGCGTACGCGCCCGACAACTGGCTGCGCGAGTCCTCCAGGTAGGACAGCAGCAGCCGTTCGGCCTCGGCCGCGTCGCCGGCCTGCAGGGCTTCCACGATCTGCCGGTTCCGGGTCAGATAGGGCGCGTGGAACCGCCGGGGATCGGCCATGACGTGGAAGACCAGCCGCAGTTCGGCCAGCACGCCGCGCATCAGCTCGTCGGTGCGCGGGCTGCCGGCCAGCGCCACGATGCCCTGGTGGAAGCGGATGTTGGCGGTCGACAGGTCCTGCCACGCGCGGTCGTGGGAGGCGGCCTCACCGGCCCGCACGGCCGCCTCGATCGCGGCGACGGCCGCGGTCGTCCGTTCGTCGTGGGGCCCCTCCCCCAGGCTGCGTACCGCCGCGCACTCGACGAGCGTGCGCACCCGGTAGATGTCGTCCAGGTCCTCGACCGTCACCACCCGCACGAACACCCCCCGGTTGAGCTCGTGCACCAGCAGCCGCTCGTGCGTCAGCAGCCGGAAGGCCTCGCGCAGGGTGTTGCGGGAGACGCCCAGCGCGCCGCCGATGCTCTCCTCCGACAGCCGGGCGCCGGGCGGGAAGTACCCCTCGGTGATCCGGTCGCGCAGGATGTCGGCGACCCGCTCCGCCGTACTGGCGCGGCCCAGCAGGGCCCGGTCCCGTTCCAGCCCCGCGACCTCGGCGAGCCGCCGCTGATCGTTCTTCGCCACTCCGCCGGCCATCTGGCTCCCCGCTCTCGTGCCGTGCCCGGTGGCCGTCCGGGCCGTCCGGGCGTCGTGTGGACGGAAGTCAATCCCAGATCCGGGGACAAGACAACGGAACCTCTTCCGGAGCCCGCACACCTCTTGTCGGATCGTTCAACGATCCTCTACGTTGTCCCCCGATGCCGGTCGGCTCGAGTGCCCTCGGGGGAGAGTCACTACGGATACGGGCCGACCGGTTCGCCCCTGCCGTCCCTCCCCCGCCCGCAACCGGGCCGCCCCCGGCCCGCCCGGCCGGCACCGAGCACCCTGGAACGGAGCGACATGAGCGACGCGGCGGACACCCCCGGCGACGCCCCCGTCATCGACCTCAACGCCGACCTCGGCGAGGGCTTCGGCCGCTGGCAGCTCACCGACGACGAGGCCCTGCTCTCCGTGGTGACCAGCGCCAACGTCGCCTGCGGCTTCCACGCCGGCGACCCGGCCACGATGCGCCGGGTCTGCGCGCTGGCCGCCGAGCGCGGGGTGGTCATCGGCGCCCAGGTCTCCTACCGCGACCTGGCCGGCTTCGGCCGCCGCGCGATGGACGTCCCGCCGGACGAACTCGCCGACGAGATCGCCTACCAGATCGGCGCCCTGGAGGTCTTCGCGCGGGCGGCCGGCGCCCGGGTCGGCTACGTCAAGCCGCACGGCGCGCTCTACAACCGCTGCGTCCACGACGCGGAGCAGGCCGGTGCGGTGATCGCCGGAATCCGGACCGCGGGCGGCGGGCTGCCGGTCCTCGGACTGCCCGGCTCCCGGCTGCACGAGGCCGCCCGGCAGGCCGGACTGCCGGTGGTCGGCGAGGCGTTCGCGGACCGCGCCTACACCGCCGCCGGCACCCTCGTCCCGCGCCGCGAGCCGGGCGCGGTCGTCCACGACCCCGACGAGGTCGTCAAGCGCGCCCTGGGCATGGCCCGGGACCGCGCGGTCACCGCGATCGACGGCCACCGGGTGGAGATCACCGCCCGCTCGCTGTGCCTGCACGGCGACACCCCGGGTGCCGCCGGCCTGGCCCGGCGCGTCCGGTCCGAGCTGGCCGCGGCCGGGGTGCGCGTCCGGAGCTTCGTATGAGGCCGCTGCCGGTCGGCGAACACGGCCTGCTGATCGAGCTGGACAGCGCCGAGGAGGTCGGCGCGCTCCACGCAGAGCTGCTGCGCCGGGCCGCCGACGGCACCCTGCCACCGGTCGGAGAGATCGTGCCGGCCGCCCGCACGGTCTTCCTCGACGGCCTGGCCGACCCCCGCGGACTGATCGCCGAACTCGCCACCTGGGACGTCCCGCCGCGCCCCGCCGACGACCGCCCGGCCGTCGAGATCCCGGTCCGCTACGACGGCCCCGACCTCGCCGACGTCGCCGCCCTGTGGGACACCACCCCCGACGAGGTCGTCCGCCGGCACTCCGGCACGACCTTCCACGTCGCCTTCTGCGGCTTCGCGCCCGGCTTCGGCTATCTGACCGGGCTGCCCGAGCCGCTGCACGTGCCGCGCCGGGACACCCCCCGGACCAAGGTCCCGGTCGGCTCGGTCGCCCTGGCCGGCCCGTACACCGGGGTCTATCCGCGCTCCTCCCCCGGCGGCTGGCAGCTGATCGGCACCACCGACGCCGTGCTGTGGGACGCGCGCCGGGAACCGGCCGCGCTGCTCACCCCCGGCACCCGCGTCCGCTTCGTCCCGCTGGAGACCGCCCGATGACCGACCGTGCCCTCGCGGTGGTCCGGGCCGGTGCGCTCACCACCGTGCAGGACCTCGGCCGCCCCGGTCACGCCCACCTCGGGGTGCCGCGGGCCGGCGCCCTGGACGCGCCCGCGCACCGCCTCGCCAACCGCCTGGTCGGCAACCCCGAGACGGCCGCCACCCTGGAGACGACGCTGACCGGCTGTGCCGTACGGGTGCGGACGGCCACCACGGTCGCGGTCACCGGCGCGCCCTGCCCGGTGACCGTCGACGGCCGTCCCGCCCCCTGGGGCGCCCCGGTGCGCGTCCCGGCGGGCGCCGTCCTGGACGCCGGACCGGCCGTGCACGGGCTGCGCTCCCACCTCGCCTTCGCGGGCGGGATCGACACCGAGGAGGTGCTCGGCAGCCGCGCCGCCGACCTGCTCTCCGGCCTCGGCCCCGATCCGCTCACCGACGGCGCGGTGCTCCCGCTGGGCGCCCCGTACGGCCCGCCCGCCGCCGCGGACGCCGTCCCGCACCCGGGCCCGGTGAGCGAACTGGTCCTGCCGTTCCTGCCCGGCCCGCGCGACGCCTGGTTCACCCGGGCCGGGCTGCGCACCCTGACCACCGGGCGCTTCACGGTCTCGGCGGCCAGCAACCGCATCGGGCTGCGCACCGAGGGCCCGCCGCTGGAACGCGCCCGGACCGGTGAACTCCCCAGCGAGGGCATGCCGTTGGGCGCCCTGCAGGTCCCGCCGAACGGCCTGCCGGTGCTCTTCCTGCACGACCACCCCACGACCGGCGGATACCCCGTCATCGGCGTGGTGCCCGAGCGTTTCCTGGCCCCGGCGGCGCAGGCGGTGCCGGGCACCCCGGTCCGGTTCGTGCGCCTCGGCCGGCGGCCGGCCCGGGCGGCGCACTCCGGGTGACGCCGGCGCACACCGCCACCCGAAGTGGGCACGGTGCGCCGGCCGTTCGCGCCCGGTGCCCCGCCTCCGCCCGCGTTGCCGGGGACACCGCTGGGCACGTTCCGTAGCGGATCAACCGCACCGAGTGACCGACTCGGGCTTCCGCACGGAAGGAACCGTCACCACCATGCGTCTCGTCCCGCGCCTCGCCGCCGCGCTCAGCGGTCTCGCCCTCGCCCTCGGCGGCGTCGTGGCCGTCGCCCCGGCCGCCCACGCGACCCCGCAGGCCTGCTTCTACACCGTCCTGGAACAGCACCCCGGCGCGAACCCCGAGGTCGTGGAGCGGGCCTGTCACCTCGGGGCCGAGGGCGGCCCCGAGGCCGCGCGGGCCTGCTACTTCGAGCTGCGGCGCGACTACGTCCCCGCGGTGGTCGCCTTCGAGGCGTGCCGCCGCGCGGCGGAGGAGGAGTAGCGGCCGGCCGAACCGGCGCACGTGCCGGCCGTGGGCACCCCGGTGTCCACGGCCGGCACGTGTCACGGCTCCCCGTAGCCCCCGCCACCGGGCGTCCGCAGCACCAGTACGTCGTCCACCCCGGCGTCCGCCGCGTCGCAGCCCCGGAGCTCCTCGCAGCTGCCATCGGCACGTTCGATGAGGTTGGCGCCCAGCGCGCCCGGGGCGCCGCCCGCCATGCCGTACGGCGGGACGCGGCGGTGGTGGGTGAGCAGGGCGAGGGTGACCGGTTCCAGGAAGCGCAGCCGGCGCTCGACACCGCAGCCGCCGTGCCAGCGTCCGCGGCCGCCGCTGCCGTCGCGGATCGCGAAGGCGTCGACCCGGACCGGGTAGCGCCACTCCAGGACCTCGGGGTCGGTCAGCCGGGAGTTGGTCATGTGGGTCTGCACGGCGTCCGCGCCGTGGAAGCCGTCGCCGGCGCCCGAACCGCTGGCCACGGTCTCGTAGTACTGCACCCGGTCGTTGCCGAAGGTGAGGTTGTTCATCGTGCCGGAGCCCTCGGCCTGGATGCCCAGCGCGGCGTAGAGCGCGCCGGTGACCGCCTGGGAGGTCTCCACGTTGCCCGCGACGGTGGCCGCCGGGAAGACGGGGGCCAGCATCGAGCCCTCGGGGATGCGGACCTCGACGGGCTTGAGGCAGCCGCTGTTGAGCGGGATGTCCTCGGCGACCAGGGTGCGGAAGACGTACAGCACCGCGGCCATCACCACCGAGGTGGGCGCGTTGGCGTTGCCGGGCTGCTGGGGCGAGGTGCCGGCGAAGTCCAGCACGGCGCTGCGGGCGTCCCGGTCGACGGTCAGCGCGACCCGGATCTCCGCGCCGCTGTCGGTCTCGTAGCGGTAGCTGCCGTCCGACAGCCGGGCGATGATCCGGCGGACCGATTCCTCGGCGTTGTCCTGGACGTGGCCCATGTAGGCCCGTACGACATCCAGGCCGAACTGGTCGGTCATCCTGCGGAGTTCCTGGATGCCCTTCTCGTTCGCGGCGATCTGGGCGCGCAGATCGGCGAGGTTGGCGTCCGGCGAACGGGACGGGTACGGGCCGGAGGTGAGCAGCTCACGGGTCTCGCGCTCGCGCAGCGTCCCGTCCCGCACCAGCAGCCAGTTGTCGAAGAGGATGCCCTCCTCGTGGATGGTGGTGCTGAACGCCGGCATCGAGCCGGGGGTGATGCCGCCGATCTCGGCGTGGTGGCCGCGGGAGGCCACCAGGAACAGCAGGTCGTCGCCGTCGGCGTCGAAGACGGGCGTGACGACCGTGACGTCCGGCAGGTGGGTGCCGCCGTGGTACGGGTCGTTGATCGCGTAGACGTCGCCCGGTCGCAGATCGCCCCGGCGCCGCCGGAGCACCTCCTTGATGGACTCCCCCATCGAGCCCAGATGCACGGGGATGTGCGGGGCGTTGGCGATCAGATTGCCCTCGGCGTCGAACAGCGCGCAGGAGAAGTCCAGCCGCTCCTTGATGTTGACGGAGTGCGCGGTGTTCTCCAGCCGGACGCCCATCTGCTCGGCGATGGCCATGAAGAGGCTGTTGAAGACCTCCAGCATCACCGGGTCGGCCTCGGTGCCGACCGCGACCCGGTCGCCGCGCGGGCGGGTACGGGTCAGCAGCAGGTGCCCGCGGTCGCCCATCTCCGCCTGCCAGTCGGGGTCGACGACGGTGGTGGCGTCGGCCTCGGCGACGATCGCCGGGCCGGTGAGGACGTCACCGGGCCGCAGTTCGGTCCGCCGGTACAGGCCGGTGTCCCGCCAGCGTCCGCCGGCGTACATCCGCACCGTCGCCGCGGGCGCCAACTCCCCTTCCCGGCCGCCGGTTCGTGCCTCGTAGCCGCGGGCGCCGCCGGACTCCCCGCGCGCCTCGACCGACACCGCCTCGGCAACCAGCGGCTTGTCCATGGTGAAGGCGTACCGCTCGCGGTGCGCCCGGACGAACTCCTCGGCCATCGCCGCGGCGTCGCCGAGCGGGACGCCGAGGGGGGAGTCGGTCCCGGCGTAGCGGACCAGCACCCGGGCACGGGTGGTGATCGACGCGTCCGGCACCCCGTCGTCGAGGAGTTCTCGGCGGGTCTGGTCGGCGAGCGCGGCGCACACCTCGTGGACGTGGTCGAGCGCGGCGGGGTCGGAGAACTCCGCCTCGACGGCCTGTTCGCGCATCGCGGTGGCGTCCGCGACCCCGATGCCGTACGCCGAGAGCACGCCGGCCAGCGGCGGGACGAGGACCGTGTTGATGCCCAGGGCGTCGGCGACCGCGCAGGCGTGCTGGCCGCCGGCGCCGCCGAAACTGGTGAGGGCGTAGCGGGTGACGTCGTGGCCGCGCTGGACGGAGATCTTCTTGACCGCGTTGGCCATGTTGAGCACGGCGATGTCCAGGAACCCGGCGGCGACCTCCTCGGGGCCGCGGTCGTCCCCGGTCTCGGCGGCGGCCCGGGCGGCCAGCTCCGTGAAGCGCTCCCGGACCGCCTCGTCGTCCAGCGGCCGGTCGCCGTCGGTGCCGAACACCGCGGGGAAGTGGGCCGGCTGGATGCGGCCGAGCATCACATTGGCGTCGGTGACGGTCAGCGGGCCGCCGCGCCGGTAGCAGGCCGGTCCCGGGTCGGCGCCGGCCGAGTCGGGGCCGACCCGGTAGCGGCGCCCGTCGAAGTGCAGCACGGAGCCGCCGCCGGCCGCGACGGTGTGGATGTTCATCATCGGGGCGCGCATCCGGACGCCGGCGACCTCGTTGCCGAAGACCCGCTCGAACTCACCGGCGTAGTGCGACACATCGGTGGAGGTGCCGCCCATGTCGAAGCCGATCACCCGGTCGTGGCCGTCACCGGCCTCGGCGGCCGTACGGACCATGCCGACCACGCCGCCCGCGGGGCCGGAGAGCACCGCGTCCTTCCCGCGGAAGTGCGCGGCCTGGCGCAGCCCGCCGTTGGACTGCATGAACATCAGCCGGATGCCCGGGAGCTGGGCGGCGATCTCGTCGACGTAACGGGCCAGGATCGGCGAGAGGTAGGCGTCGACGACGGTGGTGTCGCCGCGCGGCACCAGCTTCATCAGCGGGCTGACCTCGTGCGAGCAGCTGACCTGGGGGAAGCCGGCCTCCCGGGCCAGCTCGGCGACGGCCTGCTCGTGGTCGGGGTGGCGGTAGCCGTGCATGAGGACGACGGCGGCGCTGCTCAGCCCGTCGGCGCGGGCCTCCCGCAGCGCCTCGCGGACCCGGCCGGCCTCCAGCGGCCGGACCACGTCGCCGTGCGCCCCGATCCGCTCCGGCACCTCGATCACCCGGTCGTAGAGCGCCTCGGGCAGAACGATCCGGCGGTCGAAGATCCGCGGGCGGTTCTGGTAGGCGATCCGCAGCGCGTCGCGGAAGCCCTCGGTGATGAGCAGCACGGTCGGTTCGCCCTTGCGCTCCAGGAGGGCGTTGGTGGCGACGGTGGTGCCCATCTTGACGACGGAGACCCGCTCGGCGGGCACCGGTTCGTCCGGGCCCAGGCCGAGCATCATCCGGATGCCGGCCACCGCGGCGTCCCGGTAGCGCTCGGGGTGGTGCGAGAGCAGTTTCCCGGTGACCAGCCGCCCGTCCGGGCGTCTGCCGACGACGTCCGTGAAGGTGCCACCCCGGTCGATCCAGAACTCCCAGCGTCCGGTCGTCATCCCGTCATTGTCGCAGCGCCGTGCGCGGTCGCGGCGGCTTTCGGCCCGGGGAGGGCGGCGAGCGCGGCCCGCGTGGTCCGGTCGGCCGCGGCGTCCAGGAGGCGCCCGGTGCCCGCGAGGGAGTGCCGGTACTCCCGGGCCGCGAGGGCGAGCAGACCGGGCAGCAGGTCGGTGCAGCGGGCGACGACCCAGCGGGTGCCCTTGGTGGCCATCCACAGGGCGGAGCCGGTACGGGTCGGCGCCCGGCCGTCGAGGGTGAGCGCGGGCGGCGGGCCCACGGGCAGGCCGGCGGCGGCGAGCTGCGCGTGGAAGCCGCGGGCCAGCAACCGGTGGCCGCGTTCGCTGGGGTGCAGCCGGTCCACGCTCCAGGAGGCGCGGTCGGTCACCCAGGGGTGCTCGGCCAGATGCAGGTGCACGCCCCCGTGGCGGACGGCGAGCGCGTGGACGACGGCGTTGACCGCCCGCATCCGCCGGGCCAGTGGCCGGGCCAGCGGCGCGGGCAGGCCCAGCATCCGGCCCGGATCGGGCAGACAGGCCGTCAGGACCACGGTCCCGTCGCCGCTCAGCGCGCCGTACGCCCGGTCCAGTGCGGCCGCGACCCGCTCGATGGCGAAGGCGGCGCGCAGGGTGTCGTTGGCGCCGACGACCAGCGACGCGAACCGCGGCCGGTGCGCCCGCGCGGCGGGCAGCTGCCGTTCGGCCACGTCCGCCGCCAGCGCTCCGCTGACCGCCAGGTTCACCAGCTCCACGCTCTCCGGCCGCTCCCCCAGCGCCGCGGCGAGCAGCACCGCCCAGCCGCGCCAGCCCCCGCCCGGCAGGGGATCGCCCAGCCCCTCGGTCAGCGAATCGCCGAGCGCGACGAAGCGGACGGGTTCCCCGCCCAGGGCCGCTCGCGGCTGTGCCGCGGACGGCCTCCCGGTGGGCGGCTGCCCGGGCATCGGCCCCGTGGTGGACCGCACCGTCACCACCCGCCCCGGGGGCCCGCCGGATGCGGCGCGGCCGGTACGGCGGTGGCGGGCCGGGCCAGCGGCACGTCGGCGTCGTGCGCCGCCAGGAAGGCGTCCACGGCCGGCTGCCAGCCGTAGCCCTCGGCCTGCCGGCGGGCCGCGGCGCGCCGGGCCGCCTCGGGCCGGGCCAGTACCCGCTGGACGGCGTCGGCGAAGGACGGCCCGTCGTCGAGCGCGGTGTCGCCCCCGCCGCCGACGAGCCCGGCCAGCGCCGAGGCCGCGCTGGCGACCACCGGGGTGCCGCAGGCCAGCGCCTCCAGAGCGGCCAGCCCGAACGTCTCGGCGGGCCCGGGCGCCAGCGCGAGATCGGCACTGGCCTGCAGGGCGGCCAGCCGGTCGCGGTCGGCGAGGTGGCCCAGGAACGCCGCGGGCAGCCGTTCGGCCCGCGCGCGGGCGGCCAGCCGGGCCCGCAGCGGCCCGTCACCGACCACCACCAGCGCCGCGTCGATGCCGCGCCGGCGCAGCTCGGCGAGCGCGTCCAGGGCCCGCCCGGGCCGCTTCTCCTGGGAGAGCCGGGAGCACATCAGCAGCAGCACCCCAGCCCGGCCCGCGCATCGGCGGCGCAGCTCGGCGCTGCCGCAGTCCGGGTGCCAGGCGGCCAGATCGACCCCGAGCGGGGCGCGTACGACGTTGCGCGCGCCGGCCCGGGTGAACTCCGCGGCCGCCCACTCGGTGGTGCACACCACCCGGCTGTAGGCGTACGCGGTACGGCGGTTGAGCCGGTCCGCGGCGGCCCGGGCGAGCGGCCGCGGCACGCCCCAGGTGTGCAGCACCCCGTCCACGCTCTCGTGCGAGACCATCACCGCGGGGACCCGGGCCCGGCGGGCCCACTCGCCCGTCCAGCGCAGCGTCGTACGGTCCGAGACCTCCAGCCGGTCGGGGGCCAGCGCCGCCAGCAGCCGCTGCACCCGGCGGCGGTCGGTCAGCATCCGGTAGCCGCCGCTGCCGGGCAGCGCGGTCCCGGGCAGGGTGAACACCCGCCCCTGCGCGGTGAGTTCCTCGTGCGCCCGGTCGTCGCCGGGCGGCCCGGGCACGATGAGCACCGGTTCGTGCCCGGCGGCCCGGTAGCCGGCGCCGAGCGCGGCGAGCGCGGTGCGCAGCCCGCCGGAGGCCGGGGTGACGAAGTTGGCGATCCGTACGATCCGCAGGCCCGTCGTGCGGGCCGGCCGCCGGTTCACACCGCCACCGCCGTCCGGTCGGCGAGCACGTCCTCGTAGTGGCCCAGAAGCTGGTCGCCGACCGCTTCCCAGGTGCGGTCCGCGACGGCCCGGCGGGCCGCGGCGCCGTACCGCACGCGCAGTTCGGCACTGCCCGCCAGCAAGCGCACCGCGTCCCGGAACGCGCCGCCGTCGCCGGGGGTGACCAGGAGCCCGGTACGGCCGTGGTCGACCAGATCGACCGGTCCGCCGGCCCGCGGCGCGACGACGGGCACGCCCGAGGCCATCGCCTCCTGCACGGTCTGGCAGAAGGTCTCGTAGGGCCCGGTGTGCACGAAGACGTCCAGGGAGGCGTAGAGCCGGGCGAGTTCGTCACCGGTGCGGCGGCCGAGGAAGCGGACCTCCGGGAGGGCGGCGCGCAGTCCGGCGGCGCTGGGGCCCTCGCCGATGACGACGGTGCGGACGCCCGGCAGCCGGGAGGTCTCGGCCAGCAGCCGGACGTCCTTCTCCGGCGCGAGCCGCCCCACGTACCCCACCAGCAGCTCCCGTCCGGCGGTGAGCGAGCTGCGCAGCACCGCGTCGCGGCGCCCGGGGTGGAAGCGGGTGGAGTCCACGCCGCGCGGCCAGAGGTGGACGCGGGGCACGCCGTGCTCGGTCAGGTCGAGCAGCGCGGCGCTGGAGGGCGCGAGGGTGCGGTCGGCGGCCCCGTGCACGGCGCGCAGCCGCCGCCAGGCGGTGGCGGTGCCGCCGCCGAGGTAGGTGCGGGCGTAGCGGCCCAGGTCCGTCTGGTAGACGGCGATCGCGGGCACCCGCAGACGGGCCGCGGCGGCCATGCCGCGGGCGCCGAGGACGAAGGGGCTGGCGAGGTGCACCAGATCGGGCCGGTGACCGGCCAGCGCCGCGGACAGCCTTCGTCCGGGGAGCGCGATCCGCACCTGCGGGTAACCGGGCAGCGGCATCGACGGCACCCGTACGACGGGGCAGGGGCTGTCGTGCGTACCGGCTCCGGGCGCGGCGCCACCGAGCGGCGCGACGACGAGCGGGTCGTGCCCGCGGCGGACGAGGTGGCGGGCGGTTTCCAGGGCGCAGTGGGCGACGCCGTTGACATCGGGCGGGAAGGATTCGGTGACGATGACGACACGCATACGGCTGTTGTCGACGCACCGTGCGTGGAGCGAGCCACGTGGATCTTTCGGGGCGGCGAACATTCCGCTGCGCTTTGCGGTGCCGCCCACGTACCCGGCTTTCCCGCCGCGGGGCTCGCTCGCCGTTGTGCGCTTTGCGGCGCCTCCCACGTACCTGTCTGTCCCGCCGCGGGTGTTGTTCGCCGTTGCGCCTGCGGCGGGCTGGGTTGTTGTCGGGTGCGGTGACGGGCCTCCGGGGCCGGTTGTGTGGACTGCTGACGCTTTACGTCCACACAACCGGCCCCTCCGGCCCGCCCCCTCCCGTGAGAGGGAAAGTTAAAGC